>NZ_JBHSON010000340.1:0-623 GCF_042656285.1 Actinomadura rugatobispora | reverse complement strand
CACCTGGAACAGCGGGTGCCGTGCCAGCGAACGGGCGGGGTTGAGGTCCTCCACCAGCCGCTCGAACGGCAGATCCTGATGCGCGAAAGCCGCCAGATCGGCCTCCCGCACCCGCTCCAACACCTCAGCGAACGACGGATCACCACCCACATCCGTCCGCAACACCAACGTGTTCAAGAAGAACCCAGCGAGGTCTTCGAGGGACTCCTCACCACGACCGGCCACCGCCGTACCTACCGGAAAACGCCGCCTGCGCCACCATGAACATCGTCACACCACGCTGCTGAGCCACCCGCACCAACCGCGCATGCACCTCCGCACCCACACCCACCGACACCGACCCACCCCGGAAAGACGCCTCCGCCGGACGCGGACGATCCACCGGCAACGCCAGCTCCTCGGGAATGCCCGCGAGCGCCTCACGCCAGAAACCAAGCTGAGCCGAGATCACACTGTCCGGATCGTCCAGGTCGCCGAGAACCTCGCGCTGCCAGAGCGCATAGTCGGCGTACTGGACCGGCAGCGGCTCCCACTGGGGCACGCCGCCCGAACGCCGCGCCGCGTACGCCACGCCCAGATCACGCACCAGCACATCCATCGACCAGCCATCCACCGCGATGTGA
>NZ_JBHSON010000339.1:0-503 GCF_042656285.1 Actinomadura rugatobispora | reverse complement strand
ATGTTCTCCATTCCCTTCGGTAAGTTCTCAGCTAAACCAGCCGGACCAGAAGCGTTTTTTCTTCTGTGTCAGTTCTGTTGTCAATCTGTCCACTTCGGCCTGGAGTTTCCGGCGCTCATCATCGTGCTGGCGGCGTTCTTCTTCCCGGGATGTTTTATCTTCCAGCATCAGGGTGACAGCCTGCCGGAGATCGGCCAGTTCCTTTTGCATTGCCAGAAGCTGTTCCTGTGGGAAATTTTTTTGTGTATTTTCACGGTGTGAAATGCCGGGAATTTGTTTCTCAGGGATATTCACATTTCCGTATACACGGATCAGTTCTGACACATCCACGACAGGGTTGTTTTTCCCGTCACGTGACACGGTAACCTTTCCCTGTTTTACATGATTGTATAGCGTTCTTCTGGTAATGCCCGCGGCTTGTGCTGCCTGTGAAAGGTTGAGCAATGTTTTCGCCACTGTATACCCCTGATTTTATCGGGTGTGAAAGGTGTGTAATTTCTCAC
>NZ_JBHSON010000338.1:0-506 GCF_042656285.1 Actinomadura rugatobispora | reverse complement strand
GATTTCAGACCATGAAAGCTTTTACTCTGACAGTGCTGGCGGCCATGTTCCTCACTCCGGTACATGCGATACCACTAAAACCCGTAACCACACTGCAGCCAACCTACCCGGTACAGGCCGCAGCAAAACGCATCGAAGGTCAGGTGACCGCCACGTTTGATATTCTGGACGATGGACGAGTGGACAACGTGTCGCTTACCGGCTGTCACCTTTTTTTTCGGGAAACGCTGACGGCAATGAGGCACTGGCTATATCCCGCAGGGCACCCGGCAATGCGACAGGTTATAAATTTTGAATTCAGTCTGAAAAATGACGGCTTACAGGATCCGCGACCAGTCACCACCCAAAAGCTCAATGATGATGGTTGCCGCCAGTAACAGGTCCTTTAACCCGCAGGCTGCAATAGTCCTGGATGATGAGTGAGCCTGTAGCAGCCCTGATTAGTGGAAGCGAAGCTGAAAAATGGGCAGCAAAAGCCGTATTTCTGGCAAATAGCGCCGCCACGG
>NZ_JBHSON010000337.1:0-507 GCF_042656285.1 Actinomadura rugatobispora | reverse complement strand
GGCCGAAACTTCCCGTCTTCCAGTCTGCGGCTCTGCCGCCAGACGTAATCGCCGGTTAGGTTGATGTGCTCCCAGCCCAGCGGCGACAGGAATTGCAGCAGCTCGCCGTCCACCGGCTTGCCGGCCTCGACCAACCCCTGGGTGGCGCGTTCCAGGTACACCGTGTTCCACAGCACGATAGCCGCCGTCACCAGGTTGAGGCCGCTGGCCCGGTAGCGCTGCTGCTCGAAGCTCCGATCCCTGATTTCCCCAAGGCGGTTGAAGAACACCGCCCTGGCCAGCGAGTTGCGCGCCTCACCTTTGTTCAGGCCGGCATGCACGCGGCGGCGCAGTTCAACACTTTGCAGCCAGTCCAGGATGAACAGCGTGCGCTCGATCCGGCCCAGCTCGCGCAGGGCCACGGCCAGTCCGTTCTGGCGCGGGTAGCTGCCGAGCTTGCGCAGCATCAGCGAGGCGGTGACGGTGCCCTGCTTGATCGAGCTGGCCAGGCGCAGGATGTCGTCCCAG
>NZ_JBHSON010000336.1:0-509 GCF_042656285.1 Actinomadura rugatobispora | reverse complement strand
TGCTGCGCGCAGCAGATGTGGCGCTTTACCGGGCGAAAGAGTTGGGGCGCTCGCGGATCGTCAGTTTCAGTATGCTGGAGACGGGTTAACCGAAACTCAGTGCAAATGACGTCAGAGGTACTCGCACTCTCTTATTCCCTCACATTGAGGGTGCGTTATCATTCTTTGTACAAATAAATCAATCTTAACGATGCCACCATTGATTAAAAATGGGGGTGCGTAAATATATCAATAAATCAAAGCGATCATTTTTTAAACTCGGGTGGCTTATTACACTGAGTTTTTATGTTTTAAAAAACGTAAGCTCCAGCCAGCGGTCTGCAATCACGAGGCAAAAAACCGCTATCGTTTTGATTTTTATGATTTTAATCAAGTAGCGTTTGCAAAAAGACGTGGCGTTCAACAAAATAGACAAACTTATAGGATAAATAACTTATAATTCTTATACTTCTGTTAAAAAGAGGAGGCTAATATGCGAATAATCCTAATGCTGTGCTGCTTTTTGGTAC
>NZ_JBHSON010000335.1:0-510 GCF_042656285.1 Actinomadura rugatobispora | reverse complement strand
CAGCCCCTCGATCACCCGCTTAACTGCCGCCACCGTTCCTTTTCGCTGATGGATCCAGAACGCATCACTTACTGCCTGCCGCTTAGCGGTTTCTGTCCAGGTTTCCTCCCATCGATCAACGGAGAAAGCCCAGGCCAGGTACGGCAGAAACTTTGCCGGGCATTTCCACGGGTTCCACAGGTCACGCAGCGGCACGTTTAAATCACTGATACCTGAACAGGCTTGCGCCAGCCTGCGCTCCAGCGCAGACGACCCCGGCGGCAACAGGCTGCTAGTCATAAGAGCCACCAATTTCTGCTTTAAAATCGGTGCAATATGACGCCTGCGTTTTATCTATCACCATGTCAGCCAGGGGCTGCATCAGCTCAACCCGCTGCACGCCCTGAACATGCAGAGCGGCATAAATCGCAGACAGCCGCACATCACGCCCCAGGCGGCGCTGCTCATTGATGTATGCAGTGCCCTGCTCTTTCGCGGCAGCGAGGATGGGTTCCTTTGCCGGGCCGGGAT
>NZ_JBHSON010000334.1:0-518 GCF_042656285.1 Actinomadura rugatobispora | reverse complement strand
CTTTCAGTGGCCCAACGAATTATCTCACCGCGATCATTTAATTCCGTTCCCTCACGATGCAGCAAACGCCGAATCTCATCTAAGCGTTTTTTAGTAACAGTGATTCCTCTGGCCTCCATGTTCATAAGAGCATCACATCGATCACTTACTAAAAATTTACCACTTATTTCTCGGACAAATGCGCCGACATGCTCCCCATCATCACAATATGTGAAGGGACTGATAATTCTCATGGTTTCGCCTATTGAATAACATTCAAAACCAAGTTGTGAGATCACCGTTGAGCACATCATATTCCAAGTCCTAACTGTCCAGATTCATCCTCTAAAGGCATGGGCATTTTTCCTACAGGAACTACATTGAGTTTCTCGCAAAAGAAGTTCCAATACCCGGCCAAATCATCAGGGCTTATGGTCTCCGTAACTGGGAAACCGATTTTATCACTATAGTAGCCAGCCTCTTCATAGTACACATGATAGTGTGGACCCGAAATGCTGGGTTGATAATCATCCCGATCG
>NZ_JBHSON010000333.1:0-524 GCF_042656285.1 Actinomadura rugatobispora | reverse complement strand
GGGCTGGCCACCGCGACCTTCCCGGACGGCTCGACCCCCGACGTCGGCGACGCGGTGCGGGTGGCGGCCAACCTGTTCGCGGCGGGCCAGGAGACCACCGTGCGGCTGCTGGGCTCGGCGCTCAGGATCCTCGCCGAGAACCCCGACCTGCAGCGGCTGCTGCGCGAGGAGCGCGACCGCGTCCCCAACTTCATCGAGGAGACGCTCCGGTTCGACAGTCCGATCAAGGGCGACTTCCGGCTCTCCCGCGTGCCGACCACGGTCGGGGGGGTGGACATCCCCGCGGGCACCACGCTGATGGTGCTCAACGGCGCCGCCAACCGCGACCCGCGCCACTTCGACGACGCGCAGACCTTCGACGTCGGCCGCAAGAACGCCCGCCACCACATGGCGTTCGGGCGGGGCATCCACACCTGCCCCGGCGCGCCCCTGGCCCGCGCCGAGGCCCGGGTCGCCATCGAGCGGCTGCTGGACCGCACGACCGACATCAGGATCTCCGAGCGCGTGCACGGCCCGGCCGGCGA
>NZ_JBHSON010000332.1:0-526 GCF_042656285.1 Actinomadura rugatobispora | reverse complement strand
GACGAAATACACCGTCGTGATCACGTAATTGAAAACGAACACCAGCATGAACGCCACCACCGTCGCCCGGTTCACCGCCCGGCCAACCCCGGCAGGGCTCCGCTCACAATTCATCCCCATATAGCAGGCCACCAGCGCAGCGATCAGACCGAACAACCACGCCTTGCCCAGTGTCACGAACAGGTCCGACACCCGCAGCAGACCCAGCGCCCCATCGAAATAGGCGCCCGGCGTCACACCCTGCAGCAACACGTTGAACACAAAACCGCCCACCGCACCCGACAGGATCACCAGGGAGGCGAGCATGCACGAGATCATGCTGGCCGCCCACATCCGCGGCGTCACCAGCCGATGCACCGGATTGACGGCCATGACCTCCATCGCCGACAACTCATCCCGGATATTGCGCGCGCCCATGTCCGAGGTCATCGCCGAACCACCCGCACCCGCGATGATCAACGCCGACGCGATCGGCGCGACCTGCCGCACCAACCCCACCACCACCGCACCACCGGTCGCCGACTGA
>NZ_JBHSON010000331.1:0-526 GCF_042656285.1 Actinomadura rugatobispora | reverse complement strand
TCAGTCGGCGACCGGTGGTGCGGTGGTGGTGGGGTTGGTGCGGCAGGTCGCGCCGATCGCGTCGGCGTTGATCATCGCGGGTGCGGGTGGTTCGGCGATGACCTCGGACATGGGCGCGCGCAACATCCGGGATGAGTTGTCGGCGATGGAGGTCATGGCCGTCAATCCGGTGCACCGTCTGGTGACACCACGCATGTGGGCGGCCAGCATGATCTCGTGCATGCTCGCCTCCCTGGTGATCCTGTCGGGTGCGGTGGGCGGTTTTGTGTTCAACGTGCTGCTGCAGGGCGTGACCCCGGGCGCCTATTTCGATGGGGCTTTGGGTCTGCTGCGGGTGTCGGATCTGTTCGTGACGTTGGGCAAGGCGTGGTTGTTCGGTCTGATCGCTGCGCTGGTGGCCTGTTATATGGGGATGAATTGTGAGCGGAGCCCTGCCGGGGTTGGCCGGGCGGTGAACCGGGCGACGGTGGTGGCGTTCATGCTGGTGTTCGTTTTCAATTACGTGATCACGACGGTGTATTTCGTC
>NZ_JBHSON010000330.1:0-527 GCF_042656285.1 Actinomadura rugatobispora | reverse complement strand
AATTCCCTTAAGAGCTTTCACACCTTCCACATTTCCGTATTCACCGCGCGCCAGTCGCTCGAATTTTCGCAACAATCCATCAAGAAGAATCTCAGTTAATTCGATAGTACTAATCCCACCCTTGTTGAGCTTAATGACAAGTAAGCTACTCCCAGTCTTTCGCTGGTGGCGTAACAAGGCCGCTTTTAAAATTCTGCGTCTATAAGTGCTAATTAAATTATTCACTTTTATTTACCGTAAGCCTTTTTTAAATAAAGCATGGCTATAGACCAATAACCAAGAGAGACAAATAACTGAGCTGTTTTAAATGCTTGTTTATTAATCATGGTTACCCTTAATTTGATTGCAGAAATCCCCGGGATTACTCCTGTAATTAAAATTACTAATTAAATTTTTAAGCCGGGTTTTTAGACTCTTCCTCAATAAGGTACGCTGCAACTGGCCCAATCAGATCAGCCAAAAGTGAGGCGACAGATTCCACGTCTGAGTCGGTCAGTTTATGAGGGTAGTTCTCAAGCATCCTCGCC
>NZ_JBHSON010000329.1:0-529 GCF_042656285.1 Actinomadura rugatobispora | reverse complement strand
GGACATGTCGGAGTTCATGGAGAAGCACACCGTCTCGCGGCTGTTCGGCTCCCCGCCCGGCTACGTCGGGTACGAGGAGGGCGGCCAGCTCACCGAGAAGGTGCGCCGCAAGCCGTTCTCGGTCGTGCTGTTCGACGAGATCGAGAAGGCCCACCCCGACATCTTCAACTCGCTGCTGCAGATCCTGGAGGACGGTCGCCTGACCGACGCCCAGGGCCGGGTGGTGGACTTCAAGAACACCGTCATCATCATGACGACCAACCTGGGGACGCGCGACATCTCCAAGGGGCAGTCGCTGGGCTTCACCCGCGCCAACGACGAGCAGGGCTCGTACGAGCGCATGAAGGCCAAGGTGAACGAGGAGCTCAAGCAGCACTTCCGTCCGGAGTTCCTCAACCGTGTCGATGACACGGTGGTGTTCCACCAGCTGACGCCGAAGGAGATCATCCAGATCGTGGATCTGATGATCGCCAAGGTGGACGAGCGGCTCAAGGACCGGGACATGGGGATCGAGCTGCGGCAGGAGGCC
>NZ_JBHSON010000328.1:0-529 GCF_042656285.1 Actinomadura rugatobispora | reverse complement strand
GGACATGTCGGAGTTCATGGAGAAGCACACCGTCTCGCGGCTGTTCGGCTCCCCGCCCGGCTACGTCGGGTACGAGGAGGGCGGCCAGCTCACCGAGAAGGTGCGCCGCAAGCCGTTCTCGGTGGTGCTGTTCGACGAGATCGAGAAGGCGCACCAGGACATCTTCAACTCGCTGCTGCAGATCCTGGAGGACGGCCGGCTGACCGACGCCCAGGGCCGGGTGGTGGACTTCAAGAACACCGTCGTCATCATGACGACCAACCTCGGCACCCGTGACATCTCCAAGGGCCAGGGCGTCGGCTTCCAGCGGCAGAACGACGAGCAGGGCTCCTACGACCGGATGAAGGCGAAGGTCGGCGAGGAGCTCAAGCAGCACTTCCGTCCGGAGTTCCTCAACCGTGTGGACGACACGGTGGTGTTCCACCAGCTGACGCCGAAGGAGATCATCCAGATCGTGGATCTGATGATCGCCAAGGTGGACGAGCGGCTCAAGGACCGGGACATGGGGATCGAGCTGCGGCAGGAGGCC
>NZ_JBHSON010000327.1:0-530 GCF_042656285.1 Actinomadura rugatobispora | reverse complement strand
CAGCTCGCCGATGCCGTGAAGGTGACCCTTGGTCCCAAGGGTCGCAATGTGGTGTTGGAGAAGAAGTGGGGCGCTCCGACGATCACCAATGACGGTGTGTCGATCGCCAAGGAGATCGAGCTCGAGGACGCGTGGGAGAAGATCGGCGCGGAGCTGGTCAAGGAGGTCGCCAAGAAGACCGACGACGTCGCCGGTGACGGCACGACGACGGCGACCGTCCTGGCCCAGGCTCTCGTCCGTGAGGGTCTGCGCAATGTTGCCGCCGGTGCGAACCCGATGTCGCTGAAGCGCGGCATCGAGGCCGCGGTGGAGCGGGTCAGCGAAGAGCTGTCGAAGCTGGCCAAGGATGTGGAGACCAAGGAGCAGATCGCTTCGACGGCGTCCATTTCGGCCGGTGACCCGCAGATCGGCGAGATGATCGCCGAGGCGATGGACAAGGTCGGCAAGGAAGGCGTCATCACCGTCGAGGAGAGCAACACCTTCGGGCTGGAGCTGGAGCTCACCGAGGGCATGCGCTTCGACAAGGGCTA
>NZ_JBHSON010000326.1:0-531 GCF_042656285.1 Actinomadura rugatobispora | reverse complement strand
GTTCTGTTCGGTAAAGACGGCAAAACTCCACTAAGCCCGCTTGAGTGGGCTGAGTCTCTTAAGGAGACGGCTCCGCATCTGTTCCCACGCGCAGAAGGCACCGGCGCGGGCGGACACAAACCAAACGGCGGTGGCAGCCTGAAACGTTCCGAAATGAGCGCCAGCGACAAAGCGGACTACATCCGCAAACACGGCCAGCAGGCCTTCCTCAAACTTCCGAAATAAGGGATTCAAACCATGGCAACGACTGTTAATACCGACCTGGTTATTTATGACGATCTGGCGCAGACCGCGTTTCTTGAGCGTCGCCAGGACAATCTGGAAGTGTTCAACGCTTCCTCCAACGGTGCGATTTTGCTGGATAACGAACTGTTTGAAGGTGATTTCCGTAAACGCGCCTTCTACAAAGTTGGTGGTTCCATCGAATCGCGCAATGTGAACTCTGTCGATAAAGTCACAGGTAAAAAAATCGGTGCCGGTGAAGCGGTATCCGTTAAAGCACCGTGGAAATACGGTCCGTATGAAACCACG
>NZ_JBHSON010000325.1:0-533 GCF_042656285.1 Actinomadura rugatobispora | reverse complement strand
GTATACGGTGAAGGTTGAAGGCGTGAAGGTCTGGGTGGAGGTGGTGAACCGCAAGGCGAGCTATGTGGCCACGGCAATGACAGGCATGCGCCGCTTGCGTGCCCTTCCCGGCCAGGCGTCCTGATAAAGAATTATCAAACGGCCCCGGTTGGGGCCCTTGGAGAACGAAGATGAGCAAAGCAACGAATAAATTTGAGCTGATGAGCACTAAAGACATCTGCGGGCAGCTGTGTATTTCCTCACGTACGCTCGAACGCTACAGGAAAAGAGCCCCAAACGAGAACCCTTTCCCTGAGCCAGATTGCGCTTACATGGGTGGACGCAATAAATGGCTCAGAACCAAAGTCACCGCCTGGCAGATTAAAGAGATGTCACGATCAACCCGTAAGCCGATGTCTCACCTGAACCTAACCCGTGATGATAAAGGCCGTCTCACCCGACCTGACGCGGCGTGAACTCCAGAATGTCGGGCTCGACGATGCTCATAAGTCGGGCCCACCACTTACCATATGCCACTCTCATTTCCTCAACAT
>NZ_JBHSON010000324.1:0-534 GCF_042656285.1 Actinomadura rugatobispora | reverse complement strand
GTTGCTCAATGATCGCTGCACATGCCGCGCTCTGGTATGCCCTGCCCTTCTCGCTGATAAGATGGCGGCCTTTTAACGGCCCCTTGTTTGGGGCTCGCCAGTATGTGTTTACGCTCGGTGGGAACGGGAGCACCAGTTTCATAAACTCACTCCCTGTTTTTTCAGCCATTCAACAGCGTTATCTCTGGCCTTGTCTCCGCCGGATAGCAGGTCTTTGATGATCGTTACTGGATCTGCATCCCATTCCATTTTGACGACGGTAATGCCCCTGGCTGCGCCAGGAGCAACAGTGATGTAACCTTTTTTCTTAAGCGACTTCACGTGCTCTACAGCAGCGTTCGGTGATGCGCAGCCAATTAATCCGGCAAGCTCCAGCATAGTAGGTGGAAAGCCTGCCTTTTCGATATGAACCTTGATAGCTTCGAACACTTCATTCTGACGCGGCGTTAATTCCATCATTTGTTCGCTCCTCTGAAGCCATCGGGGATTTTGCTGTAGTCGGTATTCTGGAAGCTTGATTTGAAGATTCCATCC
>NZ_JBHSON010000323.1:0-535 GCF_042656285.1 Actinomadura rugatobispora | reverse complement strand
GATTGGGAAAAGTTCGGCGATAAAACTGGCTGATGCGCTAGGGGTCAGCCTTGAGTGGGTCCTCGGACAAGAAGTTAATGAAAAAGATGGGTTGAAAGCGGATGAACAAAGATTGCTTGAGCTCTATCGTCAGTTACCTGATGATGACGAAAAGCAAAACTTTTTGAGAATCATATCCCTCCGCCTGAAAGAACTTGATGCAATATATGAGAAGTATATGAAGGGACGTATCAGATTTGGCGAGGATTGAGGTAACTTGATGACTTGTTTTTGCCTCAAATAATTACGTCTGAATCCAATCAATGGTATACGTTCACTGACCAAAACCCTTGTACCTAGAAAGCCTTCGGGCTTTAAATGGAAATTTAACGAGTGGCTAAAACAGACGATTACCTTCCAAGCCAAGCTGAGGTAGATCAAGTCCTGTACTGCGTGAAGATAGTCAACTTCTCGGGAGTAAAGTGGGGGCCGAAACCACCGCCAGACAGACCGTTGATGTGGCTACAGATGCATGTTGTCCCCACTGACACGGATG
>NZ_JBHSON010000322.1:0-537 GCF_042656285.1 Actinomadura rugatobispora | reverse complement strand
CACTTTGCAGATATCGTCGAAGACCGTAGACGGCAGCTCAATCAGCTGGCATTTCTCTGCGTCTGCAAAGTCTTCGCGCGCAGACAGAACACCGTTGACCAGATAACGCGGTGTAGCACGCATACTGTTAATGCGCTCTTCCATCGCTTTGTTGCCCTTAAAGCGAGCACGACCTTCCATAACCATCTCACACAGCTGGCAAGCGTGGCCGTGGGTGTGCTGTTCGCAGATGTAGGCGGTGGTTACATCTTTGCCTTCCTCATTCTGATGCTTAACGTAGTGCATACCGAAAGTCTGGAAGAACAGGCCATTCGGGTCGTCCTTGTTCGGGAAAATGCGCAGATAGTTATTGCCGTCTTTCAGACGGGTCACATCAACGTTATTGCCACGTTTAGAAGCAATATCGCCACGGGTCTTGTTAAGCAGATCAAGTAATGACTTAGACATGTATTTCTCCTTGTTGTGATTGTGGCCATTGGCGCTATGCGCGTTGGGCTTTCGTTTACTCTTGGCTCTTTCGAGCGAAAAGAATGATAG
>NZ_JBHSON010000321.1:0-541 GCF_042656285.1 Actinomadura rugatobispora | reverse complement strand
GCGAACCGGGCCGCGCCATCCCGATGGGCGGCGAGCAGGTCAGCTGGTTGTGTTGATGTTGTAGCCTGAGCTAGCATCCACTCCGGCAGTGCCTATGGTAACGACATCGACGAGCGTGCGCGTCTCGTGGGTTAAAATCAGGGTCCCCGATGCATCCCACACGGCCATCCCGTAATCTGGCTTTGTCTGGGGGAAAATTGTGAAAAAATAAACGTACGCTGTGCCGGTTGCATTAGGTCTGAGAAAATCAATCGTGATGGTGTTTCCGCTTACCGTCTGAGTGATTTCCACCTCAACCGTGCAATGAACGAAGGCCACAACGGGCTGACCTGAGGGAAAAGTGTGCGTCACCCTGGTATTGAAACCCGATGTTCCCTGCAGTGCCGCTGTCTTTCGCGCCTGTAATGCAATTGGCGAGCTGTTGGCGGTAACCCATACCTCACCGCTCGTCGTCGTCAGTAAACCGCCGTACTGCGCCATTCATGCCCTCTCGATCTGGAAAATGAGAAAAGCTGCAACAGCGGGTTCAGTCCCTGCTGAG
>NZ_JBHSON010000320.1:0-544 GCF_042656285.1 Actinomadura rugatobispora | reverse complement strand
CTGTCAGATTCATGGTTGAGCCTCACGGCTCCCACAGATGCACCGAAAAAGCGTCTGTTTATGTGAACTCTGGCAGGAGGGCGCAGCCTATGGAAAAACGCCACCGCCGCGGCCCTGCCGTTTTGCCTCACATGTTAGTCCCCTGCTTATCCACGGAATCTGTGGGTAACTTTGTATGTGTCCGCAGCGCCCGCCGCAGTCTCACGCCCGGAGCGTAGCGACCGAGTGAGCGAGGAGGCGCAATTTCCCCGGCACCTGCAAGACGGTCACCGGACGCGCTGATGTGGGATATTGTCCCCTGATTAAGTCTTTCTATTCCCTGACGATCAATTATCAGGATAGGTGAACCATGTCGGTTTTTCGCTGAACATTTTACGTTAACCTATCTCTGTTGCTTTTTTCTCCTTGCGGAGAAATGCAAGTCATCCCCGCTGGGGCGTGGCTGACTTCAGGGGAAAAGACCTTGCTTACGCTGGCTGGACGCCACCGACGCACGGTCTTTTCCCCTCTTTCTGGCTCTGTCCGGCTGGACGCCGGCCACGCC
>NZ_JBHSON010000319.1:0-545 GCF_042656285.1 Actinomadura rugatobispora | reverse complement strand
AGCCTTTGTGCAGTTCGGTGGCAATATAGTTCAGCCACTCCAGCGTTTTATAACGCGCAATGCTGCCGGTGGGGGCAAGGAGCTGACGATCCGGTACGTTGTCCGCCAGGAATTGCATAATCGCCACCCCTTCGGTCAGCCTTCGGGTCATCCAGGGGAAAGGCCATGTCCCTTTTCAGGAACGGGAGCATCGCCGCAGGGAAAAGGCTGGAGGTTTTCAGGGAAACGGTGGGAGTGCCGTTATACGAACCGGGAAAAGGCTGGCTGCCGGTCGGGAAACGGGTACATCCCGGTACAGAGCGAGGGACGGCTGCGGGAGTATGCCTTTTCCTCATTCACCTGAAGAGTGCGGGAATTGGTGAATCCCGCAGTTGAGCGTTGAGACCAGATCAGCTTCGCACGCTCATATCGGGAAGCCAGATCTAGTGTAAAGGGTTACGGGTTTTGGTGGTGAAATCGCCGAGGACGTTTATTCGAAAATCTCACTGCCCTGATTCGCATCGTCCCTGTTGTCCCACAAATCATCGAGCGCCTCTTCTCTTGTC
>NZ_JBHSON010000318.1:0-547 GCF_042656285.1 Actinomadura rugatobispora | reverse complement strand
GGTCGGCGGCTCGCCCGGACGCAGCTTGCGGTAGATGTCCAGCAGCGCGTCGTCCTGCCCGGAGGTGTGGTCCTTCTCCAGGGTCACATTGATCGACTCATAGCCGCCGAACCGCTCGCGGATGCGCTCCTCGGTCCACCCCAGCGCCTTCAGCAGCACCGTCACCGGCTGCTTGCGCTTGCGGTCGATCCGGACGCCCACGTTGTCGCGCTTGTCGATCTCGAACTCGAGCCAGGCGCCGCGGCTCGGGATGACCTTGCAGCCGTAGATGTCCTTGTCGGACGCCTTGTCGAGGGCGCGGTCGAAGTAGACACCGGGCGAGCGGACCAGCTGGGAGACCACGACCCGCTCGGTGCCGTTGATGATGAAGGTGCCCTTGGGCGTCATGAGCGGGAAGTCGCCCATGAACACCGTCTGGCTCTTGATCTCACCGGTGGTGTTGTTGATGAACTCCGCCGTGACGAACATCGGGGCGGAGAAGGTCATGTCCTTGTCCTTGCACTCCTCCACGGAGTACTTGGGCGGCTCGAACCGGTGGTCCCGGAAC
>NZ_JBHSON010000317.1:0-547 GCF_042656285.1 Actinomadura rugatobispora | reverse complement strand
GTTCCGGGACCACCGGTTCGAGCCGCCCAAGTACTCCGTGGAGGAGTGCAAGGACAAGGACATGACCTTCTCCGCCCCGATGTTCGTCACGGCGGAGTTCATCAACAACACCACCGGTGAGATTAAGAGCCAGACGGTGTTCATGGGCGACTTCCCGCTCATGACGCCCAAGGGCACCTTCATCATCAACGGCACCGAGCGGGTCGTGGTCTCCCAGCTGGTCCGTTCCCCGGGCGTGTACTTCGACCGCGCCCTCGACAAGGCGTCGGACAAGGACATCTACGGCTGCCGGGTCATCCCGAGCCGCGGCGCCTGGCTCGAGTTCGAGGTCGACAAGCGTGACAACGTCGGCGTGCGCGTCGACCGCAAGCGCAAGCAGCCGGTGACGGTGCTGCTGAAGGCGCTGGGCTGGACCGAGGAGCGGATCCGCGAGCGGTTCGGCGGCTATGAGTCGATCAATGTGACCCTGGAGAAGGACCACACCTCCGGGCAGGACGACGCGCTGCTGGACATCTACCGCAAGCTGCGTCCGGGCGAGCCGCCGACC
>NZ_JBHSON010000316.1:0-550 GCF_042656285.1 Actinomadura rugatobispora | reverse complement strand
CCGGTGGCGGAAGCGGCAGATTCGATAACGTCAGGGTAGATGGTACCCTGCGCCAGCCATTTGACGTCGTCCAGCTTCAGCGCTTCTTCGTCGAACACTTCCACGAAAACGCGACCGATAATTTTACGCTTCGCTTCCGGATCGCTTTCACCCGCCAGCGCGTCGAGGAAACGCTGCTCGCCTTCAACGTGAACAATGTTCAGGCCAAAGTGGTCGCCGAACATCTCCATCACCTGCTGCGCTTCGTTCAGGCGCAGCAGAAATCCCCCCTTGATAATCTGCGTAAGTTTCTTGAGTCCTTCACCGGGCCGGTGGTCTTCTCCGTTGAAAATGAGGGTCGCCGTGAAGCGCTGGGCGAACTGCTGGGACGGATCAAAGTTGCGCCGAAGCGCATTCTTCGCCTGAGCGAAGCGACCGGAAATGGCCGTTACCTGATGATCGGCGCCGCCGAGCACGGATTCATTGATACGCTCAATAACCTGGCGTTGATTTGTGAAAGCGACCTGCTGGGCGAGCGCGTCGCGCGCCGTCGTCAGGACAGCCGTCGCAC
>NZ_JBHSON010000315.1:0-553 GCF_042656285.1 Actinomadura rugatobispora | reverse complement strand
CAATCGGGTACACGATCGCCACGTCGCCGCTGAAACAGACGTGCTTTGCCCCAGCCTCGTTTTACACTATCAAGGACGAAAACAACGTGACGCTGGCGCGAGGAATTTATCGCTCATACCGCGATGGACTTCATGAGGGACACACGACCTATATCGGTAACATCCGCCATTTTCAGGACGGAAAACGCGTAGGGCAAGCTTCACCCGTACAGCGCAGCGTGAATTATACCATGTCCTTCTCCGGCAACCTGCTGCATCTGACGATGCTTAGCCACGCCCGTCGACTGGGCGATCAAAGCAACGAAAAAGAGGTGACGGATTATATTTTTCCGCAGCTTAAGAGCGGCGAAACCTCCACCAGTTCCCTCTATTTGCTGGAAAACAGCATCCTGGCATCGGGAACGGAGACGGTAGTACGGATAGCCTGCACGAATTAAGCCCTCAAACCAGCGCCTGTAGTAACCCGCTCAGGATCTCGAAGCCGTGGCTCATAAGACGTTCAAAAAATGGAGCCAGCGTTTCGTCGATGAGCAACAGTGCCAGCATGCCAAAG
>NZ_JBHSON010000314.1:0-555 GCF_042656285.1 Actinomadura rugatobispora | reverse complement strand
GCATCCCCGGTCCGCCGCCGTAAGGACGATCGTCCACGGTACGGTGCCGGTCATGCGTGAAGTCGCGAGGACTCCAGCTTTCGATGCTCAGCAGGCCATTCTTTACTGCCCGGCCAGTTACCCCGTAATCGGTAATCGCGCGGAACATTTCAGGAAACAGGCTAATTATGCCAATCCACATAGCGCCGTCTTTTACCGTTTATCCGGAGAATTTAAAAACCAGGATCCCAATCTACTTCAATGGTTTGAGTAGCGAGATCGACTTTCTTGATAACCTGTCCATCGAGGAACGGAACCAACCGCTCCTTGATGCCAAATGCATCTTTCAGGTTTGCCTTAATGACGAGAACGTCATTTGACCCGGTTTCCATCATGTCGATGACTTTCCCCAGGCTGTAGCCTTCAGTGGTCACTACCTGGCAACCCATAAGGTCTTTCCAGTAGTAGTCACCCTCTTCCAGCTGTGGCAACTGCGACGAATCCACGACAATTTCACAATTAGTCAGCGCATTCGCGGCATCACGATCGTCAATGCCTTTCAGCTTGATGATGATG
>NZ_JBHSON010000313.1:0-558 GCF_042656285.1 Actinomadura rugatobispora | reverse complement strand
CGCTGGATCGCCCGGTGGAAGGCCGCCCTCAACGCCTTCGACATCGCTTTCGAAGGCCGCCTCACCACCGCCGGCAGCTGACCTCAGCAATATCGAGTCACACCGTTAACTGGACAGACCCCCGCCGCGCCCGCCGCCGCGCTCCCGGAGGCCGTTCCCTCCACCCGCGGGTACGCGGGCTCGCGTTCGAGTCAGGCCCATGGCAGTGGTGGCGATACGTTCGGCTCCGTTGCGTCACGGGTGGGAAGGCGGTAACGCCGCGTGTGGGGCTTTGGCGTGGTCGGCGCCGCGTTCCTGGAGGCCGTCTTGCCCGCCCGTGGGTCGGGGGCTCGTGCTGTTTTCGAAGAGGCCCATGTGGGTGGTGGCGATGCGTTCGGCTCTGTCGTGTTGTTGAGATGGTGATAGCGCCGCGTTTGGGAGCTTCGGCGTGGTTGGGCCGCGCTCGTGGAGGTCGTCTCGCTCGTCCGTGGATGCGAGGGCTCGCGCAGCTTCGGGTTAGGCCCGTGGGGGTGGTGGCGGTACGCCCAGCTCTGTTACGTCGTGGGTGGAAGTGCCGCG
>NZ_JBHSON010000312.1:0-559 GCF_042656285.1 Actinomadura rugatobispora | reverse complement strand
CCTGGCTGATTAACGGCAGCGCCAGCGTGCTGAGCTGCGCGCGCCCGTCAGGGGTACTCAAATCAACCTGCGGCATCAGGCTGTTAAACAGAAACGTGGAGAGCGGCTGAGCCTGCTCCATCCGCGCTTCAAACGCCGCTTTGCCCTCTTTACGCACCAGCGTATCCGGGTCTTCACCGTCGGGCAGGAACATAAAGCGTAGCTGACGCCCGTCGGTCATATACGGCAACGCGGTTTCCAGCGCTCGCCAGGCGGCGTCGCGTCCTGCGCGGTCACCGTCGTAACAGCAAATCACGTTGTTGGTGACGCGGAACAGCAGCTGGATATGGTCCGCCGTGGTGGACGTTCCCAGCGACGCAACGGCATAGTTAATGTCGTACTGCGCCAGCGCAACAACATCCATATAGCCTTCGACGACCAGAAGACGCGGAGGTTCCGCATTATCCTGCTGTGCCTCATAAAGACCGTAAAGCTGGCGGCCCTTATGGAAAATATCGGTTTCCGGGGAGTTAAGGTATTTCGGCAGGGCATCACCCAGCACGCGACCACCAAAACCTAT
>NZ_JBHSON010000311.1:0-561 GCF_042656285.1 Actinomadura rugatobispora | reverse complement strand
CACCCGGCTCCATAAGCACCGTCTGTGATTGAGTCACCCACGATACCAACACGACATTGCGTATTGCGGCGAGCGAACTGGTTTATTACGTTGAATGCAGTGTATTTGCTGCCATGAGTTGCCAGTGAAACGTCAAACACATGTTCGTTACCCCATGGGTCGCGAGTAAGAATTTTTCCTTCACCAGTGAACTTGGTTACATCATCATCAGGCAGGAAATTACATCGCAGCTGCACACCCTTCGGAACATAAATTTGTCCTGTGTAAGCGTATACTGCTGCGCGGTTATCGGTCGTGCTATCAATGACGACCCCTGGAACATACTTTACAGCCAATGCGTCACTGCGGTATTTACCGTTGCTTAGCTCGGTCCTTAAAGCGGCATCCCCAACACTGACCCACTTCCCTTCACCAATACCGCCGGTGCTATCGGGAGTAGATGCCGGGGGAACATCTTTGGGCTCTGTAAGGTCTCCGTCCCATCTGTAATATTCCCCGTTGCTCTTCCAGCGCAGGCACTCGTTAGCAAGGCTAATGGTGCTGCCATCTTCAAAAGAATCC
>NZ_JBHSON010000310.1:0-730 GCF_042656285.1 Actinomadura rugatobispora | reverse complement strand
CGCCGTCGCCGTCCAGCTCGACACCGACGACCGGATCGCCCGCTGCGGCATCGGCCTGTTCGGGCTCGGGCAGGCCGCACTGCGCGCCACCACCACCGAAACGCAACTGACCGGCTCCGCCGCGGGCGAGGTGAGCGCCGAGGACATCGGGCGCACCGCGATGGAGGGGATCTGCACGGGTCCGCCGATTACCGCAAACACGTCGGCGCGGCCATGGTGGCGCGCGCCTGGGAACGGGCCGTCCAGGAGGCCGGAGTGCAGGAGGCGAGCAATGCCTGAGGTCGAGATCGGGATGCGGGTCAATGGCCGGTCGCGGCGGGCGAGCGTGCCGGCCCGGCTCACCCTGGCCGACTACCTGCGCGAGGACTGCGGCCTGACCGGCACCCACCTGGGCTGCGAACACGGCGTCTGCGGCGCCTGCTCGGTCCTCATGGACGGCGAGGCCGTCCGCGCCTGCCTCGTCTTCGCCGTCCAGGCCGACGGCGCCGACATCACCACCATCGAAGGCATCGCCTCCCCCGACGGCACCCTGTCCCCCCTCCAGGACGCCTTCCGCGAACACCACGGCCTGCAATGCGGCTTCTGCACCCCCGGATTCATCGTCTCGGCCACCGCGTTCCTGCGCGAACACCCCGACCCCACCGACGACCAGATCCGCGAGGGCCTGTCAGGCAACCTGTGCCGCTGCACCGGCTACCAGGGAATCATCAACGCCGTCCGCGCCGCCGCA
>NZ_JBHSON010000309.1:0-566 GCF_042656285.1 Actinomadura rugatobispora | reverse complement strand
CCGCCCGAGTCGGTCACGACCGCGGCCGCGCCCCGGACCGCGGCGATGAAGTCGATGTAGCCCAGGGGCTCCAGGACGTGCACGCCGGGGTGGTCGTCCAGGCCGGCGGCCAGCAGGGTGGCGCGGCCGCGGGGGTGCACCGGGATGACGACCTCGGCCAGGTCGGCGACCCCGTGCAGGTGCTCGACCAGCGCCGCTGCCGTCTCGGGGGAGTCGACGTTGGCGGGGCGGTGCAGGGTGGCCAGCACGTACCGGCCGGGCAGGGCGTGCTCGGCGCGGACCTTGGCGGTGTCGAAGGCGTCCAGGTTCTTCAGCAGGGTGTCGATCATCGGGTTGCCCACGAAGTGCGACCGCTGGACGCCGATGCCCTCGGCGGCCAGGTGGCCGATCGCCTCGGGGCTGGTGACCAGGCACAGGTCCGACAGCTGGTCGGTCAGGCGCCGGTTGACCTCCTCGGGCATGGTCATGTCGAAGCTGCGCAGCCCGGCCTCCACATGCGCGACCGGGATGTGCAGCTTGGCCGCGACCAGCGCGGCGGCGATCGTCGAGTTCACGTCGCCGTACAC
>NZ_JBHSON010000308.1:0-572 GCF_042656285.1 Actinomadura rugatobispora | reverse complement strand
GGGTTAAGCCATTAGTAATGCACCAACTGGCCACCTTCGCGTTTGAGGATTATTCCCGCAGTGCCGCCAGTGTGAAGCAGTGCGATGGCTGCAATGGGGAAGGGTTTATCGACGCTGAGGTTTTCAGCATGAAGATTCATACTCCGGCAAAAGAGAAGAAATTCGTGAAGATGTCTTTGAACATGGGCGCGGAGGATATTCGTCCTTCTGAGTATGAGGTGCATAGACAGGTCAGGGAGGTAGCGCGCGTTCTCTGCCCTCAGTGTAAGGGTAAGAAGGTTGTAAGTTGCGCCTGTAAAGATTGCCATGGACGCGGGAAAGCCGTTAATCAGGCTCTTACAGAACGGCAGGGCGTTCCAATTCTGGCCGATTGCAAACGCTGCAGTGGCCGTGGATATGAACGAATCCCATCGACCGAGGCATACGCCGCGGTGTGCCAGATACGATGAAGCCAAAGCGCAACGGGACATCATTACCCTCAAGTTTTTACGTGATATGGACAGAGAGCAGCAGCAGGATGGCATGCTGCTGAAGACGCTCGCAGATGAAATCCGCAACGCGAAACGCGCGGG
>NZ_JBHSON010000307.1:0-574 GCF_042656285.1 Actinomadura rugatobispora | reverse complement strand
GTGACAAACATGATCACAAATCCTTGTTGTATCGGCTTGGCCAGATTGAAGAGGGTTCCAGATTGAGAGCACTCGCAATAATGCGCTCACCTTTAGGATATGAACGAGCCAGCGCATTTTTCAGCGTGTCGGGGCTTAGCCCGGCACTGGTGGAAAGGCTGCGCATTGTCACGCCGCGCTTGTGAAGCTCGGCGACAATGTCAATGCGATGCCAGTCACGCACTTCATTTCTTTCCATAGTTCGTTTACTCTTAAAAGTTATCCGTCGGAGTAATCCGGCGGGGTTATCCGTAGGAATAGTATTGATCCAAATATGCATCACGTAAAGCAAATATGAATCTTTCTTTTGTCTTGATGTGATTTAGTGAGCCTAATTTGAATCATCTCTTTTATAATCAATGCGTTAAACGGGAAAGAAAATGGCTACTGGAAAAGCAAATGAAATTGCTTTTGATGAAGGCAGAAAAGAAAGCTTTATCAAGAGACTGAAATCGCTAGTAGGAAACCGCAGCGTCAGGGCAGCAGCTAAGGATTGGGGGTTATCTTTCTCTACACTTAATAACTATCTATCTAG
>NZ_JBHSON010000306.1:0-579 GCF_042656285.1 Actinomadura rugatobispora | reverse complement strand
CTCGCAGGAGACCGGCGGCACCATCGTGTCGAGCGCCCTGAAGCTGATGGACGAGGTGGTGAAGGAGCGCTACGATCCGGCGCAGTGGAATATCTACGCCGCGCAGGCATCGGATGGCGATAACTGGGCGGATGACTCGCCGCTGTGTCATGAAATTCTGGCGAAGAAGATCCTGCCGGTGGTGCGTTACTACAGCTACATTGAAATTACCCGTCGCGCCCACCAGACGCTGTGGCGTGAGTATGAGCATCTGCAAGCGATGTTCGATAACTTTGCGATGCAGCACATTCGTGACCAGGATGACATCTACCCGGTCTTCCGGGAACTGTTCCAGAAGCAGAGTTCTACAACCTCCAATTAAATGTTATTAATCAGCCAGTTAACCATGTTTTTCTGGCTGATTTTATTGCATTTTCATCCTTAAATTTCACTATATTTTTCATTCGCTTAGCTTTTATTTTGGGGAATGCGATTTTGAAGAAGTGATTATGCAAAACTTCCTTTGAGCTTTAGGATGGCCATCATGCGATGGAGGCAAAATCCTATCGTGCCGACCAAACTACACAAAAAACCAGCCTC
>NZ_JBHSON010000305.1:0-588 GCF_042656285.1 Actinomadura rugatobispora | reverse complement strand
CGTTGCTATCAACGTAAGAGACAACGATTCTGTCAGGATCGCTTTCAGACGCTGTGGCCTGTAGCTTGCTGGCGTTTTCGCCAAAGACAAGGGGGCGACCATCCTGAAGCGTTACGTCGACGCGGCCAGATACGCTATTCTCGGTTACATCTATACCGATCTGCTCACTCAGTTTTTCCAGTAATGCATCACGTTGATCCAGCAGGTCCGCAGGCGGCGTACCGTTCTGCGCCTGTACGCGTTCCAGCTGTTTATTCACTTCTGCCAGCTGGTCGCTGATGCTATTAATTTCTTTAACGCTGGTTTCGATATTGGTGTTGGTGCTCTTTTCCAGCGCGGTGAGGCGCTTGCCGCTGTCATTGAAGCGCTGGGTCAATACGCCGAGTGAGCTGAATACTGCGGAACGGGCCGGGCCGTCATCTGGGGTTGCGCTCAGCGTCGCCATCGACTTGAACAGGTTATTGATGGAGACAGAGACGTTGTCGGATTCATCGCCCAACATATTATCAATGTCGCTCAATTGCTCCATGCGGCCGTTAAGCGAGGCCCAGTTTGAGACGGAGCCGCGTAGCTGCTTGTTGGCAAAAG
>NZ_JBHSON010000304.1:0-592 GCF_042656285.1 Actinomadura rugatobispora | reverse complement strand
CGCGCACTGCCTGCACTGGTCGCACTGGCGGCGACGCCACCAAGCCCGCGCCCGCACCTGCCACTACCAGCGACAATCCACCCGGAAACGATAAAGATCACCTTCTACGGCTGGAGTACTAGGCGGCAGGTCAGGACCTCTTGACGCCGTCAAGCGGTCCCGAGTGGCTCCCCAATTGGCTCCCGAATACGGTTCGGGAGCGAAAAAGGCCTCGGAATCAAGCTCTGAAGCCCTTCTGGCCTGTGAAAAGGCTGGTTGGGACGGCGGGATTTGACCCCGCGCGCCCTTGACTCGCCGACCTGGACGCGATCACCGATCCCTCCGCATCATCGTCATCCGGGGTCCGATGGGCTAAATAACGAGGCTATTTTCAACGTGATGCGGTCTCGCGGAGGTGAAGGTGTGGACTGCCTTGGCGATGCGGCCGGTGCGGAGGGGGCAGCACCGGAGTTTGCGCAGGATCCTCCAGGCTTTGAGCTGGGCGTTTGCTCGCTCTCCCGGTCCGCGGAGTCGTGCGTGGGCGCGGTTGGCCTCCTTCTGGGACTCTGGCTTGCCGCGCCCTTTGTAGGGCGTCAGGACGTGTTCACCGGCT
>NZ_JBHSON010000303.1:0-594 GCF_042656285.1 Actinomadura rugatobispora | reverse complement strand
CTATATCCCCTGCTGCCGGGCGATAACACGCTGACCTTCTTCCTGCGCTATAAATCTACGCTGCCGACGGTCACCACCGGCAACGCCACCGCCGTGATGTATTTCGATCTGCTTTACCAGTAAGGAGACAGAATGACGATCCTGAACAGGTTATTTATCTGTTGCGCGCTGCTGTTGTCAGGCAAGACGCTCGCCCATGACGGCACGGTCTATATTACCGGCGTGGTGAAAGGCAAAACCTGTATTGTCTCCCCCGGCTCGGAACAGCTGGTAGTGGAGATGCATGATGTGGCGGCCCGCCAGCTGGCCGGGCAAAAAAACGAAACGCCCTATGGGCCGTTCACTATTAACCTTGAAGCCTGCGGCGCCGGGTTATCCGCCGTCAGCACCCATTTTGAAGGCACGCCGGACGGTAACAATAGCGATCTGCTGGCCCTGACCGGCGGGCCGGACTATGCAACCGGCGTGGCTATCGGCCTCTATAATCCTGATAAATCGCTGATCGCCATGGGGGATGAAAGCCTGCCGTTCGCGCTAAGCAATGACCAGACCACCCTGGCGCTGCATTTTTACGCCCGCTACCTCGCCGTGACG
>NZ_JBHSON010000302.1:0-603 GCF_042656285.1 Actinomadura rugatobispora | reverse complement strand
CCCGATATCGAGTACGGGCACATCGAGACCGACTCGCCGGGTCCGGGCGGGTACAAGGGCGCGGGTGAGGGCGGTGCGATCGGGGCGCCGCCGGCGGTGATCAACGCGGTCGCCGACGCGCTGTCCCCCTTCGGCGCGGAGATCACCCGGCTGCCGATCACCCCGGAGTCGATCGTGGAGATCGTCCGCCACGGCACCGGGGCGGAGGCCAAATGAAACCGGCCGCTTTCGAGTACCACGCCCCCGCGAGCGTGGGGGAGGCGGTGGGGTTGCTGGCGGAGCTGGGCGAGGACGCCAAGGCCATCGCCGGCGGCCAGAGCCTGGTCCCCATGCTCGCCCTGCGGCTGGCCGTGCTGGATCACCTGGTCGATTTGCGCCGCATGGAGGAGTTGCGCGGCATCGAGCAACGCGATGGCGGGGTGTGGATCGGCGCGGGCACCACGCAGGCGACGATCCAGCGGTCGGCGGAGGTGGCGGCGTGGGTGCCGTTGCTGGCGCGGGCCACGCCGCTGATCGGGCATTTCCAGATCCGCAACCGCGGCACCCTGGGCGGCTCGATCGCGCACGCCGACGCCGCCGCCGAGTACCCCGCCGTCGCGCTGG
>NZ_JBHSON010000301.1:0-607 GCF_042656285.1 Actinomadura rugatobispora | reverse complement strand
GCGGCCGAGCACGTCGTCGGACTTGATGGTCAGCAGCTCCTGGAGCGCGTAGGCGGCGCCGTAGGCCTCCAGCGCCCAGACCTCCATCTCACCGAACCGCTGCCCGCCGAACTGGGCCTTACCCCCGAGCGGCTGCTGGGTGATCATGGAGTACGGGCCGGTCGACCGCGCGTGGATCTTGTCGTCGACCAGGTGGAGCAGCTTGAGGATGTAGATGTAGCCGACCGAGATCGGGTCCTTGTACGGCTCGCCGGTGCGCCCGTCGAACATCCGGGCCTTGCCGCCGGGGCCGACCAGGCGCTGGCCGTCCCGGTTGGGCAGGGTGCTGGCGATCAGGCCGGTGACGTCGTCCTCGCGGGCGCCGTCGAACACCGGGGTCGCGGTGTTGGTCCACGGCTCGGCCTCGTCGGCGCCGATCGCCTGCAGGGCCCGCTTCCAGTCGGCGTCGTCGCCCTCGACCTTCCAGCCGCGGCTGGCCACCCACCCCAGGTGGGTCTCCAGGACCTGGCCGACGTTCATCCGGCCGGGCACGCCCAGCGGGTTCAGGACGATGTCGACCGGGGTGCCGTCCTCCAGGAACGGCATGTCCTCGACCGGCAGCACCTTG
>NZ_JBHSON010000300.1:0-607 GCF_042656285.1 Actinomadura rugatobispora | reverse complement strand
GCGGCCGAGCACGTCGTCGGACTTGATGGTCAGCAGCTCCTGGAGCGCGTAGGCGGCGCCGTAGGCCTCCAGCGCCCAGACCTCCATCTCACCGAACCGCTGCCCGCCGAACTGGGCCTTACCGCCCAGCGGCTGCTGGGTGATCATGGAGTACGGGCCGGTCGAGCGGGCGTGGATCTTGTCGTCGACCAGGTGGTGCAGCTTGAGGATGTAGATGTAGCCGACCGAGATCGGGTACGGGAAGGGCTCCCCGGACCGGCCGTCGAACAGCTGCGCCTTGCCGCTGGGCAGCACCATCCGGCCGCCGTCGCGGTTGACGAGCGTGTTGTCCAGCAGGCCGATGATCTCCTCTTCGCTGGCACCGTCGAAGACCGGGGTGGCGACGTTGGTGTGCGGTTCGACGCGGTCGAAGCCCTTTTCGCGCAGCTGCTCGGCCCACTGCTCCTCGACGCCGCTGATGTCCCAGCCCTGGGCGGCGATCCATCCCAGGTGGGTCTCCAGGACCTGGCCGACGTTCATCCGGCCGGGCACGCCCAGCGGGTTCAGGACGATGTCGACCGGGGTGCCGTCCTCCAGGAACGGCATGTCCTCGACCGGCAGCACCTTG
>NZ_JBHSON010000299.1:0-609 GCF_042656285.1 Actinomadura rugatobispora | reverse complement strand
GTATCACACGGAAATGGTTTACAAGCAGCATCAGGTGCTTGAGGCACTGCACGATGCTGGAGTCAACATCGCCGCAGCCGGTAAAGGAGAGTGAGCATGGCACTGACGAAAAAACAGCGCGCAGAGCTGCGGATGAAGTTCGGCGGGCGCTGTGCTTATTGTGGTTGCGAACTTCCCGAAAAGGGCTGGCATGCTGACCACGTTGAGGCGGTGCTGCGAAAATCTGAGCAGTGTATGAAGGCTGCTGCGAAAGGCATCTTCAAACTGAAAGCTACGGGTGAATACTACAGGCCAGAAGATGAAAGACTGGATAACCTATTTCCGGCATGTGCGCCCTGCAACTTACTGAAAACATCCTACTCGCTGGAAATGTTCAGAAAGCAGGTATCTCTTCAGGTCGAGCGAGGGCGCAAGAGCAGCATGAACTTCCGAACGGCAGAGCGTTTCGGCCTTATCGAGGCAGTTGAGAAGCCAGTGGTATTCTGGTTCGAACAGTATCAGGAAGGAGCAGCATCATGAGCATACTTACCAAAGAATGGCTCCAGCAGACTATCGCGGAGCTTGAAGAAGAGCGCGATGCTGTGCCCGGCGCAGTAAACGAAGATGCAG
>NZ_JBHSON010000298.1:0-609 GCF_042656285.1 Actinomadura rugatobispora | reverse complement strand
CCAGCGCGACGGCGGGGTACTCGGCGGCGGCGTCGGCGTGCGCGATCGAGCCGCCCAGGGTGCCGCGGTTGCGGATCTGGAAATGCCCGATCAGCGGCGTGGCCCGCGCCAGCAACGGCACCCCGCGGCCCACTTCGGCCGACCGCTGGATCGTCGCCTGGGTGGTGCCCGCGCCGATCCACACCCCGCCATCGCGTTGCTCGATCCCGCGCAACTCCTCCAACCGGCGCAGATCCACCAGGTGATCCAGTACCGCCAGCCGCAGGGCGAGCATGGGGACCAGGCTCTGGCCGCCGGCGATGGCCTTGGCGTCCTCGCCCAGCTCCGCCAGCAACCCCACCGCCTCCTGCACGCTCGCGGGGGCGTGGTACTCGAAAGCCGCCGGTTTCATTTGGCCTCCGCCCCGCTGCCGGTGCCGCGGCGGACGATCTCCACGATCGACTCCGGGGTGATCGGCAGCCGGGTGATCTCCGCGCCGAACGGGGCCAGCGCGTCGGCGACCGCGTTGATCACCGCCGGCGGCGCCCCGATCGCACCGCCCTCACCCGCGCCCTTGTACCCGCCCGGACCCGGCGAGTCGGTCTCGATGTGCCCGTACTCGATATCGGG
>NZ_JBHSON010000297.1:0-612 GCF_042656285.1 Actinomadura rugatobispora | reverse complement strand
GACGCAGATGACGATGGAGCGGGCGTCGTCCAGGACCGCCTCGTCCAGGGTGGGGGTGAAGCCCGCGGTGAGCATGTCGCTCACCTGGGCGTCGTCCACGTCGTCGATGTGCGAGCGCCCGGCCTTGAGTCCTTCGACGACGCGGGGGTCGCGGTCCAGGCCGCCCACCCGCAGTCCGGCCTGGGCGGCCTCCCGTACCAGCGGCAGCCCGACGTAACCGAGCCCGATGACCACCAGATCCATGTCCATGGCTACTTCGCCTTCTTCCAGTGGCGGATCACGTCGGCTATGCGTTCTCCGGCGTGGCCGTCCCACAGCGGTGGCTTGCGGGCGGTGGCGTGTTCGGTGTCGAGGGCCTTGCGGGTCTGGGGGACCAGGTCCTCGAAAGTGACGAGGCGGTTGGTGCCGTGGGTGATGGTGATCGGCCGCTCGGTGTTGGGCCGGACGGTCAGGCACGGCACGCCCAGGATGGTGGTCTCCTCCTGGAGTCCGCCCGAGTCGGTCACGACCGCGGCCGCGCCCCGGACCGCGGCGATGAAGTCGATGTAGCCCAGGGGCTCCAGGACGTGCACGCCGGGGTGGTCGTCCAGGCCGGCGGCCAGCAGGGTGGCG
>NZ_JBHSON010000296.1:0-613 GCF_042656285.1 Actinomadura rugatobispora | reverse complement strand
AGTATATCAAAGCCAACGGCATTTTATTATAATGAAAATGATATGCTTAGCTTTCTTGTGTGTTTTTTACCTTTTGCTGTTTATCATTCCAAAAAGAATTTACATAAAATAATAATTTTTTTATTGACATTAACTAGCGCAGTTTACATAGGTTCTAAAGCAGCAATCTTGGCGTTGCTTATTTATTTATTATTTACAAAGTTAGTTTCAAAGAAAGTGATTTTATTGCTTGGCGCTTTCTCGTCACTCATGTTGTTATTGCTAAACCCTTCCATCGTTGAAGACTTACTCCTTTTATCAAATAATGCTGCTTCGAGATTAGTTAATTTTTGGAATACACTTTCAACTGCTGGTGCGGACGATGAAAGCACCTCAGAGAGACTGCAAATTTACAAGGCAAACATTGATTGGTTGATGAATCATGCGAATGCCTTGTTGTTTGGCAATGGCCGCTTTGGAGACTATGAAATTGATATAATTAATCAGTATGGTTTAAGAATGGGCGAATTCCATAATATTCATTTTGAAATGATAACAATTTATGGAATAATCTTTTACATGCTGTTTTTTTCTTATTATACATTTTTGCTTTGGCGGTGCATTAAGCTGAGAC
>NZ_JBHSON010000295.1:0-614 GCF_042656285.1 Actinomadura rugatobispora | reverse complement strand
GTATTGGGTAAGCTCGGCGTAGAAACCGCGATCGCCTTTTAAAGGATGACGGCGCATCTCAGCAACCGCCCAGTCACCCTCAACAAAATCATGCTCAACGCCACGCGCGGCGCGGCACGGAATAGCATCTTTCAGGAGAGGATGGTCCGGCACGACAGAAAGACGATCGTCTTTTTTATGCACTTTCCCGACAAAGCGGGTCAGGAAAGGTTCGATCAGTGCTTCCGGCTCGGCAGACTCTCGTTCCTTTTCGGTATGAATAACGGCCGAAATGCGGTCGCCATGCATCACTTTCTTCATCTGAGGAGGCGGAATGAAGTAGCTCTTCTGCCCGTCAACTTCAAGAAAGCCAAAGCCCTTTTCCGTGGCTTTTACGACCCCTTCTGCACGCGGCGTCTGGGAATGCAGTTGCTGTTTAAGCTGCGCTAGCAGCGGGTTATCCTGAAACATAATTAGGTATTTTCGTGGCTAAAAGAGCGGCTGACATTTTTACGCGAATATGCCTGCCGCAGCAAGCGCTGTTTCAGCAATTTACGTCTGCTGACGCACATTGCCGAGGGCGATTTTCAGACGATTCATCCATCCGCACAGCCCGCTCCAGATCAACAGATCGA
>NZ_JBHSON010000294.1:0-617 GCF_042656285.1 Actinomadura rugatobispora | reverse complement strand
ACAACATTCAGGAGTTGAGACTCGCTGCCCTGATGCATGACATCGGGCACGGGCCGGTATCCCACCAGTTTGAGAGTTTTATGCCTTGTAAGCACGAATTCTCCGATGTTCTCCCCACGGCCTACCATTCAATCATTGATGTATTAAGCAAGCCAGAACAGAAAGTTGAACATGAACATCTTTCGCTGTTGTTCAGCCTGATGATTTATCATGATCTGAGAAAACAAGGTAAGGTCGATGACGAAATAAATATCGAAAATGTGTTAAAAATTATCGAAAAAAGATACGGTGACCAACAGATCATTGAGGAAATTAATGGAAAGGCAACAGATATCCTGCCGTTAATGACCTCGATCATCTCTTCCTGTCCGATCGATGCCGACCGGATGGATTACTTGCTCAGAGATGGCTATTTCTCCGGCGTCAAGTGTGGCATCTACGATTACAATCGCTTGTTTATGTCAATTGTCCCGGTCGAGGAACAGGGAAAATTGTACCTTGCTTACAAAGAGAGTGGGATTGATTCGATCGCTGAGTTTATTGGGGCGCGCTCCAGCCTTTTTTCGCAGGTATATTACCATAAAACAAACCGCGCCTTTGCGACGATGTTGAGCACA
>NZ_JBHSON010000293.1:0-620 GCF_042656285.1 Actinomadura rugatobispora | reverse complement strand
CGCGCTATGGCATTTTCTCGACGGACTGCCGAAGGATTTCACCTACGGCGTCGAAGTTCGTCATCCCGAGTTTTTCGCCAAAGGGGAAGCAGAACAGCAGCTCAACCGCGGGCTGCACGAGCGTAACGTCAACCGCGTGATCCTCGACAGCCGCCCGGTCCATAGCGCTGCGGCCACCAGTCCGGCGATGATCGATGCCCAACAAAAGAAACCGAAGGTGCCGGTACATGCGGTGATGACCGCCCGGCAGCCAATGGTGCGCTTTATCGGCGGTGACGATATGGCCCATAACCGGGAACTGTTTCGCGTCTGGCTTCAGACCCTGGCGAAGTGGCATCAGTCGGGGACCCCGTGGTTGTTCCTGCATACCCCGGACATTGCTTTCGCCCCGGCGCTGGTGGATACCCTGTGGGGTGACCTGCGCGCTGCCCTGCCGGCGGCAGGAAATGCGCCGTCGATTCCGCAGCAATCTTCTCTTTTCTGATATCCTGCTATCATATCCGGAGCCATCTGCCAGAGTTAAAGGGAGTTTTCGTATGGTCAGCGCGCTGTATGCCGTTTTAGGTGCGTTATTGTTAGTGAAGTTCTCATTTGACGTGGTGCGTCTGCGCACCCAATAC
>NZ_JBHSON010000292.1:0-620 GCF_042656285.1 Actinomadura rugatobispora | reverse complement strand
TTTAATTGCTGGAGATATCACAAATCGCGCAGAATCATATGAGTTTGAAATTGCAGCTGAAAGGATTAAAGAGATAAAGAATATATTAAACATAAGTGATAACAATATTTTCTTCGTCCCTGGCAATCATGATGGAAATTGGCAACAGGAAAAAGATGCAAGCGAAAGATATTCTGATAAAAGTAAAATCATCTTAGCAAAATACGCTAATATTCGGAGTAATGATTTTTTTTCCTCTTTATTATATAATTCAACCTTTTCATCCTATTATTCTGATCCATATTCGGCTATTTGGGAACATGAGGATTTAATCGTCGTTGGTGTTAACTCTTCTGCGCTAGACAGCTGTGATAAAGAAGTAAAATTTGGGGAGGTAGACCTTAGATGTTTATCAACGTTACAATCAAAATTGGATGAGTTAAGGACGAAAGATAAACGTAAGTTTAGGATTTTACTAACACATCACCATCCCAAAAATTATACAGATACTACATTTCCAGATCCTGATCTAAGTCAAATGAAAAATGCGGAAGATTTTATGCGTTTTGCAAGCCACAACGAATTCGACTTCATTGTTCATGGTCATAAACATATACCACGATATAACTTTCAAATGGATT
>NZ_JBHSON010000291.1:0-620 GCF_042656285.1 Actinomadura rugatobispora | reverse complement strand
TCCGGCGGCGTCGGCGCAGGATCTGGTGATGAACTTTTCCGCCGACTGCTGGCTGGAAGTGAGCGATGCCACCGGTAAAAAACTGTTCAGCGGCCTGCAGCGTAAAGGCGGTAACCTGAACCTGAGCGGTCAGGCGCCGTATAAGCTGAAAATTGGCGCCCCGGCCGCGGTACAGATCCAGTATCTGGGCAAGCCTGTCGATTTAAGTCGTTTTATCAGAACTAACCAGGTTGCGCGTCTTACCGTTAATGCCGAACAATCAGCAGCACAGTAACAGACGGGCAATGCGGGAGATTTTACATGCATAACCAGGCTCCTATTCAACGTAGAAAATCGAAACGGATTTACGTTGGGAACGTGCCAGTCGGCGATGGGGCGCCTATCGCCGTCCAGTCGATGACCAATACGCGTACTACGGATGTAGAAGCGACGGTCAATCAAATCAAAGCATTAGAACGCGTAGGCGCGGACATTGTCCGTGTCTCTGTTCCGACGATGGACGCTGCTGAGGCGTTCAAACTTATCAAACAGGAGGTTAACGTCCCGCTGGTCGCCGATATCCACTTTGACTACCGTATTGCGCTGAAAGTGGCGGAATATGGCGTCGACTGCCTGCGTAT
>NZ_JBHSON010000290.1:0-629 GCF_042656285.1 Actinomadura rugatobispora | reverse complement strand
ATGGCGATAAAAAACGTAAAATTTATGAATGGGATTCCCAGCACGGTGAGCTTGAAGGGTATCGTGCCAGTGATGGCGAACACCTAGGCGCATTTGATCCCAAAACGGGTAAGCAGGTTAAAGGGCCAGATCCAAAACGGAACATTAAAAAATATCTTTGAGAGGTAAATATGGGGCTTAAATTACGTTTGACATGGTTTGATAAGAAAACTGAAGAGTTTAAAGGGGAAGAGTATTCTAAAGACTTTGGTGACGATGGTTCTGTCATTGAAAGCTTGGGAATGCCTTTAAAGGATAATATTAATAATGGTGAGTTTGATTTGAAGAAAGAATGGGTTCCTTTACTACAGCCATTTTTTAAAAATCAAATAAAACCTGATGTGGATAATTGTTATATAGCTTTTGATTATCGGGACGGTAACTGGTAACAAAAAATTATCAAGGATGATTTGAAATACTGACTTCCGGTGTTCAGGGATGAATGCCGGAGTCTTTAAATACAGGGAAAGTATATGAAAAAGGTAAAGACTATTTTTCTTTTTATATTGATTGTTGCTGGCTTTCTTCTGGCCGCATGTCAGGCAAATTATATCCGGGATGTTCAGGGCGGAACGGTGGCACCATCGTCC
>NZ_JBHSON010000289.1:0-629 GCF_042656285.1 Actinomadura rugatobispora | reverse complement strand
GGGTTGTTCTTGGTACGGCGGGACAGCACCTGCATGACCCGCTCGATCTCCTTGTCCCGGCCGATCACCGGGTCGAGCTTGCCCTCACGCGCCGCCTGCGTCAGATTCCGCCCGAACTGGTCCAACACCAACGACGTCGACGGCGCCGACTCCGACGGACCACCCGAGGCCGCCGGCTCCTTGCCCTGCTGGTACCCGTGCAGCAACTGGATCACCTGCTGCCGCACCCGGTTCAGATCCGCACCCAGCTTCACCAGCACCTGAGCCGCGACACCCTCACCCTCACGGATCAAACCCAGAAGGATGTGCTCGGTCCCGATGTAGTTGTGACCCAGCTGCAACGCCTCACGCAGCGACAGCTCCAGCACCTTCTTGGCACGCGGAGTGAACGGGATGTGCCCCGACGGCGCCTGCTGACCCTGGCCGATGATCTCCTCGACCTGCTGCCGCACCGCCTCCAGACTGATCCCCAGCGACTCCAGGGCCTTGGCGGCCACACCCTCGCCCTCATGGATCAGCCCAAGGAGGATGTGCTCGGTACCGATGTAGTTGTGGTTGAGCATCCTGGCCTCTTCCTGAGCCAGAACGACAACCCGACGCGCACGGTCGGTGAACCTCTCGAACATCTC
>NZ_JBHSON010000288.1:0-632 GCF_042656285.1 Actinomadura rugatobispora | reverse complement strand
ACCTGAACCCGGTCAGCGCCTGACCACTGGCCGCCGTTAATTTTCCGGGCGATCTGGTTGAGGTTGTTCCCCATCCCGGCAAGCTGGCGCAGCAAAACCGGATCGATGGACGGCAGCCGCAACGACCGCGCCGGGCGCGTATCGAGACAGGTTTCCCGCATCCACACCGCCAGTTGCCTTCCATTGCAGCGCTCCAGCAGCTGCTGGTACTCCCCATCGGTCACCCGGATACCTAAAAAACGGGTACGCTTAACCGCCATCCTCTCCTCCGATATCCGCAAAATGTGACCGGGCTGAACGCTCAAGCTCTGCCATCTGCTCCCGGCGGTAATCTTCCTCCTGTGCCTGACGCATCAGATTTGCCATCACTGCCGGATGCCAGGATCTTTTTTTTACGACGAGCGGCTTCTTCTTCGGCTTCTGCATTATCCCTCCTTCGCAAACGCCGGACGGCACGGAAAAGTTTTCCGGGTCGCTCCGGCGTTGGACAAGCGCCAGCGCGTCAGTGGTGTTAGCGGGTTTCGGGGCGCAGCCCTGAACCAGTCACAGCGTTTACGCTGTGTATACTGGCTTACTATGTTGGCATGAGAGCACGATTCATGAAAGTGCCTCATGTGGCAGGTGTGATATGT
>NZ_JBHSON010000287.1:0-632 GCF_042656285.1 Actinomadura rugatobispora | reverse complement strand
CCTGGTTCTCTACCAGCCTGCAGTAGTAGCTGCGCTCGATGCTGCGCTGAGCCGCGTCAATCAGGCTGGTCAGCAGGCTGTCGTGCTCATCAAAATCCAGCTCGAGGCGCAGCTGGGTTTTGGCTTCAGCCAATGTCAGTATCATGCGCGTCATCGTCCTTATTCGGTTGAAGGGCGCGTTCTGCATCTTTTGCCCAGACGGCGATATTTCGGTCCACCATGTCCTGAGCGACGGCGCTGTCAAAGCAGGCTACATCGCCACGGCTGTAGCGGCTAAACGGACCAAGGAACGTCACCGCGACGCGCCCGTTTTGTACCGAAGCGACTTTTCCAGTCAGTTTTGACATGCGTTCCTCTGGGGTTTCGTCCTGTTTTGCATCACCACCTGAATCCGTATCGTCGCCGTCCGGACCGGGTTCGGTACCATCACCGTCACCACCGGCTTCGCCTGCAGAACCGGCGTTAACGTCTGGTGTCGGTGCTGAAGTATCAGCTGCAGCTGCAGTCGTTACCGCTGGCTCGGCGTTGGTGTCGGTGGCGGTATCGTCTTTCTGAGTGTTTTTGGTTTTAGGAGCCATGATGTTCACCTGTAAAAAAGCCCACGCGGGGCGGGCTGTTAATCACGATTGTCG
>NZ_JBHSON010000286.1:0-646 GCF_042656285.1 Actinomadura rugatobispora | reverse complement strand
TAAATATTCGTTCAGGGGATGCGGTAAAAATAATCGTCACCGTTTCCGATGGAAAATCGCTTCATTTATCACAGCAGTGGAACGCACCGGCAAGTACGCTTTAATAATTCATGAAATCAATGATTTATCAAAAATGATTGAAAGGTGGTTGTAAATAATGTTACAATGTGTGAGAAGCAGTCTAAATTCTTCGTGAAATAGTGATTTTTGAAGCTAATAAAAAACACACGTGGAATTTAGGGAATACTGATGTAACACGGATTGACCGTATTGGGAGTTTGAGATGGTGACAAAGAGAGTCCAACGGATGATGTTCGCGGCGGCGGCGTGCATTCCGCTGCTGCTGGGCAGCGCGCCGCTTTATGCGCAGACGAGTGCGGTGCAGCAAAAGCTGGCGGCGCTGGAGAAAAGCAGCGGAGGGCGGCTGGGCGTCGCGCTCATCGATACCGCAGATAATACGCAGGTGCTTTATCGCGGTGATGAACGCTTTCCAATGTGCAGTACCAGTAAAGTTATGGCGGTCGCGGCGGTGCTTAAGCAGAGTGAAACGCAAAAGCAGCTGCTTAATCAGCCTGTCGAGATCAAGCCTGCCGATCTGGTTAACTACAATCCGATTGCCGAAAAACACGTCAACGGCACAATGACG
>NZ_JBHSON010000285.1:0-651 GCF_042656285.1 Actinomadura rugatobispora | reverse complement strand
CTGGCGTTGAAGGAGGACATCGTCCCGCGCCAGGTCGACAAGGTGGTGTTCGTGCTGGCGCCGATCATGTCGGCGGTTCCGGCGTTCATCTCCTTCGCGATCATTCCGTTCGGGCCGACGGTGTCGGTGTTCGGGCATCACACGCCGCTGCAGGGCACGGACCTGCCGGTGGCGGTGCTGGTGGTGCTGGCGATGTCGTCGATGGGCGTGTACGGGATCGTGCTGGCCGGGTGGTCGTCGATGTCGCCGTACTCGCTGCTGGGCGGGTTGCGGTCCTCGGCGCAGGTGATCTCCTACGAGATCGCGATGGGGCTGTCGTTCGTGGCGGTGTTCCTGTTCGCGGGGACGATGTCGACCACGGGGATCGTCAACGCGCAGGCCGACCGCTGGTTCATCCTGCTGCTGCTGCCCTCGTTCATCATCTATGTGATCACGATGATGGGGGAGTCGAACCGGATCCCCTTCGACCTGCCCGAGGGTGAGGGCGAGCTGGTCGGGGGGTTCCACACCGAGTACTCCTCGCTGAAGTTCGCGATGTTCTTCCTGGCGGAGTACATCAACCTGGCCACGCTGTCGGCGCTGGCGACGACGCTGTTCCTGGGCGGGTGGCGGGCCCCGGCGCCGATCTCCACGGTGTGGGAGGGCGCGAAC
>NZ_JBHSON010000284.1:0-654 GCF_042656285.1 Actinomadura rugatobispora | reverse complement strand
GATAAGCTTTTAATATTTACGGTTATCGCATGATATTTGTTCTGAATATTTTATAGCCCTGACTGCTTCCGCGCTTTTATAGTTTTGTTCAATATATTCTCTTGCATTATTATAACGCTGTTCTGCATCCTGACCAAAAAGTGATAAACTCGCTACGTGCTGTCCTGCGTCAAGCATAACAAAACGTGCTCCTAAAGATGTGTTAGCATTATTTTTTTGTAATTGTTGGATGTTATCATAAGCCTCAACAATTCTCTTTTGCATCTTATAAGCTATACCTCCGCCAATGATGGATATTGCCAGTAATGCTAAAAACCAATAACGAGGCTTTACATTTCTCAATTCAAAACATGCCAGGACGAAGCAGACAATGAAAAAAGTGCCTATAGCACCTCTGGTTTCTGTCATCAGTAATAAATAAGAGAATATGAAAAATGTAGCAATGTAAAATACAGTACGGTAAAGCTGATTTGAAACTGCTTTTTTAATAAGAGAAAAACACAGAACTGACTGAACAACCATTATATAAGCAGTAGTCGTAGCAGCATCGGCTAGTAATTTAATTCTGGTTATACCAGTCGCTTGCTCCTGGTAACCAAACCAAACGGTGAGTAAACCTAGAACAACGCTAGTGCAAGCAGCGAATTTCCAGCT
>NZ_JBHSON010000283.1:0-661 GCF_042656285.1 Actinomadura rugatobispora | reverse complement strand
CTGGAAGTGGCGGCCATCGGCGTGCCGTCAGGCAGCAGCGGCGAAGCGGTGAAGATTTTCGTAGTCAAGAAAGATGCTGCGTTAACCGAAGAGGCGCTGATTACGTTCTGCCGTCGCCATTTGACCGGATACAAGGTGCCGAAGCTGGTGGAATTCCGTGATGAACTGCCGAAATCCAACGTCGGGAAAATTTTGCGGCGAGAACTGCGTGACGAAGCGCGCGCTAAAGTGGACAATAAAGGCTAAGTAACGAATGAGTCGCCTGACGCCGGCTACGCCGGCGTTTTTTATGGGCGCAAACAAAAGAGAGTCCGATTTGAATTACCAGATGATCACAACCAACGACGAGCTGGCTTCGCTGTGCGAGGTGACGCGTGAATTTCCCGCTATCGCCCTGGATACGGAATTTGTCCGCACCCGAACGTACTATCCGCAGCTGGGTCTGATTCAGATGTATGACGGCAAACACGTGTCGTTGATTGACCCCCTCGGCATTACCGACTGGGCGCCAATGCGCGAGCTGTTGCTGGATACCGCCGTGACCAAATATCTGCACGCGGGCAGTGAAGATCTGGAAGTATTTCTCAACACCTTTGGCATCATGCCGCAGCCGCTGATTGATACCCAGATCCTCGCGGCGTTCAGCGGTCGTCCGCTCTCC
>NZ_JBHSON010000282.1:0-667 GCF_042656285.1 Actinomadura rugatobispora | reverse complement strand
CTTGAGGTACTACGCGCGCGCTGGCAGCGCCTTCGCATTTACCGCTACCGGGGATCAGTGCTGGTGGACTACCGCATCCTTCGTAATTTTGTTCGAATCTATCATTCAGCAGGAGCCGCATAATGAACCTCGAATCAATCGCTAAATATTTCGCGCCAAAATCACCGATGTTCAGTGACTCCTCGAGGGCGACTGCCACCGACAATCTGACCGGAACTGATGTTATGACCGCGCTTGGACTGGTTAACGCCAAGTGTGGGTTTGGATTCGATTTATACCTTGCAAAAATTGGTATCAGCAGCCCTGACCGGGCAATGGAGGCGCTTTATGGAGCATCGTTGGTCCTATGCCGACGCTTTAAATCAGTTACAGAACTCGATGAAAAAGTCCGGCAGCGCGTTCTCGAAATTATGTGTGCTTTTGCATACCAGGATTACGCCCGTAGTGCGGCAAGCGTTCGCAGATGTGACTGCTGCGATGGTAGCGGTTTTACCGAAGTCGAGGTATTCACCAACAAAATCCAATACCCTGACGGCAAGCCGCCAAAATGGGCAAAAGTTACAAAGGGTGTTTACCCCTCATACTGGGAGGAGTGGAAATCAGTTCGGGAGAGCGCGCGCGTTCTGTGCAAAGCGTGTAACGGCAAAGGCGTTATCAGCAATGCGTG
>NZ_JBHSON010000281.1:0-681 GCF_042656285.1 Actinomadura rugatobispora | reverse complement strand
GCTGGCGGAGCAGATCAGCCGCTGGCGTGCCGCTATAGTCAGCGCTACCCGGCGTTTCTTAAGCGCTGCCTCCTGCTGCAGTTCGTCTGCAGCTAACTGCCCGGCTCGACGCAGTCGCTCTGCATCGGTAAGTTGCCGCCATGATGCAGGATCATCACGCGCCAGAGACCGCATATTTCGGTATATGCGGTCCTCAATGTTCTGAATTTCTCTGGCTGTCAGGGTTCTCTGCGCCGCCTGCTGTACTGCCTGAATACATTCCTGTCTCATTCAACTATCCTCTCAAGAAACATGCTACGGCGACATCAAACAGGCTGGAATCCTGAATTGCCTGTTCGTTTTCTCTGCTGGCTTCATCAAGCACCTCGCGCGCGCTACGCGACTGCGGGTTACCATCTTCATCAAGAACGGTGATCACCATATCCGGCGATTCGTTTAAAGAGTCCTCGGCAATACGAAGATCCATATCACCGGCCTGCTCCGCCGTTGGTTTCTGCTCTGCCTGGCGTAAAGATGCAGCAGTATCAAACGGGGCAGCCTCATCAGCACTGCGAACTTCTGCAGTTTTATAGAATGAAAGAGCCTGCGCATTCAGATCTGCCTCGGCCTGCTGGCGGCGAGCAAGTTCTGCCCTCGCCTCAAATAGCGCCCCGCCGGGCTCATGAGGTGACAGAGCATCAC
>NZ_JBHSON010000280.1:0-683 GCF_042656285.1 Actinomadura rugatobispora | reverse complement strand
GACGAACAGCACCAGGTCGATACGCCATTTCTTCGCCTTAACGCCGGTTTCTTCAAACGCGGCGTTTGACGCATGCGGGCTGTAAACCAGCTCCGGCACAATGCGACAGATATTCTGTTTGTAGCTCGTTTACAAAGAGAATGGGCGTCAAGAAATTATCCATGCGCTGATTGGTTAAACTCCGAAAAAAGAAATTGGTAATGAATAAGGCCGCTAATTCTGCGGCCTATGATAATGATTATTATTTGTTAAGTGTTTTATTGATTTTCTTTTTGAATATCCAAGATATACGGTTCGAAACGTATCACTTCCTCACCCAGCCAGTCATTAAGCTCCTGCAGTCGCTTTTGCAACGGTATCAGCTCGTTGCGGACAAAGACACGACTGGCCTTTTCAACGTCACCAAAACCGCCGGTATTGTTGGGAATAATGCCCATCATCTGCGGGGGGACACGGTGCGCTGCCATCATGTCATCCCGGCTGACGTTTTTGATATTCAGAAACTCATCCTTTGCCGCTACTTCTGACAGTGGGATGATCTGGATGCCGTCCTTTTTTCCGTTGGGCGAGTACATAAACAGGTTGCGGAAGTTGCCCGGTCCTTTGGCGCTTTTCATCGCATGGCGGATGTTGTTCACGTCCTCCTGGTTCTGCGCCGCGTCGGTCATGTACATGATAAATCC
>NZ_JBHSON010000279.1:0-698 GCF_042656285.1 Actinomadura rugatobispora | reverse complement strand
GTTTGTCTTTACATTCGCACGCCAGCTGCGGACAAACACGCCACTGACGAACTAGCCTGATTAGTTTTAACGCTTCAACCCCAGGCAGGGTTTCCACGCGATCTCTTTTGGGTTTGACCTCTCTTTGATCCCCGTCTTAAGAGCGGAAGCTAGGGAGAGAGGGCTCTTAGCAGGTTATTAAGCTGCTAAAGCGTAGTTTTCGTCGTTTGCGACTATTTTTTTGCGGCTTTTAACGAGGCAAACCGCCCCTCGGCATGCACCTTGGGTTTCGCAAATCCCGTCGAATCCAGAATCAGCCCCAATGTGTAGGTCAAGTATAACAGATTTGTGAATGTCGTTACCAGCCCCATCACGCAGGATTATTTCAGCAGGGTGGACGAAAAATCAGCATCAACAAGGATATAGCGTAAGGGCCAGCGAGAGCTGGCCTTCGGGGAGGGGAAATTAACGTCCGGCGTGCTTCATAATACGCGCCTTGTCCAGCGCCCATTCACGATCTTTCAGGTCGGTACGCTTGTCGTGCTGTTTCTTACCTTTGGCGACGCCGATTTTCACTTTGCACCAGGCGTTCTTCCAGTACAGCGACAGGGCGACGACGGTGTAACCTTCGCGGTTAATGCGGCCGTACAGCGTGTCGAGTTCGCGCTGGTTGAGCAGCAGCTTACGGGTGCGCGTCGGGTCGCAGACATAGTGGGTGG
>NZ_JBHSON010000278.1:0-700 GCF_042656285.1 Actinomadura rugatobispora | reverse complement strand
CTCCTTGAGCTCCACCTCGGTCGCCGCACCGGCCTTGATCACCGCGACACCGCCGGCCAGCTTGGCCAGCCGCTCCTGCAGCTTCTCGCGGTCGTAGTCGGAGTCGGTCCCGTCGATCTCGGTGCGGATCTGGTTGACCCGGCCCGCGATCTCGTTGGCGTCGCCCGCACCGTCCACGATCGTGGTCTCGTCCTTGGACACCACGATCTTGCGCGCACGGCCCAGCATGTCCAGCGAGGTGTTCTCCAGCTTCAGGCCCACGTCCTCGGAGATCACCTGCCCGCCGGTCAGGGTGGCGATGTCGCCGAGCATGGCCTTGCGGCGGTCACCGAAGCCCGGGGCCTTGACGGCGACGGACTTGAAGATGCCGCGGATCTTGTTGACGACCAGGGTGGCCAGGGCCTCGCCCTCGACGTCCTCGGCGATGATCAGCAGCGGCTTGCCGGACTGCATGACGCCCTCGAGGACGGGCAGCAGGTCCTTGTTGGCCGACGCCTTGCCCTGGACGATGAGGATGTAGGGGTCCTCCAGGACCGCTTCCATCCGCTCGGGGTCGGTGACGAAGTACGGCGAGATGTAGCCCTTGTCGAAGCGCATGCCCTCGGTGAGCTCCAGCTCCAGCCCGAAGGTGTTGCTCTCCTCGACGGTGATGACGCCTTCCTTGCCGACCTTGTCCATCGCCTCGGCGATCATCTCGCCG
>NZ_JBHSON010000277.1:0-1074 GCF_042656285.1 Actinomadura rugatobispora | reverse complement strand
CGGCGGCCGGGGTCTTCTCCGGCTTCTCGGCGATGACGGCCTCGGTGGTCAGGAACAGCGCCGCGATCGAGGAGGCGTTCTGCAGCGCCGACCGCGTCACCTTGGCCGGGTCCAGGATGCCCGCCTCGAACATGTCGACGTACTCGCCCGTGGCGGCGTTCAGGCCCTCACCCGGCGTCAGGTTGCGGACCCGCTCCACCACCACGCCGCCCTCCAGGCCGGCGTTCACCGCGATCTGCTTCAGCGGCTCCTCCAGGGCCCGCTTGACGATCGCGGCACCGGTGGCCTCGTCGCCGGACACGTCCAGCTTCTCGAAGGCCGGGATGCCCGCCTGCAGCAGCGCCACGCCGCCACCGGGGACGATGCCCTCCTCGCTCCTTGAGCTCCACCTCGGTCGCCGCACCGGCCTTGATCACCGCGACACCGCCGGCCAGCTTGGCCAGCCGCTCCTGCAGCTTCTCGCGGTCGTAGTCGGAGTCGGTCCCGTCGATCTCGGTCCGGATCTGGTTGACCCGGCCCGCGATCCCGACGGCGTCGCCCGCACCGTCCACGATCGTCGTCTCGTCCTTGGAGACGACCACCTTGCGGGCGCGGCCCAGCATCTCCAGGGTGGTGTTCTCCAGCTTCAGGCCCACGTCCTCGGAGATGACCTGGCCACCGGTGAGGGTGGCGATGTCGCCGAGCATGGCCTTGCGCCGGTCGCCGAAGCCCGGGGCCTTCACCGCCACCGACTTGAAGATGCCCTTGATCTTGTTCACCAGCAGCGTGGGGAGCGCCTCGCCCTCCACGTCCTCGGCGATCAGGAGCAGCGGCTTGCCGGACTGCATCACCTGCTCCAGGACGGGCAGCAGGTCCTTGGCGGCGGAGACCTTCCCGTCGACGACCAGCACGTACGGCTCGTCGAGGACGGCCTCCAGCCGGTCCGGATCGGTCACGAACAGCGGGGCCAGATAGCCCTTGTCGAAGCGCATGCCCTCGGTGAGCTCCAGCTCCAGCCCGAAGGTGTTGCTCTCCTCGACGGTGATGACGCCTTCCTTGCCGACCTTGTCCATCGCCTCGGCGATCATCTCGCCG
>NZ_JBHSON010000276.1:0-704 GCF_042656285.1 Actinomadura rugatobispora | reverse complement strand
ATGCCGATCGCTATAAGCGCGATAATAACCGGACTGTGCCATTTTCGGTGCTGGCCTCGCTGGATTCACCCGGGCGGATGGTCAGGGCACGGCGACATGTCTGGAACTACGCGTACTGGCTGACCGGCGCTGCCGGTCTGGCCCTTCTGGGGGGGCTGGTTGTCGCCGTGTTTATCGAGAGCTGGGGAGAAACCGTCCTGCGCCCGGACCTCTATGCGAACGCAGATTATTACCTGCTGCAGCCGGCTAACCTGTTCGGGATAGCCTGGTGTGCCGGAGGGCTTGTCGCCGGCGTCCTTCTGGCGCGGCTGCTGGCGTTCCTGCTGCTTGATGGTCATTTTGCGGCCGCTGACGAGGCGGTGAACGCGAAACTGAATCAGGAGAGCCGGCGCAGCAGCCAGCGGACCGGAGAAATGACAGACGTCCGCCACCTGCATTTCGGGGAGCCGGTACCGGTTAACGCGCTGGCCGATTTTTCCACGGAGCAGGCCCGGAAACAGCAGGCGGTGTTTCTGGGTAAGGATGAGCAGGGCCAGCCGGTGCTGGTCCCTCGTGATACCTGGCGCAAGACCAATATTCAGATCCTCGGCCTGCCCGGGAGCGGCAAGAGCGCGATGGCCACCAACGCGCTCATTCGCTGCGTACGCGATTTCGGGGACGCTGTGGTGTACTTCGACCCCAAAGGGGACGCGTGGGCGCCGCAC
>NZ_JBHSON010000275.1:0-726 GCF_042656285.1 Actinomadura rugatobispora | reverse complement strand
TCACGATGCCGTCGTGGCCGGTCCGGAGAGGAAGCGGTCGGCCTCGTCGAGTGTTCGCGGTTGCTCGGGTGTCACCTTCAGGACGTCGCGCCGGTAGTTGCGGATCTCCAGCACGCTGCCGGGGTCCGCCTCCGGCATGAGCCGCAGCCCCCGTTCCACCATTGCCCGCGGGTAGACCTTGAACGTCTTCTCCCGCACCGAGGTGCGGCCGCCCATTTCCTCGAAGCCGTGCGCCCGCCGCAGGTCGAACTTCAGGTCGATGACGGGGAACGGCTCGCGGTCCCAGGTGGTGGAGGGCATCGAGTTCCGCCCCTGGATCCGTGCCTCGACGAACGTCTCGGTGTCCTCGTCGCCGATCTCGCAGTCGCGGATCGGGAAGACCCTGCCGAGCCTGCCCCCATGGTTCGCGGCCGTCAGCGAGGGCGCACAGAACAGCACGTGGTCGAACGGGCCGATCGGCGCGGGCAGCGGCACCTTGTGATGAGAGCGGCCGTCGAAGGCCAGCCCGACGCGCGGCCGGACGAAGTCCAGGAAGGCCGACACCATCGCATCGTCGTGGCCGGGCTTCTTCACCACCAGGGACAGGCCCCGGCCCGCGGTCTCGCCGAGGATGCAGTAGTCGTAGAACGGCCCGGGCCCGGCCTTGAAGTCGTGGAAGATCACGAACACGCCGGCGTGCCCGGCGACCGGCTCGTACTTGTCGCCGTGCGCGACCACGTCGAGCAG
>NZ_JBHSON010000274.1:0-896 GCF_042656285.1 Actinomadura rugatobispora | reverse complement strand
TATATGGGGATGAATTGTGAGCGGAGCCCTGCCGGGGTTGGCCGGGCGGCTGATGTTGGTCAATGCTCCGCGTAAGGCGGCGTTGGGGACGACGCGGGTGGCGGTGGCGGGTGCCGAGCGGGTGGCGGCGTTGTCGGCGTGGCCGCGTTTCATCGGTGCGGGACATCGTGTTCCGGTTCAAGTACGCCAAGACGGTGGCGTTGCAGGTCAGTGACATCGTCGTGGGTGTGGGCGCGACGGTGGTCGGCGGCGGCATGATCTTCGTGATCTTCACGATGTCGCTGTTCTTGGGCACCGAGATCGGTATGCAGGTGTACACGGGTCTGGAGGTGATCGGCGCCGAGTCGTTCATGGGCTTGGTGGGGGCGTTCATCAATGTCCGTGAGACGACTCCGGTGATCGCGGCGATCGCGTTGGCGGCGCAGTGCGGGTCGTCGTTCACGGCGGAGCTGGGGGCGATGCGGATCTCGGAGGAGATCGATGCCCTGGAGGTCATGGGCATTCACTCGTTCGTGTATCTGATCTGCACGCGGGTGGTGGCGGCGCTGATCGCGCTGGTGCCGTTGTATCTGATCGCCTTGTTCGCGAGTTTCTTCGCGACCCGGTTCATCAGTACCGAGTTCTTCGATCTGGCGCCCGGGGTTTACGACTACTACTTCCATCTGTATCTGCCGTTGATCGATTTGATCTATAGCGCGATCAAGGTGGCGGTGTTCGCGTTCGCGGTGATCTCGATCCACTGCTACTACGGCTACTACGCCACCGGCGGCCCCGTCGGCGTCGGGCAGGCCGCCGGCCGCGCGATCCGCCTGTCGATCATCGTCATCGTCACGCTCAACCTGCTGCTGTCGTATGTGTTCTGGGGGCAGGGCGGAACAGTGAGGCTGGCCGGATGA
>NZ_JBHSON010000273.1:0-739 GCF_042656285.1 Actinomadura rugatobispora | reverse complement strand
CCCCGCTTCCTGGGCTCGTTTGAGGGCCTCAAGAGAAGAGGGGAGCAGGGTTTTCTGAGGGGTAAGCAGTGTTCCGTCTAAATCCAGGGCAATCACTCGCGAGGTCATTTTTTCTTCCGGGTTAATGTTGAATTTAAGGTCTGTCGGGATGGTACACCGAGAGCGGAACCCTGCAAAATCCCGGACTACAATTCAGCATTCACCGTTAAAAATAATCAGGAGTATTCATGAAACAAACCGTTTATACCGCCAGCCCGGAAAGCCAACAAATCCATGTCTGGAGTCTTGAAGCGGACGGCAAACTGACGCTGGTGCAGGTGGTTGATGCCGGGAAGTGCTCACCGGAGCAGATTAACGCGATGATTGAGGTGGTCAGCGAGCGGCACGGGGAAAGCGCGGTGAACGAGAAGCTGAAAGCGGAGCTGATGCGGGAATATAACAGCCGCTATTTTAACGTGCCGGTGCCTGAACTGCCGGAGGACAAACCCGCCCGCCGGTGGTGGCCGTTCGGCAAAAAATAACGCCAGCACCGGCATGGCCGGTGCTGTTATTCTTCCCCGAGCTTATCCCGCATCACCTGCCAGAGTGTTTCCGCATCCTCGTGAAGCCGTTCGCACATGTCGGCCGGGGTATCCATGTCCAGCTCGTTCAGCTTTTCCAGCAACAGCAGCGACTGATCCTTAATGAATTTAGCCATATTGAGGGCAGTTTTTTCCTGCTTCGTCATGTTCTCCATTCC
>NZ_JBHSON010000272.1:0-744 GCF_042656285.1 Actinomadura rugatobispora | reverse complement strand
TTTTTTGCCAGGGTTTTTGGTGATTCTTGAACCCCACCCAACCCGAAATCGTGCTGAATGTATCTGGCGACTACTGATACAGCAACTGCAAAGGCAAGCCCAGGGGTATTTGCGGCGAGGCGCGATGAACAAATAGGAAGCTGCATGGCATTGCTCCTGTTGATCTTAAAACTCGCGCCCCCGGTGACGGCCATCATTACGGCCCTGCGGGGATACTTCAAAGACCGCTAACCCTAAGCCCAGGAGGCTATTATGGTTGCATTGCTGTTGAAAATCGTACCGCCGATGTTCGTGATCATTAACGCGATCATTGAGTACGTAAACCAGCGTCCTTAAGCCTGGTTTTGAAAAGGCCCGGAGTAGTGGGCCTTATTAACTTCGTTACAGCAGCTCATCTGGGATTGGTTTAACACCTGAGCTTTCAATGAACTGGATTATCTCCTGCCCAGTTGCGCTACGACCAATGGCTACCGCGTAGACGTGCCCGTTATGCTGAATATGGTCAACCTCAAACGTTTTGAGGGGAGTGCCATTGTTTCCACAACCAGCAGCCTGAACGGTAACTTCTCCTACAAGCAACTTTTGTTTGGGATAATCGTCCATCTTGATCTTCCCATCGAGACCGCGACCAATCAATAGATATTCAACTTTCACCTAGCATCCTCCTGCTTCTGATAACCGGTTCGTTGCCTTTCGGCAAAATGATAGAACGTTCCCGATAATATCTTAGACAATCAATAAAAT
>NZ_JBHSON010000271.1:0-748 GCF_042656285.1 Actinomadura rugatobispora | reverse complement strand
CTGCCGGGCATCAACGTTATCTCTGCTCTCACTGCCGTAAAACATGGCAGCTCACCTTCACTTATGCCGCTTCTCAGCCCGGTACACACCAGAAAATCATTGATATGGCTATGAACGGCGTCGGTTGCCGTGCCACCGCACGACTAATGGGCGTGGGCCTCAACACCATTTTGCGCCATTTAAAAAACTCAGGCCGCAGTCAGTAACCTCCCGGATACAGCCGGGCAGTGATGTCATTGTCTGTGCGGAGATGGACGAGCAATGGGGCTACGTCGGTGCAAAATCACGTCAGCGCTGGCTGTTTTACGCGTATGACAGGATACGCAGGGCGGTGGTAGCCCACGTTTTCGGTGAACGCACTATGGCCACACTGGAGCGTCTTCTGAGCCTGCTGTCAGTTTTTGACGTGGTGGTATGGATGACGGACGGCTGGCCGATGTATGAGTCACGTCTGAAGGGAAAACTGCACGTCATCAGTAAGCGTTACACGCAGCGAATTGAGCGACACAACCTGAATCTGAGACAGCATCTGGCAAGGCTGGGCAGGAAGTCCCTGTCGTTCTCAAAATCGGTGGAGCTGCATGACAAAGTCATCGGGCACTATCTGAACATAAAACACTATCAGTAAATTGGAGTCATTACCCGGTCATTCAGGGGGATTATGTCCCGGAATATGAACTCCGGGAAATAGCCCGACAAAATGGCACAGTGCGCACGAGGGTGCGCTTTCGTATTGAAGAAGATCCTG
>NZ_JBHSON010000270.1:0-761 GCF_042656285.1 Actinomadura rugatobispora | reverse complement strand
GGGACGTTCTGGAGACGGCAACCGGCGCTCGTCTGCAATCGCTGCTTTTCGGTATCACCACCGCCGGTTTCAACAAAGAAGGCATCTGCTACGAATTGCGTGATTACGCCATCAAGGTGCTGCGTGGGCTGGTAAAAGACGATACGTTTTTTGCCATCATCTACACCTTAGATGAAGGTGACGATCCCTTTGATGAAAAAGTCTGGCAGAAGGCGAATCCGGGGCTGGGTATCTGTAAGCGCTGGGATGACCTGCGCCGCCTGGCTAAAAAGGCGAAAGAGCAGGTTTCGGCCAGAATTAACTTTTTCACCAAGCACATGAATATCTGGGTTACCGCTGAGTCAGCCTGGATGGACATGATGAAATGGGAGAGATGCGAGTTTATCGCCCCGGAGCACGAACTTAAAACCTATCCCTCCTGGGTGGGCGTTGACCTGTCAAACAAAATTGATATCTGTGCGGCCGCTAAAGTCTGGCGCGCGCCAGATGGCCACGTTCATGCGGATTTCAAATTCTGGCTACCGGAAGGACGCCTTGAGAAATGTTCACGCCAGATGGCAGAGCTCTATCGTAAGTGGGCCGGTATGGACAAGCTGATCCTTACCGACGGGGATGTAATCGACCATGCTCAGATTAAGGAAGAGCTACAGCTGTGGGTAGCTGGCGAGAGCCTGAAAGAAATTGGCTTCGACCCGTGGAGTGCGACGCAGTTCAGCCTTGCGCTGGCAGAAGAAGGGTTGCCGCTGGTGGAAGTTCCGCAG
>NZ_JBHSON010000269.1:0-769 GCF_042656285.1 Actinomadura rugatobispora | reverse complement strand
GACCTGCCCGCCGCGCTGGGCCGCGCCCCGGCCGGGCTGCGCGAGGCGCTGCTGGACGGCGTCCTGGCCGGGCTGGCCGCGGCCGATCGGGAGGCGCGGCGCGCGGTGCTGACCGGGGCCGCCTGCGATCTGCTGTACGAGGACCTCGGCCGGTTGCCGGCCGTCCCGGAGGTGGCGCTGCCGGTGCTGGTGTCGGTCGGCGGGCGGCGTCCCGCGCTCCGCGCCGCGGTGACCGGTGAGCTGCTGCGGCTGGCGGCGGCGCGGCCTGAGACGGCCGGGAACGTCGACCGCGCGCTCGACCGGGTCTGGAAGGCGCCGCCGACCGCGGACGGCTGCCTTGCGCTGCTGGAGGCCCATGAGGAGGCGTTCGCGGCCTACGGCGCTCTCGCCGCGCTCCCGGCCCGCACGTTCGCCCGCCTCGCTTACGGCGCCGGCGCGGACACCGGTAACGGCACGGCGCCGGAGGGCGAGGGGGAGCTGTCGGCGCCCGCGACGCTGCGGCTGGCCGCCCGCGTGCGCGCGACGCTGCCCGGTGACGGCGAGGCGGCCCGCGCCGCCACCGCGATCCAGGCGTACACCGACGCCGTCACCGCCGAGCGCCCCGAGCACGCCGCCGCCGCGCTGGACGCCCTCGCCTCCTCGGGCGCGCCGCCGCGGCTCGCCGCGGAGCTGCTGGGCGGCGCCGCGCACCGGCTCACCCGCCGCGGCCCGCGGTTCCGGGCGGCGCTCCTGGCCGGGCTGGCCGGCCCGGAGCGGTCCCGGCTGGCCG
>NZ_JBHSON010000268.1:0-771 GCF_042656285.1 Actinomadura rugatobispora | reverse complement strand
CAGATGGTCCGGGAGACGGTGGCCAAGTCGCGGTCGTTGCCGGAGGATCGGTTGTGGGCGCAGTACCGGGAGTTGGGGTGGTTGGAGGCTCCGCCGGTAGAGCTGGCGATCGTGCTGGAGGAGTTGGGGTATGTGGCCGATCCGACGCCGTTTTTGGCGTCGGCGACGTGGTTCGCTCCGCTGGCGGGCAGGTTGCCCGAGGGTGCGGGGACGGCGGTGTGCGACGGGACCGGGCGGTTCGTGCTGGACGCGGACAGGGCGGATGAGGTCGCGTTGGTGACCGGTGATGGTGTGGTGGTGGTGAACGGGGCGGATCTGGCGGCCAAGCGGGTGGATGTCTTCGATCCGACGCTGCATGTGGCGCATGTGGAGGCGCAGGATCTGGTCGCCGGTGTCCCGGATCTGGCGTTGATGGGGTTGGCGGTCACGGCCGTCGGCAGTTGCCGCCGGATTTTGGATCTGGTGGTGGAGCATGTGAAGCAGCGGGTGCAGTTCGGTGTGCCGATCGGGTCGTTCCAGGCGGTGAAGCACAAGGCCGCAGACATGTACGTGGCGATCGAGCGGGCCCGTGCGCTGGCGTATTTCTCGGCGTTGACGATCGCGGAGGACGACGCGGGTCGTGGCCGGGCGGCGTTGATGGCCAAGGCTGCGGCGGGGGAGTGTCAGCGGGTGGTGTTCGCTCATGGGCTGCAGTTGTTCGGGGCGATGGGGTTCACGTGGGAGAACGAGGTGCAGGTGCATTTGAAGCGGGCGAAGGCGTGTGATCTGCTG
>NZ_JBHSON010000267.1:0-771 GCF_042656285.1 Actinomadura rugatobispora | reverse complement strand
CAGATGGTCCGGGAGACGGTGGCCAAGTCGCGGTCGTTGCCGGAGGATCGGTTGTGGGCGCAGTACCGGGAGTTGGGGTGGTTGGAGGCTCCGCCGGTAGAGCTGGCGATCGTGCTGGAGGAGCTGGGGTATGTCGCCGATCCGACGCCGTTTTTGGCGTCGGCGACCTGGTTCGCTCCGCTGGCGGGTCGTCTTCCTGAGGGTGCGGGGACGGCGGTGTGCGACGGGACCGGGCGGTTCGTGCTGGACGCGGACAGGGCGGATGAGGTCGCGTTGGTCACCGGTGATGGTGTGGTGGTGGTGAACGGGGCGGATCTGGCGGCCAAGCGGGTGGATGTCTTCGATCCCACGCTGCATGTGGCGCATGTGGAGGCGCAGGATCTGGCCAAGGGTGTCCCGGATCTGGCGTTGATGGGGCTGGCGGTCACAGCGGTGGGGAGTTGCCGCCGGATTTTGGATCTGGTGGTGGAGCATGTGAAGCAGCGGGTGCAGTTCGGTGTGCCGATCGGGTCGTTTCAGGCGGTGAAGCACAAGGCCGCGGACATGTACGTGGCGATCGAGCGGGCTCGTGCGCTGGCGTATTTCTCGGCGTTGACGATCGCGGAGGATGACGCGGGTCGTGGCCGGGCGGCGTTGATGGCGAAGGCGGCGGCGGGGGAGTGTCAGCGGGTGGTGTTCGCTCATGGGCTGCAGTTGTTCGGGGCGATGGGGTTCACGTGGGAGAACGAGGTGCAGGTGCATTTGAAGCGGGCGAAGGCGTGTGATCTGCTG
>NZ_JBHSON010000266.1:0-779 GCF_042656285.1 Actinomadura rugatobispora | reverse complement strand
AGCGAGGCAACATGGAACTAGTGAGCTTACTTCAAATGTAAGTAAGGCTGCGGAAGCGTTCTTTCTACGGCACGGCTTTCATGTAGTGGAGAGAGGTTTTCCTATTTGCCGTGGAATTACATTAGAAAATGCACTGATGAGAAAACATTTGGCTAAATAATAAATAACCTGCAGCAGGCAGCATTGTTTGCCTGGTTGAGCCCAACAAACCAGTACAATGGATGTCCGCTCCTTACACACAGGGGATTTATATGGCACAGCCAAAACTTACATACTCTGATAAGTACTTGAAACGTAACTTAACTCGTTGATTTAAATTCTTTTTTTAATAATGCGTAAACAACTGTATTCTCATATCTTTCCTCGCCTTCATCAGTAATAAATGAAACAAACTCTTTAAAGCAACCCTCCTGTCGCATACCAAGGCGGGAGCACAATCTTTGAGAGGACAGGTTGTAGTCTTCAACGTACGCATAGAGACGCCTTGCCTGTTTCACGTTAAACAAATATTTAAACAGGGCCCCAACTGATTCTGTTGCATACCCGTACCCTTCATAGCGCTGATTGAAGTGCCAACCTACGGACCACGTATTAGCATCTGGCTCGCCACTATTTTCTGCAAACAGATGGCCAATAAGGAGGTCGGTGTCTTTGAGGCAAACAGCAAATTGGCTTGGATCTTTTGCCCTTCTGCATACTTCATCTACGGCATCCTCAACTGAGTTGAGCGTTTCATCCTGAAAACAGGGAGTACGTGGCGAAGATAGATAATCCAGAAG
>NZ_JBHSON010000265.1:0-784 GCF_042656285.1 Actinomadura rugatobispora | reverse complement strand
AGGCTGTCGAGGGTGCCGGCGTTGTCGGCCAGGGTGCCGGCGAGCTGGTGGGTGTCGCCGATCAGGTCGCGCAGGGTGGTGCCGCGTCCTTCCAGTCCGTTGGACAGCTCGCGCAGCAGCGTGTTGGCGTCCTGCGGCCGGGTCGCCCGGAGCAGTTTGCCGGCGTTGTCGAACAGCTGCTTGTACTCCACCGTCACCGACGTGCGGGCGAGGGGGATGTTGTCCCCGGCCCGCATCGGCGCCCCATCAGGCCCCGATGGGGGCGACAGTTCCACATATGGTTCGCCGACGGCGGATTTGCGGAGGACGGCGGCGCGGGCGCCGGTGGGGATGGTGGTGCCGCGGTCCATCTTGAGCTGGACGGCGACCTTGCCCGGTCGCAGGGCGACGTTGCCGATGCTGCCGACGCGCACGCCCAGGTAGGCGACCTCCAGGTCGGGGCGCAGGCCGGGTGAGGAGGCGAACTCGGCGGTGAGGGTGTAGGGGCGGCGGACGGCGTCGACACTGATGATGCTGGTCAGCGCCCAGACGATCAGAGCGACGCCGAGGGCGGTGAAGAAGGCCAGGTTGGCCAGGATGCGTGAGGTCACGACCGCTCTCCCTTTTACCTGGGTGCCAGCAGGCGTCGAAGTTCACGGGCCGGATCGCGTACCGGTTTGGGTCCGGTGTCGGGCAGGAACCCCGCGACCCAGGCATGGGCCAGGGCTTGCCCGTCGTAGGTCATGGAGGGGGCGTTGACCAGGCCCTTGTCCAGCAGGTCCACCACCTCTTTGAGTTGTTCCTT
>NZ_JBHSON010000264.1:0-795 GCF_042656285.1 Actinomadura rugatobispora | reverse complement strand
TAATTACATTGGCGAGTTATAAGAACCATGATGACTTGCAATCCCAACTTATAAAAATGAGATCAAGCTAATAATTATACATTATAAAGCCCACATATTAACCACATCCAACATGAACTGAATTTTATTAAGTTCGCCCCCACAAATTAAGGGTTTAAGTTGGTAGTTTCATGGTTCATTCATCTAACTCGCACCTTCCTTCGCTAGCACCCTACTATTAATTGGAGGTAATAAATACCAGCTAATTCATTTATTATACTTTGCTTAAATCTTTTAAGGTATATACATATGACAACTAATCAGCAACTCAGCACCTTCGCAATTACATCACAGAAAAAACCGCATCATCCAAGTGACAACAAAACATGCATGGTGCTAATGATTGCCTTTATTTTCAGCATTCCCTACGCCGCCGCGCTTAATGCTGCGCTGTTGGAAGAAAATAATTTAAAAGTTTCTTTAGCGTGGATTGGTATAGCCTTCGCTGTCATATGGATTGGATACGACTTGAGTAAGCTAAAAGAAAAAACTAAGTTCCATGTGATTTTTACAATCGCCGCCAAAGCTATACCTGCGATTTTGGCTTTAATTGGACTTAAGTTTTCCTAACCTCATTATTTTTTTATTTAAAAACAATGAATTAAACAATCCACTACTGAGTTACCCCCTTATGAGGTTCGCACTATGGTATCTAAGCAACGTTAAAAACTGATCGAGCTGGTCCTTGTAGGCGGAATCAGCATTGCCCGGTACGCGACGCGCCCCCCCCACGCGAGTTATCACACGTTTAAGAAG
>NZ_JBHSON010000263.1:0-813 GCF_042656285.1 Actinomadura rugatobispora | reverse complement strand
CTGGTCGTCCTGGAATCGACCACCTACCCCGGCACCACCGACGAAGTCCTGCGCCCCCTCCTGGAAGAAGGCTCCGGCCTCAAGGCCGGCACCGACTTCCACCTGGCCTTCTCACCCGAGCGCATCGACCCCGGCAACCCCGTCTACGGCGTCGCCAACACCCCCAAGATCGTCGGCGGCCTCACCGAAGCCTGCGCCACCGCCGCCGCCGCCCTCTACGGCAAATTCGTCGACCAGGTCGTCCAGGCCAAAGGCACCCGCGAGGCCGAGATGGCCAAACTCCTGGAGAACACCTACCGCCACGTCAACATCGCCCTGGTCAACGAGATGGCCGTCTTCTGCCACGAACTCGGCATCGACCTGTGGGACGCCATCGACTGCGCCGCCACCAAACCCTTCGGCTTCCAAGCCTTCCGCCCCGGACCCGGCGTCGGCGGCCACTGCATCCCCATCGACCCCAACTACCTCTCCTACAAGGTCCGCTCCCTGGGCTACCCCTTCCGCTTCGTCGAACTCGCCCAAGAGATCAACGACCGCATGCCCCGCTACATCGTGGAGCGCGCCCAGCAACTCCTCAACAACCAAGGCCGCGCCCTCAAAGACGCCAACGTCCTCCTCCTCGGCGTCACCTACAAAGCCGACATCGCCGACCAACGCGAATCCCCCGCCCGCCCCATCGCCCGCCGCCTCACCCGCCTGGGCGCCCACCTCACCTACCACGACCCCTACGTCACCACCTGGCACGTCGACGACACCCCCATCCCCACCGCAGGCACCGACCTGCCCGCCGCACTCGAAGCCGCCGACCTGGTC
>NZ_JBHSON010000262.1:0-820 GCF_042656285.1 Actinomadura rugatobispora | reverse complement strand
CGTCGGGCTGGTGCTGCTGGAGCGGTTGTCGGACGCCGAGCGCAACGGTCGGCGGATCTTGGGGATCGTGCGTGGTTCGGCGGTGAATCAGGATGGTGCGTCCAATGGGTTGACGGCGCCGAATGGTCAGGCTCAGCAGCGGGTGATCCGGTCGGCGCTGGCGAGTGCGGGCTTGTCGGCCGGTGATGTGGACGTGGTGGAGGCGCACGGTACCGGGACGGTGCTGGGTGATCCGATCGAGGCGCAGGCGGTCTTGGCGACCTACGGCCAGGACCGGGAGCGTCCGCTGCTGCTGGGGTCGGTGAAGTCGAACATCGGTCATGCTCAGGCGGCATCAGGCGTGGCCGGTGTGATCAAGATGGTGATGGCCCTGCGGCACGGTGTCGTCCCCGCGACGCTGCATGTCGACGAGCCGTCGCCGCATGTGGAGTGGACGGCCGGGAGCGTCGAGCTGGTCACCGAAGCGCGCCCGCTGCCCGAGCTCGACCGGCCCTGGCGTTCGGGCGTCTCCTCGTTCGGGATCAGCGGGACCAATGCCCACGTGATCATCGAGCAGGCCCTTGAGCCGGACGAGAGCCCGGCTCCGTCCGAGTCGCCGTCGGTGTGGCCGTTCGTGGTGTCGGGCAAGTCGGACGGGGCGTTGCGGGCGCAGGCGGCGCGGTTGCGTGAGTTCCTGACGGCCGATCCTGGGGCGGGTCTGGGGGATGTGGCGTGGTCGCTGGCGTCGGCGCGTGCGGGGTTGGAGCATCGCGCGGTCGCGGTTGCCGGTGATCGTGCGGGGTTGCTGGATGCGCTGGCCCGGATCGCCACCGGTGAGCCT
>NZ_JBHSON010000261.1:0-831 GCF_042656285.1 Actinomadura rugatobispora | reverse complement strand
CGGGCGGCGGGCGCCCGCCGCCGGCGCGGCCAGCCTGGAGCTGCGCCCGGTGCTGGACGCGCCGCGCCGCCCGGCCCGGGTGATCGCCGCCTTCCCGTCGGCGGTCTACCTGGAGACCCGCGGCGGTCCCGAGCCGCGGGTGGTGGCGGTGGTCAGCTCCGACGCGGTGCGGCTGCCGAACGCGGTCGTGGTGGTGGCGACCTGCCGGGAGCGGCCGTTCCGGACCGTCCGGGAGGGCGGCGAGGCCTGGACCGGCGACGGCCGGGTGGAGGCCGAGGGACTCGACGTGAAGGTCCGGCGCTGGTGGGACCCGGCCCCCGCGCTCGGCACGGTCACGCCCGCGGCGCTCGCGCGCGGCGTGCGGGCCCTGGAGTCGGCGCTGCGGGAGGCGGGCGAATCGGCCGTAGGCGGCCTGGCGGGCCACCCCGACCCGCTGCGGCTGGCCGAGCGCTGCGCCGCCGGCGACCTGGCCGGCACGGTGGAGGCCGCCGAGCGGATCGTGGGCCTGGGCCCGGGGCTGACGCCCAGCGGGGACGACATCCTGTCCGGGCTGCTGGTGTCGCTGCGCCTGGTCGGCGGCGCGCTGGGGCCGGGCGGCCCCCGCGGCGCCGCCCGTGCCGCCGCCCGCGAGGTCGGCCGCGGGCACGGCTCACGGGCCGTGTGGATGGCCGACTGGCTGGGCGCGGCCGTCACGGCGGACGCGTGCACCCGTACCACCGCGCTGGCGGCGTCGCTGCTGCACTGCGCGGCGTCCGGCGCGGCCGGGGCCGAGGTCGCCGCCGTGCTGCGCGCGGTCGCCGGGCACGAGCCCGCCGCGCCCGCGGTGCGGCG
>NZ_JBHSON010000260.1:0-858 GCF_042656285.1 Actinomadura rugatobispora | reverse complement strand
AGCGCCGCGACGGCCGAGGTCTTCCGATCTCCTGAAGCCAGGGCAGATCCGTGCACAGCACCTTGCCGTAGAAGAACAGCAAGGCCGCCAATGCCTGACGATGCGTGGAGACCGAAACCTTGCGCTCGTTCGCCAGCCAGGACAGAAATGCCTCGACTTCGCTGCTGCCCAAGGTTGCCGGGTGACGCACACCGTGGAAACGGATGAAGGCACGAACCCAGTGGACATAAGCCTGTTCGGTTGGTAAGCTGTAATGCAAGTAGCGTATGCGCTCACGCAACTGGTCCAGAACCTTGACCGAACGCAGCGGTGGTAACGGCGCAGTGGCGGTTTTCATGGCTTGTTATGACTGTTTTTTTGTACAGTCTATGCCTCGGGCATCCAAGCAGCAAGCGCGTTACGCCGTGGGTCGATGTTTGATGTTATGGAGCAGCAACGATGTTACGCAGCAGGGCAGTCGCCCTAAAACAAAGTTAGCCATATGAACTCGGAATCAGTACGCATTTATCTCGTTGCTGCGATGGGAGCCAATCGGGTTATTGGCAATGGTCCTAATATCCCCTGGAAAATTCCGGGTGAGCAGAAGATTTTTCGCAGACTCACTGAGGGAAAAGTCGTTGTCATGGGGCGAAAGACCTTTGAGTCTATCGGCAAGCCTCTACCGAACCGTCACACATTGGTAATCTCACGCCAAGCTAACTACCGCGCCACTGGCTGCGTAGTTGTTTCAACGCTGTCGCACGCTATCGCTTTGGCATCCGAACTCGGCAATGAACTCTACGTCGCGGGCGGAGCTGAGATATACACTCTGGCACTACCTCACGCCCACGGCGTGTTTCTATCTGAGGTACATCAAAC
>NZ_JBHSON010000259.1:0-859 GCF_042656285.1 Actinomadura rugatobispora | reverse complement strand
TTTTGGTGGTCATACTGCCTCCGGTCAGCTTCGGGGTCGGCGTCGGACGGTGGCGCTCATCCGGTAGGCGGCGTAGGCCAGGACGAGTGCGGCGGCGGCCACGGGCAGCAGCGGCAGCCACCGCGACCACGGGGAGTCGTGTGGGGTGTCGGCGGCCCGTTTGTCGGCGGTGATGAACGGGCCCTTGGCGATGGTGCCCGCCGTGGAACCGGGCGCCGAGGGAGCAGCCGTGCCCTGCTGCGGGTTGCCCTGCTGGCCGGTGTTGGTGCTCTGTGCCTGGCCGGTGCACTCATAAAGCGGCGGAATGACGGGCCCGGGGGTCTCACGCGAGTAGAGCCGGCCATCAGGGGTGGGGACGCCGTTCCCGATGGAGATGAGCGGCCTGAGCCGCACGTAGCTGCCCTCGGGTCGTTTCTCGATGAAGGAGTCGGTGGCGATGGGGAGTTGTTTGGCCAGCACGGTCAGAGCGTGGTCGAAATGGCGGGTGTTGGCCGGGGTGAACACCGGCGGTGCGGGCGCGCTCATTGCGTGGAGGATGCAGCGCAGGCCGGGGCGGGCGGCGGTGAGGAGGTTGTTGGTCTGGGTGACCATGGCGGGGCCGCGTTGCAGGATGCTGTCGAGGTCGTGGCGGGATTGCTTGAGGGTGTGGGTGAAGGCGGCCAGGTCGTTGACCCCCGACCCCAGTTGGGGGGCGGTGGGGGCCAGGGTGGCGGTGAGGGCGGTGAGCTGGACGGCCAGGCTGTCGAGGGTGCCGGCGTTGTCGGCCAGGGTGCCGGCGAGCTGGTGGGTGTCGCCGATCAGGTCGCGCAGGGTGGTGCCGCGTCCTTCCAGTCCGTTGGACAGCTCGCGCAGCAGCGTG
>NZ_JBHSON010000258.1:0-859 GCF_042656285.1 Actinomadura rugatobispora | reverse complement strand
TTTTGGTGGTCATACTGCCTCCGGTCAGCTTCGGGGTCGGCGTCGGACGGTGGCGCTCATCCGGTAGGCGGCGTAGGCCAGGACGAGTGCGGCGGCGGCCACGGGCAGCAGCGGCAGCCACCGTGACCACGGGGAGTCGTGTGGGGTGTCGGCGGCCCGTTTGTCAGCGGTGATGAAGGGGCCCTTGGCGATGGTGCCCGCCGTGGATCCGGGCGCCGAGGGAGCAGCCGTGCCCTGCTTGGAACCGCCCTGCTGGCCGGTGTTGGTGCTCTGTGCCTGGCCGGTGCACTCATAAAGCGGCGGAATGACTGGTCCGGGGGTTTCACGCGAGTAGAGCCGGCCATCAGGGGTGGGGACGCCGTTCCCGATGGAGATGAGCGGCCTGAGCCGGACGTAACTCCCCTCGGGTCGTTTCTCGATGAAGGAGTCGGTGGCGATGGGGAGTTGTTTGGCCAGCACGGTCAGAGCGTGGTCGAAATGCCGGGTGTTGGCCGGGGTGAACACCGGCGGCGCGGGTGCGCTCATTGCGTGGAGGATGCAGCGCAGGCCGGGGCGGGCGGCGGTGAGGAGGTTGTTGGTCTGGGTGACCATGGCGGGGCCGCGTTGCAGGATGCTGTCGAGGTCGTGGCGGGATTGTTTGAGGGTGTGGGTGAAGGCGGCCAGGTCGTTGATGCCGGTGCCGAGTTGGGGGGCGGTGGGGGCCAGGGTGGCGGTGAGGGCGGTGAGCTGGACGGCGAGGCTGTCGAGGGTGCCGGCGTTGTCGGCCAGGGTGCCGGCGAGCTGGTGGGTGTCGCCGATCAGGTCGCGCAGGGTGGTGCCGCGTCCTTCCAGTCCGTTGGACAGCTCGCGCAGCAGCGTG
>NZ_JBHSON010000257.1:0-876 GCF_042656285.1 Actinomadura rugatobispora | reverse complement strand
CCGTTGCCGGCGCCTTTGAAGTCGTAGCAGGAGGGTTGGGTGGTGCCGTAGTCGGCGACCGAGCCGGTGAAGTCGGAGATCGATCCCTGGTTGTCGCTGTTGAAGTAGTAGCAGAACTCGCCGTTGTCGCACACGCCGTCACGGTTCGCGGCCGAGGCGGGCGATGCCGGGATGAAGACCGTCCCGCCGAGCGCCGTCGCGGCGACCCCCGCGGCGAGCCGCGCGGTTCGTTTCGACACAGTTGTCTTCCTCGTCTGTGAAGGCCGGAGCGCGCTATCGGACGTTGTAGTTCTGGGAGTTCCAGAACGAGGTCGGGTTCGGGTTGTCCAGGTGCGGGTCGTTGACGCTCTTGGCCGCGTGCGTCTGCCGTCCGAGACGCATCTCGACGTGGGTGTGCGCGGACGCGCTGGACGACACCCCGCGCCACGCCTCGTCGGCGATGATCTGGCCGCGGCTGATCTGCTGGCCCACGGCCAGCGAGGACCGCGGAGCGGTGTGCAGGTAGATCACCGTCTTGTTCAGCGAGGCGTTGTAGATGGAGATCGTGGAGAGGCCTCCGCTGCCGTTGGCCCCGCGCGCGAGGTGGATGACCTGACCGCTCACCAGGGCGTGGACGTCGGAGCCGACGCCGCGGGCGATGTCGATGCCCTCGTGCCGCCCGGGGGTGGTGGTGTAGCCGTCGAAGCCGCAGGTGATGCGGCCGCCGCTCAGCGTGTACAGCCCGTACGACATGTTCGTGCGCGATGACGGGCTGAACTGGTGGGAGGCGTTCTGGTTCTTCAGGCCGGCGTTGAGGTTGCCCTTGGCGCCTGCTTTGAAGTCCTGGTAGGTGCCGCCGTAGTTGCTGTTGAAGTGGACGCGGACGGTTTTGGTGCT
>NZ_JBHSON010000256.1:0-910 GCF_042656285.1 Actinomadura rugatobispora | reverse complement strand
CGGCGTGCCATGACCCGCCGAACGCGGCGCCGCGGTCAGATACCCACCGATCTGCTCCACCAGCTCATTCATACTGTGCCCGACCAGACCCACATCGGCGTCCTCACCGGCCAGCACCGCCAAGTGCGCCCCCTCCCCCGCCGGCACGATGAGCAACACCCCACCCGAGAACTCCACCATCGACTGGCCGGAACCGACGCCGTCGCCGAACTCATGCGAAGCGGTCAGAGACAGGCTCTGGATCCCCGCGGCGATGGCCGCCAGCTGGTCGGCGCTGTCGTCGTCCAGGCGGTGGGTGTGGCAGATCCGCAGACCGTCCCTGGACAGCACCAATACGTGCTGGATGCCCGGAGCCCGGTCCACCAGACCCGCCAGAAGCCAATCAAGTCGATGCTCATCGGTGTTCATCAAGATCACGGGGCCGCGACCAGCGGACGCTGCACCCCTGCCTCCTCATCTGTCGTTCCTCCGGCCGGGCTGAGGTCCCGGGACCGGTACACGCCGCCCACCCCGAAACGGGGGGAGGCCGCGGGTGGACCGCAGGGCCGCAGGCCCTACTGGTCGAGATCTGCGGCGGACGTGCCGTCGCTGTCGTCGTGGGTTCCGCCCGCGCGGGTGCGGCCCTCAGCGGACTGGCGGAACGCGGCGAACCGCACCCCCGGGTCACGGGGCTTGGGAGCGGGGCGGGGCGGCTGCTCGATCGTCGCGGCGAGGGTCGCGCCGCGGCGGCGCTTGGGGAGGTGCGCGTCATCCGCGCCGGTACGGACGGCGGCGCGGGCGCGGCTAGGCGAAGAGGTAGCGGACGACGCGGCGGTGCCGACCCCAGGCGGCATGTCCAAAGCCGTCTCGTCGGAGGCACGCGTGATCAACCGCCGCGGAATCAACACCACCACCCCAATGCCACCCCGCG
>NZ_JBHSON010000255.1:0-944 GCF_042656285.1 Actinomadura rugatobispora | reverse complement strand
CGCGGGGTGGCATTGGGGTGGTGGTGTTGATTCCGCGGCGGTTGATCACGCGTGCCTCCGACGAGACGGCTTTGGACATGCCGCCTGGGGTCGGCACCGCCGCGTCGTCCGCTACCTCTTCGCGTAACCGCGCCGGGGCCGCCGTCCATACGGGTGGGGAGGGCGTCGGTGCGCAGGGTGGGGGTGCGGGGGAGGCGTCCATGCCCAAGCGTCGCCGCGGTGCGACCTTGGCTGCGGCGATCGAGCGGCCGCCCCGGTCTGATCCCAAGCCTCGTGACCCGGGGGTGCGGTTCGCCGCGTTCCGCCAGTCCGCTGAGGGCCGCGGCCGTGCGGCCGGTGCCGGGAGCGGAGCCGGCGACGACGGCGACGGCGACGGTGTGTCCGCCGCGGACTTCGACCAGTAGGGGGTTGCGACCCTTCCTGTGGCGTCCCTCTCGGGGGGCGGTGTGTACGGGTTCTGGGTCTCTGCCCGGCCGGAGAACGACTGATGAGGAGGCAGGGGTGCAGCGTCCGCTGGTCGCGGCCCCGTGATTGTGATGAACACCGATGAGCATCGACTTGATTGGCTTCTGGCGGGTCTGGTGGACCGGGCTCCGGGGATCCGGCATGTGCTGGTGCTGTCCAGGGACGGTCTGCGGATCTGTCACACGCCGGGGCTGGATGACGACAGGGCCGACCAGTTGGCGGCGATAGCGGCGGGGATCCAGAGCCTGTCTTTGACCGCTTCGCATGAGTTCGGTGACGCTGTCGGGGCGGGGCAGTCGATGGTGGAGTTCTCGGGTGGGGTGTTGCTCATCGTCCCGGCGGGGGAGGGGGCGCATTTGGCGGTGCTGGCCGGTGAGGACGCCGATGTGGGTCTGGTCGGGCACAGTATGAATGAGCTGGTGGAGCAGATCGGTGGGTATCTGACCGCGGCGCCGCGTTCGGCGGGTCATGGCACGCCG
>NZ_JBHSON010000254.1:0-1009 GCF_042656285.1 Actinomadura rugatobispora | reverse complement strand
CTAGACGGTTGATTCCAAGGGATCGCCTGCGGAAATGGGGCGAGGGTGTCCATGGTCGGTTGTGACCCCAGACCTGAACACCCTCGCCACCGCACTGTATGTGAGGATCGACGACTGGTTGCGGGCTTTCCCGGACCTGGCCCCCTGGCGCCCGGCCACCGGCATCCAGCCCAGGCTCAGTGACGCCGAGCTGGTCACCCTGGCGGTGATGTCGGCGCTGCTGGGCTTCACCTCCGAGCGGCGATGGCTGCGCTACGCCCGCACCGACCTGGCCGTGATGTTCCCCCGCCTGCCCGGGCAGTCCGGCTACAACAAGCGGCTGCGGGCGGCCTCGGTCCTGGTCGTGCACATGATCCAGATGCTGGGCCGGGACACCTCGCTGTGGAGCGATGACGTCTGGGTCGTCGACTCCACCCCGGTCGAGTGCGGCCGCTCCCGCGACACCACCCGGCGCAGCGAGCTGGCCGGATGGGCCGAATACGGCTACTGCGCCTCCCACTCGCGGTTCTTCTGGGGGCTGCGGCTGCATCTGCTGTGCACCCTGGGCGGGCTGCCGGTCGCCTTCGCGCTGACGGGTGCCAAGGCCGACGAGCGCGCCACACTGCTGGACATGCTGGGCGCCGACCCGGACCTGGCCGCCCGCCACCCGGGGCAGACGATCATCGGTGACCGCCACTACTACGGCCGCGCGTTCGAGCACGCTCTCACCGAGGGCGACCTGGTCCTGCTACGGCCCGCCCGCAAGGGCGAGCCCGAACGCCCCACCGTGCATCTGTTCAAGCCGCTGCGGCAGACCATCGAATCGATCAACCAGACCCTCAAGGGCCACCTCGACCTGGAACGTCACGGCGGACGCACCCCGGCCGGCGTCGCCGTCCGCATCGCGGTCCGGGTGCTGGCACTGACCGCAGCGATCTGGCACAACGACCACACCGGCCAACAGGTCAAACGATCACTCACCGCTTTTGATCACTGACCGCACCCAAACCCCTTGGAATCAACCGTCTAG
>NZ_JBHSON010000253.1:0-1011 GCF_042656285.1 Actinomadura rugatobispora | reverse complement strand
CAGCGCGTCGGCGACCGCGTTGATCACCGCCGGCGGCGCCCCGATCGCACCGCCCTCACCCGCGCCCTTGTACCCGCCCGGACCCGGCGAGTCGGTCTCGATGTGCCCGTACTCGATATCGGGCACCTCCAACGCCGTGGGCAGCAGATAGTCCATGAACGTCGTCGCGATCGGGTTGCCCTCGCCGTCATAGGCCAGATGCTCGTACAGCGCCCCGCCGATCCCCTGCACCGTCCCGCCCGCGATCTGCCCCTCCACCACACTCGGATTGATCATCGGACCGCAGTCCTCGCTCACGATGAACCGCAGCAACCGCACCTCACCGGTCACCACGTCCACCTCGCACGTGCACAGATGCGTGGCATTGGCCCAGATGATCGGATGCTCGGGCTTGTAGCGGCCACTGGCCTCCAACCCCGCCGGAACCCCCGCCGGCAACGCCTCGGGCTGGAAGTAGGCCAGGTTGGAGATCTCCGCCAGCGACACCCCCGACCCGGGCACACCGCGCACCGACGCCCGCCCGCCCGACAACTCGATGTCGGAGGCCGCGGCCTCCAGGCGGTGCGCGGCGATCGCCACGATCCGCTCCCGCAGCACCGAGGCCGTCTCGGCCACCGCCCCCGCCGTCATCGACCCCGACCGGCTCCCCGCCGTCCCGCCACCGAACGGCGTCACCGCCGTGTCCCCCTGGATGGTGTGCACATCGGCGATGTCCACCCCCAGCGCGTCAGCGGTCAGCTGCACCACCGTCGTCTCGATGCTGTTCCCGCTCGAACCCCCCGAGACGTAGACGTTCACCTTGCCCGAGGGCTCGATCCGGATCGTCGCGCCCTCGGTCGCGTGCAACCCCATCGCACTGGTCGTCGGCTCCACATACGTGCACGTACCGACACCCAGATACCGGCCCTGCGCCCGCGCCAGCTCCTGCTCACGCCGGAACGCCTCGTAATCCAGCATCTTCAACGCCTGCTCGAACGTCTCCGACGGCGTGATATCGCTGTACGGCATCCC
>NZ_JBHSON010000252.1:0-1024 GCF_042656285.1 Actinomadura rugatobispora | reverse complement strand
GCGAAGAGGTAGCGGACGACGCGGCGGTGCCGACCCCAGGCGGCATGTCCAAAGCCGTCTCGTCGGAGGCACGCGTGATCAACCGCCGCGGAATCAACACCACCACCCCAATGCCACCCCGCGAAGACGGGCGAAAACTCACCGTCAAACGATGCTTGCCCGCCAACCGGCCCACCACCGCCAAACCCAGCCGCGTCCCAGGAAGCGTCGTCAGATCCGCCGCCTCCGCCACCAGCCGCTCCGCACGCTCACGCTCACGCTGCCGCATCCCCAGCCCACTGTCCTCGATCGTGACCACGACACCGGCATCCTCCTCCTCGGCATACACATGCACAGCCGTCCCATGCGGCGAGAAGTTCGCAGCGTTGTCCATCAACTCCGCCAACGCATGCATCACACCCTCGGCCGCGAACCCCGCAACGGCGGCGTTGCTCGTCGAGTGGTACTGAACACGCTGGTACGAGGCGATACGCCCCATCGCCCCGCGGATGATGCTCTCCAGCACGATCGGCTTGGTCCAGCGCCGACCCGACCGCCCACCACTGAGCAACGCGATGCTGTCGGCCAAACGCCCCATCTGGGAAACGTGATGGTCAAGGTCCAGCAGATCACCGAAGAACTCATCCTCGTTGTACCGATCCTCCAACTCACGCAACTGAGCGAGCATCCGCGTCGTCTGCGCCTGAATCCGCGCGGCCGCACTCGCCGCCGCCGCCATCGCCGCAGCCCTGGTCCGCTCACTCACCACCAGCGCCTCCGCCGTCTCCCGCAACAGGCGATCCAGCGAAGCATGCGGAAGAGCGGGCAACTCGGCAAGCGCGGTCGAAGCCGAAGCGCGATCCCCATGAATCCGCTCCACCAAGGCCGGAAGCGTCTCCTCGGCCAGCCGCACCACCGCCCGATCCAAAGACTCCAACTCGCCACGCGCCACCGCCGCATCACGCTCACCCGACGCCACACCCTCAGCCACCACATGCACCAAACGGCCCAGCAGATGATCGGGAACAGCCTTCAGATCAGCCAG
>NZ_JBHSON010000251.1:0-1095 GCF_042656285.1 Actinomadura rugatobispora | reverse complement strand
CTTGATGATGAGGCGATTCAGGCCTGGTATGAGTCAGCAACGCCTGCATCGCGGGGACGACCTCAGCGCTATTCAGATCTTGCCATCACAACCATCCTGGTGATTAAACGCGTATTCCGGCTGACCCTGCGAGCCGCTCAGGGCTTTATTGATTCCATTTTCGCCCTGATGGATGTCCCGCTGCGCTGTCCGGATTACACCAGTGTCAGCAAGCGGGCAAAGTCGGTTAATATCAGTTTCAAAACGCCCACCCGGGGTGAAATCGCACACCTGGTAATTGATTCCACCGGGCTGAAGGTCTTCGGTGAAGGCGAGTGGAAAGTCAAAAAGCATGGCCAGGAACGCCGTCGTATATGGCGTAAGCTGCATCTGGCAGTTGACAGTAAAACACATGAAATCATCTGCGCTGACCTGTCGCTGAACAACGTTACGGACTCAGAGGCCTTCCCCGGGTTAATCCGGCAAACCCACCGGAAAATCAGGTCAGCCGCCGCCGATGGAGCTTACGATACCCGGCTCTGTCACGATGAACTGCGGCGTAAGAAAATCAGCGCGCTTATCCCGCCCCGAAAAGGTGCGGGTTACTGGCCCGGTGAATATGCAGACCGTAACCGTGCAGTGGCTAATCAGCGAATGACCGGGAGTAATGCGCGGTGGAAATGGACAACAGATTACAACCGTCGCTCGATAGCGGAAACGGCGATGTACCGGGTAAAACAGCTGTTCGGGGGTTCACTGACGCTGCGTGACTACGATGGTCAGGTTGCGGAGGCTATGGCCCTGGTACGAGCGCTGAACAAAATGACGAAAGCAGGTATGCCTGAAAGCGTGCGTATTGCCTGAAAACACAACCCGCTACGGGGGAGACTTACCCGAAATCTGATTTATTCAACAAAGCCTATAAAAGAAATAAAGAAAAAGATGAAACTGGCTAGCACATATGAGTTGTATCAATTCGCGTATATGTTAAAATCACTCACGGACTCGACCTAATCTCCTTTTTTAATTGTTAAAGATATAGACAAGGTGATTAAGCTTGACTATAAAAATGAAATATTAAGTCTGGATGGTGATGTTTCTCTAGTTAATAAACTA
>NZ_JBHSON010000250.1:0-1337 GCF_042656285.1 Actinomadura rugatobispora | reverse complement strand
CCCAGGTGGGTCTCCAGGACCTGGCCGACGTTCATCCGGCCGGGCACGCCCAGCGGGTTCAGGACGATGTCGACCGGGGTGCCGTCCTCCAGGAACGGCATGTCCTCGACCGGCAGCACCTTGGAGATGACGCCCTTGTTGCCGTGCCGGCCCGCCAGCTTGTCCCCGTCGGTGATCTTGCGCTTCTGCGCCACGTACACCCGGACCAGCTCGTTGACGCCCGGCGGCAGCTCGTCGCCCTCGTCCCGGGAGAACACCCGGACACCGATGACCTTGCCCTGCTCACCGTGCGGCACCTTCAGCGAGGTGTCGCGCACCTCGCGCGCCTTCTCACCGAAGATCGCCCGCAGCAGCCGCTCCTCGGGCGTCAGCTCGGTCTCGCCCTTCGGCGTGACCTTGCCCACCAGGATGTCCCCGGGCACCACGTCGGCGCCGATCCGGATGATCCCGCGCTCGTCGAGATCGGCCAGCACCTCCTCCGACACGTTCGGGATGTCCCGGGTGATCTCCTCGGGCCCCAGCTTGGTGTCACGGGCGTCGACCTCGTGCTCCTCGATGTGGATCGAGGACAGGACATCGTCCTGCACCAGCCGCTGGGAGAGGATGATGGCGTCCTCGTAGTTGTGACCCTCCCACGGCATGAACGCCACCAGCAGGTTCTTGCCCAGCGCCATCTCGCCCTGGTCGGTGCACGGCCCGTCGGCCACGACCTGGCCCACCTCGACCCGGGCGCCCTCGTCCACGATGGGCTTCTGGTTGAAGCAGGTGCCCTGGTTGGACCGCTTGAACTTGGCGACCCGGTAGGTGGTGCGGGTGCCGTCATCGTTCATCACGGTCACGTAGTCGGCGGAGACCTCCTCGACCACGCCGGCCTTCTCGGCCACGATGACGTCACCGGCGTCGACCGCGGCGCGGTACTCCATACCGGTGCCCACCAGCGGCGACTCGCTGCGCAGCAACGGCACCGACTGGCGCTGCATGTTGGAGCCCATCAGCGCCGGTGGCGACCGAGGTCATCTGCCGCGCCGAGACGTCCATGTACTGGACCTCGCGCGGGCCCACCAGCTCGACCTCGCCGCCCTTCTTGCGGATCAGGACCTTGGACTCGGCGAACGAGCCGTCGTCGTTCAGCGCCGAGTTGGCCTGCGCGATGACGTAGCGGTCCTCCTCGTCGGCGGTGAGGTAGTCGATCTGCTCGGTGACGACGCCGTCCTCGACCTTGCGGTAGGGGGTCTCGACGAAGCCGAAGGGGTTCACCCGCCCGAACGCCGCCAGCGACCCGATCAGGCCGATGTTGGGGCCTTCCGGCGTCTCGATCGGGCACATCCGCCCGTAGT
>NZ_JBHSON010000249.1:0-1162 GCF_042656285.1 Actinomadura rugatobispora | reverse complement strand
CTCATAGGATTTCGCCTTGCTGTAGAGCGTCATAAGCTCTTTGGAGCGGTAAGACCAACGAGTATCCAGCTCGGAGGAAAGAGCGGCGGCCTCATGGTACATCTGGGCGCTGTTTGTTGCCCCGGAGAGAAGGAGAAAGTTAAGACGCCAGAAAAGATGCCTCATTCGCTCGCCTTCGTTGATTAGGCACTGTTGCAAAGTTAGCGATGAGGCAGCCTTTTGTCTTATTCAAAGGCCTTACATTTCAAAAACTCTGCTTACCAGGCGCATTTCGCCCAGGGGATCACCATAATAAAATGCTGAGGCCTGGCCTTTGCGTAGTGCACGCATCACCTCAATACCTTTGATGGTGGCGTAAGCCGTCTTCATGGATTTAAATCCCAGCGTGGCGCCGATTATCCGTTTCAGTTTGCCATGATCGCATTCAATCACGTTGTTCCGGTACTTAATCTGTCGGTGTTCAACGTCAGACGGGCACCGGCCTTCGCGTTTGAGCAGAGCAAGCGCGCGACCATAGGCGGGCGCTTTATCCGTGTTGATGAATCGCGGGATCTGCCACTTCTTCACGTTGTTGAGGATTTTACCCAGAAACCGGTATGCAGCTTTGCTGTTACGACGGGAGGAGAGATAAAAATCGACAGTGCGGCCCCGGCTGTCGACGGCCCGGTACAGATACGCCCAGCGGCCATTGACCTTCACGTAGGTTTCATCCATGTGCCACGGGCAAAGATCGGAAGGGTTACGCCAGTACCAGCGCAGCCGTTTTTCCATTTCAGGCGCATAACGCTGAACCCAGCGGTAAATCGTGGAGTGATCGACATTCACTCCGCGTTCAGCCAGCATCTCCTGCAGCTCACGGTAACTGATGCCGTATTTGCAGTACCAGCGTACGGCCCACAGAATGATGTCACGCTGAAAATGCCGGCCTTTGAATGGGTTCATGTGCAGCTCCATCAGCAAAAGGGGATGATAAGTTTATCACCACCGACTATTTGCAACAGTGCCTCTTTTCTGGCGTCTTAACTTTCTCCTTCTCTCAGGGGCAACAAACAGCGCCCAGATGTACCATGAGGCCGCCGCTCTTTCCTCCGAGCTGGATACTCGTTGGTCTTACCGCTCCAAAGAGCTTATGACGCTCTACAGCAAGGCGAAATCCTATGAG
>NZ_JBHSON010000248.1:0-1167 GCF_042656285.1 Actinomadura rugatobispora | reverse complement strand
CGGGTGTGGGGGCCGATGCCGGGTCGGGAGCGGGCCAAGTACCTGTTCCGGATCGCGCGGTTGGTGCAGGAGCGTTCGCGTGAGCTGGCGGTGCTGGAGTCGATCGACAACGGCAAGCCGATCGGTGAGTCGCGGGATGTGGACGTGCCGCTGGTGGCGGCGCATTTCTTCTATTACGCGGGGTGGGCCGACAAGCTGGGCCATGCCGGGTTCGGGCCTGATCCTGGGCCGGTGGGGGTGGCGGGGCAGGTGATCCCGTGGAATTTCCCGCTGCTGATGCTGGCGTGGAAGATCGCGCCCGCTCTGGCGTGCGGGAACACCGTGGTCCTCAAGCCGGCCGAGACGACCCCGTTGACCGCGTTGGCGTTCGCCGAGATCTGCGTCCAGGCCGGCCTTCCGCCGGGCGTGGTGAACATCATCACCGGTGCGGGGGAGAGCGGGCGGGCGCTGGTGGAGCATCCGGGGATCGACAAGGTCGCTTTCACCGGCTCCACCGACGTCGGCCGCCAGATCGCCCGCAGCGTGGCGGGCACCTCCAAGAGGCTGACGCTTGAGCTGGGCGGCAAGGCCGCCAACATCGTCTTCGATGACGCTCCACTCGACCAGGCCGTTGAGGGGATCGTGAACGGGATCTTCTTCAACCAGGGGCACGTGTGCTGCGCCGGGTCGCGGTTGCTGGTGCAGGAGTCGATCGCCGAACCACTGCTGGAGCGGCTCAAGACACGGATGCGCACCCTGCGGGTGGGTGATCCGCTGGACAAGAACACTGATGTGGGGGCGATCAATTCGGCGGCGCAGTTGGAGAAGATCCGGGAGCTGGCCGCTTCGGGTGAGAGCGAGGGCGCTCAGCGGTGGGCGCCGGAGTGTGCGTTGCCGCAGCGGGGGTTCTGGTTCGCGCCGACGGTGTTCACGGGGGTGGCCCAGTCGCATCGGATCGCGCGGGAGGAGATCTTCGGGCCGGTGCTGTCGGTGCTGACCTTCCGCACGCCGGAGGAGGCGGTGGTGAAGGCCAACAACACTCCGTACGGGTTGTCGGCGGGGGTGTGGTCGGAGAAGGGGTCGCGGATCTTGTGGGCGGCGCAGCGGTTGCGGGCGGGGGTGGTGTGGGCCAACACCTTCAACAAGTTCGATCCGGCCTCGCCGTTCGGGGGGTTGAAGGAGTCGGGG
>NZ_JBHSON010000247.1:0-1167 GCF_042656285.1 Actinomadura rugatobispora | reverse complement strand
CGGGTGTGGGGGCCGATGCCGGGTCGGGAGCGGGCCAAGTACCTGTTCCGGATCGCGCGGTTGGTGCAGGAGCGTTCGCGTGAGCTGGCGGTGCTGGAGTCGATCGACAACGGCAAGCCGATCCGTGAGTCGCGGGATGTGGACGTGCCGCTGGTGGCGGCGCATTTCTTCTATTACGCGGGGTGGGCCGACAAGCTGGGCCATGCGGGGTTCGGGCCTGATCCTGGGCCGGTGGGGGTGGCGGGGCAGGTGATCCCGTGGAACTTCCCGCTGCTGATGCTGGCGTGGAAGATCGCGCCCGCGCTGGCGTGCGGGAACACCGTGGTCCTCAAACCGGCGGAGACGACCCCGTTGACGGCGTTGGCCTTCGCCGAGATCTGCGTCCAGGCCGGCCTGCCGCCGGGCGTGGTGAACATCATCACCGGTGCGGGGGAGACCGGGCGGGCGCTGGTGGAGCATCCGGGGATCGACAAGGTCGCCTTCACCGGCTCCACCGATGTGGGCCGCCAGATCGCCCGCGCGGTTGCGGGGACCTCCAAGAAGCTGACGCTTGAACTGGGTGGCAAGGCCGCCAACATCGTGTTCGACGACGCTCCGCTGGATCAGGCGGTGGAGGGGATCGTGAACGGGATCTTCTTCAACCAGGGGCACGTGTGCTGCGCCGGGTCGCGGTTGCTGGTGCAGGAGTCGGTCGCCGAGCCGCTGCTGGAGCGGTTGAAGACGCGGATGCGCACCCTTCGTGTGGGGGATCCGCTGGACAAGAACACCGATGTGGGGGCGATCAATTCGGCGGCGCAGTTGGAGAGGATCCGGGAGTTGGCCGCTTCGGGTGAGAGCGAGGGTGCGGTGGGGTGGGCGCCGGAGTGTGCGTTGCCGGAGCGGGGGTTCTGGTTCGCGCCGACGGTGTTCACGGGGGTGGCCCAGTCGCATCGGATCGCGCGGGAGGAGATCTTCGGGCCGGTGTTGTCGGTGCTGACCTTCCGCACTCCTGAGGAGGCGGTGGTCAAGGCCAACAACACCCCGTACGGGCTGTCGGCGGGGGTCTGGTCGGAGAAGGGGTCGCGGATCTTGTGGGCGGCGCAGCGGTTGCGGGCGGGGGTGGTGTGGGCCAACACCTTCAACAAGTTCGATCCGGCCTCGCCGTTCGGGGGGTTGAAGGAGTCGGGG
>NZ_JBHSON010000246.1:0-1183 GCF_042656285.1 Actinomadura rugatobispora | reverse complement strand
CACGTGCGGTCGGTATCGACCTGGGGACGACCAACTCGGTCGTCGCGATCCTGGAGGGCGGCGAGCCCACGGTGATCGCCAACGCGGAGGGTTCGCGGACCACGCCGTCGGTGGTGGCGTTCGCCAAGAACGGCGAGGTGCTGGTCGGTGAGGTCGCCAAGCGGCAGGCGGTGACCAACGTCGACCGCACCATCCGGTCGGTCAAGCGCGAGATGGGCACCGACTGGAAGACCAAGATCGACGACAAGCCGTTCACCCCCCAGCAGATCAGCGCGTTCGTGCTGCAGAAGCTCAAGCGGGACGCCGAGGCCTACCTGGGCGAGAAGGTGACCGACGCGGTGATCACCGTGCCGGCCTACTTCTCCGACCACCAGCGGCAGGCCACCAAGGAGGCCGGGCAGATCGCCGGGCTGAACGTGCTGCGGATCATCAACGAGCCCACCTCCGCGGCGCTGGCCTACCACCTGGAGAAGGAGAACGAGGCCACCATCCTGGTGTTCGACCTGGGCGGCGGCACCTTCGACGTGTCGCTGCTGGAGGTCGGCGACGGGGTGGTCGAGGTCAAGGCGACCTCCGGTGACAACCACCTGGGCGGCGACGACTGGGACAACAAGGTCGTCGAGTGGCTGGTGGAGAAGTTCAAGAACGCCAACGGCGTGGACCTGTCCAAGGACAAGATGGCGCTGCAGCGGCTGCGCGAGGCGGCCGAGAAGGCCAAGATCGAGCTGTCGTCGTCCTCGGAGACGCAGATCAACCTTCCCTACATCACCGCTTCCTCCGAGGGTCCGCTGCACCTGGACGAGAAGCTGACCCGGGGCGAGTTCCAGCGGATGACCTCCGATCTGCTGGAGCGGACCAAGGCGCCGTTCAAGCAGGTGCTCAAGGACGCCGGGATCACCGTGGACGGCATCGACCAGGTCGTCCTGGTCGGCGGCTCGACGCGCATGCCGGCCGTCAGTGAGCTGGTCAAGGAGCTGACCGGGGGCAAGGAGCCCAACAAGGGCGTCAACCCCGACGAGGTCGTGGCGATCGGCGCGAGCCTGCAGGCGGGCGTGCTCAAGGGCGAGGTCAAGGACGTCCTGCTGCTGGACGTGACCCCGCTGTCGCTGGGGATCGAGACCAAGGGCGGCATCTTCACCAAGATCATCGAGCGCAACACCACCATCCCCACCAAGCGCTCGGA
>NZ_JBHSON010000245.1:0-1270 GCF_042656285.1 Actinomadura rugatobispora | reverse complement strand
GGTGATGCGGTACTTATCGTGCAATTCATCACCCAAGTGCCGTTTAGCCGCCAAGAGCATCTTTTCAACTTCCTCGAAGCGTTCTCCCGCACCTTCCACTCCCGGTTTTGGAAGTGCTTTGATAGCTGTATCAACTTTGTTTTTCGCATTCACAAAGTGGTACCGGCGCGTAGCTTTGTTTTTCAGTTCGGTGTGCAATGCTGCACCCAGTACGGATTTAGAAGCATTGATGTCGTTTCCGACGGTAGTGGCATCGTCCAGAGTTTCAGCAGAATCAATCCGTTTACGGTATTCATCAGCCAAAGTGTCGATATTTACTGAGGACTGCTGCGCGTTCTGTGTGGTAGATAAGTTGTCATCAGTAATTTCAGTCAAACTTATGTGCTGCACAGGGGCAGGGTTTACCTCCCGTTCTTCACGCCGATCATCCAGCTCGTCCGGGGTATAAACGCCCAGAATCACATCCGGGCAGAACAGGCGGGCCCAGCGCTTCACTGCGAGATATGCAAGCTGCTGGCGCGGGTCGTCAGCCCAGAGCGTTGAGTTACGGGTGCGAGCCTGAGCCAGCAGTAAATCGAGTTCTCTCGGCTGATCTTCACCCTTCAGGGTTGCGCGGATAATAATGCCGATCCCGGCTTCGTCAGCCAGGGTCCAGCCAGGGACCCGGTACTCGCCTTTTTCGCCTTTACGAATATGGAATTTTCCAACAACTTTTTCCCATGGCCCGTACCACTCATATTCAAAGCGGCTGGCAAGCACGCCGCTACGCGAAATGACGGCATTGACCAACTGCGCTTCGTACCCGAGCACACCATTAATCAGGTGCGTCTTCTGTGCTACAGCAAAGGGATTCATCTGCCATTGTGCTGCCTGCATCGCTACGGCCATGCAATCGGCCTGATTGCCCTGCAGGTGCTTAGGAACGGTAGCGGTGCCCTGGGCCATAATCTGCGCGAACGTGCTGATGGCGTTAAGATACTGGGAATCGAACAAAGCCACGTTGGAGTTAATAACGGTGTTCTGGTCAGCAACGGTAACGTTTGTGTTATGCATAAATCCCCCTTAAGCCTGAGCGCGCAGCGCTTCGAGGCGGCGCAGGTCGAAGTCGTTCAGTTCATCGGTGTAATCGGTAGTGATCGGCGCTGGCCATTCGCCCGTGTCGAATCCGGTTGCGATGGCGCGCATTGTTTTGCGGTACTCGAGCATGCCCAGTTCCAGCAGTTCGGTTGACGCCTCGATGATGGCGATCCAGTGGTAATTCTCGTCTTTG
>NZ_JBHSON010000244.1:0-1271 GCF_042656285.1 Actinomadura rugatobispora | reverse complement strand
CCGGTCGCAAGTTCCGCGCCTTCACGGCGAAGCACCTCGACGAGCTGACCGCCCGGGCCGGGCTGAGCGAGCAGGAACGGCTGGAGACCAGGGCGGTCGCGACCGTCCTGCCCTTCCGGACCAACGCCTACGTCATCGAGGAGCTCATCGACTGGTCGGCCGCGCCGGACGACCCCATCTACCGGCTGGTCTTCCCGATGGCGGACATGCTGCCCGCCCAGGACGTCGCCGAACTGGCCGGCCTGCTGCGCCGCGAGGCTCCCAAGGCCGAGATCGACGCCGCCGCGCACAAGGTCCGGATGCGCCTCAACCCGCATCCCGCCGGGCAGATGGAACTCAACATCCCCAGCTTCGGCGACGGCAAGATCCCCGGACTGCAGCACAAGTACGACGAGACCGTGCTGTACTTCCCCAAGCAGGGCCAGACCTGCCACGCCTACTGCACCTACTGCTTCCGCTGGGCGCAGTTCGTCGGAGAGCCCGACCTGAAGATGGCCGGGGACGACTCCCACCAGCTCCGCGACTACCTGCTGGCCCACCCCGAGGTGACCAGCGTCCTGTTCACCGGCGGCGACGCCATGATCATGGGCGAGCCGGTGCTGCGCCGCTACGTCGAGCCGCTGCTGGACCTGGAGCAGCTGGAATCGATCCGCATCGGCACCAAGTCGCTGGCCTACTGGCCGCAGAAGTTCGTGACCGACCCCGACGCCGACGCCATGCTCGGCCTGTTCGAGCAGGTCGTCGAGTCCGGGAAGAACCTGGCCTTCATGGCCCACTTCACCCACCCGCGCGAGCTGGAACCGCTGGTGGTGACCGAGGCGGTACGCCGGATCCGCGACACCGGCGCCGTCATCCGCACCCAGGCGCCGCTGATCCGCACGATCAACGACGATCCGGACGCCTGGAAGAGCATGTGGCGGACCCAGACGCGCATGGGCATGGTCCCGTACTACATGTTCGTCGAGCGCGACACCGGCCCCCAGGACTACTTCGCGGTGCCGCTGGGGCGCGCGTACGAGATCTTCCAGACCGCCTACAAGGACGTGGCGGGACTGTCGCGGACCGTGCGCGGCCCGTCCATGTCGGCCACGCCCGGCAAGGTCTGCGTGGACGGTGTGCTGGAGCTGTTCGGCGAGAAGGTCTTCGCCCTGCACTTCATCCAGTGCCGCGATTCCGACCTGGTCGGCAAGCCCTTCTTCGCCAAGTACGACCCCGAGGCGGTCTGGCTGGACGACCTCAAACCCGCCTTCGCCGACCGCTTCCCCTGGCAG
>NZ_JBHSON010000243.1:0-1276 GCF_042656285.1 Actinomadura rugatobispora | reverse complement strand
CATGACAGGAACATCAAGAAATGTCGAGGATCCGACCCTTGTCCGGCTTCGCGCGGACTTCCCTGGTCATCGCATCTGGCGCTCGATTCGCTATGACGGCCGACTCGGCGACTGGGTCGCGACCCTGCACGACCCTGCGGAGGGCGTCGATCCGACGGTTATCCGTGACGACGCTGAGGCGCTGCGCACGGCGCTCGAAGGGCAACGGGCCCAGGTCAAGAAGCGCTCTCGGACCCGGTGATGGATGGGGAGGGGCCGTCGATCCCATCACCGGACGGGGCCGCTTCGCAGGATGCGGCCCCGTGGGGGGATGAGAAGGCGGCGCGGTCGGTGGATATCTCCCCGGATGCATCGGCCGCGCCGTCCTTCGCCGATCGCTGGAAGCGGCGTTGGGCGTGTCGGCGGCTGGATCGACTCGCGCGAGAACTGCGGCGCCAAGGCTGGGCTACGGAACGAAGGTACGACCAGGACCCGCCACTACTGCACGTGTTCCCGAAAAGCGCTCCGGTGGTGGGTGACAGCATCTCGGTCATTCGAGGGCCTGGACTGTGGTGGTTCCAGTCGAGTACAGGCGCATGGCTGGGGCAGTGCACCCAACCATGGCGGGCCGCTGAATCCGTCACGGCACTGCTGGGAACGTGGGGTATCACCACGGGCGGTCGTGGGGGTGCGTCGTGACCGCTGATGCACGGTCGGATGCGTCGCCGGCGGCTCTCGCTGTCGAGGAACTGCGCGAGCAGTTTCCGGGGGTACCGCTGTGGTTCGGGCTGCACACCCGGATGTTCTGGGCGCTGGTCCGGGTGGCGGACTCCCCGCGGCTGGTGGAAGCGATCACGCCCCAGGAACTCGCCACGGCGATCAAGGCGCCATGGTGGCCGTGGCCGTCCCAGTGACCGGTCAGAGCTTGATGGCTTCGATGATGCGGCGGGCCGTGTCGGCTGGCTCTGCTTGGTCGGTGTGAACGACCAGGTCGAACGGCACCGCGCCTTTCTGGGATTCGCCTCGTCGTAGGTCTGCGTCGGTCTCGTCCCATGCTCGCAAGCGTGCGGGTGTGTCGACGTCGCCTCGTCGCTGGGAGCGTTCGGCGCAGACCTCGCGGGGTATCCAGAGGCATACGCTCGTCCAGTCCAGCGGGACGGCGGCGCGCAGCTCCGCCAGGTCGGCCAGGTTGCCGATGTGCACGACCGGAACGTGGCCCGTCTCGGTGAGTTCGTCGATGTCGTGGCGGTCGACGGCGTAGCGGTTGCCGTAGCGCTCGGTCTCGACGACCAGGCGC
>NZ_JBHSON010000242.1:0-1279 GCF_042656285.1 Actinomadura rugatobispora | reverse complement strand
CATGACAGGAACATCAAGAAATGTCGAGGATCCGACCCTTGTCCGGCTTCGCGCGGACTTCCCTGGTCATCGCATCTGGCGCTCGATTCGCTATGACGGCCGACTCGGCGACTGGGTCGCGACTCTGCACGACCCTGCGGAGGGCGTCGACGCGACGGTGATCCGCGACAATCCTGAGGCGCTGCGCGGGGCGCTGGAGGGGCAACGGGCGCAGGTCAAGAAGCGCTCTCGGGCCCGGTGATGGATGGTGAGGGGCCGTCGATGCCATCACCGGATGGGGCCGCTTCGGAGGGGGCGGCCCCGTGGGGGGATGAGAAGGCGGCGCGGTCGGTGGATATCTCCCCGGATGCATCGGCCGCGCCGTCCTTCACCGATCGCTGGAAGCGGCGTTGGGCGTGCCGTCGACTGGATCGGCTCGCGCGGGAACTGCGGCGTCAGGGCTGGGCGACGGAACGGCGTTACGGCCAGGAGCCGCCGGTACTGCATGTGTTCTCGAAGAACGCTCCGGTGGTGGGTGACAGCATCCTGGTCGTCCGGGGGCCTGGGCTGTGGTGGTTCCAGTCGAGTACGGGCGCATGGCTGGGGCAGTGCACCCAACCTTGGCGAGCGGCCGACTCGGTCACGGCGCTGCTGGGCGTGTGGGGTATCACCACGGGCGGTCGCTGGGGTGCGTCGTGAGTGCTGATGCACGGTCGGGTGGGTCGCCGGCGGCTCTTGCTGTGGAGGAACTGCGCGAGCAGTTTCCGGGGGTGCTGCTGTGGTTCGGGCTGCATACCCGGATGTTCTGGGCATTGGTTCAGGTGGCGGATTCCCCGCGGCTGGTGGAGGCGATCACGCCCCAGGAACTTGCCGCGGCGATCAGGGAGCCGTGGTTCTGGCCGTGGCCGTTGCAGTGACCGGTCATGGCTTGACGGCTTCAATGATGCGGCGGGCCGTGTCGGCTGGCTCGGCTTGGTCTGTGTGAATGACCAGGGTGAACGGCGACACGCCTTCCTGGGTTTGGCTTCGTTGTAGGTCTGCGTCGGTCTCGTCCCATGCCCGTAGCCGTGCGGGCGTGTCGACGTCGCCTCGTTGGTGGGAGCGTTCGGCGCAGACCTCGCGAGGTATCCAGAGGCATACGGTCGTCCAGTCCAGTGGGACGGCGGTGCGCAGCTCGGCCAGGTCGGCCAGGTTGCCGATGTGCACGACCGGAACGTGGCCCGTCTCGGTGAGTTCGTCGATGTCGTGGCGGTCGACGGCGTAGCGGTTGCCGTAGCGCTCGGTCTCGACGACCAGGCGC
>NZ_JBHSON010000240.1:0-1497 GCF_042656285.1 Actinomadura rugatobispora | reverse complement strand
TCGGTCGTCCGGTGTGGAACACGCGGGTGTTCGTGCTGGACGAGTTCCTGCAGCCGGTCCCGGCAGGGGTCGCCGGGGAACTGTACGTCGCCGGGGCCCAGCTTGCCCGTGGGTATGTGGGGCCAACGGAGACGACGATCGGTGTGACCGCCCAGCCATGTTCCGGTATGGGCGGGTCCGGTGCGGGCGCGTCCGATGCGGTGTCGGTCGTCCGGTGTGGAACACGCGGGTGTTCGTGCTGGACGAGTTCCTGCAGCCGGTCCCGGCAGGGGTCGCCGGGGAACTGTACGTCGCCGGGGCCCAGCTTGCCCGTGGGTATGTGGGGCGGGCCGGTCTGACGGCGGAGCGGTTCGTGGCGTGCCCGTTCACCGGCGCCGGTGAGCGGATGTACCGGACGGGCGACCTGGCGCTGTGGAACGAGGCCGGGGAACTGGTGTTCGCCGGTCGCGTGGACGAGCAGGTCAAGATCCGCGGTATCCGGATCGAGCCGGGTGAGGTGGAGGCGGTCCTGGCCGCCCACGAGCAGGTCGGCCAGGTCGCGGTGATCGCCCGCGAGGACCGGCCGGGTGCCAAGCGGCTGGTCGCCTACGTCGTCCCCGCCGAGGGGCGGACGGACGCGAGCGCGAGCGCGCTGCGGGAGTACGCGGCCGCGCGCCTGCCCGAATTCCTGGTGCCCGCGGCCGTGGTGGTGCTGGACGCGCTGCCGGTGATGGTCAACGGCAAGCTGGACCGGGCCGCGCTGCCCGCACCCGACCTGGCGGGCCGGATGACCGGCCGGGCCCCCGCGACCCTCACCGAGGAGATCGTCGCCGGCCTCTTCGCCGAGGTTCTCGGGGTGAGGAGGGTGGGAGCGGAGGATTCGTTCTTCGAGCTGGGTGGTGACTCGCTGCTGGCGATGCGGTTGATCGCGCGGGTGCGGGCCGTTCTGGAGGTCGAGGTCAGCGTCCGTGAGTTGTTCGCCGCCCCGACTGTGGCGGGTCTGGCGGGTCTGGTCGACACCGGGCGGGGTGGTGCGCGGACGGCTCTGACGGCGCGGGAGCGTCCGGAGGTCGTGCCGCTGTCGTACGCCCAGCAGCGCATGTGGTTCCTGAACCGGCTGGAGGGAACCGGTGCCGGGGCCGGCTACAACGTGCCGCTGGCGCTGCGGCTGTCGGGTGATCTGGACGTCGCGGCGCTGGAGGCGGCGCTCGGCGATGTGGCCGATCGGCACGAGAGCCTGCGGACGATCTTCCCCGCGGTCAACGGCGTGCCACGTCAGGAGATCCTGCACGGCGCGGCGGGGCGGCCGTCGCTGGCGGTGACCCGGACCGATGAGCAGGGTCTCCCCGAGGCCGTGGCCGTCGAGCTCGGGTACGGGTTCGAGGTCGACCGCGAGTTGCCGTGGCGGGCGCGGCTTTTGGAGTTGTCGGGGTCGGAGTTTGTGTTGGTGGTGGTGGCGCATCACATCGCGGTGGATGGCTGGTCGATGGATGTGCTGGTGCGTGATCTGGGCGTGGC
>NZ_JBHSON010000239.1:0-1312 GCF_042656285.1 Actinomadura rugatobispora | reverse complement strand
GGACCAGTTCGGGCGGAATCTGACGCAGGCGGCGCGTGAGGGCAAGCTCGACCCGGTGATCGGCCGGGACAAGGAGATCGAGCGGGTCATGCAGGTGCTGTCCCGCCGTACCAAGAACAACCCCGTGCTGGTCGGGGAGCCCGGTGTCGGTAAGACGGCGGTGGTGGAGGGGCTGGCGCAGAAGATCGTCAAGGGTGAGGTGCCCGAGACGCTCAAGGACAAGCAGCTCTACACCCTTGACCTGGGCGCGCTGGTGGCCGGCTCGCGTTACCGCGGTGACTTCGAGGAGCGCCTGAAGAAGGTCCTCAAGGAGATCCGCACGCGGGGCGACATCATCCTGTTCATCGACGAGCTCCACACCCTCGTCGGTGCGGGCGCCGCCGAGGGCGCGATCGACGCCGCCAGCATCCTCAAGCCGATGCTGGCCCGCGGCGAGCTGCAGACCATCGGTGCCACGACGCTGGACGAGTACCGCAAGCACCTGGAGAAGGACGCGGCGCTGGAGCGCCGGTTCCAGCCGATCCAGGTGGCCGAGCCGTCCCTGTCGCACACCATCGAGATCCTCAAGGGCCTGCGCGACCGCTACGAGGCCCACCACCGGGTCTCCATCACCGACAGCGCCCTGGTGGCGGCGGCGCAGCTGGCCGACCGCTACATCTCCGACCGGTTCCTGCCGGACAAGGCCATCGACCTGATCGACGAGGCCGGCTCGCGGATGCGGATCCGCCGGATGACCGCGCCGCCGGACCTGCGCGAGTACGACGAGAAGATCGCCGACGTCCGCCGCGAGAAGGAATCGGCGATCGACGCCCAGGACTTCGAGAAGGCCGCGGCCCTGCGCGACTCCGAGAAGCAGCTCCTGGCCCAGAAGGCGCAGCGGGAGAAGGAGTGGAAGGCCGGCGACATGGACGTCGTCGCCGAGGTCACCGACGAGCTCATCGCCGAGGTCCTCGCCACCGCCACCGGCATCCCGGTCTTCAAGCTCACCGAAGAGGAGCAGACCCGGCTGCTGCGCATGGAGGACGAGCTGCACAAGCGCGTCATCGGCCAGGAGGACGCCATCAGGGCCCTCTCCCAGTCGATCCGGCGTACGCGCGCCGGTCTGAAGGACCCCAAGCGCCCGGGCGGCTCGTTCATCTTCGCGGGGCCGTCGGGTGTCGGTAAGACCGAGCTGTCCAAGACGCTGGCGGAGTTCCTGTTCGGGGACGAGGACGCGCTGATCCAGCTGGACATGTCGGAGTTCATGGAGAAGCACACCGTCTCGCGGCTGTTCGGCTCCCCGCCCGGCTACGTCGGGTACGAGGAGGGCGGC
>NZ_JBHSON010000238.1:0-1312 GCF_042656285.1 Actinomadura rugatobispora | reverse complement strand
GCCGCCCTCCTCGTACCCGACGTAGCCGGGCGGGGAGCCGAACAGCCGCGAGACGGTGTGCTTCTCCATGAACTCCGACATGTCCAGCTGGATCAGCGCGTCCTCGTCCCCGAACAGGAACTCGGCGAGGGTCTTGGACAGCTCGGTCTTGCCGACACCCGACGGCCCCGCGAAGATGAACGAGCCACCCGGGCGCTTGGGGTCCTTCAGACCAGCGCGCGTACGCCGGATCGACTGCGACAGCGCCTTGATCGCGTCGTGCTGGCCGATCACGCGCTTGTGCAGCTCGTCCTCCATCCGCAGGAGGCGGGCGGACTCCTCCTCGGTGAGCTTGAAGACCGGGATGCCGGTGGCGGTGGCGAGGACCTCGGCGATCAGTTCCTCGGTGACCTCGGCGACGACGTCCATGTCGCCGGCCCGCCACTCCTTCTCCCGATGCGCCCGCTTCTCCAGCAGCTGCTTCTCGCCGTCCCGGAGCGAGGCCGCCTTCTCGAAGTCCTGCGCGTCGATCGCCGACTCCTTCTCCAGCCGGACGCCGGCGATCTCGTCCTCGAACGCGCGCAGGTCCGGCGGCGCGGTCATCCGGCGGATCCGCATCCGCGAGCCGGCCTCGTCGATCAGATCGATGGCCTTGTCCGGCAGGAACCGGTCGGAGATGTAGCGGTCGGCCAGCTGCGCCGCCGCCACCAGCGCGCCGTCGGTGATCGACACGCGGTGGTGGGCCTCGTAGCGGTCGCGCAGGCCCTTGAGGATCTCGATGGTGTGCGACAGCGTCGGCTCGGCCACCTGGATCGGCTGGAACCGGCGCTCCAGCGCCGCGTCCTTCTCCAGGTGCTTGCGGTACTCGTCCAGCGTCGTCGCGCCGACCGTCTGCAGCTCGCCGCGCGCGAGCGGGGGCTTCAGGATCGACGCCGCGTCGATCGCGCCCTCGGCCGCCCCCGCGCCCACCAGCGTGTGCAGCTCGTCGATGAACAGGATGATGTCGCCCCGCGTGCGGATCTCCTTGAGCACCTTCTTCAGGCGCTCCTCGAAGTCACCGCGGTAACGCGAACCGGCCACCAGCGCGCCCAGGTCCAGGGTGTAGAGCTGCTTGTCCTTGAGCGTCTCGGGCACCTCACCCTTGACGATCTTCTGCGCCAGCCCCTCCACCACCGCCGTCTTGCCGACACCGGGCTCGCCCACCAGCACCGGGTTGTTCTTGGTACGGCGGGACAGCACCTGCATGACCCGCTCGATCTCCTTGTCCCGGCCGATCACCGGGTCGAGCTTGCCCTCACGCGCCGCCTGCGTCAGATTCCGCCCGAACTGGTCC
>NZ_JBHSON010000237.1:0-1335 GCF_042656285.1 Actinomadura rugatobispora | reverse complement strand
GTCGGCGTCGGGCAGGCCGCCGGCCGCGCGATCCGCCTGTCGATCATCGTCATCGTCACGCTCAACCTGCTGCTGTCGTATGTGTTCTGGGGGCAGGGCGGAACAGTGAGGCTGGCCGGATGAGCGCTTCCCAGGACGACTCCCTCTCGAGGCGCCTGGCCGTCTCGCTGCTGACGCTGGTGCTGGTGGCCGGCGCGCTGTATGCGCTGATCACCAAGCCATGGGAGGCCGAGGGCACGCGCCTGACGGCCGATTTCGACAAGGCGAGCCAGGGGTTGACGACGTCGTCGCCGATCAAGGTCCGCGGGGTGCAGGTGGGCCAGGTCGAGTCGATCGACCTGCTGCCCAACGGCCGCGCCCGCCTCATTCTTCGGATCAACGAGGGCGTCCAGGTCCCTCGGACGGCCCGGGCCTCCTTGGAGCCGGAGTCGGTGTTCGGGCCGAAGTTCATCAACCTCGTTCCCGGCGCCGGCGAGACGGCGGGGCCTTACTTGGCCAATCACGCTCATATTGCCGCGACGGCCGGGTCGGAGGACCTGGACGATCTCGTGTCCAGCGCCGATCGGATGCTGACGGCGATCGATGCGCGGGATGTGTCGATCATCGTGGGCACCCTCGCCCAGGGCTTGGGGGGGCAGGCCACTCAGGTGCGTGAGTTGCTGGATGATGCCGACACGATCGTGGCGATCGGTCATAAGCAGCGGCAGCGGGCGGTGCGGTTTACCGCTGATCTGGCGCGGTTGGCGCAGGTGCGCGGGATCGGTGACAGCGTGGCCGGTTTGGCGGGTGACACCAATGCGATCGTGGGCACGGCCGCTTCGGGTCAGGACCGGTTGCGGCGTTTGACCGGGGAGACCGCCCGCCTGTCGGGCACGCTGGCCGGTGGCCTGAACCGGCACGGCGGCCAACTCGGCCAAGCAGGCCGCTCGGCGGAACGTGCCACCGCGTTCATCTACGCCCAACTAGGGGTCGGGGGCGGCATCGTCAGTCCCTCCGTGAACGCCATCATCGATCAGTTGCCGATCTACCGGGCGGTGTCGTGGCCGGCCGCTCCGCAAGGCAAGCACATGCTCGCAGCCAAGATCATGCTTCCCACCGATCCCTGCGAGCTCATTCTGGGCATCTGCGGCTCCGGCACTCCGTCCACGCCGCTCCCTTCCCTAGGAGGGCGGTGACATGGCGGCGCGTCCTGAGAAGGCGTTCTCCTCGCTGGCGCGGTTGTTGTTGTTCCTGGCCGTGACGGTGACGTTGACCGGGTTCATCGCGATGCAGATCGCGCGGCTGGACTTCTCCGATTCCTACCGGGTCACCGCGACCTTCGACGATGTCGGGGGG
>NZ_JBHSON010000236.1:0-1335 GCF_042656285.1 Actinomadura rugatobispora | reverse complement strand
CCGCCGTCGGTGTTGACCGGCAGCCGCCCGCCGATCTCGGTGGCGCCCTCGGCCAGCAGCCGCTCCTGCTCGCCATCGGCGCACAGGCCGTTCTCGGCCATGTGGATGATCTCCGCGCCCGCGTCGGTGTCCTGCAACTGGACCACGTCCACGTCCTCGGGACCGATGCCCGCCTCCTCATAGGCCGCCCGCGAGGCGAACACCGTCGGCGCGTCCGCCTGCTCCACCGCGGCCCAGGAGGCGTGCACCTCATGCGCCCCATAGGAGCGCGTGCGCAGCGTGGTGGCGCGCAGGAACACCGGGGAGGAGGTGTAGCGGTGGGCGATGTCGGCCCGGCACATCACCACCGCCGCCGCGCCCTCGTCGGGGCTGCAGAACATGTAGCTGGTCAGCGGGTAGTTCAGCATCCGCGACCCCAGGACGTCCTCCTCCGACAGCGGCTTGCGGCGGAAGGCGTTGGGGTTGATGGCGCCGTTGCGGTAGTTCTTGGCCGCCACCCGCGCCAGCGTCCGGTGCGAGATCCCGTGGTCGTGCATGTACCGGTTGATCTTCATCCCGAAGAACTTGGTCGTCAGGAAATGACCGATGTCCCCGTACCACGACGGCGCGCTGTAGTGGATCGGGTCGGCGGTGAAGGCCCCCGAGTCGTGCTTGTCCATCCCGACCGCGACCCCGATGTCGTACTTGCCCGACCGGATCCCATCGGCGGTCAGCTGCAGCGCGGTCGCCGCGGTCGCGCACCCGTTGTAGACGTCCATGAACGGGATCCCGGTCAGCCCCAGCAGGCCCACGACGGCGTCGGGGTTGTCGACCTCGCGGCTGCCGCCGAAGGCGAACTGCACCTGCCTCCACTCGACCCCGGCGTCGGCCAGCGCGCCGCGGACCGCCTCGGCGCCCATCTCGATCGCCGACTTGGCACCGAACCGCCCGAACGGGTGGATCCCCACCCCGATGATCGCGACATCGCCCATCTCAGCTCGCCTCCTGCTCACCGCGCGGCCTGAACGCGTACGACATCACCTCGGTGCCATCGCCCTCGGTACGGAAGGTGAAGATCTCCAGCTCCAGCTCCATCCCGAAGCCGATCCGCTCGGGATCACTCACCGTCAGGCGCCCCTCGACGCGCACCTCGTCACCGAGCTGGACCAGGCCGACGGCGAAGGGGCGGAAGGTCTCGGGCGTCTCACCACTGGCATAGGGCTCCTTGGGCAGGAACTCCTGCGTCGTCCACGTCCACAGCGTCCCGGTACGCGGCAGCAGCACCCGCCCCATACCGGTGTCACCACACCGCGGACACGACGACTGCATCGGGAACGTCGTGGCCTCACACCGGCC
>NZ_JBHSON010000235.1:0-1378 GCF_042656285.1 Actinomadura rugatobispora | reverse complement strand
GGGACTGTACGGTTTTCGGTGTAACTCCTGATCATGGAGTGACACATGACAACCGGAACGAGCACGGAGGCTGTGGTGGCCGAGTCCGACAAGCCGACCACGGCCGCGGTCGAGCAGGAGCTGGTCGGCCGACTGGTGGCCCAGGCCCGCGAGCAGGGCCTGGAGCTGACCGGTGAGGGGGGCTTGCTGGCCGAGTTGACCAAGCGGGTGCTGGAGTCGGCGCTCGAGGGCGAGATCACCGATCACCTGGGCCGGGACCGCCACGAACGGACGGGCGAGGGTGGCGGGAACGTCCGGAACGGTCACCGTTCCAAGATGGTCACCACCGAGGTCGGCCGGGTCGAGATCGAGGTGCCGCGGGACCGGGACGCCACGTTCGAGCCGAAGATCGTCCGCAAGCGGCAGCGGCGGCTGACCGGGGTGGACGAGATGGTGCTGTCGCTGAGCGCGAAGGGCCTCACCCATGGCGAGATCTCGGCGCACCTGGCCGAGGTCTACGGCGCCTCGGTGTCCAAGCAGACGATCTCCACCATCACCGACAAGGTCATCGACGGCATGATCGAGTGGCAGAACCGGCCGCTCGACCCCGTGTATCCGGTGATCTTCCTGGACGCGATCCAGGTCAAGATCCGCGACGGGCAGGTCGCCAACCGCCCGATCTATGTGGCGCTGGCGGTCACCGCCGAGGGCACCCGCGACATCCTGGGGCTGTGGGCCGGGGACGGCGGCGGTGAGGGCGCCAAGTACTGGCTGCAGGTCCTCACCGAGCTGCGCAACCGGGGCGTGGACGACGCCTGCATGGTGGTGTGCGACGGGCTGACCGGGCTGCCCGACGCCGTCGCCCACGTCTGGCCGCAGGCCCTGGTCCAGACGTGCATCGTGCATCTGCTGCGCGGTTCCTTCCGCTATGCCGCCCGGCAGGACTGGGACAAGATCGCCAAGGCGCTCAAGCCGGTCTACACGGCACCGACCGAGTCGGCGGCGATGGAGCGGTGGCTGGAGTTCGCCGAGACCTGGGGCGCCAAGTACCCGGCGATCGTGCGGTTGTGGGAGAACGCCTGGGCCGAGTTCGTGCCGTTTCTGCAGTTCGACCCCGAGATCCGCAAGGTGGTGTGCTCCACCAACGCCATCGAGTCGGTGAACGCCCGGATCCGCCGCGCGGTCAAGGCCCGCGGGCACTTCCCCAACGAGCAGGCCGCCCTCAAGTGCGTCTACCTCGCGGTGATGAGCCTGGACCCCACCGGCACCGGCCGCAAACGCTGGATCGCCCGGTGGAAGGCCGCCCTCAACGCCTTCGACATCGCTTTCGAAGGCCGCCTCACCACCGCCGGCAGCTGACCTCAGCAATATCGAGTCACACCGTTAACTGGACAGACCC
>NZ_JBHSON010000234.1:0-1543 GCF_042656285.1 Actinomadura rugatobispora | reverse complement strand
AGATCGCCGGGGCCCCGGTCGGGCAGGTCGACCAGATTCACGTCCGCAAGGGCCGCGCCGAGGTCACCCTGTCGGTCCGTGAGCGGCACCGCCTCCCCTCCGACAGCGAGGCCGCCGTGCGGTGGCGGGATCCGATCGGGCAGCGGGTGGTGTATCTGATCCCGGGCACGGCGGGCGCGAGGCTCAAGGACGGCGACAAGATCACCCGGACCCGGTCGGTGGTGGATCTGGGTGAGCTGATCAACCAGATCGCGCCGCTGACGCGGACGCTGGACCCCCAGCAGATCAACCAGCTGATGACCTCGCTGCACCAGGCGCTGGAGGGCAACGAGGCCAACATCCACCAGCTGATCGGCAACATCGATCAGCTCTCCTCCACCATCGCCGCGCGCCGCCAGAGCCTGCAGCGCACCCTGGACGACTTCGCCGCCGTCACCCAGGTCCTGTCCCGCCGTGACAAGCAGATCGCGACGATGACCGACAACCTGGTGACGCTGTCGGGTGCGTTCGTGGACAACCGCAGGCTGGTGGATCAGGCGATCACGCAGCTGGCGGCGATGGTGCGGACCTCCGACAAGCTCACGGCCGGCAACGCGCGCGAGCTGGAGGAGGTGGTGGGCCGGATGGCGGTGGTGATGGGCGGCACCAACCGCAATCTGGACCGTTTGACCCCGATCCTGAAGTCGGCGGGCCCCAAGATGTCGCGGCTGTTCGACCTGATCAACGAGGGCGAGCTGTTCGTCGGCACCACCCCCTGCCTGACCCTGGCTCCCGGCCCCTGCCCCTACAAGGCCGAGTTGAAGAAGTACCCCGAGCGCGGTTCTTCGGAGGATGTGCTGCGGGGCCTGGTGGTCGGAGAGGGGAACTGATGGCGCGCACGTCCTTCCGTGACCGCAACCCCCTCATCGTCGGCATCGCCGGATTGACGGTGCTGTCGCTGGGCGTCACGATCTCCTTCCTCACCGGCACCCTGGGCCTGCTCAAGGAGCGGTACACCATGACCGGGGTGTTCGCCGACACCGGCGGCCTGCGCTCGGGCCACGAGGTCGAGGTCGCCGGGGTCGCGGTCGGTGAGGTCACCGAGGTCAAACCCGATTTCCGCAACGGCCGCGTGATGGTGACGTGGAAGGTCGACAGCAAGGTCGAACTCGGCCCGCGCACCCGCGCTGAAATCCGGATGTCCAACATCCTGGGCGGCCGGTACCTGCGCCTCAGCGGCCCGGTCCGGCGGATCCCGCTGGAGCGGACCGCGACCCCGATCACCTTCAACGATCTGCTGAACGAGGGCACCGGCACCCTGGCCAAACTCGACGCCAAAGCCGTCTCCTCGGTCCTGGACCAGCTCCGGGACGTGTCCCGCCAGGGCCGCGGCCGCCTGGGCGGTGCGTTGCAGAATCTGACGGCGTTGGCGGAGGCGGTCAATGAGAGCGATCCGCAGATTGCGCGGTTGCTGGCCGATGGGGACCGGTTGATCGGGCTGGTCAATTCCAAGGACCGGCAGTTGTCGCAGCTGGCCCGCAACGCCAGTGTGCTGCTGGGGCAG
>NZ_JBHSON010000233.1:0-1398 GCF_042656285.1 Actinomadura rugatobispora | reverse complement strand
GTCGGCGTCGGGCAGGCCGCCGGCCGCGCGATCCGCCTGTCGATCATCGTCATCGTCACGCTCAACCTGCTGCTGTCGTATGTGTTCTGGGGGCAGGGCGGAACAGTGAGGCTGGCCGGATGACCACCAACGAACCCGACTCGCTGACCCGGCGCCTGGCCGTCTCGCTGCTGACCCTCGTGGTCGCCGCCGGTGTGCTGTACGCGCTGATCACCAAGCCGTGGGAGGCCGAGGGCACGCGCCTGACCGCCGACTTCGACAAGGCGAGCCAGGGGCTGACCACCACGTCCCCGATCAAGGTCCGCGGGGTGCAGGTGGGTCAGGTCGAGTCGATCGACCTGCTGCCCAACGGCCGCGCCCGCCTCATTCTTCGCATCAACGAGGGCGTCCAGGTCCCTCGGACGGCCCGGGCCTCCCTGGAGCCGGAGTCGGTGTTCGGGCCGAAGTTCATCAACCTCGTCCCCGGCCAGGGCGAGGGCGCCGGCCCCTACTACGCCGACCGCGCCCACATCGCCGCGACGGCCGGTTCGGAGGATCTGGACGATCTGGTGTCCAGCGCCGATCGGATACTGACGGCGATCGATGCCCGGGATGTGTCGATCATCGTGGGCACCCTCGCCCAGGGCCTGGGCGGGCAGGCCACCCCGGTCCGTGAGCTGCTGGACGATGCGGACACGATCGTGGCGATCGGTCATAAGCAGCGGCAGCGGGCGGTGCGGTTCACCGCTGATCTGGCGCGGTTGGCGCAGGTGCGCGGTATCGGTGACAGCGTGGCCGGGTTGGCGGGTGACACCAATGCGATCGTGGGCACGGCCGCTTCGGGTCAGGACCGGTTGCGGCGTTTGACCGGGGAGACCGCGCGCCTGTCGGGGATGCTGGCCGGTGGCCTGAACCGGCATGGCGGCCAGCTCGGCCAAGCAGGCCGCTCGGCCGAGCGCGCGACCTCGTTCATCTACGCCCAACTGGGCGTGGGGGGCGGGATCGTGGGCCCCTCGATCGATTCGATCATCGATCAGTTGCCGATCTACCGGGCGGTCTCGTGGCCGGCCGCTCCGCAAGGCAAGCACATGCTCGCAGCCAAGATCATGCTTCCCACCGATCCCTGCGAGCTCATCCTGGGCATCTGCGGCTCCGGCTCCGGCACTGCCACCAGTACGGGCACCGCCGGCGGCGGAGGCACGGGCGCGGGCACCGCGCCTCGTCCCACCTTGCCGCTCCCATCCATAGGAGGGCGGTGACATGGCGGCGCGTCCTGAGAAGGCGTTCTCCTCGCTCGCGCGGTTGTTGTTGTTCCTGGCCGTGACGGTGACGTTGACCGGGTTCATCGCGATGCAGATCGCGCGGCTGGACTTCTCCGATTCCTACCGGGTCACCGCGACCTTCGACGATGTCGGGGGG
>NZ_JBHSON010000232.1:0-1407 GCF_042656285.1 Actinomadura rugatobispora | reverse complement strand
ATCACTGCTCTGTATGTGTCCTGCTCCGGCGCTTGCGCTCACATCAAGTACCTCGACTCTATAAACATCACCAATACTTAGCGATGATGAATCACTTTCACTGTTTATACATACAGTAGACTCATTTTCGACAGAGGTAAATAGGTCTGGGACTTTTACGCTTAAAGCGTGAGCAAGTCGGTTAAGTGTTTGTTCTGAAAACTGCTTTTGTTTTCCTGTTTCAAGGCGGGAAATGTTAGCAGCATCAACCCCCACAGACTCTGCAAGCTCTGAGATTTTCATGTTCTTCGCCAAGCGAAGCTGTCTGATACGTGATCCTATATTCATGCGTCTATTACATGTGTTTTTTGCGTGTCGTGCAAAGCAACTTGCGCAATTCGCCAGCATGAAATAACATGCGTAATACGCAAATGAAGGAGGGATTATGCAATCACCATTGAGAAAATTGCGCAAATCGCACGGTATGACCTTGTTGCATGTTGCAACAGGCGTACAGGTCGATCCGGCAACATTAAGTCGCATTGAAAGATGCGAACAGGTTCCGTCAGTAGAGCTTGCAGAACGTCTTGCCAAGTTCTTCAAAGGAGAGATCAGCGAATTACATATTTTGTACCCGAGCCGCTACCAAGTAGCTGAAGAAGTAATAGGCGAAGGCAATCGTAATGTGAAAGCAGTCATCTGATAACTACCAAAGGAAATACAACATGGTAGAGCCAAGCCTGAAAGAAGTGGTTAAAGCGATGTGTAAAGCGTACCCAGGGGGCCGTGAGGCTATGGCCGGTGCTCTTGGCATGTCCGTAACGCAGTTCAATAACAACCTGTACGAGAAGAACGGCTGCCGTTTCTTCGAAGTGAATGAGCTGGAGGCGATGGAAGACATCTCGAATACGTCCCTCCTGGCGGATTACTTTGCCCGTCGCCGTGGTGCGCTGCTGGTGGACGTTCCTCAACTTGAAGACCTTGATCGTGTCGACCTGTTTGATCGTGCCATGAGAACGTCAGCAGCGCGTGGACGTGTTGATACCGTGATCCAGAGAGCTCTCGAAGATGGAGTAATCGAACGTCATGAAGCTGAAGAAATCAACGAATATCACCGCCGCCATTTGGCAGCGCGTGAAGAAGAGATCCGCGCGATTGTCGCGCTGTTTAGCCGTAAGAAGAGCCAAAAGAAGTGACGCCCGCGAGTGTGCAGCTCCGGGCGTCGTGGCGTGTCGTATTCAGTGGAGAAACTAACGCATGAACAGTTTAAACCGATTGAGACCAGCGAAGCAATTCAGATGCCTTCCGCTGGTGGGAAAAGATTCCACGTTCGGCTATGTGGAGAGATTAAACAACCAGGCGGATCAGAACAACTACCAGCCTGAGAACGCGATGGTAGAGGCATTTGCACTGATGAACGAGAAGGGG
>NZ_JBHSON010000231.1:0-1414 GCF_042656285.1 Actinomadura rugatobispora | reverse complement strand
CCTAGTAGGACTTTGTTAGTTCGGTATCATATGGGATGATCTTGGTGTGACTCCGGCTGAGCTGGCTGAGGTTCGTGGCCGTCTTGAGGACTTCGCGGGTGAGATTTTCACGCCGTTCGCGCGTCGTGAGCAGCGCTTGAACGGCGGGCTGTATCTGCGGGGGCTGATGCTGGACGGGCGGCGTAAGTCGATGCAGCCGATGGCCGAGCGCCTGGGGGTCGATCATCAGCGGCTGCAGCAGTTCATCACGTCCTCGACGTGGGATTTCGTGGCGGTGCGGCGGAGGTTGGCGGATCGGTCGCTGCGGGTGGTGGAGCCGGAGGCGTGGCTTCTGGACGACACCGGACACCTCAAGGACGGGGACGGGTCGCCGTGTGTGGCCCGGCAGTACACCGGGACGGCGGGCAAGGTGACCAACTGCCAGATCGCGGTGAGCGTGCATGCGGTCACCGACGCCTGCTCGGCCCCGCTGAACTGGCGTTTGTTCATGCCCGAGCGGTGGGATGACACGCTGGCCGCCGATCCGCAGGAGGCGGGGCGGATCGCCGAGCGGCGCAGGCGCTGCGGCATCGGCGATCAGGTACGGCATCGTCCCAAATGGCGGCTCGTCCTGGACATGATCGACGAACTGGCCGCCTGGGGGCACATGCCGCCGCTGGTCGTCGGTGACGCCGGATACGGCGACAACACCACCTTCCGGCTGGGACTGACCGAGCGCGGCATCGGCTATGTGATGGCTGTCAAGGCCGCCACCAGCGCCTACGACGGCGACGCGGTGCCGGTCACGCCGGCCTATTGCGGACGCGGCCGCCCGCCCGGGCCACGCTACGCCGGGGATGCCTCCAACCTCCGTGACCTGGTGCTGGCCGCCGGCCGCGCGAGCCTGCGGCGGGTGACCTGGCGCCAGGGCACCAGGAAGACCGCGGCCAACCCCACCGCCAAACTGCGTTCACGCTTCACCGCGATCCGGGTACGTCCCGCCAACCGGGACATCCCCAAAGCCGCCGACGGCAGTGTGCCCGCGTGCTGGCTGCTGGCCGAGTGGCCGCCCGGTGAGCCCGAGCCCACCGACTACTGGCTTTCCACGCTGCCCGAAAACACCCCGATCAAGACCCTCGTACGCCTGGCCAAGATCCGCTGGCGGATCGAACACGACTACCGCGAACTCAAGACCGGCCTCGGCCTCACCCATTTCGAGGGCCGCTCCTGGACCGGCTGGCACCGCCACGTCACCCTGGCCTCGGCCGCACACCTCTTCCTCACCGAACTACGCCTGGCCAGCCCAAAAGCGGCCGGGGCGGCCTGAGTCTCTACAAGATTCTCAAACAGCTCCAAGTGCTGCTCGCCACCTGGAGCGGCCGATGCCCCACATGCCACCAGCACCCACCATGACGAACTAACAAAGCCCTACTAG
>NZ_JBHSON010000230.1:0-1420 GCF_042656285.1 Actinomadura rugatobispora | reverse complement strand
CAGGTCCGCGTCGATCTGCGGATCCGCGAGGACGTCCCCGTCCCGCGTGATGTGCGCGCGACGATCGTGGCGGCCAGCACCATCGGCGAACGCAGCGTGGTCCTGCATCCGGCCTGGCGTCCGGGGACTCCGCGGGCGCCTGCGGGGTCGGTGATCCCGAAGGAGCGGACTGACCTGCCGGTGGAGATCGATGAGGCGTTGACGGCGTTCACGGCGTTGACGCAGTCGATTGATCCGGGGGCGTTGGGTGAGGTGTTCGAGGGGGGTGCGCGGGCGGTCGATGGGCGTGGTGACGATGTCAACCGGGCGTTGCAGTCGACCGGGACGCTGGCGGGGAATCTGGCCGCCCAGGACCGCAAGCTCGCCGGGATCGCCCGCGACCTCAACCAGCTGGCCACCTCCCTCAACCGCCGCGATGAGAAACTCACCGCCTTCATCGGCGACTTCTCCGCCGCCAGCCGCGCGCTGGCCGATGAGCGGGCGCGGCTGCGGACCTTCCTCGCGGGTCTGGAGGCGCTGATCCGCCAAGGCGGCGCGGTGGTGACCGCCTACCAGGAGAAACTCCCCGCCGTTTTGACCGAGGCGTCGGAGATGGTGATGACGCTCAAGGCCAACAGCGCCTCGATCTCCCAGGCCATCACCTCGCTGGCCGGGGTCACCGACGCGGTCATCAAAGCCTGGGACCGCAAGACCGGGACGATCACGGTGCGGGCGCAGATCAACGCCACGCTGCGGATCTGGCTGCAGCCGATCTTCACCGCGATGGGCTGGGGCAAGGTGCCCTGCCTGGACGGGCAGAACGGGTGCCGGTCCACCGTGCAGCGGAAGGGACGACCATGAGGATCACACCGGTGGTCGCCGCAGCCGCGCTAGCGGGCACCTGCACCGCATGCTCGGTGCAGACGCTGGGGGCGCCCAAGGGCGACTTCACCCTGTACGCGGTGTTCGGTGATGTGCAGAACCTGGTGACCGGGCACAGCGTGCAACTGGCCGATGTGCGGATCGGGACGGTGATGACCGTCCAGCTGCAGGGCTACAAGGTCCGGGTGAGGATGTCGATCACCAACGGCCGCCGCGTCCCCGCCGGGACCACCGCCGCCATCGCCAAGACCTCCCTGCTGGGCGAGAACTTCGTCCGCCTCACCCCGCCCAAGGGCGCGGCGATGAGCACCGGGCCGTTCCTGGCCCAGCGCGCCACCATCACCCAGACCACCCTGGCCCCCGACCTGGAATCGGTCACCCAGCGGGTCGGCCCGATCCTGGCCGCGGTCGGCGGCCAGGACATCGACGCCATCGTCACCACCCTGGCCAGCGCCACCACCAACAAAGGCCCCCAGCTCAACCGCATCATCAAACGCTCCACCGAACTGTCCGACAGCTACGCCGCCGCCGCCACCGACCTGGGCAAGGTGATCGACGG
>NZ_JBHSON010000229.1:0-1422 GCF_042656285.1 Actinomadura rugatobispora | reverse complement strand
TAGTACTCCAGCCGTAGAAGGTGATCTTTATCGTTTCCGGGTGGATTGTCGCTGGTAGTGGCAGGTGCGGGCGCGGGCTTGGTGGCGTCGCCGCCAGTGCGACCAGTGCAGGCAGTGCGCGGGATCAGGGGCCGTGCGTGAGGTCATGCGGGTCAGTAGCCGCTGAACCTCGGCCAAAGTGATCGGGGCCAGGTCGGGTTGGTCGCCGAGGCGGGCGCGTTCGGCTGTGGTCACGGCGGCCAGGAAGGCGTGCGCGAGCATGGCGAGGGTGGTCCACCGGTACCAGGATCTCCAGGTGCGGACCTGGTGCTGGTCCAGACCGCACAGGCCCTTGCCGGCCTGGAACGCCTCCTCGATGGTCCAGCGCCGTCCGGCAACCTTCACCAGCGCCGCGACCGGCACCGGGCCGGGCGCGTAGCAGCGGTAGAACGCCAGTTCCCGTGTGCGGCGGTTGCGCCGGATCAGCAGCCACCGGCATCCCGGCCGGTCGGTCCGCCGGTCGGTGTCGACCAGCGCCCAGTCATAAAGACGATGGCCCTTGGCGCCTGCCCCGGCCGACAGCCGCTGCCAGGCCCGCTGGGGAAGGGCGGCGGCCACCTGGTCGGCACGGCGGGCGCCGATGGGCAGGGCGACCCGGTGGGAGGCCGCCACCGCCAGCACATATCCCACGCCGCGTTCCTCCAGCTCACGGCGCAGGGCAGGGTACTGGCCGTAGACCTCGTCGGCGGCCACCCACTCGGCCTGCGTTCCGGCGTCCAGCGCGCGGGCGATCATGCGGCGGGCCAGCTCGCCCTTGGTGGCGAAGGCTCGGTCGGCGGGCACTCGGGCGTCATGGCGTCGCTGGTCGTCGCCGGCCCAGACGTGGGGCAGATACAGCTCCCGGTCGATGAAGGCGTGCCCGGCGTCGGCCGCGTAGGCCAGGAACACCGCGACCTGGCTGTTCTCGATGCGGCCGGCGGTGCCGGTGTACTGGCGTTGCACCCCGGCCGTGCGGGTGCCCTTCTTCAGGTCGCCGGTCTCGTCCACCACCAGCACCGCCCCGGCGCCGGCGAGGCGGGCGGTCACGTACCGGCGCAGATCATCGCGTACGGCGTCGGCATCCCAACTCGCCCGCGACAGCAGATGCTGCATCGCGTCCGGGGTGGCGTGACCGGCGTGCTCAGCCAGCGTCCAGCAGTTCTTGCGCGGCAGCTCGGCCAGCAGCCCCAGCAGCATCGCCCGGGCCGTGCGTCGTGGCTCCACCCGGGTGAATCGGCAGGCCAGATGGCCCATCAGGTCATCGAACATGCTCTGCCAGCGGCCAGGGTCTACGCTGTGGCCAGCGGCCACCGCCCGGTTTTCGTTTGTCCTCACAAACAACGATGATCACGCGGTGGCCGTCCTGCTTCCAAACGCCCTTAACCAGCAAGATCGCGATCTACA
>NZ_JBHSON010000228.1:0-1499 GCF_042656285.1 Actinomadura rugatobispora | reverse complement strand
GCTCGTTATCCGCAAAAAATCGGTTTGTGGGGAGTAAGGGGAGCAGAAGAATATTGTTACCGTTTAGATTTCGCGCCAGCACTATTAAGGAAGGTGCGAATAAGCAGGTCATTTCTTCCCAAGCTGACTCGCTGATTAAAATTTCGCGGATCTGGGCCGATTTTTTTCCCGCAAACACATCGAATCAGCCTATTTAGGCTATTTTTTCCACCATTTCTGGCGTTATTTCCGGTTTTTACTGAGATCTCTCCCACTGACGTATCATTTGGTCCACCCGAAACAGGTTGGCCAGGGTGAATAACATCGCCAGTTGGTTATCGTTTTTCAGCAGCCCTTTGTATCTGGCTTTCACGAAGCCGAACTGCCGCTTGATGATGCGAAACGGGTGCTCCACCCTGGCACGGATGCTGGCTTTCATGTATTCGATGTTGATGGCCGTTTTGTTCTTGCGCGGATGCTGCTTCAAGGTTTTTACCTTGCCGGGACGCTCGGCGATCAGCCAGTCCACATCCACCTCGGCCAGCTCCTCGCGCTGTGGCGCTCCTTGGTAGCCGGCATCGGCTGAGACAAATTGCTCCTCTCCATGAAGCAGATTACCCAGCTGATTGAGGTCATGCTCGTTGGCCGCGGTGGTGACTAGGCTGTGGGTCAGGCCACTCTTGGCATCGACACCAATGTGGGCCTTCATGCCAAAGTGCCACTGATTGCCTTTCTTGGTCTGATGCATCTCCGGATCGCGTTGCTGCTCTTTGTTCTTGGTAGAGCTGGGTGCCTCAATGATGGTGGCATCCACCAAAGTGCCTTGGGTCATCATGACGCCTGCTTCGGCCAGCCAGCGATTGATGGTCTTGAACAATTGACGGGCCAGTTGATGCTGCTCGAGCAGGTGGCGGAAATTCATGATGGTGGTGCGATCCGGCAGGGCGCTATCCAGGGATAATCGGGCAAACAGGCGCATGGAGGCGATTTCGTACAGGGCATCTTCCATGGCACCGTCGCTCAGGTTGTACCAATGCTGCATGCAGTGAATACGCAGCATGGTCTCCAGCGGATAGGGCCGTCGGCCATTGCCCGCCTTGGGATAAAACGGCTCGATGACTTCCACCATGTTTTGCCATGGCAGAATCTGCTCCATGCGGGAGAGGAAAATCTCTTTTCGGGTCTGACGGCGCTTAGTGCTGAATTCACTATCGGCGAAGGTGAGTTGATGGCTCATGATGTCCCTCTGGGATGCGCTCCGGATGAATATGATGATCTCATATCAGGAACTTGTTCGCACCTTCCTTAAGCGTCCGCCGCGAAGGGGCAATCGGATGGAAGCCAGATATTTTCCCTCTGAGTAATTGATTGCGTTGTTACGCTAAATTTGCATAATGAGCGAATTATATTGCCCCGGTCGTCTCTATGGTTTCCTTTATTCATCCGCTTAATGTTTTAGCCCGCCTTATGGTATCCATTGCAAACATTCCTTTGGTGCATTATTTATTGAATTTATCATT
>NZ_JBHSON010000227.1:0-1517 GCF_042656285.1 Actinomadura rugatobispora | reverse complement strand
CGCATGCACTGGGAGTATTTGAGGAGGCCGGCGTAGATCTCCTTATCGCTCGGCATCTTCTCGCCGCCGTTGCCGCTCTGCGAGGGCGCGGCGCTCGGGTCGGGCTCGGCCACCGCGACCCGGGCGGGCCGCAGGACCCGCTCCCCGATCCGGTAGCCGGGCTGCAGGACGTCGGTCACGCTGGTCTCGGTCACGTCGGCCGAGTACCCGTGCATGAGGGCCTCGTGGACGGTCGGGTCGAACGGCTCGCCCTTCGCCCCGTACCGCTCCAGGCCGAGCTTTCCGGTCACCGCCTCCAGCGCCTCGCCCACCGACTTGAACCCGCCCACGAGCTCGTCGTGGTCGCGGGCCCGGCCGATGTCGTCCAGCACCGGGAGCAGTTCGTTCAGCACGTTCGCCAGGGCCTGCTCGCGCACGGCCACCCGGTCCCGCTCGACCCGCTTGCGGTAGTTGTCGTACTCCGCCTTGAGCCGTTGCAGGTCCGCGGTGCGCTCGGCGAGCTGGGTCTTGAGCGCTGCGGCCTCCCCGTCCGCGGCGGGCGCCGTGCCCCCGCCCGGGGTGGCGCCGCCGGGGGCCGCCCCGCCGGGCGCGCCCGGGGCCTGCGGCTGCGCCGCCGGCTCCCGGACCGCGCCCGTCTGGGGGTCGATGCGCCGCTTGTCGCGGATCACCGGGCCCTCACGCTCCTCGCCCTCGCCCTTGGTGGGAGGGGTCGTCACGCGGCACCGTCCTTCTTTTCCTTGTCGTCGTCCACGATCTCGGCGTCGACCACCTCGTCGTCCTGACCGGCGGCGCCGCCCTGGGCGTCGGCCGTCGGGCCGGCGTCGGCGCCGGCCTGCGCGCCCTCGGGGTTCTGCGCGTACATCGCCGCGCCCATCTTCTGGCTGACCTGGGCCAGCTTCTCGGCGCTGGTGCGGATGGCGTCGACGTCGGTGCCCTCGAGGTTCTTCTTGACCTCGGCGACGGCCTCCTCGACCTCGGTCTTGGTCTCCGCGGGGATCTTCTCGTCGTTCTCCCGCAGGAACTTCTCGGTCGAGTACGCGAGGGTGTCGGCCTGGTTGCGGACCTCGGCCTCCTCCTTGCGCCGGCGGTCCTCCTCGGCGTACTCCTCGGCGTCGCGCATCATCTTGTCGATGTCGTCCTTGGGCAGCGCGCTGCCGCCCGTGATGACCATCGACTGCTCGCGGCCGGTGCCCTGGTCCTTGGCGCTGACGTTGACGATGCCGTTGGCGTCGATGTCGAAGGTGACCTCGATCTGCGGCACGCCGCGCGGCGCCGGGGGCAGGCCGGTGAGCTGGAAGGTGCCCAGCTTCTTGTTGTAGGCGGCGATCTCCCGCTCGCCCTGGAAGACCTGGATCTCCACGGACGGCTGGTTGTCGTCGGCCGTGGTGAAGGTCTCCGAGCGCTTGGTGGGGATGGTGGTGTTGCGCTCGATGATCTTGGTGAAGATGCCGCCCTTGGTCTCGATCCCCAGCGACAGCGGGGTCACGTCCAGCAGCAGGACGTCCTTGACCTCGCCC
>NZ_JBHSON010000226.1:0-1529 GCF_042656285.1 Actinomadura rugatobispora | reverse complement strand
GCGCGGTTGTTGTTGTTCCTGGCCGTGACGGTGACGTTGACCGGGTTCATCGCGATGCAGATCGCGCGGCTGGACTTCTCCGATTCCTACCGGGTCACCGCGACCTTCGACGATGTCGGGGGGCTGCGTGAGGGCGACCGGGTCAAGATCGCCGGGGCCCCGGTCGGGCAGGTCGACCAGATTCACGTCCGCAAGGGCCGCGCCGAGGTCACCCTGTCGGTGCGTGAGCGGCACCGCCTCCCCTCCGACAGTGAGGCCGCGGTGCGGTGGCGGGATCCGATCGGGCAGAGGGTGGTGTATCTGATCCCGGGCACGGCGGGCGCGATGCTCAAGGACGGCGACAAGATCACCCGGACCCGGTCGGTGGTGGATCTGGGTGAGCTGATCAACCAGATCGCGCCGCTCACGCGGACGCTGGACCCCCAGCAGATCAACCAGCTGATGACCTCGCTGCACCAGGCGCTGGAGGGCAACGAGGCCAACATCCACCAGCTGATCGGCAACATCGATCAACTGTCCTCCACGATCGCGGCGCGCCGGCAGAGCCTGCAGTGCACCCTGGACGACTTCGCCGCCGTCACCCGGGTCCTGTCGCGGCGTGACAAGCAGATCGCGGCGATGACCGACAACCTGGTGACGCTGTCGGGTGCGTTCGTGGACAACCGCAGGCTGGTGGATCAGGCGATCACGCAGCTGGCGGCGATGGTGCGGACCTCCGACCGGTTGACGGCGGGCAACGCGCGGGAGTTGGAGGAGGTGGTGGGCCGGATGGCGGTGGTGATGGGCGGCACCAACCGCAATCTGGACCGTTTGACCCCGATCCTGAAGTCGGCGGGCCCCAAGATGTCGCGGCTGTTCGATCTGATCAACGAGGGCGAGCTGTTCGTCGGGACCACCCCGTGCCTGACCCTGGCGCCGGGGCCGTGCCCCTACAAGACCGAGTTGAAGAAGTATCCCGAGCGCGGTTCTTCGGAGGATGTGCTGCGGGGCCTGGTGGTCGGAGAGGGGAACTGATGGCGCGCACGTCCTTCCGTGACCGCAACCCCCTCATCGTCGGCATCGCCGGACTGACCGTCCTGTCGCTGGGCGTCACGATCTCCTTCCTCACCGGCACCCTCGGGCTGCTCAAGGAGCGGTACACCATGACCGGGGTGTTCGCCGACACCGGCGGGCTCCGCTCGGGGCATGAGGTGGAGGTGGCGGGGGTCGCGGTGGGTGAGGTGACCGAGGTCAAACCCGATTTCCGCAACGGCCGCGTGGTGGTGACCTGGAAGGTCGACGCCAACGTCGAACTCGGCCCCAGGACGCGGGCGGAGATCCGGATGTCCAACATCCTGGGCGGCCGGTACCTGCGGTTGAGCGGCCCGGTCGGCGAACCCTACATGGCCGATGTGTCCGAGGGGCGCCGGCGGATCCCGCTGGAGCGGACCGCGACCCCGATCACCTTCAACGATCTGCTGAACGAGGGCACCGGCACCCTGGCCAAACTCGACGCCAAAGCCGTCTCCTCGGTCCTGGACCAGCTCCGG
>NZ_JBHSON010000225.1:0-1532 GCF_042656285.1 Actinomadura rugatobispora | reverse complement strand
CAATGCCGGGTAGTTAGGCCTGTGGGCTGGTTGTCCAGGGGTTTGGTGGATCTTGGAGACGTGGGAACGGAGATCCAGTAGAACGGGTGATCTTCTACCATCGTCCGTCTGACCTACTGGATCTCCGTTGGGTGTTGAGTCTGCCAGGTCTGCTGGGGCCTGTGCCATGGGTTCGGTCGACCGTTGGGCGGGCGGGGTGTTCGCGCCCGGGCATCTGGGGGAACTGACCCGGATCGTGCCGTTCGAGATGGTGGACGAGGTGCTGGCCGAGACGCGGTCGGCGCAGCGGCGGGTGCGGCGGTTGCCGTCGCGGGTGGTGGTGTATCTGCTGCTGGCGGCGGGGTTGTTCGAGGGGCAGGGCCTTGGGCAGGTGTGGGCGCGGCTGGTGTCGGGCCTGGAGGGGCCGGGGTGGGTGCCCTCGTCGTCGGTGCTGGCCCAGGCCCGCCGCCGGGTGGGGGTCGCGCCGCTGCGGGCGTTGTTCGATCTGCTGGCCGGTCCGCCCGCGGGGGCGGTGCGGTGGCGGGGGCTGCTGGTGTGCGCGATGGACGGCACCACGATGAGTGTCCCCGACAGCCCGGCCAATCTGGCGGCCTATGGTCATCAGAGCGGCAGTCATGGCGGGTCGGGCTATCCGCTGGTCCGGCTGGTCGCGGTGGTCGCCTGCGGCACCCGCACCGTGCTGGGGGCCGGGTTCGGCCGGTTCGCGACCGGTGAGACGGCCTACGCGCCCGAGTTGTTCGGCTGCCTCAAGGCGGGCATGCTGCTGCTGGCCGACCGCAATTTCGCCGTCAAAGCCCTGGTGGCGGCGATCGCCGGTCCGCAGGGCACCGGCGCGGACCTGCTGATCCGCTGCAAGAGCAACCGGCCGCTGCCCCGTCTTGAGACCCTGGCCGACCGATCGTGGCGTTCGGTGCTGGGCGGGGTGCCGATCCGGGTGATCGACGCCCAGATCACCCTCACCCTGTCGGGCGGCGGGCACCGCACCGGCCATTACCGGTTGATCACCACCCTGCTGGATCCGCGCCTCCACCCGGCTGCGGAGATCGTGAGGCTCTACCACCAGCGGTGGGAGATCGAGACGACCTATCTGGAGCTGAAGTCCACCATGCTGGGCGGCCGTGTCCTGCGCTCGCGTACCCCGCAGGGCGCCGACCAGGAGATCTACGCTCTGCTGGCCGTCTACCAGGCGTTGCGGCTGGCGATGGCCGACGCCACGGCCGGCGGCGGCCTCCCCGCCGACCGGGCCAGCTTCACCGTCGCGCTGCTGGCCGCCCGCGACCAGGTCGTCCACGCCGCCGGGGTCATCGCCGGCACCGTCATCGACCTGGTCGGACAGATCGGCCGGGCGGTCCTGGACAACCCGCTGCCCGCCCGCCGAGACCGCAGCTGCCCCCGCATCGTCAAACGAGCGATCTCCAAACACCGGGCAAAAGGCCAGGTCGACCGCACCAACCACCGGGCGACCCTCACCATCGACATCCTCCACCCACCTGAGTTGACGCCCACCCCAAGCCCTTAACTACCCGGCATTG
>NZ_JBHSON010000223.1:0-1632 GCF_042656285.1 Actinomadura rugatobispora | reverse complement strand
GGTGATGCCGAGTTCGTCGGCTGCGATCTTGGCGAGGACCTTGGCGGCATTGGCGATGCGGGCCTGGGCGCCGGCGACGCGGGCGCGCATGGCGGCCGCCGCGGCCTCGAGAAGCTGGGCTCGAACCTCGGCGGCGGAGGGACCGGAGCTGCGCCTGGGGGCATAGAACCCGGGCGCCCAGCCGTTCGGGCGGCGATGTCCGGGTCAGCGCCACAATCCGGGACCGCACCCGCTGCGAAATCCCGCGTGGCCGGCCCGGCCGCTCCAGATCGATCAAACCGTCCAGCCCGGACCGCTCATATCGGTCCAGCCACTTGTACACCGTCGGTTTCGTCGCTCCCGACAACCGCACGATCTCGGCCACCGAACGACCGTCCGCCCACCACAGAACAATCTGCGCACGAGCCGCGACCGACCCGTCATACCCGCCCTCACCGACCACCGATTCAAGCGCCGAACGCTGCCGCTTCGAAAGATCCACAATCGGCATGATCTCACTCGGGGCAAGAGTAAAGCTACTTCAGATACGGGGCACTAGTTGGGCGAATTGGGCCGACTGCCAGGCTGGCTGCCAGCTCGATCAATCTCTCCAGTGCCGGTTCCGGAAACACTCCCGTTTCGTATGAATGGCCACATGCCAACCAACCGACGTTCAGCATCATGCACGGTATTTCAGGTGGCCTTGGAGGACAATTCGTGCGCCAATATTCATATTTTGACACGTCTTTATAATATATGCCAATCAGTGACCCAAAGTCGATGGTCTGCTTCGACATGCCGCCCAATGACACGGCCCCACGTCTACCTCACTTCATTTTCAGGAAAGCTCCCCATAAAGGTTACATATCTTACGTCCCCGTCAAGCAAGGTCATCCTAAATGCGTCCCAACGGCGTCTAGCGAGCGTCAAGGTCTCCGCTGCGGAAGAACCTTCATCGCGCTGGAAGTACCAGCCCTCACCTGTGGAACCGAATCCATCACTGAGCGGCTCCCAAAGGTCTCCGCCCGTCGGTACGAACCCCGACGCCACAAGCGCCTCGAAGACCTCGTCACAATTAGCGACAGGAAATGCGTACTCGAAGGATCCCTCGCTACTCAGGTCAACGGCCAGGGCCTGCAACCTATGCGGAAGTGCCGCGAGGAGTCGTTCTTGCTTCGGTGCCGCCACTACTTCATTCTCCGATCAAAGAATCTGTGGTTGATCATTCCATCTGGCTCAATGATCCAATGAAATGTCCCTTGTCTACCGTTAACCGCCCCCGGCAGCTTAACATGGATCCTAAGAACGCCATCGCCGCCAGCAATTTCGGAGGCATCTCTTGCCATGGGAATTGTGTCGATAATTGCCGGGAATCCGTGATTGTCGCCGCTTTCGATCTGATCTCGAACTTTTTGTGTATATGTCGTTCCCTCTAGCGGATTAACCAAGTCATTCGGGTCGGCATGGTGGTCGGTGGCTACCCCATCTTTATCGACAGAGAACCTGGGTTGAGTCCCATCACGGAAATCTGGTGCGGCGTCGGCGGCGGCTCTGGCTGTGTTGGCGGCTTTTTCGGCGGCTTTGAGGGCTCGGTTGGCCTTGAACCAGTCCTTGATGCCTCCGGCGATGTCGGAGACGGCTCCCCAGAGGCGT
>NZ_JBHSON010000222.1:0-1659 GCF_042656285.1 Actinomadura rugatobispora | reverse complement strand
CCTCGGGCTTTCACCGGGCGATGGGCCGGGAGTGACCGTTTAGATAAGAAAAGTGCCTCTGTGCTGGGAGGATAGGGCTTGTCGAAGGTCCTGTCCGTACCAGTCCAGAAGGCACTTTTCAGGTGAGCAAGCGTATCGGGTCATACCCGCGTGTGGGCGTCGATGGCTGTGGTCGCGGGGTGGTCTCGCAGGCCGGGGCCGTGCTGCTGGTGGAAACGGTCCGCAAGAGCGGGCTGGACGGCGCGCTTTCGGCGGCGTTGGCGCCTTGGCGCAGGCCGCGAGCCCGGCATGATCCGGGCAAGATCGTGATGGATATGGCGCTGGCGGTGGCGCTGGGCGGTGACTGCCTGGCCGATGTCGCGATGCTGCGTGCCGAGCCGGGGTTGTTCGGGCCGGTGGCCTCCGACCCGACGTTCTCCCGTCTGATCGATGTCCTGGCCGGTGGCGGTGAGCGGGCGCTGAGGGCGTTGCGCCGGGCTCGTGCCCAGGTGCGTGAACGGGTGTGGGCGCTGGCCGGTGACGCCGCCCCGGACACCGGCGGGCAGGTGATCGTGGATGTGGACGGGGTGCTGGTGATCGCGCATTCCGACAAGCAGGACGCCGCCCCGACCTGGAAGAAGACCTTCGGCCACCACCCGCTGATGGCGTTCGTCGATCACGGTCCCGGCGGATCGGGGGAGCCGGTGGCGGGGCTGCTGCGGCCCGGGAACGCCGGGTCCAACACCGCCGCCGATCACATCACCGCAGCGAAGCTGGCGCTGGCCCAGTTGCCCGCCCGTTATCGGCGTGGCCGCCGCACCCTGATCCGCACCGACACCGCCGGCGGCACCCACGGGTTCGTCGAGTGGCTGGCCGCGCGGGGCCGGTGGCTGGGCTACTCGGTCGGGATGACCATCACCGAGTCCATCCACGCCGCCGTCCTGCAGATCCCGGACCCGGCCTGGACCCCGGCCCTCGAGCCGGACGGCCGGATCCGCCACGGCGCCTGGGTGGCCGAGCTGAGCGGCCGGGTGCTGGCCGGCTGGCCGCCCGGGATGCGGCTGATCGTGCGCAAAGAACGCCCGCACCCCGGCGCCCAGCTGCGCCTCACCGACGCCGACGGCATGCGCCTGACCTGCTTCGCCACCAACACGCCCGGCACGCCGATCGCCGAACTGGAACTGCGGCACCGCCGCCGCGCCCGGGCCGAGGACCGCGTCCGCGCCGCCCGCGCCACCGGCCTGCGCAACCTCCCCCTGCACGACACCGCGCAGAACCAGATCTGGCTGGAGATCGTGCAACTCGCCCTCGACCTGCTCGCCTGGATGCCGATGCTCGCCCTTACCGGCCCCGCCCGCCGCTGGGAACCCCGCCGCCTGCGGCTGCGGCTGCTGCACACCGCCGGACGGCTGGTCACCACCGGACGCCGCCGCATCCTGCGCATCGCCCGGCACTGGCCCTGGACCACCCTGATCACTGACGCCCTCGCACGCCTCGCGGCACTACCCAACCCCGGCTGACCAGCACCAACCGTCCCCACAACCCAGGAAGGAGAACCAGGGGCCGTGGAACCCCGCCCACCCGGAGCGACATCCGGGCCACCGACCTGACCACCACCAGAAAACACAAACCGGTCAGGCCGCCACACGACCCAACCGGCGCTGTGAAAGATCGAGGCTA
>NZ_JBHSON010000221.1:0-1722 GCF_042656285.1 Actinomadura rugatobispora | reverse complement strand
CTAGAAGACTGCTGAAGATCTTGTTAGAGGGGCTGTCCGGCCGTGGGCCGGACAGCCCCTCTGTGGTCATGCGTTGGCCGAGGACAGATGCCAGGTGCTGTTGGTCCGGGTGAGTCCGAGGTTGATGAGTCGGCGGAGGTTGAGGGCGGCGGCCCGGGTGTGCAGCCAGGCGTCGCCTGCGATGGTGCCGCGGTGGCGCAGGCGGCGGTTGCCGTGGTGGACGAGCCAGGCGACGGCGCGTTCGACCGGTGGTCTCCAGCGGCGGTAGTCGGCTTGCCAGGCCGGATCGCCGGCCGCCTGGCGGCGGGCGGCGGCCTGGAGGTCGTGGTGGGGGCGGATGGTCAGGATGCGGCCGGCCTTGGCGTTGGTGCACCGCTCGCGCAGGGGGCACCCGGTGCAGAGCTTTCCGAACGTGGCTTTGCGCTGGTGGTGTCGCCCGCCGGGTTCCGTTAAGGGAGCGGTGTGCCCGGCGGGGCAGGTCACGGTGCCGGTGGTGGTGTCGATGGCGAAGTCGTCCAGGGTGAAGCCGCCGGGGATGGCGGGCCGCAGCGGGGCGGGTTTGATGAACAGCCGGTGCCCGGCGGCGGTGAGGGCCCGGCGGGCCTGGCCGGTGGAGTAGGCGGTGTCGCCGAAGACCTCCACCGGCGTGTCCTCGCAGGAGAGCAGGTCCAGGCCGACGACGGCCTCATGGTGGGCGGGCCCGGCGCCCGGTCGCAGGGCCACGGCGGTGAACAGGCCGGTTTCGGGCTCGACGGCCAGGTGGGCCTTGAAGCCGTCCTGGCGGTGGCTGCGGGTCTTGTGGACATGCCTGGCCTGGGGATCGACGACCGAGATCACCCGGTCGGGGGCGGTGCCGTCGGTGATGCGCCAGCGTCCGTCGCGGCCGTCGGACCCGCCGGCCGGTTCGACGTCCTGACCGGCGACCAGGGCCAGGATGCCGACCGCGTTCGCGGCCCGTTCGCCCAGTTCCTGCTCGGGCAGGTGCCCCAGCAGCCGCAGCGCGTCGGTGACCAGCGCGTCCACCAGCTCGGCGCGGGCCTGCTCATCGTCCCAGGCGATGCGGGGCTTGCCCGCCTGGGCGTAGTCGTGCGCGGTGCACCGGGCGGCGGCGACCCCGGCCGCTCCCGGCACCTCGCGGATCACCGCCCGGACGGCGGCGATCAGCTGGGTGACGGTGTCCTGGGTGGCCACCGCATCGTCCAGCACGGTCGAGTCCAGCGCCCGCCGCTGCCGGCCCTTGAGCACCCCGGTCGCCTGGACGACCTGCCGGACGGCCTCGAAAATCCGGTCCGGCCGGGCCGAACGCGCCAGCCGGCGACGGAAGTAGGCCAGCAGCGACGGGTGGAACGCGGTGTCGTGAAGGCCCAGCCCGCAGGCGGCCTTCCACCGCAGGTCACACCGCAACTCCTGCACCGTCTCAAAGTCCGACAGCCCGTGCAGGGCCTGCAGCAGGATCGCCGCGGCAAGGATCTGCGGCGGCATCGAGGGCCGCCCGTTGGCCGAGGGATACATGTCGGCGAACATCTCCGCCGGGAACAACGCGCCACGGTGCTCGGCCAGGAACGCGAACACGCTCCCGGCCGGGATCAGCTCCCGGCACGTCTCCCACACATCCGGACCGACCCTCTCCCCGGCCCATTCACCCATCACCACACCACACCACACTGGCCCCGCCGCAACCGCGACGGGGCCAGAACCCCAAGATCTTCAGCAGTCTTCTAG
>NZ_JBHSON010000220.1:0-1745 GCF_042656285.1 Actinomadura rugatobispora | reverse complement strand
GAGGGAAGGCGGACGATGGTCAAGAGGACGGGACGCCCCGGATACCTCCAGATCGCCGATGACCTGCGAGCACAGGTCGCCGACGGTCGACTCAATCCGGGGGACGCGTTGCCGTCGACCGCGCAGCTTCGCGAGCAGTACGACGTGTCCGCCGGTGTCGTGAAGGCCGCCATCAGCGTGTTGCGCACCGAAGGCTTGGTCGTCGGCCAGCAGGGCAAGGGCGTGTTCATCCAGGACCGGGACTCAGTCGAGTCGCCGGCCCCGCCCGCCGAAGACGGCGCGCTCATGGAGCAGCTCGCCGAGGTGCTGGGCGCCGTCCGGGATCTGGGCGAACGGGTCGCCCGGCTTGAGGAGAGCGTGTTCGCAGAGCCACCGCAAGCTCGTCGACCCGGCAAGTGAGGTCGTCCAGTTCCGCGAGAATCTGCGCCAGCAGTTCCCCAGGGGTCTGCCTCCGCTCACCCTCCGCCGTCACTCAGAACCGCCCCCTGTCATGCTGCGTTCTCTCGTTTGTCGGCACACTGAGATTTCAACGCAGGAGGCGAAGGAAACCCATCACTTATCAATCATCAGAAGCTTTCACAACGGTTTATACATCCGCTTTCACACCTCCCATGTAGACCGCGAAGCCCGCAGAACGCGGCATTATCTACAGTGAACGGAAAGGCCGATACGCATGACCGCAACCAAGCAGCGTCCCGGTTGGCAGCCCGGCAGGCTTCGTGAGCGACGCGAGGCGCACGGTTTGAGCTTGGAAGCCGCCGGCGACAAGTTGCGCCAGGTCGCCGACCGGGCAGAACTCCGCGTTGCGGCCAACTTCCAAACCCTGTGGGGGCACGAGAGCGGGAGTGTCTACCCAGGGCCGCACTACCGGCGCGCGTACTGCTTGATGCACCAGTCCACAGAGCCCGACCTGGGCTTTCGCCTCCCCCTCCCCGGCGAGGAGGTAGCCCTAGACGCCGTCCTGCCGCTCCCCACGCCCGGCACCAGCCCGGCCGTGACCGAAGAGGCCGCCACCACGATCTCTCGCGGACTGGACAAGGTCACCGACGCCACCCAGGACCGGGACGCCGCCGCCGGGACGGTCCTCAAGAACCGCGTGGTCAACGCGTGGCGAGGTCGAGCACTGTCGGACGGGATCAACAAGCCCGTTCTGGTCCTGGTCGGCGGCTACGCCGGATCGGGCAAGACCGAGTTCGCTCGATTCCTAGGCGATGTATCGGGATGGGCGTTCCTGGACAAGGACTCTCTGACCAGGCGACTCGTCGAACGCCTCTTGACCGCCATGGGCGGCGACGCCCACGACCGGCATAGCGACCTCTACCTCAAAGAGATCAGGCCGCTTGAGTACAAATGCCTGATGGACACCGCGAACGACAACATCGATTGCGGCATTTCCACGATCCTCGCGGCGCCGTTCATCTCAGAACTGAACGACGAAGCTTGGATGAACCGCCTCACCAACCGGTGCAGGGCCAAGGGCGTAGAGGTCGCCGCGATCTGGGTCCGCTGTGACATCGACTCCATGCGCGAGTACATCGAGTTCCGCGACGCTCCCCGCGATGAGTGGAAGCTCACCCACTGGGACGACTACATCCAGGGCATCAACACCGAGGCCAGCCCGCCGGGCGTTCACCTCACCATCGACAACCGCCAGGGCGCAGCCATCAGCATCGCCGACCAGACGCGGGACGCCATCCGTAAGATCCTGGGGTGACCAAGCGAGGCGTGATCCTGTACGGCCCGCC
>NZ_JBHSON010000219.1:0-2019 GCF_042656285.1 Actinomadura rugatobispora | reverse complement strand
CTCGCTTTAACTCTCCAAGTCCCTTTATGTCTTCTGTTTTAGGTACTGGATGATAATCATGGCCGTAGTCTTTAGTCCCCTTGCGAGGCTTGTTCTTTTCCTCATTTAACTTATTTTCTGCATCCTTCGCTTTTTTCTCCTTTTGTTTCCGGCTCTCCATCGCCCCGGTAAGTGCAGCCTTATCTCTGGATAAGGATTCATTCATTGCGTTTAAAGATGCCTGAGCCGCTTTTAATTTCTCATTCTGATTCTGAATATCCTTATCAAGATAGCGAACCTGATCCTGCCACCCGGAGCCATATTCATGAGGCGGGTTATAAGTCACAAAATCATCTTTATTTGCCTCTGCCTCTTTTACCTTTTTATCGGCTTCCTGAACAGCAGCCCTTGCACCGGGGAGCGCCTTCTCTGTCGATGCAATGCGGCTGTTTAAGGTCGCAATATTTTTATCTTCGGCATCCAGCTCAGCTTTCGCTTTATCATAGTCTCTTTTCAGCCCCTCTTCCGGATGAGCGGCGTCCCATGCCTGCTGGCGACGCTTTTCTTCCTCCTGACGCTGTTTTACCTGTGCCGGGGTAAGAACATCTGTCACCGACACATAAACCGGCTTCTGTCCGGTCTCTTTCGGGAAACGAATAACGGCCTCACGGGAGTTACCACCGGCTGTAAAACCAGCCGGACGTGAATCACCTTTTTCAGCAACAATGCCTTTTGGCGGGGCTTTCGCTGTCGGAACACCTTTCGGTACGCTCACCTGCAGAGACGGGAGACCCGGAATCGACACACTGAATACCCCCGGACGTTTTGTCGGTTTCGCATCCACCACAGGGACACTCATTGGCCGACCTGCGACAACCGCAATATGCTGCCGCTCATCCTTCACCACATCCACAACCCGTTGTCTGACACGAACCGTCGCCTGGTCCAGTGGTAAAGTACTTGCCGGAGTCTCCGTCACCGCATCGGCCGGTAATGACGTCATAATTTTTGACATCATTTTCGGATCATCTTTTGCAATCTCAGAAGGCAGCACACCGTAGATCGCAATCCCCCACAGACCAAACTTAAACGGCCCCTTCAGGGCAGCCAGCACACCAGCAACGGCGGCCGACAACGCATCGCCGGAAACTGATAAAGCCAGTCCTTCAGCCCCCGGAGTAGCCAGGGCAGGCAGACCGAAGGCCATCGCAGTGGCCGAAGACTGTCCGCCACCAGAGCTACCGCTATGATTGCCGCTGTTACCACCATTACCACCGGGTTTACTCCCGCCGTTACCAAACTCCCCCGGATTATAGTTATGAATATCTCCATTCGGCGTATGCGTCGTACCCCAGCCCGGCCCGCTGTTTGGATCCGTACCACCACCTGATGAAGGGCCACCTTTACCAGACGTACCGTTCACATTCCCACTGGCCTGACCACCATTATGTCCCAGACCTGAATTACCCGGACCTCGACCGTCTCCACCACTCATACCGTTTTCCTCTTTGACATTTAAAACAATAAATTAAAGCCAACATACTGTACATATACACAGTATAATTATTACCTTACTCCTCCCGTTTTCAGGTGTCAATATATGAGATTAGTTCTCATCTTCAGGCACAAAAAAGCGCCCGGAGCCACCTGTAAGCAGATCGCGTCTTTTCCCGAAAATTTCTCATGGCAACAAATTTTATTATTTAAGACATTCATCACACTTACATTTCAGATGGTATAGACACATCTGAAAGCTAACTGGCATGAGGAGAGGACCTGCGGTTAAACTGTTCGGGAAACCTGAGACGCCCGGAGGCCACTATGACGCACCTGAAACTGACTCCCGCTGAAGAAAAGCGCCTGGCGGACGCCTTTGTCGCTCAGGCACTGGCCATGGGCCTGAAAGGGAACAAAACGCTGCCAAAGGCGGTAAAACAACAGGTGCGGGAAAGGGTGCTTCGTGCCATTCAGGACGAACGTGAAGCCAGGCGGGCGCAGGAAATGCGTCGGGAGAAATACGAGGCTACGGAAACCACCTTC
>NZ_JBHSON010000218.1:0-2291 GCF_042656285.1 Actinomadura rugatobispora | reverse complement strand
GTTGACCTCCTCGGGCATGGTCATGTCGAAGCTGCGCAGCCCGGCCTCCACATGCGCGACCGGGATGTGCAGCTTGGCCGCGACCAGCGCGGCGGCGATCGTCGAGTTCACGTCGCCGTACACGATGACGAGCGCGGGTGAACGACTCGTGAACTCCTGCTCAAGCCCGGTCATGAGTGCGGCTCGGGCAGCCCCAGCTCGCGGAAGAAGATCTCCGACATCCGCTCGTCGTAGTGCTGGCCGGTGTGGACGACCGCCTGCCCGACCCCTCCGGCCCGCAGCGCCTCGATGACCGGAGCCGCCTTCACGAAGTTCGGACGTGCTCCCAGAACGTGCACGATGGACGCCAACACAATTTCCCTTCTGTTCATCGGGGTTGCCTACGCTCGCCCGCCGTGCTCAAAAGAACCGTCTACCTGCTGGGACTGACCTGGCGGCAGCTCCGCGACGACCCGGGCCGCGCTCCCCGCCTGGCCGTACGCCTGCTCGCCCGCGCCGTCCCCGGCCGCCCGGGGGCGAAACTGCGCAACTCCCCCCTGGCGGTCCCCCGCCCCCGCGACCCCGCCCGCGAGTCCGGAGACCTCAAAGCCCTGCTCGCCGCCGCCGCCCGTCCCGAGAAGCCCTCCGCAGGCCGAACGGCGGCCGAGCACAGCGGCCGGGGCGGTGCTCCCGTTCTGCAGTTCGTGACCAACGCGCTGCCGCTGACGAACGCGGGGTACACGGTGCGAACGCATCGGATCGCGCTGGCGCTGCGGGAGCTGGGGTACGCGCCGGAGGTGGTGACCCGGCTCGGTTACCCGCTCAGCCAGGGCCTGGGCGACTCGCGGGCGCGGGTGGAGGTGGACGGCGTCCCCTACCACCGGCTGCTGCCCTGGCTGCCCGCCCGGAACCCGGTGCGCGACATCGCCAAGAGCGCCGACCTGGCGGGGCGGCTGGTCAAGGAGGTGCGGCCGCGCGCGCTGCACGCGGTGAGCAACCACCTGAACGCGGCGGTGGCGCTGGAACTGGGCCGCCGTCACGGGCTTCCGGTGGTGTACGAGGTCCGCGGCTTCCTGGAGGACTCCTGGCTGTCCCGCGATCCCGCGCACCGGGAGAGCGACGACTTCTACCGGCTGACCCGTGAGCTGGAGACCCGCCGGATGTCCGAGGCGGACGCGGTGGTCACGCTGGGCGAGGCGATGCGCGCGGAGATCGCGGGACGCGGCGTCGACCCGTCCAAGATCATGACCGTGCCGAACGCGGTGGAGGACGCCTTCCTGGAACCGCTGCCGGACGCCGCCGGGCTGCGCGCCGAGCTGGGCCTGCAGGAGGGGACGCCCGTGGTCGGGCTGACCTCCTCGTTCTACGGCTACGAGGGGATCGACACGCTGATCGACGCCGCCGCCCGGCTGCGCGCGGCGGGCAGCCCGGTCACGTTGCTGCTGGTCGGCGACGGTCCCGAGCTGGGCGCGCTGATGCGGCGCGCCGCCGGGCACGGGCTGCCGGTGGACGACCGCCGCGCGGGCGCCGGCGAGGCCCGCGCCGGCACGGCCGGCGGGCACGACGCCAGGGTCGTGTTCACCGGGCGGGTGCCGATGCGGTCGGTTCGTCAGTACCACGCGCTCCTCGATGTGTTCGCGGTGCCCCGGCGGGCGGACCGGGTCTGCCAATTGGTGACGCCCCTCAAGCCGATCGAGGCGATGGCAGGAGGAATCCCAGTAATAGCAAGTGATGTCAATGCTCTGCGCGAAATCGTCGAACCGGGCGTGACCGGGACGTTAACACTTCCCGAAGATGCGGAAGCTTGGGCGAATTCCCTGGCCGAGCTGATTTACGCTCCCGACAGGTGCCGGAAAATCGGACAGGCGGCGCGGGAATGGGTCAGGGCGGAACGCACCTGGCGGGCCGTCGCCGCCCGTTACCGGGACGCCTACCGCTAGCGGGACGCCCGCTCGGCGGCCTGCGCGAGGGGCCTGAGGCAAGGCCGCGTCCCGGGTACGGCGCCGCATCGACATCCTGAAGCACGGTGCCGCTCAAGGCGTCGTGATACTCGTGAAGGGAGCCACCGGGTGGATCTGGTGGTCATCGGGCTCGGTTACGTCGGGCTGCCGCTGGTACGGGAGGCCGCCCAGGCCGGACTGCGGGTGGGCGGCCTGGACCGCGACCCCCGCGTCGTCGACGGGCTGAAAGCCGGGCGCTCGCACATCGACGACGTGGACGACGCCCAGGTGAGCGACATGCTCACCGCGGGCTTCACCCCCACCCTGGACGAGGCGGTCCTGGACGACGCCCGCTCCATCGTCATCTGCGTC
>NZ_JBHSON010000217.1:0-2156 GCF_042656285.1 Actinomadura rugatobispora | reverse complement strand
CGCCCGTACCTCAGGAGGACGGAACTGTGCAGTACGCGATCACGTTGATCGTCGGGCTCGTCGGTGTAGCGGTGGCGCTAGCGCTGGCGGGCCGGCGGGTGAGGTTCCTGTGGGATCTGTTCAAGAGCGGTCAGCCCGACCCCGATCGTGTTCTTCAGCTCAAGCGTGACAAGAAGAGCGGTGTGGAGGGGCAGGTCACCGAGGTCCTGGGGCAGCGCAAGCTGCTGAAGTGGACGGTGGCCGGTGCGGCGCATCTGGCGGTGATGTGGGCGTTCCTGCTGCTGATCACCGTGTACGGCGAGGCGGGCGTCCAGCTGCTGTTCGGGTTGCACGCCCACATCCCGTTCCTGCAGACCTGGGGGCCGATCGGGTTCGTCCAGGACACGATCGCGCTGGCGTGCCTGGCCGGTCTGGCCACCTTCGCGCTCATCCGGGTGAGGAACTCGCCGAAGAAGCTGGACCGGGGGTCGCGGTTCAAGGGCTCGCACACCGGCGGCGCGTGGCTGATCCTGTTCATGATCTTCAACGTGATCTGGACGATGCTGGCCTTCCGCGGCATGGAGGTCGCCAACGGCAACTTCTCCTACGGCAGGGCCGCCTACGCCTCCTACGGCGTCGGCCGGCTGCTGGAGAACATCGGCGAGCCCGACAGCGGCCTGCTGAACGGGCTGGAGGCCTTCTTCCTGCTGGCCCACATCGGCGTGGCGCTGATCTTCCTGGTGATCGTGGTCAACTCCAAGCACCTGCACATCTTCATCGCGCCGTTGAACGTGATGTTCAAGCGCCGCCCCGACGGGCTGGGCGCGGTGCAGCCGATGATGAGCCGGGGCAAGCCGCTGGACTTCGAGGAGGCCGACCCCGACGAGGACACCTTCGGGCGCGGGAAGATCGAGGACTTCACCTGGAAGGGCTTCCTGGACATGGCGACCTGCACCGAGTGCGGGCGCTGCCAGTCCCAGTGCCCGGCCTGGAACACCGGCAAGCCGCTGTCCCCGAAGATGGTGGTGCTGGAGCTGCGCGACCACGCCTTCGCCAAGGCCCCCTACATGCTGGCCTCCGAGGAGGAGCGGGCCGCCTTCACCGACGAGCAGAAGGCCGCCATGCAGGTGGACAAGGAGCTGGTCGGCGAGGACGGGGTCATCCACCCCGACGTGCTGTGGTCGTGCACCAACTGCGGCGCGTGCGTGGAGCAGTGCCCGGTCGACATCGAGCACATCGACCACATCCTGGACATGCGCCGCTTCCAGGTGATGATCGAGTCCTCGTTCCCGTCGGAGGCGGGGGTGATGCTCAAGAACCTGGAGAACAAGGGCAACCCCTGGGGCATGTCGGAGATGAAGCGCCTCGAATGGATCGAGGAGCTGGACTTCGAGGTCGAGGTCGTCGACGACAAGCTGTCGGAGGACACCGAGTACCTGTTCTGGGTCGGGTGCGCGGGCGCGCTGGAGGACCGGGCCAAGAAGACCACCAAGGCGGTCGCCGAGCTGCTGCACATCGCCGGCGTCAAGTTCGCCGTGCTGGGCCCGATGGAGGCCTGCACCGGCGACCCGGCCCGCCGCCTGGGCATGGAGTTCGTGTTCCAGATGCTCGGCCAGCAGAACGTCGAGACGCTCAACGACGCCGGCGCCAAGAAGATCGTGGCGACCTGCCCGCACTGCTTCAACACCCTGGCCAACGAGTACCCGCAGATCGGCGGGGACTACGAGGTCGTGCACCACACCCAGCTGCTGGCGCACCTGGTCGAGGAGGGCAAACTCACCCCGGTCACCCCGATCGAGGAGAACATCACCTACCACGACCCCTGCTTCCTGGGCCGCCACAACAAGGTCTACAAGCAGCCCCGCGACATCATGGCCACCGTCCCGGGCGTCAAGACCCAGGAGATGCACCGGCACAAGGACCGCGGTTTCTGCTGCGGCGCCGGCGGTGCGCGGATGTGGATGGAGGAGCGGATCGGCAAGCGCATCAACACCGAGCGGGTGGACGAGGCGCTGACCACCGACCCCGACACCGTCTCCACCGCGTGCCCGTTCTGCCTGGTGATGCTGGGCGATGCCATCAACGAGAAGAAGAACTCCGGCGAGGCCAAGGAATCGCTGGAGGTCGTGGACGTCTCCCAGCTCCTCATCCGCTCCATCAAGGGCGAAGGCACCGCC
>NZ_JBHSON010000216.1:0-2175 GCF_042656285.1 Actinomadura rugatobispora | reverse complement strand
GTGTTGGAGCGGGTGCGGGAGGCCGATCTGGCGGCTTTCGCGCATCAGGATCTGCCGTTCGAGCGGCTGGTGGAGGACCTCAACCCCGCCCGTTCGCTGGCACGGCACCCGCTGTTCCAGGTGGCGCTGACGCTGCATCACGTGTCCGAGTCCCGATCGCTGAACGTGCTGCCCGGCCTGGACGTCCGGCCGCTGCGGACCGACGAGATGGTCTCGGCACGGTTCGATCTGGAGATCACCTTCGCCGAGTTGCGCGACGAGCGCGGCGCCCCCGCGGGCATGAGCGGAGCGATCGACTACGCCGTGGACCTGTTCGATGAGGGGTCTGTGCGGGCGTTGGCGGAGCGGTTGGTGCGGGTGCTGGAGCAGGTGGCCGCGGATCCGCGGGTTCGTGTCGGGGATCTGGAGGTGCTGGCGGCCGATGAGCGGCACCGGGTGCTTGAGGGGTGGAACGACACCTCCCGGTCGGTGCGGGAGGGGACGCTGGCGGAGTTGTTCGAGGCTCAGGTGGCGTGTTGCCCGGATGCGGTGGCGGTGGTGTTCGAGGGCGCGGAGCTGAGCTATGCCGAGGTGGATGCCCGTGCCAACCGGGTTGCGCATGAGCTGATCGCTCGGGGCGTGGGCCCTGAGGATGTGGTCGGTGTGCTGGTGGAGCGGTCGGTGGACCTTCCGGTGGTGGTGCTGGGGGTGGCCAAGTCCGGTGCCGCTTACCTGCCGATCGACCCGGAGTATCCGGCCGATCGGATCGGCTTCATGCTCGGTGATGCTCGTCCCGCCGTGGTGGTCTGCACGCAGGCGACCGCGGGCCTGGTGGAGGGTTTCGGGGTTGAACGCCTGGACCTGACGGCCGTCTCCACTGGTCGGGATGCCGCGCCCACGGATGCGGACCGGGTGAGGCCGTTGCGTGCCGGTCATCCGGCCTATGTCATCTACACCTCGGGGTCGACGGGGACGCCGAAGGGTGTGGTGGTGACGCATGCGGGTGTGGGGAGTCTGGCGGACTGGCAGATCGAGCGGTTCGGGTTGGGTGAGGGTGCGCGGGTGCTGCAGTTCGCCGCGCTGGGGTTCGATGCGGCGTTCTGGGAGCTGTGCATGGCCCTGCTGACCGGTTCTGCCCTGGTGCTGGCGGATCCGGATCGGATGCAGAGTGATCTGGAGGGGTTGGTCGGTGAGGCGGGGGTCACGCATGTGACGCTGCCGCCGTCGATGCTGGCGACGGTCGGGGAGTTGCCGGCCTCGCTGGGAACGATCGTGGTGGCGGGTGAGGCGTGCCCGTCAGGTCTGGTGGAGCGGTGGTCGGCTGGGCGGCGGATGTTCAACGCCTACGGGCCGAGTGAGTCGACGGTCTGCGCGACGATGAGCCCGCCCCTGGACGGTGATGGGGTCGTCTCGATCGGCGGGCCGATCTGGAACACGCGGGTGTTCGTGCTGGACGACCTGCTGCGCCCGGTGCCACCGGGCGTGGTCGGCGAGCTCTACATCGCCGGTCCGGCGCTGGCCCGTGGATATGTCGGGCGGGCCGGGCTGACCGCCGAACGGTTCGTGGCGTGCCCGTTCAACGGTGGGCGGATGTATCGCACGGGTGACCTGGCCAGGTGGGACGAGGCGGGCGTCCTGGAGTTCGCCGGTCGTGCGGACGAGCAGGTGAAGATCCGGGGCTTCCGGATCGAGCCCGCCGAGGTGGAGGCCGTGCTGGCCGCTCACGAGCAGGTCGGCCAGGCGGCGGTGATCGCTCGTGAGGACCAGCCAGGCGTGAAGCGGCTCGTCGCCTACGTCGTCCCGGCCAACGGCCGATGCGAGGAAGGCGTGCTCCGTGACTTCGTGGCCGATCGGCTGCCGGACTACATGGTCCCCGCCGCGGTGGTCGTGCTGGACGCGTTGCCTGTCACGGCGAACGGCAAGCTGGACCGGGCCGCGCTGCCCGCCCCGGACTTCGCGGGCGCGGTCACCGGTCGCGGTCCGGCGACACCGACCGAGGAGGTGCTGTGCGGGTTGTTCGCCGAGGTCCTCGGGCTGGAGACGGTGGGAGCGCAGGACTCCTTCTTCGAGCGTGGCGGGGACTCGCTGCTGGCGATCCGGCTGATCGTCCGGATCCGTGCGGTCCTGGACGTCGAGATCGGCATCCGCGAGCTGTTCGGCGCCCCGACCGTCGCCGAACTGGCCCGAATCCTCGAC
>NZ_JBHSON010000215.1:0-2184 GCF_042656285.1 Actinomadura rugatobispora | reverse complement strand
GTGTTGGAGCGGGTGCGGGAGGCCGATCTGGCGGCTTTCGCGCATCAGGATCTGCCGTTCGAGCGGCTGGTGGAGGACCTCAACCCCGCCCGTTCGCTGGCACGGCACCCGCTGTTCCAGGTGACCCTGACCCTGCAGAACCTCGCCCAGAACCAGTCGTCGCCCTGGGAACTGCCGGGTCTGCGCGTGCGAGGGCTGGAGTCCAACGAGATGGTCTCGGCGCGCTTCGACCTGTCGATCACGTTCGCCGAGGCGCGCGACGAGTACGGAGTCCCGGCCGGGATGGACGGTGACATCCAGTACGCCGTGGACCTGTTCGATGAGGCCACCGCGCAGGCCTTGGCGGAGCGGTTGGTGCGGGTGCTGGAGCAGGTGGCCGCGGATCCGCGGGTTCGTGTCGGGGATCTGGAGGTGCTGGCGGCCGATGAGCGGTATCGGGTGCTTGAGGGGTGGAACGACACCTCCCGGTCGGTGCGGCGGGGGACGCTCGCGGAGTTGTTCGAGGCTCAGGTGGCGCGTTGCCCGGATGCGGTGGCGGTGGTGTTCGGCGCGGAGGAGTTGACCTATGCCGAGGTGGATACCCGTGCCAACGGGGTTGCGCATGAGCTGATCGCTCGGGGCGTGGGCCCTGAGGATGTGGTCGGCGTGCTGGTGGATCGGTCCGAGGATCTGCCCGTCGTGGTCTTGGGCGTGGCCAAGGCCGGTGCCGCTTACATGCCGATCGACCCGGAGTATCCGCCGGAGCGGATCGGCTTCATGCTGGGTGATGCCCGTCCGGCCGTGGTGGTCTGCACCAGCGCGACCGCGCACCTGGTGAGCGACCGGGAACGTCTGGTCTGGGACGACCCGGCGACCGCGTCGGCACTGGCCGCGGCGCCCTCCGACGCCCCCCGCCGGGCGTCCCTCCGGCCCGACCACCCCGCGTACATCATCTACACCTCCGGCTCCACCGGCCGTCCCAAGGGTGTGGTGGTCACGCATGCGGGTGTGGGGAGTCTGGCGGACTGGCAGGTCGAGCGGTTCGGGGTGGGTGAGGGTTCGCGGGTGCTGCAGTTCGCGGCGTTGGGGTTCGACGCGGCGTTCTGGGAGCTGTGCATGGCTCTGCTGACCGGCTCTGCCCTGGTGCTGGCGGATCCGGATCGGATGCAGAGTGATCTGGAGGGGCTGGTCGGTGAGGCAGGGGTCACGCATGTGACGTTGCCGCCGTCGATGCTGGCGACGGTCGGGGAGTTGCCGGTCTCGCTAGGAACGATCGTGGTCGCGGGCGAGGCGTGCCCGTCGGGTCTGGTGGAGCGATGGTCGGTCGGACGGCGGATGTTCAACGCCTACGGGCCGAGCGAGTCGACGGTCTGCGCGACGATGAGCCCGCCCCTGGACGGTGATGGGGTCGTCTCGATCGGCGGGCCGATCTGGAACACCCAGGTGTTCGTGCTGGACGACCTCCTGCGCCCGGTGCCACCAGGCGTCGTCGGCGAGCTCTACATCGCCGGTCCGGCGCTGGCCCGTGGATATGTCGGGTGGGCCGGGCTGACCGCCGAACGGTTCGTGGCGTGCCCGTTCACCGGTGGTGGCGAGCGCATGTACCGGACCGGTGACCGTGTGCGCTGGACGCCGGCGGGTGAGCTGGTGTTCGCCGGTCGTGCGGACGAGCAGGTGAAGATCCGCGGTTTCCGGGTCGAGCTCGGCGAGATCGAGGCGGTGCTGGCCGGTCACCCGACCGTCGGCCAGGTCGCGGTGGTCGCGCGCGAGGACCGGCCGGAGGTCAAGCGGCTGGTCGCCTACGTCGTCCCGGCCGACGGCCGGTGCGATGAGGGCGCGCTGCGCGACTTCGCGGCGGAACGCCTTCCGGACTACATGATCCCCGCCGCGGTGGTCGTGCTGGACGAACTGCCTGTCACGGTGAACGGGAAGCTGGACCGGGAGGCGCTGCCCGCTCCCGATTTCGCCGGTCCGGTGATGAGCCGTGGTCCGGCGACACCGACCGAAGAGGTCCTGTGCGGCCTGTTCGCCGAGGTCCTCGGCCTGGAGACGGTGGGGGTACAGGACTCCTTCTTCGAGCGCGGCGGGGACTCGCTGCTGGCGATCCGGCTGATCGTCCGGATCCGTGCGGTCCTGGACGTCGAGATCGGCATCCGCGAGCTGTTCGGCGCCCCGACCGTCGCCGAACTGGCCCGAATCCTCGAC
>NZ_JBHSON010000214.1:0-2215 GCF_042656285.1 Actinomadura rugatobispora | reverse complement strand
TTGGCGGTGCTGGCCGGTGAGGACGCCGATGTGGGTCTGGTCGGGCACAGTATGAATGAGCTGGTGGAGCAGATCGGTGGGTATCTGACCGCGGCGCCGCGTTCGGCGGGTCATGGCACGCCGGCATGAATGCCCGTGCTCTGGATCGGGAGGATCCCGACCGGCTCTACATCGTGACCGGTGGCCGCAGCCGGGTGGACGAAGAGGGTCTGGACCTGGTCAGTCTGATCCTCGCCGAGAGCGACGCCGCGCCGGGCATGCAGTCCGAGCACGTGACGATTCTGCGGCTGTGCCGGGATGAGCCGGTGGCGGTCGTGGAGTTGTCGGCCCATCTGGGTCTTCCGGTGAGTGTGGTGAAGATTCTGCTGCTGGATCTGCGCGACACCGGTCACATTTCTGTTCGCCATCCCTCTTCGGCCGCCGCGGCGCGTGTGGCCGACATGGACACGTTGAAGCAGGTGCTCGTTGGACTCCAAAGTCTGTGACGCGGTCCCGTTGCCTCGCACGGCGCGGGAGGCGTTGAAGATCGTGATCGTGGGCGGGTTCGGTGTCGGGAAGACCACCCTGGTCGGTTCGGTCAGTGAGATCCGCCCGCTCAGCACCGAGGAGACGATGACGCAGGCGGGCGTGGGGATCGATGACGCCAGCCAGGTCGCGCACAAGAGCACCACGACGGTGGCGTTCGACTTCGGCCGGATCACGCTGAACGCGCAGCGGGTGCTCTATCTGTTCGGGGCGCCGGGGCAGGAGCGGTTCTGGTTCCTGTGGGACCAGTTGTTCTCCGGCAGCCTGGGCGCGGTGGTGCTGGTGGACACCCGCCGTCTGGAGGATTCCTTCTATCCGCTGGACCGGCTGGAGCATCACAGGATGCCGTTCGTGGTGGCCGTCAACCGGTTCCAGGACCCCGGCCCGGGTCCGGGTTCGGGCTCGCAGCCGTCGCTGGAGCGGGTCCGCGAGGCGCTGTCGCTGGATTCCCACATTCCGCTTGTCGAGTGCGACGCCCGGTCGCGGGAGTCGAGCAAGAACGTGCTGATCACCCTTGTCCGGCATCTTGTCGGGCTCAATGACCCAGCCGCTTTGCAGGAGGCCGTGCAGTGAACGAGGGAATCGGTGGCGGGGACGCGGTGCGTCTTTATGGGGAGGAGTTCAATGAGCGGCCGTTGGAGCTGTATCAGCGGTTGCGGCGTGAGTACGGTCCGGTGGTGCCGGTGCTGCTGGAGGGTGATCTGCCGGCCTGGTTCGTGATCGGGTACCGGGAGCTGAACCATGTGGCGAGCAATCCCGGTCTGTTCGCGCGGGACACCCGCCGCTGGAACGCCTGGGACCGGATTCCCGATGATTGGCCGTTGATGCCGTATGTGGCGTGGTCGCCGGCGATGTGGATGACCGAGGGGGCCGAGCACCAGCGGCGGGCCGGGGTGGTCAGCGACGCGCTGGACGCGATCGACCGGACCGAGCTGGCGGTGCTGAGCGAGGAGGTCACCGACGGGCTGATCGATGCCTTGGCCGGGGACGGTGAGGCGGAGTTGATGGAGGGTTACGCCGATCCGATCCCGCCGCTGGTGTTCGCGCGGCTGCTGGGCCTGCCCGAGGCCCAGGTGCCGGCGCTGATCACCGACATCGCCGATTCGGCGGGCTCGGACGAGAACGCGATCCCGGCGTTCCAGCGGCTGCATGAGCGTCTGGGTGATCTGGTGGAGCACCGCAGGGTGCACAAGGGGCCCGACATCACCTCCAGGATGCTGGCCCACCCGGCCGGGCTGACCGCCGATGAGGTGGTCCACGACATCGTGATCCTGCTGGCGGCGGCGCATCTGCCCACCAGCAACTGGATCGGGAACACGCTGCGGTTGATGCTGGTCGACGAGCGGTTCGCGATGACGTTGCAGGGCGGGCGGGGCAGTGTGTCCCAGGCGCTCAACCAGGTGCTGTGGGAGGACACGCCGCAGCAGAACGTCATCGGCCGTTTCGCCGTGCACGCCTGCGAGCTGGGGGGTCACACCATCCGCGCGGGGGACATGGTGGTGATGGGGTACTCGGCGGCCAACGCCGATCCCGCGGTCCGGCCCATCTCACCGGGGCAGGACGCCGGCAACCGGGCCCATCTGTCCTTCGGGCAGGGCGAGCACGGGTGTCCCTTCCCGGTGCCCGAGCTCGCCGAGATCATCGCCAGGACCTCGGTCGAGGTGCTCCTGGACCGCCTGCCCGACATCGA
>NZ_JBHSON010000213.1:0-2321 GCF_042656285.1 Actinomadura rugatobispora | reverse complement strand
GTTTTTCCGCCGGCACTTCCTCCGGGTTATCGTAGTAGACGGCCACCCATTCGCGGGCGGGCACCTGGTGGTTCTCAACCCACATCATCAGTTGCTCAAACCCCTGCTTGACGGTGTGATCCCAGGGCCCGACCAGATGGAAACCGGCGATGGTTTTCTTGCCGAGGGTGGTGATGCTGTAGTTCATCTTGCCTCCTTTGGAGATAAATTGTCGCGGTAGGGATACCCGTTACCGGATACCCCCCGCACAGATCCCGGCGTGCGCGATTTACGCACCGGGCTCCTGCCTCGGGTGTCTGGCGGTGAACCGCTCCACAGGCCATGGATGAAGAACCCGAACCCTTGGTAGCCATGCGGCTGCCAGTTTGTTTGCTTTCGTCCAGGTCGTATCATCCTTCTGGCTCCTGCGCCTGAGCGCCCGGCGCCAGAGGTTTGTTACGTGTGTCCTGAACTTCTGCATGGTGGGGAAGTTGCCCGGTACCGAGTGATAGTTCAGGTATCCCTGAACCACTCTCCTGAGCCATTTTCCCTGTTCGGGGATTGAGTAATGCCAGCGCCTTCGCAGACCGTCTTTGATGGCTTTCAGAGTTGCCGTCATCCGATCCCGGCGGGTCTTTCGTATCAGCATGAACCTGCCGTTGCGATCTTTCCCGCTGATGTGCGTGAACCCGAGGAAGTTGAACGTTTCTGGTTTGCCTTTTCCCCTGATGGCACGGTTTTCGGCAGCGAAGCGGCCGAACTCCATCAGACGGGTTTTCTCCGGGTGAACCGTGAGTCCGAACTCCCTCAGTCTGCGCTGCATGGCTATACGGAAGCGCCGGGCATCGTATCGTTTGTCGAACCCGATGACGATGTCATCGGCGTATCTGACCATTACCACATTGCCTGTGGCATAGCGACGTCGCCACTGATGCGCCCACAGATCGAAGACGTAGTGGAGGTATATGTTTGCCAGCAGCGGTGAGATGACCGCACCCTGTGGGGTGCCTTCCTCCGTTGCTCGCCATTGACCCTCCTCCGACGTCCCGGCTGTGAGCCACTTACGTATGAGCCTGATTACCCTCCGGTCGCCGATCCGATGCTCTGTGAACCTGATCAGCCATTCGTGGCTCACCCTGTCGAAGAACTGACTGATGTCGGCATCCAGTACCCAGTTTACGTTAGTGCGTACCAGCCCTGTGGCCAGTGCGTCCAGTGCATCGTGCTGGCTTCGCCCGGGTCTGAACCCGTATGAGAACCCCATAAAGTCGTTTTCATAGACTGCGTTCAGGATTTTCACCAGCGCATACTGGACGATCTTGTCCTCCAGCGAGGCGATGCCGAGCGGGCGTTGTTTTCCATCCGCTTTTGGGATGTAGTGACGCCTGCCGGGCTGCGCCCTGTAGCTGCCCTGATGTAGCCTCCGGTGCAGATCTGTTATGTTGTTCTTCATGTTTCCGGCGTAGTCCATCCACCTGATGCCATCCACTCCGGCGGCCGCTTTCCTGCTCAGGGAGAGGAATGCGGCTTCCAGTGCTTCGACTGTCAGCAGGTGGAACAATGCTGTAAACCGTTCTTTCTTCCGCTGCTTCGCAGCTTCCCGCACGCGTGACAGCCTCTGTGACATGCTTTCCCGGCTCTGTGTCCGGCGCATGTGTGGCTGTTCCGCGTTCCCCTTGGCCCCGCTCCTTCGCTCCACTGACTCCGCTCCTTTCGGGTTGTTCGCCTGCTTCGCCGCTACTATGAGCGAGTCCGACTTCTCCTCTCCGTACATCACCGGCTATGACTCCTCGTCTTCCCGGTGCGGGCCATCTCCGACACTGGCAGATGGTCAGAGGGGAGATCTCCCGGTTCCCGCGTAGAGATCGTATTGACATGCCAGGGTCTCAGACCCCGCCGGGTCCATGTGGCACTCGCAGTATCGCACCCTATGATGTTGCCTTCCGTTAACAGTACAACGTCGGCACCCGGTAATTTAATATACATTTCGTGGCTCAATGGCTGGCCTGTCAACACCCCTGTCAACGCTTCGCCCCATACCTCGCGGTATGCAACGCATGACTCGGGGACCTTGTGGATTGCTGGTCCTTCAATGGTCGGGGACTTTCACCCCTTGATCTCTAACCGGTCTCCCGGCGCACACTGTTTTTATATACAGTTAAATTTAGCCCTCTGATATGAGGGCTTTTTTTATGGCAGTACGAAAACTCACCACAGGAAAATGGCTTTGCGAATGTTACCCCGCCGGGTCCATGTGGCACTCGCAGTATCGCACCCTATGATGTTGCCTTCCGTTAACAGTACAACGTCGGCACCCGGTAATTTAATATACATTTCGTGGC
>NZ_JBHSON010000212.1:0-2436 GCF_042656285.1 Actinomadura rugatobispora | reverse complement strand
GCCCACGGGCGCGGGCAAGCCCACGGGCGTGGGGAAGGCCACCGGCGCGGGCAAGGCCGCTAGCGGGGGCAAGCCCACCGGCGCGGATGAGCCCACCAACGCGGGCAAGGGCGCCAACGCGGGGAAGGGCGCCGACGCGGGGAAGGGCGCCAACGCGGGCAAGCCCACGGGCGCGGGCAAGCCCACCAGCGCGGGGAAGGCCACCGGCGCGGGAAAGCCCACCGGCGCGGGGAAGGCCACCGGCGCGGGGAAGGCCACCGGTGTGGCTAAGGCTGCGGGCGTGGGGAAGGCCGCCAAGGTAGAGAAGTCCGGTGGCGCGGAGACGTCGGCTAAGGGTGAGCGGTCTGCCGGAAAGGCTGAGAAGGCTGCCGCCAAGCGGCAGAAGCGGTCGGCCTCTAAGACGGCGCGTGCGGCCGGTGTGGTCAGCGCCGCTGCGGCCGAGGAGAAGGCCGAGGTTTCCGGCGGCTCCGGGGCGTCCAAGGGTGCCGGGACGAGCGGCACGGGTAAGGCCGCTGCCGTGCCGTCCCCCCGGCGCGAGGTCGGGTTGCGGCGGCCCTCGCACGCGGCCGTGGCGATCGGGGTCGGTGCGGTCGTGGTCGTCGGTGTCGCCGCGTACGCCCTGTCGGGCGACTCCGGTGTGAGCGGCCCGCGGTCGGCGGTCGCCGCGTCGACGTCCGCCGAGGGCTGGTTCGTGGCCGACCCGGCCGCCAAGGCCGACGGGCTCGTGCAGGACCTGGTGACCGTGGCCGCGTTCGGCGGCACGGTCGTCGCCGCCGGGACGGAGACGGCCGGGGACGGCACGCCGCAGCGGGAGCGCGCCGAGTTCCTCCTCTCCCAGGACGCCGGGAAGACCTGGCGGCTGGCCGAGGTGCGCACGCCCGACGGCGCGGTGCCCGCGCCCGGGGTGCGGCCCCGGATGCTGGCCGGGGGTGCCGGGGCCTGGACGGCGATCGGGCAGTCGGCGGACGGCCGGGTCGCGGTGTGGACGAGCGTCGACGGGCGCTCCTGGACGCAGGAGGGCGCCGCGGCCTCCGCGTTCGGCCCCAACGACCGGGTGAACGCGGTGGTCCGCACCTCCGGCGGGTTCGTGGCGGCCGGGGTGACCTCGCCCGGCGGGGCGGACGTGCGGGCCGTGGTGTGGACCTCGGCCGACGGCCGGGCCTGGCAGCGCGCGGACCGGCTCAACCTGCCCGACATGGCCGGGATCGGCGGGCTGGCGGCGTCCGGTGACACGGTGGTGGCGCACGGCTCGTTCAGCCGGAAGGTGACCAGGACGGTCGAGCGCAAGGGCAAGAAGAAGGGCACCCAGAAGGTCACGCAGACCGTGCGGGGCGAGGCCATGTGGCGGTCCGCCGACGGCGGCCGCACCTGGACGGCGGTGAACCTGCCCCAGGGGCAGGGGGCGTACGGGCCCGCCAAGGGCCTGACGGCGGGTCCGGGCGGCTTCTACCTGGCCCGCGAGGGGAAGAGCACGACGGGGTCGAAGAAGAAGCGCAAGACGAGCCGGTACGGCGTGGTCTTCGGTTCGGCGGACGGGGCGACGTGGGTGCCCGCCGCGCAGCTCACCGTCCCCGAGTACAGGAACGTGGAGCGGCTGTCGGGCACGTCCGCGGGGCTCGCCGCGCTTGTGCGGGGCAGGGGCAACACCGGGACGGTGCTGCGCAGCGCCGATGGGCGGGCCTGGCGGCCCGGCGGCGAGGTGGGCGCGCCCGGGCCCGGTTCGGCGATCAGCGGGCTGGCGGTCGCCGACGGCGGCGGCGCCGTCGTCACGGGCCGCCGCGGCGAGGACGGCTTCATGGCGCTGGCCGCCGCGCCCGGCCCCGCGACCGCGGTCAACCTGGCCGGGGTGCCGGGCGCGGTGCGGCCGGAGCGCACGCTGGCCGCCTGCGCGCCCGATCAGTCGGGCAAGCTGGTGGTCGTGGGCAGCACCGGCGGTGACGCGGCGGCCTGGAGCAGCACGGACGGGGCCGCGTGGTCCCGTGCGCAGGGCCCGGACTTCGGGGCCGGGCGCGCGGGCGGTCCGGGGCAGGCGCGGCAGCGGCTGACCGATGTCGCGAACGGCGCGCACGGCTGGCTCGCGGTCGGCCGCACCGACGCCCCGCGCGGGGGTGCCTCGACCCCGCTGGTGGTGGCCTCGCGGGACGGCGCGACCTGGCGCAAGGTCGGCTTCCCGGGCGGGAAGACGGTTTCGGGCGTGGCGTCCGGCCAGGGCGGCTACGTCGTGGTGGGCATGGTCGGCGGCTCGGCCGCGGCCTGGCGTTCGGGGGATCTGCGAGCCTGGACGCGCGGCGGCAACGCGGGCAGGGGCGATCTCGACGGCCCGACCTGGATGCGGGACGTGGCGGCGACGTCCACGGGGTTCGCGGCGGTCGGCGGGCGCCGGCGCCCCGCGGCGGCGGGGGGGGGGGGGGGGGGGGCCCGGCCGGGGCGCCGCCG
>NZ_JBHSON010000211.1:0-2664 GCF_042656285.1 Actinomadura rugatobispora | reverse complement strand
GGTCCGACCTAAACGGCCGGACCTATAAAGGCACTGGCTTTTAACACGCTGTTGAGTTCTCAAGAAACGGACACCCACCGCGCTGGACCCGCTTTCGCGTTTCCCGCCCCGGGGCGACTCTTTTACTTTATCAGATCCGCTCGGCCTGTCAATTCCGGGCTTTTCCGATTTGCCTTTCCAGCCCCGCTTCCGCGGGCCCTTCCGGGCGTTGGTGCTATTTCATCAGATCCGGCTCGATTGTCAAACTCGGGCCTTTTCCGATCCATCCCGATCCTGGGTACGGCGAAGCCGTTCCGGCTGGATCATGGATGGTGTGTCCCGCGGGCCGGCCGTCGTCCGACGTCCTGCTCCCCTGCGGGGCGAAGTGAACAGTATGCCCAACGAGGGTAGAGGTCAAACCGGCTGGCGCACTTCGTTGCGAGAAGTCGGCGTTCTGGCTCCGTACCGGCCCGGGCTCGGGCCCATCTACCTCGTGTTATGCCGTTCGACCCGACTTAGGTCACAAGTTGCCAACGGGGCGCTTGGCCCGTTTTTTCCGGTGCGGTCGCCGTTGTCAGGACTTGGCGAGGTACCCGCCGACGAAGAGGATCCCCTCGGCCAGGACCCACAGGGCGGCGGCGACGGTCAGGAGCGCGTCGAGTCGCTGCGGCCTGTGGCGCACGCCGGGCAGCGACCAGGAGATCATCACGACGGCGATGGCCAGGAGGGCGGGAGGCACGGAGAGCGCCACGGCCGGTTCGAAGGCGGCCGCGCAGACGGTGTCGAGCCGTCCGGCCTCACCGCAGAACGCCGCCTCACCCCACCCGCCGAGCGTCGAGAACCCCCAGAGCACGGCCAGCAGGGCGTTCGCGATCGTCGGAAGGGCCGGCGAGATCCGCCAGCCGTTCGGGCGCTCGGAAATGACCTGCACAAACGGACGGTACCTCGCCACGGCCGCGTCCGGAAGCCCGACGCTCGGCCAAAGGGGATCGGCGGATCAGGTGATGTCCTTGGACTCGTGCAGCGTCAGATCCATGGCGATCGCCGTGGTGACCACCATCGTGCGCAGCGGCTCGGGCACGGGGTCGTTGATCTCCACGCTGTACTTGTCGGCCGTGGTCAGCAGGTGCGTGGCCAGGCCCGCCCACTTCTTGCGGACGTGCCCGACGCGGCTGCCATCGGCGTCGGTCACCGTGAAGTTGTTGCGGCCCAGGTCCACGGCGATCTCGCCGAGCGTCGTCTCGTCGCCGCCGCGGATGCTGTAGCGGCGGCCGACGCGTTCGGTGCGGAAGGTGCCGACGAGCTCGCCGTCCGCCCGCAGCACCGTGGTGAGCAGCCGGCCGGCCTCCTTGTCGACGACGAGCAGCGGCGCCCCGTCCGGCGTGGTGAGCAGGACCGCCCTCGCGTGCAGCTCGGACTTGCCCGGGAAGTAGGTCTGCAGCCTCTCCGCGCGCACCGGCGTGTTGCTCTGGTCGGCGACCGCGAGGAGGGTGCCGTCGCCGTCCAGGACCTTGTACTGCGATCTGGCGAACGGCCCCCGGCGTGGCTGCTCGACCCTGAGCACCGAGGAACTGAAGGGATCGCTCATGCATTCTCCTGGCGTCATCGGACGCGTTCACGTGCCGTGCCCGTTCCGTGCCGGCCCGGTCCCGCGCGTACACGGCCCGGTCTGTAGCTCAGCGGCGATCCTGCCAAGGGCCACCGGGGAGCGGAAGACCTTTCCCTGACGTACTCCTCAACGACCGGCGCGCGTTCAGTGTCCCGGCCTGGTCGTGCTGACGGCTAGCCGATGGGCCGGTCCTTGTTCTCGTACAGCATCAGGTCGAGGGCGATAGGCGCGGCCACCACCAGGATCCGCAGGGGGTCGGGCAGGGGGGGAACATCCGAAGAGACCCCCGCCTTCAGGCGGGGGAGGAATCGACTTCTGCGGAGAGGACAAGGACCGGAGATCCGCCGCTACGACGGATCTCCGAAACCCGGGCGCGGCCTGCAGGCTGGTGCCAGCGTCTGTGCTGCCTGACCGGTGGAGACAGACCAAGCTGGCCGGGCCTTGCTGGTCGAGCGGCTGAAACACAGGACGCCCGGCCGCGTGCAACAAGATCGATCCCGCGTACATCTCACAGCGTTGCTGGCGTGCGGAACCGGGGATCGGGAGGCACGCGAGAGCCAAGCGTGTTTCCGGTGCCGGTCCTGCGGCTACGCCGGCAATGCCGCCGATGTGAACGCGGCCACGCAACATCGCCCACGAGACCAGACTCAGGCTCGTGGGCACGGCGGCCGGACCGGCCGTCGCTGCGCGGGGACGCTCCGGGTCGCCGGGGCGGACGAACCGCGAACCTCAACCCCTGCTCCTCTCCTGAGGCCACGGGTTGGAATCCCCCCTCGTTCACGAGGGGGAGGAGGTCAAAGGGGTGCATCGTGCCGAACCGGTGACCGCGGCGGCAGGACGGCAAAAGGGGGCGGTCCCAATGGGACCGCCCCCTCAGTGCCGTTCACCCGACACGGGGCGTGGACCGCTCGATCAGAAGTCCATGCCGCCCATGTCCGGGGCGCCTCCGCCGGCGGCGGCCGGGGTCTTCTCCGGCTTCTCGGCGATGACGGCCTCGGTGGTCAGGAACAGCGCCGCGATCGAGGAGGCGTTCTGCAGCGCCGACCGCGTCACCTTGGCCGGGTCCAGGATGCCCG
>NZ_JBHSON010000210.1:0-2774 GCF_042656285.1 Actinomadura rugatobispora | reverse complement strand
GTTCGAAGCCGCGCATGGGCTCGTTGGGGGGTTGGGGGGTGGGGACCGGCTTGTTGTGCCCGGGGGGAGGGGGCGCTGCGCCTGGGTGGTGGGCCGGGCTTTGGCCGGCTACTCGCTTGTCGCCCGGTTCGGGGACGGGCGTGGCCGGACGTGGCGCTTCGGTGGGGGGCTGGTCGTCGGCCTTCCAGAATTCCGGGGCGCCGCCCGGGCGGCGGACGCCCGAGGCGAAGGCTCGTTTTCCGGAGGCGCCGAGTTCCAGTTGGGGGGTGGCCGGGGGGTGTTCCAGGTCAGCCGGGCGCGGGGCCTCTTCCTCGTGCGAGATGTCGCGGGTGGTGCGGCGCCAGGGCTTGGCGGGAGGGGCGGCCGGGCGGGCGTCGTCGAAGCCGGCGGACTCGCGCTGGGCGGCGACCTCGGCGAGGGGCTGGGGGGCGGACGCCACGGCCGGGGACGGGGCGAACGCGGGGACCGGGGCCTCCTCGACCACCGGGCGGCGCTGCTGCTTGCGCGCCCTGCGGCGGGTCTTGAGCGCGGCGCGTTCGGGGGCGGCGACCGGGGCGGCGGCCTGGGGACGGCGCCACACGCGGGCCACGACGACGACCTCGCGGGGCTCCCGGATGGGGGTCAGCCGGCACCAGGTGCGGGGCTCGGCGAGGTAGCGGCTCTGCGAGATGAGCAGTTCGGTGAGCCGCTTGCCCTCGATGACCGGGCGGGTGGCCAGCCAGGTGAGGACGCCCGGGGGGACGATGTAGAGGACGTGCCACGGGGACTCGAACGGGATGCCCACGAAGCGCAGCAGCAGGATCCACGGCACGAACACGCCGGCGAACACGCCGATCTGGACCATCGGCAGCGGCATCGGAAGCCGCAGGTCGTACAGCTTGTACAGCCGCTTCTCAATGCGCCATATGTTCGTGTACGTGGGTAGATCCACGCCCCTACTCCCCTAACTGTGCGAGCACAGTGTCGCCTGCCGGCCCCGGCGCGCGGGGCCGCCCCTGCTCTCGGTGACCGCCGTGCCGAGGTCAGGTCAAGTCCACTCCCAGGGCCCGGGCGATCGCCCTGGCCGTGGTCTCGATGATGTTGGGCACGTAGAAGACCACCCCGATTCCGATGGCGAGCACGATGAATTGAACGAACCGCGTGATCTCGCGGGTGAACAGAAAGAAGATCGCCACAATGGAGACGATCACGAGGAAAAGGGGGCCGAATATCTGCCGCAGCCAGTCGGCCAGCTTATCGGTCTGCAGATCGTCGTTCGGCGCCGCCAGGACCTCGAACGGAATCGACGCCATCATGTGGTGCAGCATCGACTGACTACCTTCCTGGGTCGACGGATGTGTCGGATACGGGGCGAGGGCGCGCCGTCACGGCTTGGCCCCGTCATGACGCACCCGGCTGTGTGGTGCCGCGTATGTCTCTCACGTACCAGGTCGTGCCCTTCTTCACCAACGCGAGTTCGTAGGTCTGCTCGAGTTCGCCGCCTCCGGCGGTGCCGGGCACGCCCCAGGCGACAGTGGCGGTGACCGTGCGTTTACCGGCCTCTCCCCTGGGCGCGACGACCGCTCTGACCTGGACGAAGCTGACCGAGTCGGCGAGCCCGGCGATGACGGCGCCGTCGGAGAAGCGCGACAGGGCCGCCTGGTTGCTGCGGGCGTAGGCGTCGAAGAAGTCGTTCAGGATGGCCGCGAGCTCGCCCTCGAGGGCGGTGTCGCGCTCCTGCACGCCCTGCTGCGGCGGCGCGGCCTTGGCCGGGGGCGGCAGCAGCGCGGGGCGGGTGGGGACGACCATGGCGCCGTTGTTCGCGTACACGGGAACGGCCAGCCGGAGCCATTTGTCCTGGGCGCGGGCGAGCACGGTGACGACGCCGTTGTTGGCGTCGCGCGCGTCGACTCCGGCGACCTGGACCGACTGCACCAGCAACTGGCCGACGCCGTTCCAGCCGAACTGGCCGTCGGCGCCATCGGGCACGAAGGTGCGCAACTGCGCTTCGCGGCCGGCGGCGCTCTTCTGGTCGTAGTTGAGATAGACGTTGGCGAACTGCATCGCGAACGCGCCCGCGGCACTGGTGGGGAAGTCCGCGCCCTTGCCCTTGTCGGCGGCGGGGGCGCCCGTGGACGGGGTCTCGGTCGCGGTGAAGCGCTCGAACGGCGCGCGGATCCCGTTGACGAGGATGACGATGATGACGGCCCAGAGGACGGCGCGTCCGACCCAGACCCACCAGCGCCCGCCGGAGCCGCCCCAGCGGCCGCCGCCCCGCGAACCGCCGCCGGACCGCCCGCGCCGCCGGTCGGCGTCGCTCGCCCGCCAGGGGTCGGCGGACGGGTCGAGCGCGCGGCCGGTCACCGCGTCCTCCTCGACCACAGCGGTCTCACGGCCGTGTCGCACGGCCGACCTGCGAGCCATCCTGCCTCCGCTCGCGCCTCGCCCCCGGTCGGCGCGGTCATGTGTGCCTTTGGTCGTGTACGGGTGTGGTCGTCTCCTGCACCCACCCCGGGCCCAGCGTAACCACGAGCGCCAATTGTTCCAGCGCATCCGGACGAAGCACAGCCCCGGCACGCGGTTGTGGATAACGCGATTCACCTCGGCAGCGACGGGCCAGATTGCCAAACGGTGACGATCCTCTACCCGCGACTCCGAACGACGTGCGGACGGGGGTGCGAACTGTTCGCCTGTGAGGTCGGTTAAGTGAACATGCGGGCAATCCAAGTGATCCGGCTTGACGGTTTGTGCTGGTCCCTGTACTTTCAGTAGCGCAATCTGGGACGCCGGGTTCG
>NZ_JBHSON010000209.1:0-3127 GCF_042656285.1 Actinomadura rugatobispora | reverse complement strand
CGGGGACTACTGGGTGCGGAACCTGCGCGAGAAGGTCCGTTTCCACGACGCGGTCCGCAACCTCGTGGCAGAGGGGTTCCGGTGCTTCGTCGAGGTCAGTAGTCATCCGGTGCTGACGCCGGGGATCGAGGCGGCATGCGAGAACGCCGAGGTCACCGCGAGTGTCGTGGGCACGCTCCGGCGGGACGACGGCGGCGCCGCGCGCCTGCTGCGTTCCCTGGGCGAAGCCTGGACGGCCGGGCTGCCCGTGACCTGGCCCATCACCCCCGGCCAGCCGATCGACCTGCCCACCTACGCCTTCCAGCGCACCCCCTACTGGCTGAAGGACACCTCGCCGCAGCGGGCAGGGGACGGCGGTGGCCTGGACGAGACGTTCTGGTCGGCAGTCGAGGACGCCGACGTGGACGCGCTCGCGGCCGGGCTTGGCGCCGACCCGTCCGTAGTTCAGGACCTGCTGCCGGGACTCGCCGCCTGGCGGGGCCGGCTGGCCGCCGAATCCGAAGCCGACGCCTGGCGGTACGCCGTGGAGTGGCACCCCCTGGGCACCGGTTCGGGCTCCGGCCGGCTGTCCGGGACCTGGCTGGTCGTCCGGCACGAGGCCGGCGCGGACGCCCAGGCGGAGGAAACCGTGATCGACGCGCTGGCGCGCGCCGGCGCGCGGGTCGCCGAACTCGACGCCGCGGGGCTGGACCGCGCCGCCCTGGCCGCCCGCCTCACCGAGCTGGGCGAGGCGGTCCGGGGGGTGGTGTCGCTCCAGGCATGGCGCGCCGATGACGGGCCGGTACCGGCGGCGCCCGGCGTGACGGGCACCCTGCTGCTGATCCAGGCGCTCGGCGACGCCGGTGTCGGTGCCCCGCTGTGGTGTGTGACGCGCGGCGCGATGCGGACGGGTCCCGGCGACCCGGTGGCGCACCCCGCCCAGGCCCAGGTCTGGGGCCTCGGCCGTGTCGTCGCGCTGGAGCACCCGGAGCGCTGGGGCGGCCTGGCCGATCTGCCCGCGCGGGTGGACGAGCGGGCCGCCGACCTGCTCGCCGGGCTCCTCGCGGGCGCCCACGACGAGGACCAGGCGGCCATCCGCGAAACCGGCGTCCACGGCCGCCGCCTCGTGCCCGCCGGTCTCGGCGCGGCCCCGGCCGCGCCGGCCTGGCGGACCAGCGGCACCGCGCTGGTCACGGGCGGCACCGGGGCCCTCGGCACGCTGCTGGCGACCTGGCTGGTGCTGCGCGGCGCCGAGCATGTCGTGCTCACCAGCCGCCGCGGCCCGCAGGCCGACGGCGCCGCCGAACTCCGGGACCGGCTGCGCGAACTCGGCGCCACCTGCGCCGTGGTCGCCTGCGACGTCACCGACCGCGCCGCGCTCGCCGAGGTCATCGCGGCGCAGACCGCCGACCATCCGCTGCGGACGGTCGTGCACGCGGCCGCCGCCCTGGAGATCGACTCGCTGGCCGCGACCACCCCGGCCGAGTTCGAGCGGATGATGAGCGCCAAGGTCGCGGGTGCGGTGCACCTGGACGAGCTGACCGCCGACCTGGAGCTGGACGCGTTCGTCCTGTTCTCCTCGGTGGCCGGCGCCTGGGGCAGCGGGCAGCACGCCGCCTACGGCGCGGCCAACGCCCACCTCGACGCGCTCGCGCAGCACCGCCGCGCCCGCGGCCTGCCCGCCCTGTCGGTCGCCTGGGGCGTGTGGAGCACGCCGGGCATGTGGGACGGCGCGATGATCGTGGAAGGACTGGTCGTCGGCGAGCGGCAGACAAGGCACGGCCTGCCCCCGATGGACCCCGACGTCGCGCTGGCCGCGCTGCACCGCGCGCTGGACCGCGCCGAGACGACCCCGCTGATCGCCGACGTGAAGTGGGAGAACTTCGTCCCGCTGTTCACCATGGCGCGGCCGAGCCGGCTGCTGTCCACGGTGCCCGCCGCGCAGCGCGTCCTGCGCGCCGGGGCGGAGCGCCCGGCCGCCGCGTCGGCGCTGCACCGGAGGCTGGCCGCGGTGCCGCCGGAGGCCCGGGAGCGGATGGTGCTCGACCTGGTCAGGACGCACGTCGCCGCGGTGCTCGGCTACTCCGGCGGCGACGAGGTCGATCGGCGCCGCGCGTTCCAGGACATCGGCTTCACCTCGCTGTCGGCGGTGGAGCTGCGCAACCGGCTCAACGAGGTCACCGGCCTCAGGCTGCCCGTCACCGTGATCTATGACCACTCCTCGGCGGAGGACCTGGCCCGCCACCTGCTCGGCGAGGTGCTGCGGCCGGAGGCGGCGGAACCGGACCGGGCCCGCCCCGCCGCGGTCACCGACGAGCCGGTCGCGATCGTCGCCATGGCCTGCCGCTACCCCGGCGGGATCACCTCACCGGAACGGATGTGGGAGGCCGTCTCGGCGGGCCGGGACGCGATCAGCGGGTTCCCGCCGGACCGCGGCTGGAACCTGGACGACCTCTTCCACCCCGACCCGGAGCACCCCGGCACCTCCCACGTCCGGCACGCCGGGTTCCTGCACGACGCCGGGGACTTCGACGCCGGGCTGTTCGGGATCTCGCCGCGTGAGGCGCTCGCCATGGATCCGCAGCAGCGGCTGCTGCTGGAGATCTCGTGGGAGACGTTCGAGCGGGCGGGCATCGACCCGCTGTCGCTGAAGGGCTCCCAGACCGGCACCTTCATCGGCGCCAACCCCGCGCCGCAGGGCGGCGGCGGAGGCGAGATCGCCGCCGAGCTCGAAGCGCACATGATGACCGGCAACCTCCCCAGCGTGCTGTCCGGCCGCGTCTCCTACGTGTTCGGGTTGGAAGGACCTGCGGTCACGGTGGACACGGCGTGTTCATCGTCGCTGGTCGGGTTGCATCTGGCGGCGCAGTCCCTGCGGTCGGGGGAGTGCGATCTGGCGCTGGCGGGCGGCGTGATGGTGATGGCCTCGCCCGCCGGGTTCGTCGGCTTCTCCCGGCAGGGCGGGCTGGCGTCCGACGGCCGCTGCAAGTCGTTCGCGGCGGCCGCCGACGGGATGGGCTTCGGCGAGGGCGTCGGGCTGGTGCTGCTGGAGCGGTTGTCGGACGCCGAGCGCAACGGTCGGCGGATCTTGGGGATCGTGCGTGGTTCGGCGGTGAATCAGGATGGTGCGTCCAATGGGTTGACGGCG
>NZ_JBHSON010000208.1:0-3326 GCF_042656285.1 Actinomadura rugatobispora | reverse complement strand
ACGATGGGGCTATAGCTCAGCTGGGAGAGCGCCTGCTTTGCACGCAGGAGGTCTGCGGTTCGATCCCGCATAGCTCCACCATCTTTACTGCGAACACAAGAAAACTTCAGAGTGAACCTGAAAAGGTGCACTGCGAAGTTTTGCTCTTTAAAAATCTGGATCAAGCTGAAAATTGAAACGACACACAGCTCATGTGTGTTCGAGTCTCTCAAATTTTCGCAATCAGAAGTGAAACATCTTCGGGTTGTGAGGTTAAGCGACTAAGCGTACACGGTGGATGCCCTGGCAGTCAGAGGCGATGAAGGACGTGCTAATCTGCGAAAAGCGCCGGCGAGGTGATATGAACCTTTGACCCGGCGATGTCCGAATGGGGAAACCCAGTGCAATCCGTTGCACTATCGTTAACTGAATACATAGGTTAACGAGGCGAACCGGGGGAACTGAAACATCTAAGTACCCCGAGGAAAAGAAATCAACCGAGATTCCCCCAGTAGCGGCGAGCGAACGGGGAGCAGCCCGGAGTCTGAATCAGCTTGTGTGTTAGTGGAACGGTCTGGAAAGTCCGACGGTACAGGGTGATAGTCCCGTACACCAAAATGCACAGGTTGTGAACTCGAAGAGTAGGGCGGGACACGTGGTATCCTGTCTGAATATGGGGGGACCATCCTCCAAGGCTAAATACTCCTGACTGACCGATAGTGAACCAGTACCGTGAGGGAAAGGTGAAAAGAACCCCGGCGAGGGGAGTGAAAAAGAACCTGAAACCGTGTACGTACAAGCAGTGGGAGCACCTTCGGGTGTGACTGCGTACCTTTTGTATAATGGGTCAGCGACTTATATTCTGTAGCAAGGTTAACCGTATAGGGGAGCCGCAGGGAAACCGAGTCTTAACTGGGCGTTAAGTTGCAGGGTATAGACCCGAAACCCGGTGATCTAGCCATGGGCAGGTTGAAGGTTGGGTAACACTAACTGGAGGACCGAACCGACTAATGTTGAAAAATTAGCGGATGACCTGTGGCTGGGGGTGAAAGGCCAATCAAACCGGGAGATAGCTGGTTCTCCCCGAAAGCTATTTAGGTAGCGCCTCGTGAACTCATCTTCGGGGGTAGAGCACTGTTTCGGCTAGGGGGCCATCCCGGCTTACCAACCCGATGCAAACTACGAATACCGAAGAATGTTATCACGGGAGACACACGGCGGGTGCTAACGTCCGTCGTGAAGAGGGAAACAACCCAGACCGCCAGCTAAGGTCCCAAAGTCATGGTTAAGTGGGAAACGATGTGGGAAGGCACAGACAGCCAGGATGTTGGCTTAGAAGCAGCCATCATTTAAAGAAAGCGTAATAGCTCACTGGTCGAGTCGGCCTGCGCGGAAGATGTAACGGGGCTAAACCATGCACCGAAGCTGCGGCAGCGACACTATGTGTTGTTGGGTAGGGGAGCGTTCTGTAAGCCGTTGAAGGTGTGCTGTGAGGCATGCTGGAGGTATCAGAAGTGCGAATGCTGACATAAGTAACGATAAAGCGGGTGAAAAGCCCGCTCGCCGGAAGACCAAGGGTTCCTGTCCAACGTTAATCGGGGCAGGGTGAGTCGACCCCTAAGGCGAGGCCGAAAGGCGTAGTCGATGGGAAACAGGTTAATATTCCTGTACTTGGTGTTACTGCGAAGGGGGGACGGAGAAGGCTATGTCAGCCGGGCGACGGTTGTCCCGGTTTAAGCATGTAGGCGGAGGTTCCAGGTAAATCCGGTACCTTATTAACGCTGAGGTGTGATGACGAGGCACTACGGTGCTGAAGTGATAAATGCCCTGCTTCCAGGAAAAGCCTCTAAGCATCAGGTAACACGAAATCGTACCCTAAACCGACTCAGGTGGTCAGGTAGAGAATACCAAGGCGCTTGAGAGAACTCGGGTGAAGGAACTAGGCAAAATGGTGCCGTAACTTCGGGAGAAGGCACGCTGATGTGTAGGTGAAGCCCCTGCGGGCGGAGCTGAAATCAGTCGAAGATACCAGCTGGCTGCAACTGTTTATTAAAAACACAGCACTGTGCAAACACGAAAGTGGACGTATACGGTGTGACGCCTGCCCGGTGCCGGAAGGTTAATTGATGGGGTTAGCGGCAACGCGAAGCTCTTGATCGAAGCCCCGGTAAACGGCGGCCGTAACTATAACGGTCCTAAGGTAGCGAAATTCCTTGTCGGGTAAGTTCCGACCTGCACGAATGGCGTAATGATGGCCAGGCTGTCTCCACCCGAGACTCAGTGAAATTGAACTCGCTGTGAAGATGCAGTGTACCCGCGGCAAGACGGAAAGACCCCGTGAACCTTTACTATAGCTTGACACTGAACACTGGTCCTTGATGTGTAGGATAGGTGGGAGGCTTTGAAGCGTGGACGCCAGTCTGCGTGGAGCCAACCTTGAAATACCACCCTTTAATGGCTGGTGTTCTAACGTAGACCCGTAATCCGGGTTGCGGACAGTGCCTGGTGGGTAGTTTAACTGGGGCGGTTGCCTCCCAAAGAGTAACGGAGGCGCCCAAAGGTTCCCTAATCCTGGTCGGACATCAGGAGGTTAGTGCAATGGCATAAGCCAGCTTGACTGCGAGCGTGACGGCGCGAGCAGGTGCGAAAGCAGGTCATAGTGATCCGGTGGTTCTGAATGGAAGGGCCATCGCTCAACGGCTAAAAGGTACCCCGGGGATAACAGGCTGATACCGCCCAAGAGTTCATATCGACGGCGGTGTTTGGCACCTCGATGTCGGCTCGTCGCATCCTGGGGCTGGAGTAGGTCCCAAGGGTATGGCTGTTCGCCATTTAAAGTGGTACGCGAGCTGGGTTTAGAACGTCGCGAGACAGTTCGGTCCCTATCCGCCGTGGGCGCTGGAGAATTGAGGGGGGCTGCTCCTAGTACGAGAGGACCGGAGTGGACGCATCACTGGTGTTCGGGTTGTCATGCCAATGGCACTGCCCGGTAGCTAAATGCGGAAGAGATAAGTGCTGAAAGCATCTAAGCACGAAACTTGCCCCGAGATGAGTTCTCCCTGAGACTTTAAGTCTCCTGAAGGAACGTTGAAGACGACGACGTTGATAGGCCGGGTGTGTAAGCGCAGCGATGCGTTGAGCTAACCGATACTAATGAACCGTGAGGCTTAACCTTACAACGCCGAAGATGTTTTGGCGAAGAGACAGACACGATTTTCAGCCTGATACAGATTAAACAGAATTTGCCTGGCGGCTTTAGCGCGGTGGTCCCACCTGACCCCATGCCGAACTCAGAAGTGAAACGCCGTAGCGCCGATGGTAGTGTGGGGTCTCCCCATGTGAGAGTA
>NZ_JBHSON010000207.1:0-3403 GCF_042656285.1 Actinomadura rugatobispora | reverse complement strand
GGGAGTGGGAACGTTGGTCGTCGGGCGGGTGGGGAGCTGGACACGCTGTTGGGTCCTGAGGAAACGGACCCTTCAGCCCCTGAACACGAGAGTCTTCGACTCGGGTGTGATGGGGCTGGGTTGTTTCTTCTGGATTGCGGGGCTGGTTGCCCTGGTCGCCGGTTGGTGGCTGGGGGGCTGGTGGTCCCGGTTGTTTTTTGAGAACTGCACAGTGGACGCGAGCATCTCTGAATGAGGGCCCTTTCGGGGGTTCTTGTTCTCTGTTGCGATTTGTTGATCGTTTTGTGTGTTCAAGTTTTTAAGGGCATACGGTGGATGCCTTGGCATCAGGAGCCGATGAAGGACGTGGGAGCCTGCGATATGCCTCGGGGAGTCGGCAACCAGACTTTGATCCGGGGATTTCCGAATGGGGAAACCTGGCACCCGTCATGGGGTGTCGCCGCCGTCTGAATGTATAGGGCGGTTGGTGGGAACGCGGGGAAGTGAAACATCTCAGTACCCGCAGGAAGAGAAAACAATAGTGATTCCGTGAGTAGTGGTGAGCGAAAGCGGAGGAGCCTAAACCGTGCGCGTGTGATAGCCGGCAGGCGTTGCGTGTGCGGGGTTGTGGGACCATCCGGTCAGTGCTGCCGTGCTGACAAGAAGTTACAAACTGCTCGGGTAGTCGAATGGCATGGGAAGGCCGACCGTAGACGGTGAGAGTCCGGTAGACGAAATCTGAGTGGCTTCTGGGTGTGTTCCCGAGTAGCACGGGGCCCGTGAAATCCCGTGTGAATCTGCCACGACCACGTGGTAAGGCTGAATACTTCCTGATGACCGATAGCGGACCAGTACCGTGAGGGAAAGGTGAAAAGTGCCCCGGTGAGGGGTCGTGAAAGAGTACCTGAAACCGTGTGCCTACAAGCCGTCAGAGCGTCCTCAGCCCTTTCGGGGGCTGTTCGTGATGGCGTGCCTTTTGAAGAATGAGCCTGCGAGTTATGGTGTGTGGCGAGGTTAACCGGTGGCGGGTAGCCGTAGCGAAAGCGAGTCTGAATAGGGCGTTTGAGTCGCATGCTGTAGACCCGAAGCGGAGTGATCTAGCCATGGGCAGGGTGAAGCGCCGGTAAGACGGTGTGGAGGCCCGAACCCACCAGGGTTGAAAACCTGGGGGATGACCTGTGGTTAGGGGTGAAAGGCCAATCAAACTCCGTGATAGCTGGTTCTCCCCGAAATGCATTTAGGTGCAGCGTTGCGTGTTTCTTGCCGGAGGTAGAGCTACTGGATGGCCGATGGGCCCGACAAGGTTACTGACGTCAGCCAAACTCCGAATGCCGGTAAGTGAGAGCGTGGCAGTGAGACTGCGGGGGATAAGCTTCGTAGTCGAGAGGGAAACAGCCCAGATCATCGGTTAAGGCCCCTAAGCGTGTGCTAAGTGGTAAAGGATGTGGAGTTGCCGTGACAACCAGGAGGTTGGCTTAGAAGCAGCCATCCTTGAAAGAGTGCGTAATAGCTCACTGGTCAAGTGATTCCGCGCCGACAATGTAGCGGGGCTCAAGCACACCGCCGAAGCCGTGGCATTTCAGTCGTGAGGCTGGGATGGGTAGGGGAGCGTCCTGCGTCCGGTGAAGCCGCCGAGTGATCGTGTGGTGGAGGGCGTGGGAGTGAGAATGCAGGCATGAGTAGCGAATGGAGAGTGAGAAACTCTCCCGCCGGATGACCAAGGGTTCCTGGGGCAGGCTAATCCGCCCAGGGTAAGTCGGGACCTAAGGCGAGGCCGACAGGCGTAGTCGATGGACAACGGGTTGATATTCCCGTACCCGCTGGTATGCGCCAACGCTGAATCCTCTGATGCTAAGACCCTGAATCCTGGTTGGAGCCTTCGGGTTTCTTCCGGGCCTAGCGGTCGGCCCGAGGGGGTAGTAGGTGAGCGATGGGGTGACGCAGGAGGGTAGCTCAGCCCAGGCGATGGTTGTCCTGGGGTAAGCATGTAGCCCGGTGTGCAGGTAAATCCGCATGCCGTTGAGGGTGAGATGTGATGCCGAGCCGTTTTAGGTGAAGTGAGTGATCCCATGCTGCCGAGAAAAGCCTCTAGTGAGTGTACCGGCGGCCCGTACCCTAAACCGACTCAGGTGGTCAGGTAGAGAATACCAAGGCGATCGGGTGAACTGTGGTTAAGGAACTCGGCAAATTGCCCCCGTAACTTTGGGAGAAGGGGGACCACGTCCGGTGATGGCACTTGCTGCCGGAGCTGGGGGTGGTCGCAGAGGCCAGGGGGAAGCGACTGTTTACTAAAAACACAGGTCCGTGCGAAGTCGTAAGACGCTGTATACGGACTGACGCCTGCCCGGTGCCGGAACGTTAAGAGGACCGGTTAGGCCTTCGGGTCGAAGCTGAGAATCTAAGCGCCGGTAAACGGCGGTGGTAACTATAACCATCCTAAGGTAGCGAAATTCCTTGTCGGGTAAGTTCCGACCTGCACGAATGGCGTAACGACTTCCCCGCTGTCTCAACCACAGGCCCGGTGAAATTGCAGTACGAGTAAAGATGCTCGTTTCGCGCAGCAGGACGGAAAGACCCCGGGACCTTCACTATAGCTTGGCATTGGCGTTTGGAGCGTCTTGTGTAGGATAGGTGGGAGACTGTGAAGCCGGCACGCCAGTGTCGGTGGAGTCGTTGGTGAAATACCACTCTGGTCGTTTTGAGCGTCTAACCCGCACCCGTGGATCCGGGTGGGGGACAGTGCCTGGTGGGTAGTTTAACTGGGGCGGTTGCCTCCCAAAGAGTAACGGAGGCGCCCAAAGGTTCCCTCAGCCTGGTTGGCAATCAGGTGGTGAGTGCAAGGGCACAAGGGAGCTTGACTGTGAGACTGACAGGTCGAGCAGGTGCGAAAGCAGGGCCTAGTGATCCGGCACCGGCGTGTGGAAGCGGTGTCGCTCAACGGCTAAAAGGTACCCCGGGGATAACAGGCTGATCTTCCCCAAGAGTCCATATCGACGGGATGGTTTGGCACCTCGATGTCGGCTCGTCGCATCCTGGGGCTGGAGTAGGTCCCAAGGGTTGGGCTGTTCGCCCATTAAAGCGGCACGCGAGCTGGGTTTAGAACGTCGCGAGACAGTTCGGTCCCTATCCGCTGCGCGCGTAGGAGAATTGAGAGGGTCTGTCCCTAGTACGAGAGGACCGGGACGGACGGACCTCTGGTGTGCCAGTTGTCCCGCCAGGGGCACGGCTGGTTGGCTACGTTCGGTCGGGATAACCGCTGAAAGCATCTAAGCGGGAAGCCTTCCTCGAGATGAGTTCTCCCTCCCACCTTTGGTGGGGTAAGGCTCCCAGTAGACGACTGGGTTGATAGGCCGGAGATGGAAGCTCGGTAACGGGTGGAGTTGACCGGTACTAATAGGCCGAGTGGCTTGACACACCCTGATCG
>NZ_JBHSON010000206.1:0-3703 GCF_042656285.1 Actinomadura rugatobispora | reverse complement strand
GAGGCCGGTTCCCTACGCGACCTGGCCAAGTGGGCTCGACCAGAGGCGACGGGGAGGCCCCAGACCATCACTCCGGTGGAAAGGGGGCCCCGCACGCCGACATCGAACCCGGCGTCCCAGATCGCGCTACCGAAAGTACAGAGACCAACACACACCGTCAAGCCGGATCACTTGATCACCCGCATGCTCACCCAACCGACCTCACAGGCGAACAATTCGCACCCTAGGACGGCACGGTCTTCCAGAACCGCGAGGGCCTCCTGCCCGACCAGCCACAGGGCTACTACCACGAGTACACGGTCGAGACCCCCGGCTCCCCCGACCGCGGCGCCCGCCGCATCGTCACGGCCGGCGACCAGGGCGCCGAGGGCATGTACTACACCGCCGACCACTACGAGAGCTTCTCGGACATCGACTTCACCTGCTGAGACCGCCCGCCGCGCCACCGCCCCGGCAGGAACCGGTCAGCGGGGCGGTGGCGCGGCGGCCGCCAGCTCCCTCATCCGGCCGGCGGTCTCCGGGACGTCCTCGAAATGCACCGCCAGATGGTCGGCCCCGGCCTCGTCCCAGGCGGGCAGTTCGGCGGCCAGGCTCTCGCTCCACCCGGCCCGCGCCCCCACCTCCAGCGGACGGCCGGCCAGCTCCCGGACGCGCGACGCGAGGACGGCGAAGTTCTCCGGAGTGGTGTCGACGCTCTGCCACATGTCCGCCTGCCGGGCGGCCCGCCGCAGGGCGGCGTCGCTCATGCCGCCGACCATGACCGGGACCCGCCCGCCGCCCGGACGGGGCTCGAAGACGCCGGTGCCGAACCCGAAACGCTCCCCCTCGAACGGCCCGCCGCCCTCCGCGTGCAGGTGCCGCAGCAGCCGCAGCGCCTCGTCCGTCCGGCCCGCCCGGTCGGCGAAGTCCGCGCCGACCGCCGCGAACTCGGCCCGGTCCCAGCCGATCCCCACCCCGAGCACGAACCGTCCGCCCGACAGCCGGTCCAGCGTGGCGACCTGCTTGGCCAGCGTGAACGGGTCGCGCAGCGGCAGCACCAGCACCGAGGTGCCCAGCCGGATCCGGGAGGTGCGGGCGGCGACGTGCGCCAGGGTGATCAACGGCTCGTAGACGCCGCCGTACACCGGCCCGAACGGCTCCGGCGGGAGCAGATGGTCGGGCAGCCACACCCCTCCGTACCCGAGCTCCTCGGCCAGGACGGCCAGCTCGACGATGCGCCCGGGATCGGCGGCGGTGCTCTCATCAGGCAGAACAGCATGCAGTCGCATGCCGCGACCGTAAACCCTCACGTGCGAGAGTCAACCCCGCCCCGCGCCCGCCGGGTCAGCCGCCGGGCTGGGGCTGGGCGGCCAGTTCGGAGATCTTGCGCTGGATGTCGGGACGGGCCAGCGGCCGAGTCGTGCCGATCCAGTCCGACTTCTGGTACGGCTTCACCCCGATGTTGGGCACGCAGGTCGAGCAGCTCGCCACGATCATCTTGTTCTTGGCGATGACCATCCCGACATGCCCGGGATTGTTGGACGACGTCCCCGGACCGGAGTTGAAGAACACCAGGTCGCCGGGAATCTCCTGCCCCTTCTTGATCTTCACTCCGAACGGCCACTGCTCGAAGGTGGTCCGCGGGATGGCGATGCCCACGGTGCGGTACGCCGCCTGGAGAATGCTGGAGCAGTCCCAGGCGTCCGGGCCGTTGGCGCCGAAGATGTAGCGCTTGCCGCGCTGCGCCATGGCGAACGCGATGATCTGCTGGACGAGCCCACTGGCGTTGGCCGGAAGCTGGTTGTCCTGGCATTCGACGCCGTTCGACTGGACGACCGTGAAGTCGCCGCCCACGTACTTCTTGGCCCAGTCGAGCACGAGGTTCACGTAGTCCCACGAGTGGTTGTACATGAAGATGGCGGTCCGCATCCGCTGCGGGGCGCCGTTGTGCTTGAGGTAGCGGGCGGCGGACGGGATGGCGTCGTCGGGGTCGTACCTGTCCTTCTTGCCGTCCTTGTCGCCGTCCACCGCGAACGCCTTGAACGTGGGGTCCAGGAACTGCATGGGCCCGCCCGCGCCGGCGTAGTTCTCGCCGCTGCTCACCCCGGGCAGCTTGGACGTGCCGTGGCTGGTCTCGACCTTCCCGATCGCGGCCAGGACGTTCCACGGGATGCCGAACTCCTGCCCCGCCTTCTTGTAGCGGGCGAGGTAGTCGGCCGGGATGGCCTTGGCGTCACCGGCCTCGGCGGGCTGCGCCCCCGCCTGCGTGGTGTCGACGCATCCCGCGCTGCCGGCGCCGCCCCCGCCGAACATGAACTGGCTGGCGCCGAACAGCACCGGCACGATCATGAGGGCGGTGAACAGCGTCCCGACGGCGCCGAGCGCCCCGGCGATCAGCAGCCTGCGCCGGTTCATCCGGTGTCACCCGCCTGGCCCTCGTCGGCGGGCACGAAGGAGTACACCCGCAGGGAGCCCCCGTCGCGCGCCACCGTCACCGCGTACTGCTGGCTCTCCTGGGCCGTCTTGCCGCCCCGGGTGACCTGCTGCTTCCCGGTCACCAGAAAGATGATCGAGTTGTCCTCGACGTCGCGGACGCGGTCGAGGGTGGCCGACGCCTGCGCGACGACCTGCTGCTGCCTGCGCTCCTCGAGCTGGCCGGGCGAGCCCGCGCCGCGCTGGAGCTCGGCGAGCAGCGCCTCGGTGACCATGGGCGCGAGCCGGTCGGTGAAGGCCTTGGGGTCCTCGTCGTAGCGGTAGGACCCCTGCGCGGCGGTGAACCGCTGCGCCAGGTCGGCGGCCGTGGCGAACTCCTGCCGCGAGAACGGCAGCAGCCGGTAGAGGTCGAAGTTGCCCGCCGAGACCGAGCCGGAGATCCCGGGCGGCGGGGAGGCGGGACCGGCCGGCCCCGCCGTCGCCGCCGGGGACGGGCGCGCGTCCCCGTCCCCTTCGGAGTCCCCGTCGGGTGCCGCGACGGTCAGGTAGACGCCCACGACGGCGAGGGCGACCACCAGACCCGCGAACAGCATTTTGCGTTGGCGGTCGGTCAGGTTCATCTAGCCGTCCCGATCCGCGTCCCCGTCGGCGGGACGGAGCCAGAACGGGATCGGCGGCCCTTCGGCGCTGTCCCCGCGGCCCCAGAGCGGAGGCGGCTGCTGCCGTCCGCCGGGCCCTCCGCCCGTCGCCTGGCCGGAACCGGTGCCCGCCCCGCCCGCGCGCGGCTTCGGCACACCGGAGGCCGGATCGGGCCTGTTCCGCGCCGGAGCGCCACTGCGGCCACGGGACGGAGCCGAACCGCCCCCGCGACCGCCGGAGCCCCGGCCGCGGCCGCGGTCACCGGACGACGACCGCCCGCCGCCGACACCGCCGAACCAGCCGCCACCTCCACCGGACCCGCCACCGGACCCGCCGTCGGACCCGCCGCCCGACGACCCGCCGCCGTTGGAACTCTCCGGACGCGCCGTCCACGAGGTGGGACGCGCCGCCCCGGAGGGCTTGCTCCCGGACCCGGACGAGCCGCCGCCCACCGCCCCGGCCAGCGCACCGCCTCCGTTGCCGTTGCCGTTGCCCGCCGTCACACCCGCGTCGCCCGCGCGCGCGTCACCGCGCGAGCCCGCGCGGGGCAGGTTGAGCGGGGGCGCGCCCCGCCGCGACCGGCCCTGCGCCGCCGCCACGCCACCGCCGCGGGGCTTGGCCGCCAGCACGGGCGCCGCGTCCGGCGACGAGC
>NZ_JBHSON010000205.1:0-3885 GCF_042656285.1 Actinomadura rugatobispora | reverse complement strand
GCCACCGCGTTCCTGCGCGAACACCCCGACCCCACCGACGACCAGATCCGCGAGGGCCTGTCAGGCAACCTGTGCCGCTGCACCGGCTACCAGGGAATCATCAACGCCGTCCGCGCCGCCGCACGCACCAACGCCGACAGCAACCGCTTGGAATGAGGTAACGATGGCTGGACGAGTCGAAGGCAAGGTGGCCTTCATCACCGGTGCGGCGCGCGGCCAAGGACGTGCTCACGCCGTGCGCCTGGCCCAGGAGGGCGCCGACATCATCGCGGTCGACATCTGCGAGCAGGTCGACACCGTTCAGATCCCGATGTCCACCCCCGAAGACCTCGACGAGACCGTCGCCCAGGTCAAGGCACTGGGCCGGCGCATCATCGCCTCCAAGGCCGACGTGCGCGACCTCGACGCGCTGAAGGCCGCCGTCGACGAAGGGGTCACGCAGCTGGGCCGCCTGGACATCGCCATCGCCAACGCCGGCCTCGCCGCCCCGGGCGCCCAGATCGAGCGCATGAACCCCAAGCTCTGGAAGGACTCCATCGACGTCAACCTCACCGGGGTCTACCACACCGCCCAAGCCTCGATCCCGCACATCGTCGAGGGCGGCCGCGGCGGCTCGATCGTCATCACCAGTTCGGTCGGCGGCCTCAAGGCCCACCCCCACGTCGGCAACTACGTCTCCGCCAAGCACGGCGTCGTCGGCCTCATGCGCACCCTGGCCGTGGAGCTCGCCCAGCACAGCATCCGCGTCAACTCCCTGCACCCCACCCAGGTGAACACGCCGATGCTGATCAACGACATGACCTTTCGCATGTTCCGCCCCGACCTGGAAAACCCGACCGCGGAGGACATGGCGCCGGTCTCCCAGATGATGAACGCGCTCCCGGTCCCCTGGGTGGAGGCGGAGGACATCGCCAACGCCGCCCTCTTCCTGGTCTCGGACGAGGCCCGTTACATCACCGGCGTCACCCTGCCCGTCGACGCCGGGGCCATGCTGAAGTAGCGGGCCCTCGCGCCGGTCAGCGGCCGGGACGGTTCCTGGGGAGTCCGAGCTCGCGTTCGGCGATGATGTCGCGCAGGATCTCGCTCGTCCCGCCGTAGACCGTGGTCACCACGGCCGCGCGGAAGTCGTGCTCGAACATGCCGCCGGCCGGCGCGTCCGCGGCCTCCGGGGCCAGCACGCCCTCGGCGCCCAGGATGTCGAGGGCGTCGCTGTAGTGCCGTTGCGCCATCTCGCTCCAGAAGAGCTTGCGCATGGACCCTTCGGTGCCCGGGACGCCCCCCTTGGAGGCCCGCCAGTTCATCCACTGGCCCAGCAGCCGCGAGACCTCCTCGTCGACGGCCATCCGGCCGATCCGCTCGGCGGCGAGGGGGTCGTCGAGGACGGCGGTCCCGTCGGGGCGGCGCGCCTCGCGGGCCCAGGCGGTGAGGTCCTCCGAGAGCGTCTGGTCGACGGAGGCGGGACCGGCCACGCCCCGCTCGTACACCAGGGCGACCCGCATGACGTTCCAGCCCTCGTCGACCCCGCCGATGCGGGCCGAGTCGGGGATGCGGACGTCGGTGTAGAAGGTGGCGTTGGTGACCTGGCCGCCCAGGGTGTGGATCGGCTGGAGCTCGAAGCCGGGGGCGTCCGTCGGCACCAGGAACAGCGTCAGGCCCTTGTGCTTGGGCACGTCGTGGTTCGTCCGCGCGAGGACGAAGACGTGGCTGCACACCTGCGCGGTGCTGGTGAACATCTTCTGGCCGTTGACGACCCACTCGTCGCCGTCCCGGACGGCGGTCGTCTTGGCCGCGGCCACGTCCGAGCCGGAGTCGGGCTCGCTGTAGCCGAGCGCGATCAGCATGTCGCCGCGCAGCGCGGCGGGCAGGCACTGGCGCTTCTGCTCGTCGGTGCCGACGTGCTCGATCGTGTGGGTCACCATGGTCGTGGTCGACCAGCCGTCGAAGTGCAGGCCCAGCTGGGCGCACTCGTCGAAGACGGTCCGGGCGAAGTCGGGGTCGACGTCGCTGCCGCCGTACTCCTCGGGCCAGCCGGCGGCGAGGATGCCGTCGCGCGCGAGCAGCGCGTGCAGCTCGTTGGTCTGGTGGCAGCCGGTGCGGCGCTGCTCCTCGACCCACTCCGGCTTCACGTTGGCCTCGACCCAGGCGCGCGCCGCGTCGCGGTGCGCGGCCAGCTCGTCGGAATCCCAGAAATCCATCCTCACCCTTCCGTCGGGTCGAACAGGCGGCGGGGCAGCTGCGCGTAGACCGCGCGGGGATCGCCGGCGAGCAGCGGCCAGGCCTTGGCGCGCCGGAAGTACAGCTGGACGTCGTACTCGAGGGTGTAGCCGTAGCCGCCGTGGAAGTGCAGGCTGTCGGAGGCCGTCTTGAACGCGGTCTCCGAGGCGAACAGCAGCGACATCGCGGCGAGTTCGGCGGCCTTCGGCAGGCCCTCGTCGAGCGCCCACGCCGCCTTGTAGGCCAGCAGCCGGGCCCCTTCGAGGGCGGTGGTGCTGTCGGCCAGACGGTGCTGAATCGTCTGGAAGCCGCCGATGAGGACGCCGAACGCCCGGCGCTCCAGGACGTAGGCGATGCCGAGTTCGAGGGCTCTGGACGCGATGCCCACGAGCGCCGCCCCGGTCAGCATCCGCCAGTGGTGCACGGCGCGGTCGTGGACGGCGGTGGCCTCCGGGCCCTTCGCCAGCACGACCGCCCCCGCCTCGTCCACGCGGCGGTCGGCGATCGGCATCGCGCCGAGGTTGGGGACGGGCTCGGCGGGGCCGCCCGTCACCGGGACGGCCAGCAGTTCGTCGCCGCGCAGCACGACGACGAGGTCGGCCACCGCGCCGGCCGGGACCAGGCGGGCGACGTCACCGGTGACCGGGTGCAGCGCCAGGGTCGCCAGCGCCTCGCCGCCGACGGCGCGTGACACCAGCGGGTCCAGGTCCGCTCCCCCGGGCACCGAGGCGAGCACGAGGTTGGCGACCGCCGCCTCGATCAGCGGTACCGGCGCCAGCGACCGTCCCAGGCACTCGGCGGCGATGGCCAGTTCCACCCATCCGGCTCCGCCGCCGCCCCGGTCCTCGGGGACGGCGATCGCGCCGAGCCCCATCTCGACCGCCTTGCGCCACAGGGCGGCGTCGAACCCGAGGGGTTCGGCGGCCCGGACGACCTCGGGCGGCGACTCCTTCTCGAAGAACTCACGCAGAGTGACGCGCAGCGCTTCCTGCTCGTCGGAGAAATCCAGGTCCACGAACGGCTACCTCCGCGACGCTCTAACTCGTTCAGGGCGGCCCACGCGACGATACGCGCCGGGTACCAGGTACGGCAATAGTACTTGCAATAGATGAGAGGATTGTTCTCATCATAGGGGGGCGTCCGCCCGGAGCCGCGGACGGCGAGCGGAGGCCCGGCGAAGCCGCGGTCCGGCGAACGGCACCCGTCCCGCGCCGTCCGCACGCCCGTGACCTGTACGGCTCCTACAAAGAGCGGCCCCTTCGATTGGGCGCACCGAGCAATGCCCGAAGGGCCCGCGGCCGCGTACGATGGACACAGAGAATGCGACTGTCGAGAGAAGAAAATGTTATTCTTCTAAGGTCGTCCGCTCTCGCCCCTGTTCGCACGCCGCTCTCATGACGGCGGCGGTCCGGAGCCCCCGTGCCCGCGACCGCGCAGGAAGGCGGGGAGGTGGTGGCGGTGACCCAGGCCCGACCCGCGGCCCGGCCGCGCCCGGCGCCGGGAATCCGATCCACCTGCTGTGCTGGTAAAGCCCAAGTGGCATCACGTTCCTGGGTGCCTCCCCCAGGGCGGGTGCTGCGTGTCGAGGAGGTCTTCCTCTGTGACCAAACAGGTCCAGCGACTCGACCGCGTCATCATCCGTTTCGCCGGGGACTCCGGTGACGGCATGCA
>NZ_JBHSON010000204.1:0-4097 GCF_042656285.1 Actinomadura rugatobispora | reverse complement strand
CCACCGCACCACCGGTCGCCGACTGAGCACCCAACTGCCCCGCCAGATCACCCACCTGCAACGCCACCGTCGCCCCCAACGGCAACGCCACCAGCAACGACGGCAACATCGTCACCCGCGCCAGAAACCAGGACTGCTCCACGAACTCCCAGAACCAGTCCCGCACATCCCACGTCCGCCGCAACGCCTCCAACCCGATCGCGAACAACGAACCCATCGCGACCAGAGCACCGAGACCCCACCCAGTGACGCGGCTCGGCACGGCGCTCATGGCCGGCGACCCCGGAGAGCCCAGGGGGGCGCTTGTGCACGTATGTGAGCCATGGGTGGCCTCCAGTGGGGGGTGGGGTGGGGCCGCAGGTTGGTACCACGCCCGTCCTGCGCCTTGCGTTCTCCGGTGACGCGGCTCAGCCGGTCATACGGCGGCGCCCCCTCCAGAGGATGAATTCTCCCGGACGGAATGTCCGTGCCCCTGGAATCGATGCGGGCGGAACCGGAGCCGTGTCACGGTGCAAGTGGAGCTGTTCTCCTGTGACGGCCGATCGAGCTCGGTCGTCCCGAAAAGGGGTCGGTGCGGTGGCGACCCCGTCTGGTCCCGGCCCGGCCGCGCGACTTCTGATCGCGAATACCGGGCCGGCCAGATGATGCCGTTTGCTCGTTATTTGAATAGGGAGTCGAGCCGCCTTCGAGGGGCGGCTCCGGCGGGTCAGTTGACGACGAGCGGGAGCGTTTCCCAGCCGCGGACCGTGGAGGTCTGCGCCAGTTTCACGTTGTCCCAGTCCACGTCCCATTCCGGGAAGCGCTTGAGGATCTCCTCGGTCGCCACCCGGCCCTCGAGGCGGGCCAGCGCGGCGCCCAGGCAGTAGTGCGGGCCCAGGCCGAAGGTCAGCTGCTGCGGCATCTCGCGGCGGATGTCGAAGCGGTCGGGGTCGGGGTAGCGGTTCTCGTCCCGGTTGGCGGCGGCCACGATGAAGAGCATGGCGGCGCCCTCGGGCACGGTCTGGCCGTGGAACTCGGTGTCCTTGGTGACGTAGCGGGCGATCGACGGGCCCGGCGGCTCGTACCGCAGGACCTCCTCGATGGCGCCGGGGATCAGCGACGGGTCCGCCACCAGTTCGCGGCGCTGCTCGGGGTTCTGGGCCAGCAGGGAGGCGGTCCACCCGATGAGCCGTCCGGTGGTCTCGTTCCCGGCGCCGGCGACGACGGTGATGTAGGTGAGCACCTCGTCGTGGGTGAGCGTGCGCCGGGTGCCGTCCTCGTCCTCGAACTCGGCGTTGAGCAGCTCGGTCATCAGGTCGTCGGACGGGTTGTTCGCGCGCCATTCGATGTAGTCGCGGAACATCTCGTTGCTCATGACCGCGCCGCCCTTGAAGTCCATCTGGCCGCCGGCCTCGGTGCGCAGGCTCTCGTCGGCGGCGTCGCGGATGGCGACCTGGTCGGCCTCGGGGATGCCGAGGAGCATGCCGATCACGCGCATCGGCATCTCGATGGCGACGGCCTCGATGAGGTCGAAGCTCTTCTCGCCCACCAGCGGGTCCAGCGTCTTCACGCAGAAGTCGCGGACCTTGGGCTCGAGGGCGGAGATCCGGCGCGGGGTGAAGACCCGGGCGAGCAGGCGCCGGTGGACGTCGTGGATGGTCGGGTCCTCGAAGATGAGCGTGCCCGGCGGGATCTCGATGCCGGACTTGATGAGCTCGAGAATTCCACCGCGGGCCGAGGAGAACGTCTTCCAGTCCGGCAGGCCGCGCTCGACGTCGGCGAAGCGCGTGACCGCGTAGAAGTCGTGCTTCTCGTTGTAGTAGAGCGGCGCCTCCTCCCGGAGACGGCGGTACGTCGGGTAGGGGTCGCTCCAGAATCGCGGGTCGTACGGATCCCAGTAGACGGCGCTTTCAGTGCTCACTTGTTCAGTGCTCACGTGTTTTCCTTCGAGTCGCGTGCCGAGGGTTGTTGAAAGCTTTACGGCAGGTATTCCTACGTGCCGTTCTGAGATGCCAACACGCTGTGTTGAGCGATCGCTCAGCACACTTAATAGTGAGTTGTATCACTGGCGTCAGCGAGGGTCAAGGGTGCGCCGCCGAGGACATTGACGACCATTTTCCTGCGCTGGCCTCCTCGGTTTGCGCCCGCCCGGTCAAGGGGGACGCCCGGCGGATTCGCGGTGGACCGGGCCGGCCCGACGGGCCGGCCCGGACCGCTCCGCGGGTCTCTGTCACGGCGGCGCGCGCGGCGAGCGGTGATGAGCAGCCGGTACGGCGGGATGGCTGTTCCGAACCGCCGCTCGGAGCCTGCGGAGAGCGCGTGGGCGGTTACTTCAGCATGCTTCCGGCGTCGACGGGCAGGGTGACGCCGGTGATGTAACGGGCCTCGTCGGAGACCAGGAAGAGCACCGCGTTGGCGATGTCCTCCGCCTCCACCCACGGAACCGGGAGCGCGTTCATCATCTGCGAGATCGGCGCCATGTCCTCCGCGGTCGGGTTCTCCAGGTCGGGGCGGAACATGCGGAAGGTCATGTCGTTGATCAGCATCGGCGTGTTCACCTGGGTGGGGTGGACGGAGTTGACGCGGATGCTGTGCTGGGCGAGCTCCACCGCCATGGTGCGCATCAGCCCGACCACGCCGTGCTTGGCCGACACGTAGTTGCCGACGTGGGGGTGGGCCTTGAGACCGCCGACCGAGCTGGTCAGGACGACGGCGCCGCCGCGGCCGCCCTCGATGAGGTGCGGAACCGAGACCTTGGCGGTGTGGTAGACGCCGGTGAGGTTGACGTCGATGGAGTCCTTCCAGAGGTTGGCGTCCATCTCCTCGATCTGGGCACCGGAGGCGGCCAGACCGGCGTTCGCGATGACGATGTCCAGGCGGCCCAGCTGGGTCACGCCGTCGTCGACCGCCGCCTTCAGCGCGTCCAGGTCGCGCACGTCGACCTGGGAGGCGATGATGCGCCGGCCCAGCGCCTTGACCTGGGCGACGGTCTCGTCCAGGTCCTCGGGAGTGGACATCGGGATGGGCACGCTGTCGAGCTGCTTGCAGATGTCGACCGCGATGATGTCGGCGCCCTCCTGGGCCAGGCGCACGGCGTGCGCGCGCCCTTGGCCGCGCGCCGCACCGGTGATGAAGGCCACCTTGCCTTCGACTCGTCCAGTCATCACTACCTCTTTCCAGGCAGTCGGGGGGTGAGGTCGGTCTCCGCTCGACCGGGACCGGTCGGCGGGGTGGCGGTGCCCGCGGTCAGCGGGCCTTGGCCGAGGCGTCGAGCGGGCTGGTCGCCGAGCGCTGACGCCGGATGGTGACCAGGAGGACGACCAGGGCGGTCGCGGCCGCGATGGGGCCGGCGGCCTTGAGCAGTCCACCGCCGGTCACCGGCAGGAGGTTGATCGGTTCGGCGGGGGCGCGGGCGGCGGGGGCCGTACGCGGTGGGGCCGGCTCGGCGCGCGGCGCCTCGCCGTTGAGCGCCGGCGCGGGGCTCGGGTCTCCGGCACCTTCGCCGTCACCTTCGCCGTCACCGCCGGCGTCGTTGGTGGAGGTGAGTTCGTCGGCGAGGTTGGCGGCGAACTGGCCGATGAGGTTGGTGGCGACGTCGTTGAGTGCTCCGCGGCCGAACTGTGCGGGCTTTCCGGTGATGGCCAGGTCGGTTTCGATGTGGACGTCGGTGGTGTCGCCCTGGTCGGTGAGGCGGCAGGTGACGGTGGCCTTGGCGGTGCCGCCGCCGCGGGTCTCGCGTCCGCTGGCCTCCAGGACCGCGACCCGTTCGGTCTCGTCGAGGGAGACGAAGGTGACGGTGCCGTTGTAGGACAGGCCGATGGGCCCGAGTTTGACCTTGACCTTGCCGTGGAAGGTGTCGCCGTCGTTGGAGGTCAGGGTGGCGCCGGGCACGCAGGGCGCGATCCGCTCGATGTCGAGCAGGACCTGCCATGCCTCCCGCACCGGCACCGGGATGGTCAGCGTGTTCTCGAGTTTCATCAGGTTTCCTTGGTGGCTGCGGCGGCGCGGACGGCGTTGATGATTCCCTGGTAGCCGGTGCAGCGGCACAGGTTGCCTGACAGGCCCTCGCGGATCTGGTCGTCGGTGGGGTCGGGGTGTTCGCGCAGGAACGCGGTGGC
>NZ_JBHSON010000203.1:0-4245 GCF_042656285.1 Actinomadura rugatobispora | reverse complement strand
AGGGGCCGTGGAACCCCGCCCACCCGGAGCGACATCCGGGCCACCGACCTGACCACCACCAGAAAACACAAACCGGTCAGGCCGCCACACGACCCAACCGGCGCTGTGAAAGATCGAGGCTAATGGCCCGTTAATGGCCCGGCGGCGGTGACGCCCAACAACGATCAAGGCCCAGTGTTCGGGATCATGTCCCGGACCTGGGCCTTCTGTGTGGAGCGGGTGACGGGAATCGAACCCGCGCTGTCAGCTTGGGAACCATCCCGATCTTCCTCGTTAACGGCGCTGACCTGGCGTTCGGCCGTACCGCGACTGACCGTGAATGCCCCTTGATCACCACCCTTAATGGCACGCTAATGGCACGCCGACCAAGCCCGTGGCCTGCGCGCTCGCCACGCGTACACGGGCGCTCCTCGCCCTGGAGCGCTCATCCGCGCGAACGGCGAGCCTGCTGACTGGCTGGGGGCCGCTCTGTTGAGCGGCTATCAGTCCGTCGTGCCGAAAACGTCCTTCACGGCTCGGAGTACCCTCCGTCGTTGCCATGTAGAAGCGCTGCGGAACTTCTGCGTAAACATATCCCATGTCTGCACATCCTGGGCGAAGGCGACCATGTCCGGGTCCGGCTCCGGCTCGTATCCAGCCACCTTCAACAGTTCGTAAGCTCCGAGGCCCGCTCCCCTGTAGTGACGGGCGAGCGCACGACCGAGCTTCTGCACGTCGCCGTAGGAAGGCTGCACTCCGCGTTTCCATTGACTGAGGCGCTGCTCTCGGATACCTGCCATCCGCTCTAGCTCAGCGTAGGTGAAGTGAAACTGAGAAAGACTCATCTGATCGTGGATGTACTCGACAACTGCCGGGCCGCTCATGGCGGCAACCTAGCCACATCCGATTGGTGATCACTTTAAGTGGCCGGAGTTGGCCTACCGGTGATGGCCACCTAAGAGCCGAGGTCGCAGACATCGTCTGATCCGTAGCAAGATCGACACCGTCCAGGCCCGTCCACACCCATCCCCTGACCTGGCCGCGCCCCTCTCGAACGTCCACCGCCGTCCGAGGTCATCCAGCGCCGTTGTTAGCACTCCCGTTAGCACGCCGACCGTACCGGAGGGTGCGCCCGCGCGAACGGCGAGACGGTGTGACAGACAGTCTCGCGCGGGCGTGCCCTCCGGCCCGCGGGGGGCTGGGGGTCGCGAGACCCCCGCTTCACGCTCGTCCAGCCGACACCCTTACTCCCTGACAACCGCACACGTCGTTGACACAAGCTCCGCCGGCACTCACACTGCTCAGCCAACACGGTTAGCAGCGGTTCGCCCCTTGTTCCAGCTTTCGACGACCATCTGGTAGCACTGACTCTCTCGGGACCCGGTACCACTGTTGTTGTAGCCCCCGTTCGAGGCTCGCGTCAGAGCTTCGGAGCGCCAGCGCGCAGCCAAGCCTCGCTTAAGCATCTTCTTCGCGAGTTCGGCGTCCTCAACGCCGTCGCCGTGGCGGCTGAGAAACATCGCCACGCCGCCCAGGATCACGCCGTCCCACGACTCTTTGTCCCTCCCCCAGGCTGCTTCGACCACCGTGAAGGTCCGGTCCAGGGTAGCTGCTCCATACTGTCTCGTGATGCGCAGCACCGCCGATACAGCACCCACGCTGTTGGTCGAACTCGACCCCAGACCGAGGCTATGGCTCTTTAGTACTTGGTCGACACTCACGCAGAGGGCGTCCCCGGCGGTCAGGCCCACTCTGTACTGGTCCAGCGTGCTGACCTTGGCAGATTCTCGGTTCTTGATGAGGAACAGAGTCGCTTCCTGCTGCTGGCTAAGTCCGTAGTGGATTTCCGCCTTGATCGTCCGAAGGCCTCTTAGCTTGCACGCCTCGGTCCGGTGCATGCCGTCAACGACGTATCGCTGGCCATCTGCACGTTCGGAGACCACGATCGACCCGAGGGCATCAATGATTAGACCATCAGCGATGCCCTTCGCGCGCTTCGAGTTGAGGCCACGCTGCGCGTCCTCATCGATCTTGAGTGAGTCGATCTCGATCTCGACCCCGTACTCAACGCGATGATCTGGGAGTTCGTACTGGAAACGAGCTTTGGCCATGGGGGTTAGACCTCCATATTCGAGGGTGGCGAGAGTCTAGAGTTCAGGGTGACGAGGATCGTGAGGCGGATCTAGAGGCGGAGGAACGCGCTTGAGGAACTCGGTGGCCACCTTCTCACTCGTAGTCGACACCGACCTGCGAGCATCCCCGTTCCGTTCCTCGCAGCGCAGCACCAGAGGAATCTGCTGCCCTCGATGGCGACTGGGCTCGCTATGCTGTTCGCCCTGGTCAGCCTTGGAATCAAACCACACTGCCAGGACAACAAGACCAAGCACCACGGCCCATGTCAGCAGGTTGTACTTCCACTCTGTAGCAAGGTTGACCGCTATAGCCACCCCCGCTGTAGCGAGCGCACCCCAAACCTTCCAGGGCTTGATCTTCATGTTTTGATGGCCTATCAGGGTGAGTTCCTGCACGGAAGGCCATCCTGTGTCCACGCTCAACACCCCTCAGGCCCGCACCCGGCACTCTACTCACGGGCTTGACCTGTGCACAACAAGAACCGCGCCAATCTCTTACCACAGACGCTAGCAAGCCATCGAAATTTTGACAATCAGTCCTGGTGAAACACGTGATCGATGTCGCGATCCTAGATTGACAACAAAGAGATAACTCCTCTCGATATTCGAGAAATATAATATGGTGATCAGTGGTTCGCGTGGCCGGTCGGTGCTGGCTCCGCAGTCCTGCAACGGGCATGACTCATGGGCAAGAGGAACAGATAGAGGCGACGTCGTGGGCTGTGCGGGATGCCCCTGTTCTCATGCCGATGTTTCGCATGGTGGCTGGGCGGCCGTGGCCGGGCTGCGAGACGGGACCGGACGGAACAGGCCGCATGCCCGGCTCGCAGAGCCGGGCGCGGCCGCCCGGCGACCCGCGCAGCGGGGCGCCTTTAAAGACGTACAGAAAGTTCTCATCGGGCAGGCTGCCGCCCTATCCTCTTGGTGCGTTCCTGCTGGTCAAGCCATCAACTTGCGGAGTGTTTCGCGGGTTTGGTCGGCAAGACTGGTGGCTGCGCCTAGGCGATTGTCGATGGTGTGGTGAACACCCGGCGGTGGTTCCTCGGTGTTCAGGGTGTTGGCGTACTCGTCCCAGTGGGACAGCTTCCAATGGTCGCGTGGGGCATCGCGGACCTCGATGTACTCGTGCATGGTGTCGATGTCGCTGTGCACCCAGACGGCGGCGACCTCGACGCCTCGGGCCTGGCATCGGTGGGTGAGGCGTGGCAACCAACCGGCGGTGCTCAACTCGGTGGTGAACGGCGCGGCGAGGATGATTGAGACGCCGTTGTCGGTGTTGGCGTAGGCGCTGTTCATCAGGACGCGGTACTCGTGGGGGCGTACCTCGGCGTTGTAGAGGTCGGTGTGGCGGTCGTGGGGGTTGGCGGCCATGGAGGCTAGGAGTCGTTCGGTCATGCGGCGGGTGAGTGCGTCCTTGTCCAGGAACGCCCATCCGGTGAGGCCCGAGAGGAAGCAGGCGAACTCGGTCTTGCCGGATCCGGCGTAGCCGCCGACCAGGACCAGGGAGGGGCCTCCGCCGGCGTTGGCCACGGCGCGGCCGTGCCATGCGTTGGCGATGCGGGACTTGAGGGCGTCGGCCTGGGGGAAGAACGCGGACAGGTCGAACGGGTGCCCGGTGGGCGCTGGCTCGGTACCGCGGGCGTGAGCGGCCATGCGTTCCAAGACGGCGAGCGGCACGTTGTGCGCCTGGGCGATGTAGGGCAACCAGTCGTCAGGGATGCGCTCGCCTCGTTCCCAGCGGGAGACCTCGTTACGGGTGAGCGTGACGGTCTCTGCCAGTTCGCACAGCAAGGCGGCTTGGGCGCGCTGGCTCCTGGTTCCGCGTAGGCGTGCGAGGTAGCGGCCGAATTCTCTGCGTCGCTCGGTCGTCATCTGCGGCAACCTCCCTCGTTCCAGTTTGGCCCCCTGCTGGCCCCCTGTCAGGCGCCTTTGGTGAACGAGTGCACGCGGGAAGTTGGATCGACCCCATTCCTGCGAACGGGTCCGGTCGTTAATGGCTGGATTCGTGCACGAACACGAGGTCTCCCATGACAGGAACATCAAGAAATGTCGAGGATCCGACCCTTGTCCGGCTTCGCGCGGACTTCCCTGGTCATCGCATCTGGCGCTCGATTCGCTATGACGGCCGACTCGG
>NZ_JBHSON010000202.1:0-4927 GCF_042656285.1 Actinomadura rugatobispora | reverse complement strand
TCAGCCGCGCGCCCCGAACGGTCTTGGACGCACTGGTCCCCGGCGTACTCGACCCCGAGGCGGCGACACGCATCCTGTGCGTGGTCCGTTCCCGGGAGGCCGGTTCCCTACGCGACCTGGCCAGGTGGGCTCGACCAGAGGCGACGGGGAGGCCCCAGACCATCACTCCGGTGGAAAGGGGGCCCCGCACGCTGACATCGAACCCGGCGTCCCAGATCGCGCTACCGAAAGTACAGAGACCAATACAGAAAGTCAAGCCGGATCACTTGATCACCCGCATGTTCACTACACCGACCTCACAGGCGAACAGTTCGCACCCCCTCCAGGTCGTCCAGCCACACCACCACCCGGCCCGCCGGAGGGACGCGGCGGGCGAAGGCGTCGACCTCGGCCGCGTCGCGCGGGTGCAGCACCCACCAGTCCGGCAGCAGGCCCAGCACGGCCTCGTAGGCGGTACGGGTCTTGCCCGCCGACGGCTCGCCCACCAGCAGCACGAACCCGCCCCGCCCGGCCGCGGCCCGCACCCGGGCCCGGAGGCCGCCGGAATCCTCGTCGACATCGCGGGCCACGTAGGAGGGCAGCGCGTCCGCGTCCGCGCCGTCCGCCTCGATCGGACGGTGCACGCCCAGCAGCAGCGGCCGCGCCTCGCGGCTCCTGACCGCGCCCGGCGGGACGCTCCGCTCGCCGTCGGGCCCGCCGCGTCCGGCGTCCGGCGCGTCCCGGCGGGCCGGGCTCGCCTCGGCGGCACGCCACCACCGCTGCCACACCTCCTCGCTGAGCAGGCCCGGCGTGAGGCGGGCCGGGTCGGCGGTACGGCGGCGGGCCTGCTCGATCAGGACCCGTAGCAGGCCCTTCAGCGGCTCGGGGCGCGGCAGGTCGCGCGCGAGCTTCCAGTCGCTGATCCGCTGCGCGGTCACCTTCCAGGCGGCGCCGGGCCAGCGCTGCCGGACGTGCTCGGCGGCCCGCTGCTGGGTCAGGCCCGAGGCCCGCAGCAGTTCGGCCAGGCGCGCCGCGAAGGCGTCCCGCTCGCGGCCCTGCCATTCCCGCTGTTCGGGCGGCCCGGCGCGCCGCGCGTCGAGCTCCTGCGCGCTGAACTCGCGGGCGCTGCGCTCGCGTGCACTGCCCTGCCAGCCGCTCGTGTCCCCGGCGTCCGGAACGCGAGCGTCGTCCCCCGACTCGGCCCTCTCGCGCATCCCGTGCGTGTTCCTCGGTTTCCGTCTCTGGACGCCGCCGCCCCGCCACCGGATCCGGCCGGGATCCGGCCACCGGATCCGGACCGGAGATCTCACCGTAGACCGCCGACCGGCGCTCCCGCCCGCCCACCGCCGAAACCGGATTTCCCGGTGGTCGCCGGCTCGGGCGTAATCGCGGCATGAAGCATGTCCCGGCCGCGCGGGACGCCCCGCGCGGCGGACCGAGTGAATCGAGTGAGGTGAGCCCGTGACCGTCAGCAGCGTCCTGGCCCTGATCGGCTCCATCGTCGTCATCCTCGGCGCGTCCGCGCACGTGCTGGGAGCCTTCGCCGGACTGCTCCGCGCCTGCGTCCCCATCATCCGCGCCGTCCGGGAGCTGCGCACCGAGGCCACCGCCGCCGAGCCCCGGGCCGCCGGCCCGCAGGCGGGGCCCGGTGAGGTGGACGGCCCGCCCGCCGCCGTCGCGGAATCCGAATAGACCGCATCAGGGCCGGCCGGCGACGTCCGCGAGGCGACCGGTGTCCGCCCGGGACGGCGTCAGACCCGGGCGGTCAGGCGGCGCCTGAAGTCGGCGTACCCGGTCTGGATCACCCGGTCGAGACGCTCCAGCTCCTCCGGCTCCGGCTCGCGGCTCAGCTCGACCTGGATCTTGAAGTCGCCGTCCTCGACCGTCACGTCGAACCTGCTCAGCAGCCCCGCGGGCAGCTGGTGCACGACGAACTGCCGGAACGCCTCGGCGACGGCGCCGCCCATGTCGCCGCAGCCGCACGAGCGGCCCTCCGCGATCGCGCCGAGATGGCTGCGGCCGACCACCGCGTCCGGATGGGCCGGGTCCATGCCCGCCAGCGCCTCCGACACGATCGAGCGCGCCTCCTCCAGCCGCTCCTCGTGCTGGAGGAACAGGCCCAGCGCGATCCGCGCGCGGCCGAGCATCTCGTGGTCGGCGCCGCGCAGCGCCTCGGTGACGGCCTCGCGCAGCCGCCGCTCCGCCTCCTCCTTCCGTCCCGCCTCCTTGAGGGCCAGGCCCCAGTTGCGCAGCACCTGGCTGGTCATCTCGGGCCGGTCGATGCGCTGGGCCCGCGCCAGGGCCTGCGCGTACTCGTGCAGCCCGGCGTCGGTGTCGCCCGCGTCGCCGTACGCCATCGCCAGCCCGAGCACGGTCATGAGCGCCTGCTCGTGAGCGCCCTGGCGGTCGTAGGAGGCCAGCACCCGCCGGATCGTCTCGATCCGCATCCGCTGGTCGCCGAGGTGGTGCCCGAGGTTGGCCAGGGTGGACAGCGCGTTGAGGGTGGCCTGGTGGTCGGGGCCGAGCCGGGCCTCCAGCAGCGAGGCCAGATCGGTGAGGACGGCCGCGCCCGTCTGCGGGTCGGCGCGGTCGATCCGGTTCACGGCCTCCAGTGCCATGCGCTCGATGATCTCGTCCGGCAGCGGCTCCAGGCCGGTGAAGGCGGGCCCCTCGGACCCGGCGGCCTTGAGGATCTCCGCCCGCTGCGCCAGCGCCCCGGCGACGCGCTCGTGGCCGTCGCGCCAGAAGGTGGCGACGGTCTCCTCGGCCGCCTCGAGCGCCTCCCGCAGGTCGCCCCGGCGGTAGAGCACGTCGGCCAGCGCCTCCAGGCCGAAGGCGTACCCGGCGTGCTCGCGGCCGTAGAAGGCCATGCGCTCCTGGACGTTGCGGCGCAGCTCGTCCGCGGCCTCGTCCAGGCGGCCGGCGTGCTGCAGCGCCATGCCCAGGTTGAGCCGGTAGGTGATCTGGTCCTTGCGGTGCTCCTGGTCGGCGGGCACCGGACCCGAGCACGCCTGGCGGTAGCACTCGGCGGCGCGGTCGAACTGGTCGGAGTTGAGCAGGACGTGCCCGAGGTCGCACTGGGCCGACGCCCATGCGGGGCCGCCCCGCCCGTGCTCGCGCTCGATCTTCTGGAGCTCGCGCACCATGAGTTCCTGAGCGTCGATCGGGCGTCCCTCGCGGAGGAGCGCCACGGCCATGTCCAGCGGGGTCGGGGGTGAAGTCATGGCCGGGGATCCTACAGCCGGCCCACGACACTCCAGGACGGATCGCGCATTCCGGGTGCGAGATCGGCCGGCCCGCACATATCCGCGCTTTCTGTCCGGCGTTTTTGTTTCCCGCGAAGTCCGGCCGCCTTTATGCGGGTAATGCTTTGCCAGATTGCGGCAATGGAGAATTTGTGCGGCCGCGAAGATGGGCGGGAGGCGGGCCGGGCTACCCTGTGAAATGTGAGTTTTGAGAGCTCTGACGACGAGGCTGGGGCCCGGCTGCTGAAGACGGCCCTCCAGCTCTTCGCGAGCCTCGGCTACGACGGGACCACCACGGACATGCTCGCCGAAGCCGCGGGGGTCACCCGCGAGACCGTGATGAGGGCGGGCGGCAGGGCCGGGCTTTACCACGCGGCCATGCAGCACGCCAATGACGAACTGGCGGAGATCACCCGCGAGGCGCTGACCCGGGTGTCGCGGGACAGAGCGGGGCTGCACGCTTTACTGGACGCCCACATGGACTTCTATTTCGAGCACCCCGAGTCGCTTTTCCTGTGGTCGCATCGAGCGCTGTCCGACGCGGCGGATCTCACCGACATCGAGGAGCGCTACAGCAGGCCCATCTACAGGCTCGTCGCGGACGCCTTCGGAGGCTCGCGCCTGCTGGACCTCACCGACGAGTACCGGATGAGCACGAACATCCTCGACTGGTGCCTGCGGGGGTTCGTCGTCGGAGGCATCCAGAAGTTCGACGGGACCGTGTCCGGCCCCTCGGACCCGCACGCGCGCGAGTCCTTCCGCGCCTCCATGCACCGCCTCATGGAAGCCGTCCTGCCGCCCGAGGCCGGCTGAGCGGGCGGCCTCGGGCACGACGAAGCCCGCGGCAAGGGGGGCACCGCGGGCTTCGACTTACGCGCGGACCGCGCGTCGGCACGGCCGGGCCGCGCCGGGCCAGGCCGTTCCGTGCTCGATGGTGGCGCCGGGACTCAGCCCTTCCCGGGCGCCCCGAAACCGGAGACGATCACGGCGTTGGTGTCGGCCGCGGCCTCACGCAGCTTCTTGGCCTCCTGGTACTCGGGGGACTCGTACCAGGCGCGGGCCGCCTCCACCGACTCGAACTCCAGGACGACGGTCTGGGTGCCGTGCCACTCGCCCTCCAGGACCTGCGGCGTCCGCTCGACCGACAGGACGGTGACCCCGCCGCCGGCCATCGCCGCTCCGGCCGCCCGGCTGTAGGCCTCCATGCCGGCCGGGTCCTTGATGTCCTCGGTCAAGATGACGTACCCCTTGGGCATCGCCCCTCCTCAAGCTGTGCTGGGTGGTTGCCGTGGATGTCAGACGGCCGTGATGGCGCGTTCGGGGCACTGCGCGACGGCGTCGCGCACCGCGTCCTCGAACTCCGCCGGGACCTCGGGGTTCTCCACCACGGTGTAGCCGTCGTCGTTCAGGGTGAAGACCTCGGGGCACAGCGCGGTGCACACGCCGTGGCCCCGGCAGCGGTCGTCGTCGACGGTGACCTTCATCGGCTCTCGCCCTCGCCCTCGGCCGCCACGGTGAACTCCAGCTGGAGGTGGGTCAGGCCGCGCAGGATGTAGGTGGGGATGTAACGGTAGCGGCGTTCGCCGGCCGGGCCGTGCACGCGCTCGGAGATCCTGATGTCGGTCGTGCGGTCCAGCAGCCGCTCGATGGCGACCCGGGCCTCGGCGCGGGCCAGGGGCGCGCCGGGGCAGGTGTGGATGCCC
>NZ_JBHSON010000201.1:0-4955 GCF_042656285.1 Actinomadura rugatobispora | reverse complement strand
GGCCTTTGATGCCGAACTCGAGCGGCTGCGGCATGCCGTGCTGGAAAAGGGGGCAGACGATGATCGTTAAGTTTCATCCGCGAGGGCGAGGCGGCGGTGCCGGGCCGGTGGATTATCTGCTGGGGAAAGACCGCCAGCGCGACGGGGCCATCGTCCTGCAGGGAAAGCCGGAGGAGGTCCGGGAGCTTATCGACGCCTCGCCCTACGCCAAAAAGTACACCTCCGGCGTCCTGTCTTTTGCTGAACAGGATTTACCGCCCGGCCAGCGTGAAAAGCTGATGGCGAGCTTCGAGCGGGTTCTGATGCCCGGACTCGATAAAGACCAGTACAGCGTGCTGTGGGTTGAACACCGGGACAAGGGGCGGCTGGAACTGAATTTTCTGGTACCGAACACGGAACTGCTGACCGGCAGGCGTCTCCAGCCGTACTACGACCGGGCAGACCGTCCGCGCATCGATGCGTGGCAGACCGTGGTGAACGGGCGACTGGGGCTGCACGACCCGAACGCACCGGAGAACCGGCGCGCGCTGGTGACGCCATCTTCGTTACCCAAAACGAAGCAGGAAGCCGCAGAGGCTATTACGCGGGGCTTACTGGCCCTCGCCTCGTCAGGGGAGCTTAAAACGCGTCAGGACGTCACTGAGGCGCTGGAAAGCGCAGGTTTTGAGGTCGTGCGCACCACAAAGAGCAGCATCAGCATTGCCGACCCGGACGGAGGGCGAAACATCCGACTTAAGGGAGCCATCTATGAACAGTCTTTTAACGCTGGCGAAGGACTTAGAGCAGAAATCGAAAGCGCAGCAGCAGAGTACCGGCGAAATGCTGAAAGCCGCATTCAGCGAGCACGAGAAGTCTGTCAGAGCGGAACTGAGCGAAAGCGGGAAGAGAATCAGCGCCGCCATCCGCGCCCACGAGCAGGGTATGAGCGCGGCCATGCAGTCGAACCGCCTGAGCGTGATGCGTATGGTCGGGCGGACATGGCTGACCATCACGATGGTGTCAGGACTGCTGTTCGCCAGCCTGAGCGGGGTGTTGTGGTATCAGGGGAGCTTGATAGCGTCAAATCTGGCCGAAATCGACCGGCAGAACGCAGCGCTGTCGAAGCTGAACGCGAAGACCTGGGGCGTGACGTACCTGGAAGACAGCAACGGACGTTTTCTGGTGCTGCCGAAGGGGACGGCCGTAGACAGGACGCAGAGCTGGACGGTCGGGAACGGGCGGTCGAAGCAGAACGCGCTGAGACTGGTGAAGGAGTAAGTGCCGATGACCGAGCTGGAAAAACAGTTGCTGAGCGCATTAGAGCAGCTACAGCAGGACTACTCGAAAAGGCTGGACGAGTGGGAGAGCGCCTTCGGGGAATGGCGGAAAATGTCAGGGCTTATGCAACGGGAGAACGCGGCGCTGAGCGAGCGCGTGACGCGCTTGAGTCAGCAGGTGGAACGCTTGAGCGGGCAACTGCAGCGTTTGAGCCGGTAGTGCAGCGTCATGAGATGGCCGTGGCCGCAGAACGGGCGCACGAGCAACGGCAGCACGAAAAGGAACTGACGGAAGCGCGTTCCCGGCAGCGAAGCTATGACGGTCCGTCGCTGGGCTGAAATGCAGGAAAACAGGGTTCTCATCGGGCATTTACGCTGAAACCGGATGTCATTCACCTGGCTGCATGGCTATGCAGCCAGGTAAAATTTATCTGTCGCGAACGGGGCGGTTTATCGGGTGGTTTGTTGCCGGTTTTACCTGACTGCCACCCCGTTCGCGGCGAACCCGTCCGGGGCGGTGCGGGCAACGGGTGTTATGTTTAATCAGCGTGAACGGCAGATACAAAAAAGCCCCGGAGGGCTTTTAACTACTGACTTATTTTTTTGAAGATTTGCTGGGTTTCAATTTGTCAGTATTTCCCGGCGTTTTTTTATTGTCACGCTGGCGTTTATCAGGTTCCCCTGTTGAATCGGCAATTCGTTTCGGACCCGGCTTAAGACCCATAATCGTTATCCTTTCAATAGTTAAGAGGAAAGCCCTCAAGCTAGATATATTGACCGCGTTACGGATTATCAAGAGGGGCTAACAAGATTATTTTTTGTTCTTTTAGGTTGATTGTGGTACTGTTGATATACATGTATAGCAAATGGTGTTCGGGAGGTTTATATGCTTGCTATCCGGTTATCTGATGAGATTGAGTCCCGTCTGGACTCGCTGGCGAAGCAAACCGGCAGAACAAAGACGTTTTATGCGCGGGAAGCAATACTGGCGCATCTGGAAGACCTGGAGGATTATTATCTTTCAGCAGAAACTGCTGCACGCGTTCGCCGTGGTGATGAAGCAGTGCATTCGTCTGAAGACGTGAGGAAGTCACTTGGTCTGGACGATTAACTATTCCGATCGGGCGCTCAAATCGTTACGCAAGATGGACAAACAGAACGCACGACGGATTGTGGATTTTATGAGTTTACGCATTGCAGTTGCTGCCGATCCTCGCCAGTCAGGGAAGCCGCTCAAAGGTGAGCTGGGCGAGTTCTGGCGCTATCGGGTGGGAGATTATCGCGTTCTGTGTGAGATCCGAGATGACGAGCTTGTTATCCTTGCCGCCACGATTGGACATCGCCGCGAAGTTTACGACTGAAGCCCGCTATGCGGGCTTTTTTGATGCCGACAACAGGTATTATGGTAAATACTCGACTAACTACGTGTTCTACTGTTTGTCGGTTTTAGTTAACCAGCAGGTTGTCTTAACGATAATGTAGCCGTTATTTTTAACTAATAAGGTCATATTGTTAACGTCAGGCATAATAAAAGACATTATGGCCTCAGAGTTATCATCAGAAGCAGCTCTCTGCATTACTACTTCGATTCCCTTTTCTTTGAATCTATAAGTATCCAGTTGCCTATTAAACTTAGAAAGACCTACAACCATACTTAGTTTGTTATCTTTAACAGTAAGAGATGCTTCCTGAGTACCATTACATCGGTAGTAAGCGGTGTAACCGTCAGCAAAAGATCGACCGGGGAATATAAATGCTAGGAACGCAATTAACCAATACATAGTTGAGAATCTTGGTATTACACATTTCACTATCCTCTCTTTCATTTTTCGTTCACCATACTTTGTTATCTGATTTTTAATTTTTCTATTTTATAAACCAAGTCTCTACCAAAAAGGCGAAAATTATCCTCAAATAATAATAATTGTTTAAGAACATCCATGAAAGCAGCTGCTTCACCCTCAGTTATGGGAGCTACTCTATATAACATATAACCTGAGTTAAGGGTTTCTTTTATACTTTCTTCAATGCTCATTATAAATATTAGTGGATTATCATTTTTCTTCCCCCATGGGTTTCTAATTAATCCTTCGATGTACTCAGGTCCTTTGCGTCCTATTGCCTGCGCAATATTTTTTATTTCATCTGCGTGAGGGCTTTGTTGTACAGCTTTGTTTATGCCTGCTTGAGTGATTTTCAGAGACTCTACACCGTGTATGTTGTATGAGATAAAATGTAATAAATTAAGATGCAATGCAATTAATCCATTTTTGTTTACATCTGAGTATTTGGATAAAAAACGTAATGAAGTGTTAACTCTCCCTTGAAGCCTAACAATTGGGAGTGCTGCCTTGTATATTTCCTTCTCCGTTAAATACCGTTTAAAAAACATAATTCTCCGCCTCCGTATAGCGTGCCTATTTTATTTCGTCGTAAAACTTAGCTCTGAAATATTCCTTTAGAACCATCATGTCATTAATAATTGAATCTATCTCATCCATTTTTTCTTGGTATTCTTTTAATGGTGAAGGGAGCGGTAACTCAATATTTGAAAAGTGATTGGCGAGATAGGGATCAAGGTTTCTCATCCATTCAGGCTTTTCGCCAATGCGTTCTTCAACTGAAAGTGAACCTGATAATCTCTGGTTAATAAGATCACTTAGACTCATTTTGGTTTTATTCGAAAGCCGTTGTAAGGATTGCTTTAATCCTATATCTAGCATGATATTTGTTCTTTCTCTCATTACCCCCCCTTGCTATTGCGTTTTTTGTTGCGCACAAAGCTACCATTGCGCATTAAGAAACGCAATAAAAAAGGAGGGAGGGAGTGGTTTGTACATGATGTGCAGTGCGCTGAGGGCATCAGTGGCGGGTGTTTTTCCGTGGGATGGATGGAGCTCCGGGGATAACAGAACTGACGATCATTTAAAGGATCTTCTTGAGATCCTTTTTTTCTGCGCGTAATCTCTTGCACTGTAAACGAAAAAACCGCCTGGGGAGGCGGTTTGATCGAAGGTTAAGTCAGTTGGGGAACTGCTTAACCGGGTAACTGGGTATACGAGACCGCAGATACCAAAACTGTTCTTTCAGTGTAGCCGCAGTTAGGCACCCACTTCAAGACCTCTCAATATCTCTCTCGTATATATCCAGTTACCAATGGCTGCTGCCAGTGGCGTTTTTGCGTGTCCGTCCGGGTTGGACTCAAGATGATAGTTACCGGAAAGGGCGCAGCAGTCGGGCTGAACGGGGGGTTCGTGCATACAGCCCAGCTTGGAGCGAACGACCTAAACCGAGCCGAGATACCAGCAGCGTGAGCTATGAGAAAGCGCCACGCTTCCCGAAAGGGAAAAAGGCGGAACAGGTATCCGGTAAACGGCAGGGTCGGAACAGGAGAGCGCACGAGGGAGCCGCCGGAGAGAAATCACCGGCATCTTTAAGTCCTGTCGGGTTTCGTCCTCCTCTGACTTGAGCGTCCATTTCTGTGATGCTCGTCAGGGGAGGCGGAGCCTATGGAAAAACGGCAACGCCGCATCCTTTTCTCCGGCCCTTTCTGATTTGAGCGCCTTTGCTTTATCCCGTTATCCGTGAGTCGGTCACGCCCGCCGCAGCCGAACGGCAGGAGCGCAGCTACCGAGTGAGCGAGGAGGCGTCATTTCATCTGTCCGTCCATGGTATTGCGGACGCTCCTGAGCCACATAT
>NZ_JBHSON010000200.1:0-4978 GCF_042656285.1 Actinomadura rugatobispora | reverse complement strand
CGTCCGGCGACCGCGCCGTCCGTGCCGCTGCACGCCGACGACCTCGCGTACGTGATCTACACCTCGGGCTCGACGGGACGTCCCAAGGGAGTCGCGGTCGGTCATGCGGCGGTCGTCAACCAGCTGCTCTGGATGCAGGGCCGGTACGGGCTCGCGGCTGATGACCGGTCGGTGCAGAAGACTCCGCTGGGGTTCGACGTCTCGGTGTGGGAGCTGTTCTGGCCGTTGATCGTGGGTGCGGGCGTGGTGGTGGCCCGGCCCGGCGGTCATCGCGATCCGGCCTATCTGGCCGAGTTGATCGTGCGCGAGCGGGTCACCACGGCCGAGTTCGTTCCCTCGATGCTCGCGGCCTTTCTCGAGGAGGAGGGTGCGGTCAGGGCGGCGGGGAGTCTGCGCCGGGTGTTCTCGGGCGGGGAGGCGCTGCCGGCAGGGTTGGCGGCCGAGTTCGGTGAGCGGCTGGGGGTGCCGCTGGACAACTCGTACGGGCCGACGGAGGCGACGAACAGCGTGACGGCGTACACGTGCTCGTCCGTGGCCGGGACGGGTGCGGTGCCGATCGGGCGTCCGGTGTGGAACACGCGCCTGTTCGTGCTGGACGAGTTCCTGTGCCCGGTCCCGGCGGGAGTGGCCGGGGAGTTGTACATCGCCGGGGTCCAGCTCGCGCGGGGATATGTCGGCCGGGCGGGCCTGACCGCGGAGCGGTTCGTCGCGTGCCCGTTCACCGGCGCCGGTGCGCGGATGTACCGGACGGGCGACCTGGTGCGGTGGGACAAGGCCGGGGAGCTGGTGTTCGCCGGTCGCGTGGACGAGCAGGTCAAGATCCGGGGTATCCGGATCGAGCCCGGCGAGGTCGAGTCGGTGCTGGCCGGCGACGCGACGGTCGGTCAGGTCGCGGTGATCGCCCGCGAGGACCAGCCGGGTGTGAAGAGGCTGGTCGCCTACGTCGTCCCGGCCGACGGCGCCGGCGGCGTGGACGAGGCGGCGCTGCGGGCGCGCGTCGCGGACCGGCTGCCCGACCACATGGTGCCCGCGGCCGTGATGGCGCTGGACGCGCTGCCGTTGATGGTCAACGGCAAGCTGGACCGGGCCGCGCTGCCCGCGCCTGACCTGGCGGGCCGGGCGACCGGCCGGGCCCCGGCGACCGTGGCCGAGGAGATCCTCTGTGCGGTGTTCGCCGAGGTGCTCGGGCTGGAGACGGTCGGTGCGGACGATTCGTTCTTCGCGCTGGGCGGCGACTCGATCATGTCGATGCTGGTGGTGGCGCGGTCCCGCAGGTCGGGCCTGCTGATCACCGCGCGGCAGATGTTCGAGCAGCAGACCCCGGCCGGGCTCGCCCGGGTCGCCGAGCCGGTGGCCGCGGCCGGTCCGGCGAAGGCCGAGGACATCGCGACGGGGACGTTCCCGCTGACCCCGGTGATGCGCGAGACGGCCGAGCGGGCGGGCCCGGTCGCGTTGACGGGCCGGTACTGCCAGTCGATGCTGCTGACCGCGCCGCCCGGCCCGGACCTCGACACCATGGCCGCGACGCTCCAGGCGGTGCTGGACACCCATGACGTCCTGCGCGCGCGGCTGGAGGCCGACACCCCCGAGATCGCCACGTGGCGCCTGGTGGTGCCGCCCGCCGGGGCGCCGGCGGGGCGGACCTGCCTGCGCCGCGTGGACGTCGGCGGGCTGGACCCCGCGGCGGTGGCGGAGGCGATCGAGACCCACTCCTGGCAGGCGATGAGTCGCCTGGACCCGCGCGGCGGCGCGATGGTCCAGGCCGTGTGGTTCGACGCGGGCCGGGACGTGCCCGGCAGGCTGCTGCTGGTCGTCCATCACCTGGTCATGGACGGGGTGTCGTGGCGGGTGCTGCTGCCCGACCTGGCCGCGGCGTACGCGGCGGTGTCCGCCGGACGCGAACCCGACCTGGAGCCGGCCGGGACGTCGTTCCGGCGCTGGGCCGAGGAACTGGCGGCCCAGGCGGCCGGTACGCGGCGGACCGCCGAACTGCCCGAGTGGAGGCGGATGCTCGCCGGTCCGGACCCGCTGCTCGGCGACCGGCTGCCCGATCCGGCTCGCGACACCATGGCCGAGGGCATGAACCGGGTCGCGCTGCCGGTGCCGGGAGAGGTGACGTCGGCGCTGCTGACCCGGGTCCCGGCGGCGTTCCACGCCGGGGTCGACGACATACTCCTGGCGGGCCTGCTGGCCGCGATCGCCGAACGGCGCCGCGGGCAGGGGCGCGACCTGGTCGGCGGGGTGCTCGTGGACGTGGAGGGCCACGGCCGCGAGCCGCTGGACGACGACATGGACCTCACCCGCACGGTCGGCTGGTTCACCAACGGATATCCGGTGCGCCTGGATCCGGGCGGAGCGGATCCCGCCGGGGTGCGGGCCGGCGGCGAGGCGGCGGGTCACCTGGTCAAGCGGGTCAAGGAGCAGCTGCGGGCCGTGCCCGGGGACGCGCTGGGCTACGGGATGCTGCGCTACCTCAACCCGGAGACCGCGCCGGTGCTGGCCGCGCTGCCCACCCCGCAGATCTCGTTCAACTACCTCGGGCGCTACGCCACCTCCGAGGCGGACGGAGCCCCGGCCGCGGGCCGGCGGGCGGAGGTGCCCTGGCAGCCCGCCGGGGAGACGGCGCTGGGCGGCGGCGCGGACGCGGACATGGCGGCCACGCACACGCTGGAGGCCGCCGGACTGGTGCGGGACCTGCCCGGCGGGCCCGAGCTGACCGTGTCGCTGACGTGCCCGGCCGGGGTGCTCGACCGGACGGCGGTCGAGGAGCTGACCGCCGGGTGGGTGGACATGCTGGGCGGCCTGGTCGCTCACACCGCCGATCCCGAGAGCGGCGGATACACCCCGTCCGACTTTCCGCTCGTGGCCCTCGCACAAGATCAGATCGAGGAACTCCAGGCGAAACTCGCGCAAGGAATGGGCTGAGCCCGGCGGCGCGGCCCGGAAACAATTATCCGGCCGAATCGAACGAGGGATTCTGGTCAGTTGGACACGGCCTTACCAGGGCTCTCACTTGGTAAAGTCCAAAATTGGTTGAGTTTGCACGAGGCTTTGTTCTGGCGGGGCGAGAGGGAGCTCGATGACTCAGATCCGTATTGAGGATGTGTGGCCGCTGTCGCCCCTGCAGGAAGGGCTGCTCTTCCACGCCTGGTATGACGAGCGGGCGCGCGACGTTTATGTCGGGCAACATATTCTGGATCTGGCCGAACCCCTCGACACCGGGCTGCTGCGAACCTCCTGGCAGGCGCTGCTGGACCGGCACGCGAGCTTACGCGCGGGATTCCAGCAGCCCACCGGGGCGCAGCAGCTCGTCCAGGTGATCGCGAGCGGTGTGCGGGTGCCCTGGCGCGAGCTGGACCTGTCGGGACGGCCCGCCGCGGAGGCGGCGGAAGAGCTCGCGCGCGCCGCCGAGCAGGAGCGGTCGCGCAACTTCGACCTGTCGGTGCCGCCGCTGCTGCGCCTGCTGCTGGTGAAGCTGGCGGGCGGCGAGTACAGGCTCGTGGTCTCGATGCACCACATCGTGCTCGACGGCTGGTCGTCCCCGATCCTGTTCGACGAGCTGGCCCGGATCTACGCCGCGGGCGGTGACGCGGGCGGCCTGCCCCCGGTGACGCCGTATCGCGAGTACCTGGCATGGCTGGCACGCCAGGACAAGGACGCGGCGCGGCGGGCCTGGCGGCGCGCGCTGAGCGGGCTCACCGAGCCGACGCGCGTGGGCCCGGCCGAGCCGCCGAGCGCGCCGGTGATGCCGCACTACGTGACCGTGCGCGCGACGGAGGAGCTGACGGAGCGGCTGCGAAGCCTGGCGGGCGGCCGCGGCCTCACCCTGAACACGGTCGTCCAGGGCGCCTGGGGACTGGTGCTCGGCAAGATCACCGGCCGGGCCGACGTGGCCTTCGGCGCCACGGTGGCCGGGCGTCCGGCGGAGCTGCCGGGCGTGGAGCGCATGCTCGGGCTGTTCACCAACACCGTCCCCGTGCGGGTCCGCCTGGAGGCCGGCGAGCCGTTCGGAGAACTGCTGGCCAGGCTCCAGGGCGAGCAGTCGGAACTGCTGGCCCACCAGCATCTGGGCCTGGCGGAGATCCAGCGCGTGGGCGGTCCCGGCGCCAGGTTCGACAGCCTCATGGCGTACCAGAACTACCCGCGCGTCGGTGGCGGCGGTCAGCCGGGCCCCGGCGGCCTGAAGGTCACCGGCGCCGAGGGCGAGGACGCCTCCCACTACCCGCTCACCCTGCTGGCCGCCGCCGCGGACCGGCTCGACCTCGGCCTGGAATACCGGCCGGACGTGTTCGGCGAGGAGGCGGCGCAGGCTCTGCTCGACCGGCTGGTCCGGGTGCTGGAGCAGGTCGCCGCCGACCCGACGGTCCGGACGGGACAGGTCGGGGTGCTGTCGGACACCGAACGCCGTCATGTCGTCGTGGAATGGAACGACACCGTCCGGGATGTGCCGGGCGAGTCGTTGGTGGACCTGTTCGAGGCTCAGGTGGCGCGGTCCCCGGACGCTGTGGCGGTGGTCTGTGAGGGGACCGGGTGGTCGTACGCGGAACTGGACGCGCGGGCGAACCGGATGGCGCACGAACTGATCGCGCGGGGGACCGGGGCCGGCGCCCTGGTCGGTGTCGCGATGGACCGGTCGGCGGAACTGCCCGCGGTGCTGCTGGGGATCATGAAGGCGGGCGCCGCGTACGTTCCGATCGATCCGGAGTACCCCGCCGACCGCATCGCCTACATGCTCGGCGACGCCCGCCCGGCGGTGGTGGTGTGCACGACCGCGACCGAGGAACTCCTGCCCGGCGAGGCGGGAGCCGAGCGGCTGGTGATCGACGAACCGTCGGCCGCCGCCGCGCTGGCGGCTCGTCCGGCGACCGCGCCGTCCGTGCCGCTGCACGCCGACGACCTCGCGTACGTGATCTACACCTCGGGCTCGACGGGACGTCCCAAGGGAGTCGCGGTCGGTCATGCGGCGGTCGTCAACCAG
>NZ_JBHSON010000199.1:0-5046 GCF_042656285.1 Actinomadura rugatobispora | reverse complement strand
CGCGGCGAGCTGCCGCCGGGGCCGCAGGGCGACGGCGACCTCCGGATGGAGGTGGAGCCGCCGGTCGCCCGTGCCGAGCTGCCCCGTCCGGCGAGCCCGCCGCGGCGCAACCGCTCGGGCGAGCGGGGCCGTCCGTCCGGCGGCGGTGGACGCGGCGCGCGCCGGGCCGGCCGCGACGTGCCCCCCGATCCGGCCGTGGAGCGCCCCGGGCACGTGTGGTCGGCCGAGGACACGCACGGCACCGCCGGGCCCCCTCCGCCGCCGTCGGTGCCGCCCGCGGCCCCGTCGTCGCCGCCGTCGTCGCAGTCCTCCACCGAGTCGCTGCTGGACCGGGCCGAGTCGCTGCTCGACCGCACCGAGGCCAACGGGACGCGCCCGGCCAACGGCTCCAGGCCCGGCGGGGTGTCCCGGTCGCAGGGGCGCTCGGCCGCCAACGGGTCGTCGCCGGCGTCGACCGGCCGCCCGGTCGCGGGCAACGGCGCCCCGCCGCGGTCCAAGGGGACGCGCGCCAAGGGCGGCTCCCACGCCAAGGGCTCCGGCTCCGGGCAGGACCAGGAGCGGCCGTCCAAGGACGTGCCCGTCGAGCTGTGGGGCGAGGGCCTCGACCTCGGCGGCGACCCGACCCGTACCGCCGAGGACGGGGTCATCTCCAAGGGCAAGGACGCCGCGTCCATCCTCAAGGACGTCAGCAAGGAGGCCGAGAAGGGCAAGAACGGCAAGAACGGCTCGTCCTCCCTGATGCGCTACGACCTCGATAGGTGAATCCCGGCGGCGCCCTGAAGAGGCTGCTGTCCTCGGCGGGCGGCGCGGTGACCGTGCAGTTCGTCACCGCCGGCGGCAGCCTGGTGGTGCAGGCGCTGGCCGCGCGCAGCCTGGGCGCGCACGGCTACGGCGCGTACGCGCTGCTGGTCGCCGTGCTCGTGATGATCACGGCGGTGCAGACCAGTTTCGTCGGCGACACCCTCACCGTCTACGACCGGTTCGAGCCGCGGGTGCGCGGGGCGCTGCTGCTGTCGGTCGCCGGAACGGTCGCGGCGGGCGCCGTGGTGGGTGCGGTGGTGGCGGTCGCGATGGGGCTGGCCGGGCCCGCCGGGATCGCCCTGTTCGCGCTGCTGGTGGGGGCGTGGCTGCTGAACGAGACGCTGCGCCGGATCTTCACCGCGCGGATGGAGTTCTGGCGGCTGGCCGCCAACGACTGCTCCTATCTGGTGGTGACCCTCGGCACGCTGGGCGGCGCGCTGGCGCTGGGCGCGGACGCCTCGCTGGAGCTGCTGCTGGCCGCGATGTGCGTGGGCTGCGCCGCGTCGGTGATCCTGGCGGCGCTGCGGCTGCCGGGCGAGGAGTTCGGGGCCGCCCCGCTGCGCGGTACCGCGCTGCGCGAGATCCTGGGGTTCGCCTGGTGGCGGTCCATCCAGGCGGCGATCCGGCCGAGCGCGCTGCTGGCCGCCCGGATCCTGATCGCCGGTTTCGCCTCCACCGCCGCGCTGGCGGGGATCGAGGCGGCCCGGCTGCTGCTGGCCCCGGCGCTGACCTTCGTGAACGGCGCGGGCTGGTTCCTGCTGGGCGACTTCGCCAAGGCCGAGCGCGAGGGCCGGCCGATGCGGGCCGTCCAGGCGGTGCGGGCCTGCGGGCTGATGGCGGGGGTCGCGCTGGTGATGAGCGCGGCGGGGATCCTGCTGGCCGCCCCGCTGGGCCCGGTGGTCACCGGGGGCTCGTTCGAGGTGGACGGGACGGCGCTGTTCGGCTGGGGCATCTACGCGGTCTGCTTCGCCTGCACGCTGCCGCTGGCGAGCCTGGCCACGGCCCGCAAGCGGTCCCGGACGGTCTTCGCGATCCGCGGCGCCGAGGCCCTCACCGGGCTGGCGGTGCTGACCGTCCTGCTGGCGCTGGACGAGGGCAACGCGGCGCTGGCGCCGTACTGCCTGGGCATCGGCGGCCTGGTCTCGGCGGCGCTGCTGTGGCGGATGCTGCGCCGCGGCGACCCCGCCCCCGACCCCGGCCCCGGCTCCGGTTCCGGTCAGTTGTTGTGCGGGGCCGACTCGCGGGCGGGATCGTCCCCGCCGAGCGCGCCGGATGGCCCGGTCGCGGACGCGGCCGGGGTCTCGGAGAGCGGTATGGCCGGGAGGCCGTGACGGCGCCGCAGCAGCATCCAGGCGACGGCGGCGGCCACGGCCAGGGCCACCAGCGTCCACGCCAGCGTCACCGGGCCGAACCCGAACATCTTCAGCGCCGTCGCCACCAGCACGAACGCCAGGATCCGCCGGATCAGCCCGCCCGGCGCCCGCGAGGAGATCTTCGACCCGATGTAGACCCCGGGGATCGAGCCGACCAGCAGCGCCGCGGTGACCTCCATGCGGAAGTCGCCGAACAGCAGGTGCCCGAGCGCGGCGGCGAACACCAGCGGCACCGCCTGGAGCAGGTCCGTCCCGACCAGCTGGTTGGCCTTCAGCGCCGGGTACAGGGCCAGCAGTGCCACGATGATCAGTGAGCCGGAGCCCACCGAGGTCACCCCGACCACCAGCCCGCCGACCAGCCCGACCAGCACGGTCGGCACCGGCCTGATGGTGATCTCGGGGGTGTCGGTGGCGGCCGGCTCGCCGCGCGCCACCGTCCGCCGGTCGTCCCCGGTGTGCCGCGCCGCGTGGTCCTTCAGCGCCTGGTAGCCCCGGACGACCAGGCCCGTGGCGGCCAGCAGCAGCGCCACGCCCATGGCCTTCTCGATGACGTTCTGGACGTCCTCGCCCTCGCCCAGCGCCCGGGCCAGCAGCACCCCGCAGAACGCGGCGGGCACCGAGCCCACGCACAGCCAGCCCACCAGCTTCATGTTGATGGTGCCCTGGCGGTAGTGGACGGCGCTGCCGACGGGCTTCATCACCGCGGCGGCGACCAGGTCGCTGGAGACCGCGGCCAGCGGGCTGACCCCGAAGAACGTCACCAGCATCGGCGTCATCAGCGCGCCGCCGCCCATGCCCGTCAGCCCGACGATGATCGCGACCAGGAACGAGCCGAGCGCCATCGTCCAATCGAAGTCCAACGCCATGACCTACCGGGTTACTCGGAAAAATTCGGTAGCCAGGGTACGCGGTGGAACGAACGGGACGTACGGGAGGGGGGTGGCGAAGCCCGGCGGCGCGCGCCGTCAGCCGCCGCGGACCCAGCCGCCCGCGATCAGCAGGTCCAGCACCTGCGCCACGGCCTCGTCCGGCGCCAGCCGCGATGTGTCCAGCACCAGATCGGCGTCGCCGGGCTCCTCGTACGGGTCGGAGATGCCGGTGAACTCCGGGATGATCCCCGCCCGCGCCTTGGCGTACAGGCCCTTGCGGTCGCGCCGCTCGCACTCCTCCAGCGGCGTCGCGACATGGACCAGCACGAAGTCGCCCGCCGCCGACACCATCCGCCGCACCTCGGCGCGGGTCGCCGCGTACGGGGCGATCGGCGCGCAGATGGCCACCCCGCCGTGCCGGGTGACCTCGGTGGCGACGAACCCGATCCGGCGGATGTTGAGGTCGCGGTCGGCCTTGGAGAAGGTCAGCCCGGCCGACAGCAGCCGCCGCACCACATCGCCGTCCAGCAGCGACACGCTGCGGCCGCCGCGCTCGATCAGCGCGTCCGCCAGGCCCCGCGCCACCGTGGACTTGCCGGAGCCGGACAGGCCGGTGAAGAAGACCGTGAGGCCGCGCTCGTGCTTGGGCGGGCGGGCCACCGCCAGTTCGGCGGCCACCGCGGGCGGGGTGAACCAGTCGGGGACCGGCTCGCCGGCGTCCAGCAGCTCGCCGAGCCGGTCGGCGGTCAGCTCGGCCTGCACGTGGTCGGGCTCGATCCGGGCGACCGGGCGCCACACCTCCACGTCGGCGTCGTAGGCCCACGGCTCGGGCACCGCGACGGGGATCGCCGTGCCCTCGGCGGCCTCCTCGGCCAGCAGATGGGTGGCGCCGTAGGCGGCGGCGACGTGGGAGCGCAGCAGCAGGTCGCGCCGGCCGGCGTCCTCGGCGCCGTCGCCGCGCGGCGGCAGCGGGACGGGGACCACCTCGGTGCCCTCCGGCAGCTCCTTGCGGACCGCCAGCAGCGCCCGCACCAGCGCCTCGTCGTGCCGGCCGCCCAGCAGCGGCAGGATCAGCACCCGGGCGTCGAGCCGCTCGGCGACCTGCCGCAGCTGGCCCAGCTGCTTGCGGTGCAGCGGCTCGCGGGTCGCGACGGCCAGCACCGCGCCCTCGTGCGGCCGGATCTCGTCGGGACGACGGCGCAGCCGGTGGAACGGTCCGTGCGCGGGCGCGCGCAGGGCTTCGAGGGTCCCCGCGAGCCGCCAGCCCTGGGAGGTCGGCTCCTGCCAGGCCTCGGCGACGTCCAGGACGGCCAGCGGCACGCCCTCCGGGTCCTGCAGGACGACCCGCTCGTGCGCGGTGAACTCCTTGGGCACCGACAGCGTGACCGGGACCGGCCACGGCGTGCCGTCCGCAAGCCGCCCGCCCGCGATCACCATCGCGGTGTCGAACGAGCCGAGGAACCCGGCCAGCGGGCGGTACACGCCCGCCAGCAGCAGCTCCAGATCCGCGAGCTCGATCGCGTCCGGGCTCCATGCGGGCAGGTCGCGCAGCGTGTCGGGTAGGCCGGCGTCGGCGGTCACCGCGGTCTCCGATCCTGCCCGGGGCAACCGGGCTGGTCCAGGTCAACAGGGGTTTCCGCAGAAAAATACCGAGCCCGGCCGGGTGCTCGCACCTCGGCACGGGCCGGAACGGTTCAGAACAGGGCCGGAGCCGGTCTCGGGGTGGTGCTCAGATGACCCGGGCGAAACGGTTCTCGGGCTTGCGTATCACCAGCGTGACCTCGGTGTGGCCGGCGCTCAGCCGGCCCCGGCTCAGCAGCGCCGCCAGCCGGCACAGCGGCCCCAGGGAGCGGCCGGTGGCGCCCATCGCGTCCAGGCCGTCGCGCGAGGTGTACTCCTCGGAGATCACCAGGCCGCGCATCACGCAGTACCACCGCATGCCCTCCCGGGACGCCACCCGCTCGTACAGCGCGGCGGGCGGTGCCGCCGGGGCGGCGGGGCGG
>NZ_JBHSON010000198.1:0-5776 GCF_042656285.1 Actinomadura rugatobispora | reverse complement strand
CTCATGGATCAGCCCAAGGAGGATGTGCTCGGTACCGATGTAGTTGTGGTTGAGCATCCTGGCCTCTTCCTGAGCCAGAACGACAACCCGACGCGCACGGTCGGTGAACCTCTCGAACATCTCGTCGCTCCTCACAGAGCGGTTGGTCAGAGTCCGGGATGTCCGAACCTGTCCTTCCGCAGGTGCTGGCACCAATCAATCTAGCCCGCCCCGAGGAGGCCGCCCGGTGCTGCCCACCGAGAGACGTTCCCCAGCTAAGCGCTGTTCAGTCTCATCCAACTACCGCACGGTTGCGTCATGTTCCCGCTACGCCCCAAGCGAACGGAACCTTCCCGCAGGTGGACCACCACTGGACCACGACGCGCGCACGGCCGCCGACGCGATGGCCGATTGCATCCTGTCTACCGCGACATGCCCGATACAACCCAAAGATCTCTACGCCACAAGCGAACGGCCCGTCTCACCATCGGAGACGGGCCGTCGCGGCGAGGCGTCTCAGTGGGCGGCCTCGTACTTCTCGATCACATTCGCCGGGATGCGGCCGCGCTCATTGACCTTGATGCCGTGGTCCTTGGCCCAGGCACGGATCTCGGCGCTGCGCTCACGGCTGGACGCACCGCGCTGGCGACGGCGGCGAGTGGTGGCGCCGGCCTTACGGGACTTCTCCACGAACGGCTGCAGAGAATCCCGCAGCTTCTTTGCGTTGGCGCTACTGAGGTCGATCTCGTACGAGGCGCCGTCGATCGAGAACGCTACGGTCTCGTCCGCCTCGCCACCGTCGAGGTCGTCGACGAGAAGCACCTGAACCTTCTGTGCCATGGGGACAGACCTTTCAGCTGGAGCAAACTGCATTCGGTTGACAAAGATATACCGCGATGCTTGCCGATGACAATTCAACTCGCGCGGAAGTAGCCTTCCCCCTCGGTAACTCTTCGTAATCGCCGCCCTCCGAATCCGACGCACGGGCGATACGCGGCGGCAAGGGGCGATACGCGACGGGCCGCCACCGGCGGTCGACCCGGGGTGGCAGGCTGTATGTATTTGTCCGGCAGCCCCGGCCGGGACGGGGATTTCGGAGGTGACCGGGGTCACCTCCGGAGGCCCTGACCAGCACGATCGATCATGCATTGGACCGGTTTCGCGGGCCCCCGGGCTTTCCCGGCCGGGTCCGCGGGCGAAGAAATTAGGCCGGGCACCACCTTAACCGGGGCGGCAACACCCACCCCGGAGCCATCGATTAACCCTGACGTAACGGCACTAACCACACCGGCCCAGGGGGAATGCACGGCAGGCCGGACGCCCGCACGGCAGCCTGATCACGTGCCTCCACCGGGGGGATGTACATCGATACCGGCGGGGGCGGGGTCGGCGAAATCCGTTGCCGTGCGGGGGGCTCGGCCAGGGGAAGTGCTCCGTAGGCGAGTACGGCGCGGGTGACTCTACTGCATACCGATTACAGCGGATAAGTCCTCAATGTCGTCACACAAGGCTCGGCGGGGTGCCGCCGCGTTGTGTCCGCTGGGCGGTTGCTCAGGCGGCGCCGCGCTTCACGACGACGGTGGCCGCAAGGCGGTCGTGCAACGCCTGCCGGCGCACGCCCTCGTACATCAGGCCCGCGTTCCCCACCCAGAAGACACCGGCGATCAGACCGAACACCGGGACGGGCCGTACGGCAATAGGAAGCGCATAGGTGGCCGACCGCAGCAGGGAACGCGCCACCCCTAGCCGTGGGGGCTTCTGAAGCTCTTCCTCCGGAACGCTCCCGTTCTCTGAGGCATCCCCCAGAGCGACTTCCGCCGCGGCTACGGGAGCTCCTTCCACGGCGCCTTCCGGGACTCGTTCCGGGACGTCTTCCAGGACGTCTTCGTGCCCGCCTTCCCGGAAGCCTTCCGCGGCATGTTCCCAGCCGTCTTCAGGAGCGCCTTCCGCCACACCTTCCGCGGCGCCTTCGCGATCCGCTTGGCGGACGCGTTCCGAGGCGCCTTCGACCGTTCCTTCCACGCCGCCTTCCACAGCGCCTTCCCGGACGCCTTCCCGGACGCCTTCGGCTTCTTCGGCGCCTTCGCCTTCCGCCGCTATGGAGGGCTCTGGCGCGCTTTCGACGTCCCGCCGGGCCGTGACGGGCCCCGGCGCCCCCGGCACGCCCCCTGAGGCCGCGAGAGCCGCGCTGCGCACGCCCGGCAGACCCGAGCCGACCCAAGGCCCCTCAGCGACCTCAGAAACGCTCTGGGAGGCTCCCAGGGCACCGTCCGCGGGCGCCGCCGCCCCCTCCGGGACGGGGAACCGCACGACCTCGATGCCCGCGAAACGCTTGCCGAGCGTGCGCCCCCACAGGGAGAGCTGGATCCACTCGTACAGCAGCAGGAAACCGGCGACGGCCGGCGGCGCGACGACGTCGAAGTCGGCGGCCGGCACCACCTCGCGGACGACCGCCACCACGGGCAGCCCCACCACGAGCGTGTCGACGATCCGGGCGAGCAGCCGCTGCCCCGGCTCGGCCAGGCCGGGAACGACCTCCGGGAGCGGCCCCTCGTCAGGAGGCCCCTCGTCGGGGAGCGGGTCGGCCTTCGGTGACTGATCCGCCGCCGCCATGTCCCGCCTTACTCCCTGTACTCGGAGTACTCGTCGTAACCCGCATCGCCGTCCTCGACCCGCTCGTCGATGACAAGCGTGCCCGCGAAGCGGTCGTGCAGGGACTGGTGCAGAGGCTGGTCCCAGATCGCCCACAGGTAGGCCATCAGAGCGCCGATCCAGACCAGGAGCATCCCGTACGCCAGGTAGTCCCACACCATCACGGCCAGGACCAGGAAGAAGAACCCGCCGATCAGGTAGCCCACGTGGATGATGCCCGCGCGCCACACCGCCTGGGTGGTCGTCAGGGCGTCACCGGCGGGACGCACCTGGACGACGCCCAGGTGCAGCATCCGCTTGCCGAGCGTGCGCCCCCAGAGGGAGAGCTGCACCGCCTCGTAAATGAAGGGCAGCACCGACAGGACCGCGAACAGCGTGAAGATGATGGGCCAGTTCCAGATGCCGCCCTCGGTGTCGGTCTTGCTGCCCGCGCTGTCCAGGCCGATCGTGCCGATGACGATCGGCAGGACGAGCGCGAACCCGAACACCGCCACCAGCGCGTTGTCGAGCAGGCGTGCGCCCGCGCGCCGGTAGATGGGGGCGAGGGGCAGGCTGGCGGCCTCGGAGACGTCGTCCTGGTCGCCGCCGTAGTACCCCTGGTCCTGGTACCCCTGGTCCTGGACGGGCTGCTGCTGCCACCCCTGCTGCTGGGGAGGCGGCGCCTGGTTCTGCCACTGCGGCTGGTTCTGCCACTGCTGTTGTTGCGGCTGCTGCCATTGGGGCCCCTGGTAGGGCGGCGGCGGGCCGTACGACCCCTGTCCCTGTCCCTGCGGCGGGCCCGGCTGCGGCGGCTGGGAGTGCCTGCCGCGTCGGGGGGATCTACTCATCGGTCAGTCCTCCAGGCGAAGCAACATCCGGGTATTGCCCAACGTATTCGGCTTGACCCGGTCGAGGTCCAGGAACTCTGCCACGCCTTCGTCGTAGGAGCGGAGGAGTTCTTCGTACACCTCTGGTGAAACGGGAGTCCCGAGGATGGGACGGAACCCGTGACGCCCGAAGAACTCCACCTCGAAGGTAAGACAGAACACCCTTCGCACGCCCAGTTCCCGTGCCGTGTCCAGCAGGCGGGCCACGATGCGGTGACCGATCCCGCGTCCCCCGTATCCCCGCTCGACGGCGACCGAACGGACTTCCGCGAGGTCCTCCCACATGACGTGCAGCGCGCCGCATCCGACGATCCGGCCACCGCCGGGGGCCACAGGGCCGTCCCCCTCCGGTACGGGAAACCTCTCCTCGGCGACCCAGAACTCCTGCACGTCCTCGTAGAGCTTGACGGTGGACTTCTTGAGCAGGCGGCGCCCCGATCCCGCGTACAGGCCGACCAGCCGGCTGATGTCCTGGACGTCGGCGGTGCGGGCACGCCTGATCACGACTTCCACAAACAACCGACGTTATCGGACGGCCGCGGCCCGTCCCGACGAAGGGTGTGAGCGCGCGGAACGGTTCTGGGGGACGGCGGGCAAAATACGGCAAAGCACAACCCAAATACCAGACATACCAGTCATTCAACTCAGAATCGGTCACGGCACCTGGGTTTTCGTCACATCCGGTTGGCACGCCCCTCCGGTTCCGTTAGTCTCCTGCGCTGACATCGGCCGCCGGGACCGATCGCCGGGACATCCGCCCGGACACGGGCGGCCGGACCGCCGAGTCCACGGGCCGCCGCCAGCGTTCCGGGAGCCGGGAACCCAATGTCGGAAGCGTTCCGGGAGCCTCCCGGAGCCGAGACCGACCGGGGTCAATCCGCGTCCATCGCCGCGGACGGGCTGCTCCTTGCCCGCACCCGTCAGCTAACTCGGTAGGCGGACGAGGAGAGGAGAGTTGGTGGAGCGCTCGCGCCCTGGTTCCTTTTCGCGCATGAGACCGGCCGCACGGCTGCGCGCCGGCACGCTGGCCGGCACCGTCGCCGCGATGACCGTGCTGGCACCGCCCGTCGCGGCGCACGCCGACCCCGAGCCGTCCACCAAGGAGCTGCAGACCCAGGCGCACAAGCTCGCCGACCAGCTCGAGCAGCTGACCGAGCAGTACAACGGCCTCAAGGTCAAGCTCCAGCAGTCGCAGCGGGCCGCCAAGGTCGCCACCGACAACGCCGCGCGCCAGGAGAAGGCACTGCAGGGCGTCCGCGAGAAGCTCGGCAGCCTGGCCGCCACCAGCTACATGCAGGGCGGCGCCACCGACCCCACCGTCTCCTTCGTCGCCGCCCAGGACCCGCAGGCCATGCTCGACCAGGCCGCGACCCTGCGCTACTTCGCCACCCAGGACGGCACCCGCGTCGCGAGCATGATGCAGGCCATGCAGGCCGCCCAGCGCGCCCGCAAGTCCGCCGACGAGCGCTCCCAGCAGGTGGAGAAGCTGCGCGGCCAGCTCGACTCGCAGCGCAAGAAGGTCACCACGCTGTATGAGAAGGTGCGTGGCAAGCTCGTCAAGCGCGACCCCACCCAGCTCGCCAAGCTGCCCGTCGTCGGCAGCGGCAAGGCCGCGCAGGCGCTGCGGCTGGCGATGACCAAGATCGGGCGCCCGTACGTGTGGGGCGCCGAGGGCCCGTCCACCTTCGACTGCTCCGGCCTGATCATGTGGGCCTACAAGCAGGTCGGGATCAGCCTGCCGCACTACACCGGCAGCCAGTGGAACGCCGGCACGCACATCTCCAAGAGCCAGATGCAGCCGGGCGACCTGATCTTCTTCTACTCCGACCTGCACCACGTGGGCCTGTACGTGGGCGACGGCAAGATGCTGCACGCCCCGCAGACCGGTGACGTGGTGAAGATCGCCCCGATCGCCGGTCGCCCGTTCGCGGGGGCGGTCCGGGTCGCCTGATCCCTCTCGAAAACCATCCGGAAGCGGCACACCTCAAACACCAAACCCATCTCGCCCGCAGGGGGGTTCGCCCACCCAGGCCGCTGGCCCGCCCGGACCTCGCCCGCCGGGAGGCTCGCCCACTCGGAGCGCCCGCCCACTCGGGGTGCTCGACCGCGGGGGGTTCGCTCGCTCAAGGCGCTCGGCCACCCAGAGCACTCGCCCGCTAGGGCCTGTCCCGTGATCATGTGATCGGACAGCCAGACCTTAAGGGGTTGGGGGACACGGGGCCGAGAAACTGCGAACGTGCGCGGATGCTAGTTTCCTTCCCCGTGATGGAACATCAGGA
>NZ_JBHSON010000197.1:0-6148 GCF_042656285.1 Actinomadura rugatobispora | reverse complement strand
CTGTGGCCAGCGGCCACCGCCCGGTTTTCGTTTGTCCTCACAAACAACGATGATCACGCGGTGGCCGTCCTGCTTCCAAACGCCCTTAACCAGCAAGATCGCGATCTACAGCTGGAGTACTAGCCCTTCACCGCGTTACCCACGTCGCGACGTGTGCCGCAAGGTCAACCTCTGCTGACCCGACCGGATATGTCGGGGCGCGAGCGTAGGCTCTGCTTCATGGCGCAGGAGAACGACAATGATGAGTACGTCACGGAGAAGATGTATGTAACGCGCCGGAAGGACTCTCACTACTCGAACTCACGAAAGAAGCCAGGAGAGTTCAGTCCACTCACTCGCAGCGAGGTAGACGCGGAGCTTGACCAGGTCACTCTCAGTTACATCGAGGAGAACGAGGAGTCGTCTGCCTACGACTCAGAGCCAGTCCACGTTCGCGAGGAACCCGAGCCACCTCGCCGCTCGAAGGAGCAGGAGGAACGGGACGAGTTGGTTCAGAAGGTCGTACGCGAGCTATTGATCGTTGCGATCGAGTACAGCACGCCCCACGTCATGCGGTTCTGGAGCGAGAAGCTACGCCCTGCCATCCGGGCGCGAGCAGAACGCAGGCGCGAACTTCGAGCACTCCTCCGTCAGCACCGAGCTGAGAAGAACAGCGCCGTGATTGAGGCGAGGATCGTTGAACCCCCCCAGGACATGGCCGCCCTCACTGAGGTCAAGATGAACATGACCAGTTCCGAGGCACAGGCTCGCTACCTCATGGCGTTGGCAGCGCAACGCTTCGCTGAGGAGCAGATGCGTTTGGTGGCTGCTGCCGACATTCGAGCAGACGAGGGGTTCCAAGAGCTGGAGCACGCGCTGTCAGAGTTGCCGCCCGAGCAGGTTGCGAAGATGCTTCAAAGGTTCGAGGCGAACCCATCACTCCTCGCCGACAATGCGCTGACCGGACTCGGCATGATCCTCGGCGTCGAACGAGCCGATGGTCCGTCGCCTCTTGAGGACGCCGCCAGCCCTGATCGCTGTTCAGCGAGCAATAGCCGCCAGCGCTCGCTTCAGCCACCTCACAAAGAGTGGTCAAGGCCGACGGATTGATCAACAGCGCATCCGTGTCCATGACCTGCGGACTGCTTGCTCAGCGAACGTGCGATATTCAGCCTGCTGGGGAACCTACATCCGCTGCGGTGGGATACGCCGGAACGCGGTGTGGGCTTTCTCTGCGAGACCACCGGCCAGGACTCGGCAAGGGTGGATGGAAATATCCGGAGTGTGAGGCGTGGGCCGAAGCGCTCAACCATACCGACCTGAACGCAGTCCTGGATCACATCGCGCAGATGCCCTGACGGTGCCCCAACGCGCTGCAAGTCTTCGTGATGGACCAGGAGGAGTCGTTCTTCAGGGGGTGGATGCGGAGGGACGGTGAGTTGCGGCAGTACGCACCGGCTACCCCTGACGAGCACGACCCGGACTTCTTTCCCGAGGAGGGTTAAGCGTTCGCCCTGGTCTCGGACGCGACGTCCCGAAGACCTGCGCCGAGATCGGCCGACGAGACTGAGTGCCGAGCGATTCATTACGAGTCTGACGAGCAAGATCCACAGACGTCCACGCTCGTCCCCTGACCTGCCCGGCGGGCCCCCCAGTCCACACTCGTCCAGGGTCATCCAGCCCCGCCGTTAGCACCCGCGTTAGCAACCCTGCCCCACAGCACCCGATCATCCGAGGGCAAGGGGACCCGGAGCGCAGGCCGGCCACGGCCCGAGCACCGGAAGCCCCGCGGCAGCGATCGCCCCCAACCATGCACTGACCTCAGCCACGTCGTGGCGATCGTAGGGCCGACCAGCGGGCGACCCCATTACGGGACAGAGACCGGAATGTTCGATGATGCCGCACCGATGACCCAACTTGGGATACAATGCTGCATTCTGTCACCAAATTCACATACACGTGACGATTGTGGGGCGTGCAATATGGTGATCAGTGAATGAGCGTCGGGGACGTTCTCAGTATTGCCGGACTAGCCGTAGCCATGTGGCAGATTTGGCGGATGGGACGGATTGTAACTGCCACAAAGAAAGCGGTTGATGATGCTACGCAACGAATTGGAGTCTATAATCTACTACTGATGGTTCCGAAGTTGTCACGCCTTGAGCATGACATCGAGAACGCTGCTATACGAAAAAATGTTGAGGAGATGCGGCGACTCTTGCGAGAGTGGCGAGAAGCCGCCTCTTCCTTGCGTGGAATTCTTGCAAGCGATCATGCGCAGAGCTCCGCTCTGGACGCGCTAGCGCAAGAATCAATCAATCTTGCTGCCCTAGCAAAAACAAATCTCGTTGGAAAAGAAAATGTTGATCTGCCGAACGCCACCAAGAGGGTGCGAAAGGCAATCGAAAAAGTTTGCCTTGAAACATCAATGCTGGCTTCTCAAATAACTTCGACGGCTACCCCCTTTGGGGCAAGGCAAGTTGGCTCGGGCGACCAGAGTTCGAATTAGAAGGCTTACAACCGGGAAGGGGTTTGGTGTGACAACCTACGGACAGGCCCGACTCCATGAGCTGGTAAAACGATTGCTGCTGGCCACCGAGCAGAGTGACTCCAACGTTGAATGGCATGAGTCGGATCGACCGAACGCATTTCACAGCACTCTCGGAGGAGCAACAGTAGTAATCGCATCCGACGACGATGACGGTAGGTACCCATATTCGCTCGAAATCCTCGACGAGGAGGGAGCGCTTGTCGACTCTTTGAAATCAGGAACATATGAAAACGACAATGGCGAATGGGAAATGGAGTGGAATAGCGACCTCGAAGCACTATATGATCGGGCACGCCGTAGCGTGAAGAACGTTGACCGAGTCCTCAATGAGATCATGAAGCACCTACCCCAGCTACCACCAAATACGGACCCTTGGGCGACGGGAAGCGGCAGTTTTTCAGACGATCCGCCGTTTTAGATAGAACAGCCCGGCAGACGTTGGCGCCGCTTGTAGGCTTCGCACGCAGGCCACCTGATCAGAACCTGGTCTCATGGCGCCTTCAGCTTGGCTATCGGTCCAGTCAGACCAGCCCGTTTCATCCACTGACCTGCATGAACACCCTGTGGCGTCGCTAAAATTCAACCTCCAGGCACGGATACCCCTCGCTCCGGAGAACTCACCCGTGCGAACGGCGAGACCACAGCCCTCCTCTGCTTAGGGATGCCGATACAAATCTTCATCCGATTCACGAAATGCTTTGTAGGGTTCGGTGTCCGGCTCCAATGTTATCTCCCTGGGAAATTCAAACTCATCCAGTTCACGATCTTCTAGCGTGAGATTACAAACCGGACATTCAAAGACATGCGGATAAGCCGTCTGGTGGACGATGTAAAACATGCCGCTCTCGTCGTAGTCCGTCTCAACATCTGATCGCTCTACACTGCAAACAAGCCACCCCATTTGACTGCAGACTGGACATTGGTGCGGCAGCTCGCGATCAATCAAGGTTCTCGCTTCTCTGCCCGACAAGGATGCCAGAACTATACGCGCTGCGTCCGCAGGGAGGTCGCGAGTCAATAGTGCTATCTGTCTTTTAGCGGCAGCAACCTTTGCCGCCACAGTACGACGCAAATCGGAAAGGGATTCGTCCAAAAATTGGTCAACTAGAGGTATTCTATCTTCGGCCCAGAACTTGACGCGGTCCGCTTTTTCGATAGCTGCGATTAGGTCCTCGACTATTCGGACCATGACCATCACTGCGGACTTAAGCTCTCTCTGGTCCACAATGCCCATGTGCACGGAGGCATTTCTAACTTGGAGTACCTGCTCATCTGCTCCCTGCGGATTGAATCGGAGCGATGGGTAGAAGTGCTTCGCCAGGAGCAGAACCTCCTTTGCGCCCCGCGTCTTAGTGTGGCTTGGAGAGGTAGAGGCACGATGACTTTTCCCTGATAGGTGGAGTATGGAGTCTCGGTCAGCACGATCAGTCAGCAGAGCGGGTTCGATTGATACGATGTACCCTTTAGCCAGCAACTCGACCGCACACCCGACATTTATTGCTGCAATAAGTTGCTCCTCGGCTCTTCCTCTGGCGAAAAGATCCAGCGCCGACCGTGCATGATAAGTGGCAGAATTGTAAAGTGGAAAGAAAATATCCTCATGGGGAAATGACGCCTCGCCGTAGGGCCATCTCGTTTCAAGTCCAGGGACCTTTGCCATGAGTTGAAGTTACCGCAGTTCCTCATCTGCGCATAGCATCACAGGGCTATCCATACTTCTGACCCACTGCTGGGCTAAGGTCGGAGGCCGTACGCGACCGATCGAAACAGTGGGCTGCATCTTGATCTTTGGCGGACGGGCGGCGCGGCGCGGCGGGACCGGACGGGACAGGCCGCACGCCCGGCGCGCCGGGGCGGGCGGCCGTCGGCGACGCGTAGCGGCGCCCTTGAAGACGTAGAGAAAGTTCTCATCCGGGCTGTCTGGCCTGGTCGGGTCGGTGGTGCACTGTCTTGGGCACGGTTTGGACTGTGGAGGTAGGCATGCCGGAGAGATCGCCGATTATGGAGGTGGCTCTTGCGATCGTCACCGCAGAGGGGTGCGGGTTTCGACTGGTCGAGACTGCTGGCCTGCTGATCGCTGCCTGCGCTCGGTCGAACCTGTGGACTTTGGAAGTTGGCAAGCCTCATCTGCCGGTGCATGAGTTCGTGGCGGTCATGGAGGAGCGCGTGATGTGCTGCTTGGCGATCGAGGAGGGTTGGGCTCGGTACGAGGCCTTGGGCTTTATCGATGCCCGTATGGAGATCACGACTCTTCCGAGTGGACTTGAGCGGCAAGCTCGGTTGGAGGCGTTTCGATCGGAAGAGGATGCGGCGCAGGAGACGCTCTTGGCCGAGCTGCGCGACGCGCTGACTCGATATGAGCGCACGATGGAGTGGAGTCCTCCGGACTCGTCTGCGTGATGTCGCTCGGGCGGACTCACAGCTCATGCCATGAGTTTGCGGAGGGTTTCGCGGGTTTGGTCGGCGAGGCTGGTGGCCGCGCCTAGGCGGTTGTCGATGGTGTGGTGGACGCCCGGCGGGGGCTCATCGGTGTTGATGCCGCTGGTGTACTCGTCCCAGTGGTTGAGCTTCCAGTGGTCGCGTGGTGCGTCTCGGACCTCGATGTACTCGTGCATGGTGTCCAGATCGCTGTGTACCCAGATGGCGGCGACCTCGACGCCTCGGGCCTGGCATCGGTGGGTGAGGCGGGGCAGCCAGCCAGCGGTGTTCAGTTCGGTGATGAACGGGGCGGCGAGGATGATGGAGACTCCGGTGTCGATGTTGGCGTAGGCGCTGTTCATCAGGACTCGGTACTCGTGGGGGCGTACCTCGGCCTTGTAGAGGTCGGTGTGGCGGTCGTGGGGGTCGGCGGCCAGGGACGCGAGGAGTCGTTCGGTCATGCGACGGGTGAGGGCGTCCTTGTCCAGGAACGCCCATCCGGTGAGGCTGGACAGGAACCGGGCGAACTCGGTCTTGCCCGATCCGGCGTAGCCGCCGACCAGGACCAGGGCGGGCCCGCCGCCGGCATTGGCTACCGCGCGGCCGTGCCAAGCGTTGGCGATGCGGGACTTGAGCGCGTCGGCGTGGGGGAAGAACGCGGACAGGTCGAACGGGTAGCCGGTGGGCGCTGGTTCGGTGCCGCGGGCGTGGGCTGCCATGCGTTCCAGGACGGCGAGCGGCACGTTGTGCGCCTGGGCGATGTAGGGCAACCAGTCGTCGGGGATGCGCTCACCTCGTTCGTAGCGTGAGACCTCATTACGGGTGAGCGTTCCGGTTCCTGCCAGCTCGCACAAGAGGGCGGCTTGGGCGCGCTGGCTTCTGGTTCCGCGTAGGCGTGCGAGGTAGCGGCCGAATTCTCTGCGTCGCTCGGTCGTCATCTGCGGCAACCTCCCTCGTTCCAGTTTGGCCCCCTGCTGGCCCCCTGTCAGACGCCTTTGGTGAACGAGTGCACGCGGGAAGTTGGATCGACCCCATTCCTGCGAACGGGTCCGGTCGTTAATGGCTGGATTCGTGCATGAACACGAGGTCTCCCATGACAGGAACATCAAGAAATGTCGAGGATCCGACCCTTGTCCGGCTTCGCGCGGACTTCCCTGGTCATCGCATCTGGCGCTCGATTCGCTATGACGGCCGACTCGG
>NZ_JBHSON010000196.1:0-6476 GCF_042656285.1 Actinomadura rugatobispora | reverse complement strand
CCTCCGCCGCGCCGACCGCCGCCGAGGCCGCGGCCGCGAGCCCCCTGGTGATCGTGTGCGTGCTGGACTACGACGCCGTCCAGACGATCACCGAGTCCGCCGCGTCCGCCGGGGTCTGGGCCCCGGCGAGCGCGATCCCGGCGGCGACGGGCTCGGGCAGCCAGCCCAGGCCGTGCAGGTCCGCCTCGTCCGGGACGAGCCGCGCGAGCCGTTCCAGCAGCCGCGCGGGCGTGGGACGGGCGGCGGGGTCCGCGCCGAGGCAGTCGGCGGCGATGGCGCGCAGCACCGGGTCGGCGACCGCGTCCAGGCGGGGCCGCTCATGGACGGCGCGGTAGATCAGGAGGTGGGGCGGGCCGTCGCCGTACGGCCCGGTCCCGGTCGCGGCGTACACCAGCACGGCGCCGAGCGAGAACACGTCGGCGGCGGGCCCGGTCGGCTCGCCGCGGGCCTGCTCGGGGGCGATGAAGCCCGGGGAGCCGACCGCGGATCCGGCCCGGGTGACGAGGCTGGCCTCCGCGGCGTGCGCGATGCCGAAGTCGATGACGCGCGGGCCGTCCAGCCCGAGGATGACGTTGGCGGGCTTGAGGTCGCGGTGCACGACCCCGGCGCGGTGGACGGAGACCAGCGCCTCGGCGAGCCCGGCGCCCAGCGCCAGCGCCGCGGCGGGCGGCAGCGGCCCGTGCGCGGCCACGACCTCGTGCAGCGGCAGCCCCGGCAGGTAGGCGGTGGCCAGCCACGGCGGGTCGGCCTCGGGGTCGGCGTCGACGACCGGGGCGGTGAACGCGCCGCCGACCGAACGGGCGGCGGCGGTCTCGCGGCGGAACCGGCGGCGGAAGTCGTCGTCCTCGGCCAGGTGCGGGTGGACCACCTTGACCGCGACGTGCAGGCCGCCCGGCGAGCGTCCGAGGTACACCTGGCCCATGCCGCCGGAGCCGAGCCGGCCCAGCAGCCGGTGGCCGCCGATGCGCCGGGGGTCCCCGGGCCGCAGTGCCTCCATCGGCAGTCGCCACCTCACATCCGCGCCGTACCGGCGGCCGCCGCCGTACGGGAACGACCCTCTCCGGGAGACGCGGTCCCGCGCAACCGGGTTCGGGCGGAGATGATCTCAATCTCGTCAAGGCGCGGTGACGCCGCCGGGCGAGGCGCGGCGGACGCGCGGCTCGTACCGTTCCTATTCAGTGTGCAGGAGTGGCATCTGATGCCGGCTCCTGGAACTGCGCGTATCCCGAACGGTGTTGGATGCGCTGGTCTCCCGCGTTCGTCTGCCCGTCCGGCTGGGTGCATCGTGTGCAGGTTCCGTGAGGGGTGGGCGGGTTCCCTCGCGCTCGCGTGCGCCTGGTCTGGCCTGGGCGGTCCGATGCCCCTGCTCATCGCTCCGGTGGGCAGGGGGCGGTGCCGTCCGTCGCCGGATCGGGTGCCCGAGGGCGCGTCGCCCGATCGCGATGCTCGCGGCATCGTGCCGGGAAACTTCGCGGCGTGGGGTGCGCAGTGGCTTCTGCCAGTGCCGGGCGCCCCACTTGGTGGTGTAGGCGGGGTCGACGGCCACGACCGCCAAGCCCGCTTCGGCCGCCATCGACACCAGCCGTGCCTTGAGTTTCCCGGTGGGGAAGCCGGAGATCAACTGCCGGAACCGCCTGCGCCGCCCGTGCTTCTCCCGGGTCTTGCCGCCGGTGAAGTCGAGGTCTTCGATGGCGATGGCGGCCACGCCGCAGGATAGGGCCCAGTGCAGCAGGCGGGTGAGGGCGTGCCGGATCTGCGCGTCACGGTGGGTGGAGGTGCCGGTCAGGGTGTAGTCGAACCGGTGTGGGTCGCCGATGGGGTTGCCGCAGGGGTCGAGCCGCCATGCGGCCAGGTGGTCGGCGTTGGCGTCCACCCCGACCACACCCCGGGCGCACGCCGCCTGGAGAGGGAGGGTGCGGGCGGGGGTGCGCTGCCAGGAGGCGGTCAGGTACCAGCGGTCGCGTTCGGGGTCGTGGTGGATGCGGTAGGCCACCGCCCGGTCCGCCTGGATGCGGTCGGCCCACTCGGTTCCCCGGTGCCGGAAGGCGACGCGGGCGGCCAGGACGTAGCGCCCGTGCGGAGCGTTCGCCAAGGACGCCAAGGGGGCGGGAAGGCGGATCGACACCTGGCCGCCGGGGGTGAGGCGGATGGTCTCGTTGCCGTACCGCTTCCCGCTCTCGCCATCGGCGGCCAGGAACGATCGCCGGGCCTCCCAGCGCTCCCGCCACCGCTGCTCGGTGAGCCCGGCATCGCCGAGATGGTGGCGGGTGCGGGCGAGCCTCGTGCCGCCGCGCACCACGTGCACGATACCGGCGTCCCGGTCGGCCCGCTCACAGGTGAGCCGGTCCTTCAGGGCGGCCATGCGGCGGGACTTGGCGAACCACTCCCGCCGGGACCGGTACCCGCCCGGCGCCCGCCCGGCACCCCTGGCTCCCAGGGGCTGGGACAGCCGGTGCTCCAGCGTCCGCACCCCCGCTTCCAATCCCTGGACGTGGGCGTGCTGGGCGTGGCGGGCCAGGGCCCACTGGTCATGGGTGGCCTTGGTGATGCTCCCGGCCCACCGAGACGACGACACCCCCGTCAACTCCCGCTTACGCGCCGCCCACCGATCCGCATCATGCTCCAGGCCGTCGCGGCACCGGGCCTTCAGATCCCGCGCGGCCAGCGACCCCAGATGCACCCCTATCAGCCGCAGCACCCGCTCGTCGGCAGCGGTCAGGCCCTTGAGACGGTCGCGCACCGCCACCCCGAGCGGGCCCGCCGCAACGAACGGCGCCGCGACCGGACGCACCTCGCCGCCTGGGGGGCGGGCTGTGCGGGCGGGGGCGGTGTGGCGGGTCGCCGTCTCGGCGGCCACACCACCGGAAGTGGTACGCGACATGACGAACACTTTAAGTGACAGAACTCGAACATGCAATCGACTCTTGCTGCTCGGACACTGTGACGGTACATCGCCATGGGCGCGCGTGGGTATCCATGGACACTCCTGAACACTCTCCCACCAACAGGTCTGAACCCCTCCCCGCCGCCGACGCCGCTGCCGTCGCCGGCCGTGGTCTCCCCCGGCACAAACCCGTAGGCGCCGGGCGCGGAGACCGATTCGGTGGCCGCGTCCCCGGTGTGGAACTCCCACGCCGGATCACTCCCGATGATCTCGAAGTGCACCACTGGACGGTCCATGACCGCTCCTCTCCGCGCCGGGTCGACCGGCGCCGCGGGCGCCCCCGGTGGGCGCCTCGCAGCAGAGGACGGAGCAGAGACCTCGCTCTCGACGTCGCACGGAGGATTTCTTTTCGGCCACCGTACCCGCGCGGGCCGTCAGGGCTTGCGGGCGACGGCGCCGTACCGGCTGACCTCCGCGGCGGACGGCCGCGGGCCGCGCCGTCGGGACGCCACTCGCGCGGGGACGCTCCGTGTTGCCGGGCGGACGAACCGCGAACCTCAACCTGTTCTCCTCTCCTGAGGGCCACGGGTTGGAATCCCCCAGCGATCCTGCTCCGCGCCGCGATCTCGGCGGTCGCCGGTCGGCCGGGTCGTGTCGATCTCGGGTGCGTTGGGAGCCCCTCTCCCATCTGCCGCCCAGGTACACTAATCTATCTAACAATTGTTAGAAAGAACCTTGGAGGGCCACGGATGGATCTCGAGTTCGGGGCGGCCGAGGAGGACTTCCGCGCCGAGGTCCGCGCCTGGCTGCGCGACCACGTGCCCGCCGAGCCGCTCCCGTCGCTGGAGACGGCCGAGGGCTTCGCCGCGCACCGCGCGTGGGAGCGGGAACTGGGCCGGGCCCGCCTCTCGGTGGTGTCGTGGCCCGAACACTACGGCGGGCGCGGCGCCTCCCCGCTGCGCTGGCTGATCTTCGAGGAGGAGTACTACGCGGCCGGCGCGCCGGGCCGGGTCGGCCAAAACGGGGTCAACCTGCTGGCCCCCACTTTGTTCGAGCACGGTACGCCCGGGCAGCTCGACCGGATCCTGCCGCCGATGGCCGCCGGGGAGGTGATCTGGGCGCAGGCGTGGTCGGAGCCCGGCGCGGGCAGCGACCTGGCGGCGCTGCGCGCGACCGCGACCCGAACCGACGGCGGCTGGCTGCTCGACGGGCAGAAGACGTGGAGCTCCCGCGCCGCGTTCGCCGACCGGGCGTTCGGCCTGTTCCGGTCCGGCCCCGGCTCGCAGCGGCACCGCGGCCTCACCTACCTGATGTTCCCCCTGAATGCCGAGGGCGTGACCGTGCGGCCGATCGGGCGGCTGGACGGCAAGCCCGCGTTCGCCGAGCTGTTCCTGGACGGGGTGTTCGTCCCCGACGAGGACGTGATCGGCGAGGCCGGGCAGGGCTGGCGGGTCGCGATGGCCACGGCCGGGAACGAGCGCGGGCTCACCCTGCGCAGCCCCGGCCGGTTCACCGCGGCCGCGGCCCGGCTCGCCGAGCTGTGGCGGGAACGGGCCGAGCCGTCCGACACCGCGCTGCGCGACCGGGTCGCCGACGCCTGGATCCGGTCCCGCGCGTACCGGCTCAAGGGCTTCGAGACGATCTCGCGCACCGACGACATCGGCGCCGAGGCCAGCCTCAACAAGGTGTTCTGGTCGGAGCTGGACGTGGCGCTGCACGAGACCGCGCTGGACCTGCTGGGCCCGGACGGCGAGCTGGACTCCTCCTGGCTGGAGGGCTACGTGTTCGCGCTGGCCGGTCCCATCTACGCGGGCACCAACGAGATCCAGCTGAACGTGATCGCCGAGCGGCTGCTCGGCCTGCCGAGGGGGTCGCGATGAGGTTCGTGCTGGACGCCGAGCAGCGGATGTTCGGCGAGACCCTGCACAAGCTGCTGGCCGAGGCCGGGACGGCGGGCGCGGTGCGGGCCTGGGCGGTGGGCGACGCCGCGCCGGGGCGCGCACTGTGGGCGGCGGTCGCCGGGGCCGGGGTGTTCGCACTGGCCGTACCGGAGGAGCACGGCGGGGCCGGGCCGCTGCCGGTGGAACTGGTCACCGCGATGGAGGTGCTCGGACGGCACGCGGTCCCGGGCCCGGTCGTGGAGACGCTCGCCGCCGCCGAACTGCTGGGACGGCTCGGCGGCCCCGCCTCCTCCGAGTGGCTGCCGAAGATCGCCGAAGGGGACGCGCTCGTTTCGCTGGCACTGCCCCCGTCCGTTCCGTACGCACTGGACGCGGACATCGCTGGGCTGGTTCTGGCCGCGGGCGACACGGTCCGGGCGGCGGCACCCGGCGGCGGGCCGGTCGCGGCCTCGCTCGACCCCGCCCGGCGGCTGTTCGAGGTCGTCCCGGGCGAGCCCCTGTTCTCCGGGGACGCGGCGCGCACGGCGTCCGCGGCGGCGTACGACCTCGGCGTCCTCCTGTGCGCCGCCCAGCAGATCGGGCTGGGCCGCGCGCTGCTGGACGTCTCGGCCGGGTACGTGAAGACGCGCGAGCAGTTCGGACGGCCGATCGGCGAGTTCCAGGCGATCAAGCATCATCTGGCGGGCGCCCTGGTGGAGCTGGAGTTCGCGCGGCCGCTGCTGTTCGGGGCGGCGCTGTCCTATGGGACGCCCGAGTTCGGCCGGGACGTGTCCGCCGCCAAGGTCGCGGCGTCGGACGCCTCGTACGCCACCGCCAGGATCGCCCTGCAGGTGCACGGCGCCATCGGTTACACCGACGAGTACGACCCGTCGCTGTGGATCCGTAAAACCCGGGCGCTGCGCTCGGCGTGGGGCTCCCCCGCCGAGCACCGCGCCCGGGTCGTCGCGGCACTGTGAGACCGCGGCGCCGTTCAGACGCCCACGGGATGCCATACGGTCTTGGTCTCCAGGAACGCGGTCATCCGCCCGGTTCCGGGGGCTGCGGACCAGTCCGCCCCCTCCTGCGGACGCAGAACCCGTTTGAGATTTCCGGCCGCCGCCTCCTCCAGCACCGGCACCTGCCCGGCCTCGACCCCGGCCAGATCCAACGCGTTCAGGTCCATGTGCGAGGCCAGCCACGGAGCCAGCTCGGCGCGCTGCCCGGTGAGGATGTTGACCACCCCGCCGGGCAGATCGGAGGTCGCCAGCACCTCCGCCAACGTCACCGCCGGCAACGGAGCCGGCTCGGAGGCCACCAGCACACAGGTGTTGCCCGACACGATCACCGGCGCCAGCACCGACACCAGCCCCAGCAACGCCGAATCCGGTGCCAGCACCCCGACCACACCCGTGGGCTCAGGAGTGGAGAAGTTGAAGAACGGCCCCGCCACCGGGTTGGCCGACCCGTGCACCGCGGCCAGCTTGTCGGCCCACCCCGCGTACCACACCCACCGATCGACCGCCGCCCCCACCTCAGCCGAGGCCGCGGCCTTGCCCAGACCGGCCGCGCGCAACTCCTCCACGAACTGCGCCTGGCGGCCCTCCAGCATCTCGGCGATCCGGTACAGGATCTGCCCCCGGTTGTAGGCCGTCCGCCCCGCCCACGGCTCGAACGCCTTGCGAGCGGCCACGACCGCGTCCCGCACGTCCTTG
>NZ_JBHSON010000195.1:0-6670 GCF_042656285.1 Actinomadura rugatobispora | reverse complement strand
GTAGATGGCCGCCAGCGCGGGCGCCGCGGCCGGCGACGTGCCCTCGCCCGCCCCGCCCGTGCCGCCGCCCCGATCGACGCCCGTCCCGGACGCCGCGGTGCCGTCGGCGGCCGTCGCCGCACCGGGCTCGCCCTTGCCGTCGTTCTTCCCGAGCCGCGAGAGCCGGTAGCCCGCCGCGCCCGGCACGACCGCGCCCGCCACCGCCGTGGTGTTCTTGCGCGCCTCCATGACCGACTTGTCGAGCTGCGCCTGGCTCTTCTCCCGCGACCCCACGGCCGAGTACCCGACCGCCGAGAACAGGTGCTGGAACGGCTTGCGGTACACGAACGCCGCGCCCGTCACCAGCGCGATCAGCAGGATCTGCAGGCCCCACGGCAGCGTCTCGCCGAGGATCAGCCCGTACGCCCACAACAAGAGCGACAGCACACCGATCAATGCCGCCTGTTTCAGCAGCATCGACAGCAGCAGCTCCAGCCAGCGGATCGCGATCACCCGTCCGATGCCCGGATGGATGCCGATCCCGAGGAAGATCGGCCCGGCCACCAGCAGCAGCAGGAACGCGATCTTCACCACGATCAGCGCGATCGCGATCACCAGGATCAGCAGCCCCGCCACCAAGGCCGCGAACAGCCCGCCGAACGCGACCGCCAGCCTGCTGGTCCAGTTCTTCCCCTGGAACAGCGGATAGACCCCGGCGTGCTGCTCCTTGACGTTGCCGGCGACGTCCTTGTAGGCGTCCGCCTTCTTCGCCAGGTCGACCTTCTGCCCGCCATGGGTCTCCGGCAGGTCGACCGCCTGCGACCACAGGAGCTTGTCGGCGTTGTCCTTGACGATCTTGGCGTTGGGATCGGTCGTGCCGAACTGCCCCATCAGCCACGGCTTGCAGACCAGCGCCACCCACAGCCCGTTGGCGTTACGGGTGGTCGCGTCCACGTTCGGCGAGTTCATCGGATCCGACTTGCCCGCGGGCGGCGGGATGCAGGACGTCCCCTTGGTCTCGCTCTGCGGCAGCGCCGCGTTGAACGCCGCGCTGGTCGCCTCCGACACCTTCGTGCCCAGCGTCGTGAAGTCCGCGGGCCGCGCCACCAGCCAGATCAGCGCCACCATCGCCGCGACCATCCAGATCACGCCCTCGGTGACCTTGCTGGCCCGCTTGCGCACCAGCCCCCACCAGGCCAGCCACATCGCGCCGAGGATGACCACCCACGACCAGTACCGCGCGTTGAACGTCTTCCCGATGTCGCTGATCACACCGTCGACGGTGTTCTTCAGCCAGCCCAGCAGCGACTCCGACGCCGCCGCCTGGTACACGCTGATCGTGGTCCGGTCGATCGCCCGGACCAGCGTGAACGTGGTGTTGGCGAGCGCGTTGCCCATCATCGCCATCGCGTCCGCGCAGCCCATGTCGACCGCGTACCAGTGCTGCCCGGCCGTCCCGTACCGGTCGTAGTACGTCAGCTGGTCGACCGGCGTCTTCCGCAGCTGCTCGCTCGGATAGTCCGGCGGCTTGATCATGCCGTCCGTCCCCGACCCGTACTGCTCCGGCGCCGGATTATCCGCCGGCCGGCACGGATCGCCGCCGAACGGGCCGGCGCCCGCCATCGGGGACAGCCCCACCATGAACAGGACGGCCAGCATGGCCAGGACGATCGACCGGCCTCTCCGTGCCCTGCGCGGACGCCTGCGCGCCCCCGAGAGCACCGACCGGTCGAGACCCTCCGACGGAGAACGCTGCAACCGCCGGGCTGACGCACGGTCGAGCGCGCCTCGCGACGGGACGCGGGGACGGTTCATTGGCTGACCTCTCGTGTTCACCCGGCTCCACCTCGACCCTGTGCGGCGTCTGCCCCCGAAACCGTGAGTTCGGCCGAACCCGGACGGGACCGGGTCGGGTTGGTGTCCAGCCAGCGCCGCAGCTCCTCGGAGATCAGATCGACGCCGATCCGGCCCGCGCGGCCGTCCAGATCCCGGAAGACGCACTCGCCGTTGCCGAGGTTGCGCAGGACGGCCTTGTGCTCGTCGGAGGTCTCCACCCCCAGCAGGGACATCACGTTCCCCACCTCGTTGCGTTCGGACGAACGGAACGAGAAGACCGACGAGAGGCAGTTGGTCACCTGTTCGTTGAGCAGGTCACCGGCGTTCTGCGACACCAGGATCAGGGCGGTGTTGCGGGAGCGGCCCATCCTCGACACCTCGGGGATCAGCTTCGCGCCCTCCGGGGTCGAGGTGATCGCCCAGGCCTCGTCCAGGAAGATGGCCTTCGGCATGCGCCGCTCGAGGCCGTGCATCAGCCGCCGGGCGAACTGGGACACGAGGTACATCAGGGCGACCGAGAGGCGCTGCTCGTAGGAGTAGTCCTCGCGGGAGATCGCCACGTCGGGCAGCGTGAGGCCGCCCAGGGTGAACACGGTCGTCCAGCCGGCGGTGTCGATCCGCTCGCCGCCGGACGGGTCGAAGCAGAGCCTGGCCAGCCGCATCTCCGACATCGAGCGGAGCACGGCGCCCAGGTTCTTGGACGCGGGGTCGCCCGAGCCCTCCAGATGGTCCACGACCTTGCCGAGGGAGGGACGCTCGGCGTTGGCGACGGCGCCGACCGCCTGGATCATCGCGGACTCGCGCTCCTCCGACATGCGCGGCAGCAGCAGCCGCAGCGTCTCGGTCGCCATCGTCTTCTTGGCGGCCAGGTCGTCGCCGAACGAGAACGGGTCGAGCAGCCCCGGCGCCGCCGAGCCCAGCGGCAGGATCCGCGCCTTGCGGCCGCGCGCCTTGAGCAGCTCGACCAGGGACTCGGCGTCGCCCTTCGGGTCGATCGCCGCGACCGTCACGCCGCGCAGCGCCATCTGGTAGATGAGCAGCAGCGCCAGGGTCGTCTTGCCGCCGCCCGGCTCGCCGGTGATCGCGACCGCGGTGGGACGGTTGCGCGCCGCCGCCACCAGCGGGTCGAAGTGCACGATCGAGCGGGCCCGGCCGAGCGTCTCCCCGATGTACGGGCCGACCCAGCCCTCGCCGTCGTCGTCGGGACGGTCGCCCAGGTCGACCGTCGCCACCGGCATCCCGCCCGCGATCGTGCGCAGCGGCTGCCGCTGCGCGTACGCGTTGAGGCGGATCCGGTCGCCCGGCAGCGACTCCAGGAACAGGGAGAACTGGTCGCCGGTGGAGTTCACGACGTCGATGTTGATGTCGCGGTAGTGCTCGACGACCGCGTCCACGCGCTGCGCCAGCAGCTCCTCGCTGGGCGCGGACACGATCAGGCGGTGCCAGCCGTACACGAACGGCAGCCGCTCCTTGGTGATGCCGTGCTCCAGCATCCGCGCCGCGTCGATCTGCTCGGCCAGCGCGATCGGCGCCTCCGCGCCCGCCTCCCGGATGTGCTGGTCCATGTCGCGGGCGTGCGCGAGCTTGCGGGAGACGTCCTTGGACGCCTTCGCCGGCGGGATCAGCTTCATCCGCGAGCTGATCTCGACCGGGAACGGCAGCGCGTCGCAGTAGTGGAACCAGGGCTCCCCGTCCGGGAACGCCATCATGTCCGGGAAGCGGGCGAAGGAGAGGTAGGCGACGTAGGACTCCGCGGTCGCGCTCGTCCCCACGCCGTTGAAGTTGGGCTGCTCCACGCGCAGGTAGGAGCGGCCGTTGTGGATGGCGCCCTCGACCAGCGTCTCGATCTCACCCTTGCCCCAGGTGCGGCGCGGCACGGCCGACGGCGGCGGGTCGGCCAGCGACGCCGTCACCGCGTGCTGGAACAGCCAGGCCACCTCGGTGGACGCGGCGTGCCGCGCGTAGAGGGCGGAGCCGCCCAGGGCCCGGCCGACACGCTCGGCCTGGTCGGTCCACCGCGCGATCTCCTTCTTCTCGATCGCGTCGTCGGTGATGCCGAGGACCTGCTCGCTGCGCTTGTAGAACCCGAGCCACTGCGCCAGCACGCCGCCGGAGAACTGCGCGCCGACGCCGCGCGAGCCGAGCCGCACGCCGAGGTAGACCTCCTTGGTCCAGAAGTCCTTCGCCCAGACGTGCGCGTACGTCTCCTCCAGATACTCCCGCCAGCCCTGCCCGCCGTCGGAGGTGCGGTCCAGCGCCAGCGCCCAGTCGGCCGCCGGGTAGGTGCGGTGCGCGATCCGCAGGTGGATCTCCGCGTCCTGCATCCGGATCCCGGCCAGCGCGATGGTGATGTTGGTGGCCAGGGCCTCGCGCTCCTCGCCGGTGGTGAACTCGTACGACACCGTCGGCAGCCGGAAGTACGCCCAGGCCGCGTTGTCGGTGAGCAGCACCCGGTCGTCGAAGTACCGCACGGCCAGCCGGCCGGTCTTGGACGCCCTGCTCATGCCGCCTCCTTGCGGGGGGTCGGCCCGGCGGGGGCCGCGTTCGCGCCCTCGCCGCGCTCGGTCACCGCGGACCCCCCGGTGGGAACCGCGCTCATGCCCTCGCTCCGCTCGGTCATGACGCCCGCCCGGGTGCCGGTCGCGCTCATCGGGTGGCCTCCTGCTCCTGCTGAAGCTCCTGGTAACGCTCGGGCACGACGGTGAACCCGCCGGCGACCACACCGGCGAGCGCGAGGTAGGCGCGCCGCGTCGGCGCGCGCAGGGACTTGAGCTCGTTGCGGGGGGCGCGGTCCATGCTCAGGTGATCGTCCCATGGGATCCGCACCAGGGCCCGGCAGCGGCCGCGGGCCACCGCCTCGGCCTGCTCGACGTCGTCCATGCTGCGGCGGCTGACGCCGTTGATGACGGTCACGGCGCGGGAGCGCAGTTCCTCGTACCCGTGCCCGTCCAGCCACTCGAACGTCATCGCCACCGCGCGCGGCGCGTCGGCGCTGGCGGGCGCGACGAGCACGATCTGGTCGGCGTACGGCAGCACCCGCGCGACCACGGCGGCGGCCGCGTCCAGCAGCGTCACCGAGTAGAACCGGTCGATGGTGCGGATGGCCAGCGCGTAGTCGCGGTCGTCGAGGGCCTGCAGCGGGTTCTTCCCGGCCGCGATGACGTCCAGGCCCGATTTGGCCTGCGAGGTGTAGCGGCGCATCGCGGTGAGGCTGTTGACCTGGTCGGCGCGGGTGATGAGGCCGGTCAGCGTCTCGTTGGTCTCGCTGCGCGTCCTGCGCGCGAGCGCGCCCGGCCCGGGGTTGACGTCGATCGCGACGACCGGTTCCCCGTTGTGCTGGGCGAAGGTGTGCCCCAGCATGAGCGCGGTCACGGTCTGGCCCGCGCCGCCGGTGCAGCCGAGCACGACGATGTGGCGGGTGCCCTGGAACGGCTGCTGCAGCCGCTGCTGGTACTCGGCGTCGGCCTCGCCGTGCCCGCCGCCGACGGCCTGGATCAGCCGGCGCAGACCGCCGGAGCTGACCTCGTGCTCGGGCCCGGGCGGGGTGATCGCCGGTTCGGACGGCGGCGCGGGAGGGGGCGGCGGCAGCGGACGCGGCCGTACCGGCGACGCGGGACCCGAGCGCACCTCGCGCGACGGCGCGGGCGGCGGCTCCTCGTGCGCGGGCGGCCGGGGCGCCGGCCCCGACATGGGGAACCTGCCCGCGTGCCCGGCCGCAGGCGCCTCCGGCTGGACGTCCCGCGAGGGCGGCTGCCCTTGGGGCTGTGGGACGGGCGGCCACGTGGGCGCGTCGGCCGCACCCTCGCGGGACGGCTTGGACAGCTCCTCGGACCAGGGCCTGGGCGGCTCCAGGCGCGGGGCGTCCTCGCGCGGTGCCTCCTGCTCCGGCCGCTGCGGCTCGGCGCCCCCGGCCCCGAACGCTCCGGGCACCATTGGAATGTCGGGCCGGGTCGGCTTCGGCTGCTGCGGAATGTCGGGCCGAGTGGCCGCGGCCCGCTGCGGGACGTCCGGCCGCGTGGGCGGCGCCTCGCCCGGACGCCCGGCCACGGGCTCCTGAGCGCTCCCCCGCACACGCGTGCCCTCACCCGGACGCGGAACAGCCTCGCCGTGCCCCTCCGCACCGTGCGAGGCCGCAGCCGGACGCGGCACAGCACCCTGCTGCTCGGGCGCCGGCGTCCGCTTCCGCCCGGCGACCCGCTTGTCGCCCTCCTCCGGCACCGACGCGCCCCCACCTGGAGACTCGCCACCGGCGAACGCCGCACCAGTCGACGCCCCTTCACGACCTGCACCAGGCGCGGCCACCACATCGCCGCGAGGCTCGGCGCCAACACTCTCGTCGCGCGCACGCTCGCCGCGCGCGCCGGACGCGGAGCCCGCACCCGTCCGAGGCTCCCAGCCGCCCGCGCGGTCGCCGCCCGCGCTTTCGTCGGGCGCGCCGGACGCGGACATCGCCTCGCTGCGGGACTCAGCGCCAACCGCACGATCGCCGGGCGCACCCGACGCGGGGGCCGCGTCCGTCCGGGGCTCGGAGCCGGCCGTACGCTCAGCGGGCGCGCCTGATGCGGGCACCGCCTCGGTGCGCGGCTTGGCGCCAAGCCCGCTCTCGCCGCGCGTGCCGGACGCGGAGGCCGCGTCCGTTCGAGGCTCCAAGCTGCCCGCACGCTCGGCACCGGCATGCTCGCCGGGCGCACCCGACGCGGGGGCCGCGTCCGTCCTGGGCTCGAGGCCAGTTGCACGGTCGCCGCCCGTGCGTTCGCCGGGGGCGGGGGGTTCGTCGGGGCGGGGTGCTGCGGCGGCGCGGGCACACCGAGGCCGCCGTCGACCTGGCCCGGCTGGCCGGGCTGGCGCCCGCCGG
>NZ_JBHSON010000194.1:0-7357 GCF_042656285.1 Actinomadura rugatobispora | reverse complement strand
GGCCGTTCATCTTCTCGTGGTGGTGCATGATCCCGGCCAGCGCCTCGTCCAGGAACCCGATCTCCCGCACGATCTCCAGCCCCCGCATCGGATGCAGCTGGATCGCCGCGAACTCCTCCTCCGACAGCGACCCCGACTTCTGCAGCACCTTGGTGGGGACGCCGAGTTTGCCCACGTCGTGCAGCATGCCCGCGTACCGGATGGCCTCCACCCGGTCCGGGCGCATCCCGATCTCGCGCGCGATCATCACCGAGCCGCGCGACACCCGCTCGGAGTGGCCGCGGGTGTAGTAGTCCTTGGTCTCCACCGCCTGGCACAGCGCCGCCAGCGTCGCCGCGTGCGCCTGCTGCTGCGCCTGCGTCTGCTCGAGCGCCCACCGCGCGATGAACAGCGGCAGCAGCACCAGCACCGCCGCGAGCGGACCGACGCCCACCCGCGACCACAGCCCGGCGACCAGCAGCCCGAACATGCCGTACCCGAGGCATCCGGTCGCCAGCCGGCCGCTCCCGCTCACCAGCTCCCGCACCGACGCCTGCCTGCTCAGCAGCAGCGCTCCGCCGGTGAGCGCGAGGTTGACGAAGACGAAGGTGACCAGGGAGCCCAGGAACGGCCCGATCACCTGCTCCACCCACCGGGCGTGGCCGGGCCGCACCCGGTCGCCGCCCAGCAGCGCGAACACCGTCCCCGCGAAGTAGCCGCTGAGGGCGAACTGGGCGCCGTTGAACAGCCGCTTGACGAACGGGACGAGGCGCTGGCAGGTGACGACCGCGCACACCCCCAGCAGCGCCGCCCCGGCCGGACCCAGCAGCACCACCGACGCCAGGCTGGCCGCGAAGCCCAGCGACACCCGCGCGCGGCGGACGGTGAGCCGGGCGGGCGCCGAGTCGCAGACCAGGAAGAGCAGGGCCAGCACGACCAGCGTGGGCCAGTCCATCCCCTCGAACGACGCCGTCGCGATCAGCCCGGCGGCCAGCGCGACCACTCCGCAGACGTACGCCCAGGCGGCGAGCGGGAGTCCGGGCACTCGGCCTCCTCCACGGTCGACTCTCCCGCGCCAGCCTAACCGATCCGTGCGCGCTAGGTGAGCGATTCGTCACCTACAGCATCGGAGGTCGCGTCGAGCGTCTTCGCCCGTGGCGGTGACGGCGGCGAGAAGTCCTGCTTCACTTGAGGGGCGAACGTGGAGGAACTCTTGTGTCACCGCGAGCCAGAGTGAGGACACCATGAAGGACACCGCCGTCGACATGGTCGTCGTGGAGGGTGAGCGGCACACCCACGTGCTCCTCTCCGGCGAGATGGACCTGCTCTCCGCGCCGTCGGTACGGGAACGCCTGTGGGAACTGGTCTCCGAGCGCCCGCTCGTGGTCGACGTCTCCGGCGTCTCGTTCTTCGACGCGGAGGGGCTGCGCATCGTGGCGGCCACCGCCCGGCGCGGCCTGGAGTGCGGCACCGGGATGGCGCTGGTCGGGATGCGGCCCTTCCCCGAGAAGATGTTCCGCATCCTGCGGATGCACGAGGAGGTGCCGCTGTGCTCGTCGGCACGCGAGGCGCTGTGGTGCCTGCTGCCGCGCACCGACGAGGAGATCGAGGGCTGGCTGGACTGAGCCGGGTCACCCCCCGGCCAGATGCCGCTCCACGCTCTCGACCTTGGCGTTCAGCGCGTCGGTGACCCCGGGGCGCAGGTCGGCCTTCAGCACCAGGCTGACCCGCGGCGCGACCGCCGCCACCGCCTCGGTGGCGGCCTTCACCACCGCCATCACCTCGTCCCACTCCCCCTCGACGGTGGTGAACATGGCGTCGGTGCGGTTGGGCAGGCCACTGGCCCGCACCACCCGGACCGCCTCCGCCACGGCGGCTCCGACTTCCTCCCCCGTGCCGAGCGGGGTCACCGAGAACGCGACGAGCACAGCGCACCTTCCGTCAAGGCTGGACGACCTGCCGTACCACGATCTCATCCAGCCGCCGCTCGACGATCACCCCCACCGGCCAGTCGCGCACCAGGATCCGCAGCAGCGCGGCCTCGTGCTCGGCGAAGGAGGGGTCGCAGCCCTGCTGCTCCAGGCTGGAGCGGATGGCCAGCACGTAGTCGGCGTCGCTGAACCCGGGCACCTCGCGGACCATCGCGGTCGTGGTGGCCCGGTGCGAGTTGAGCCCCGCGAACGAGCGCCCGCAGCCGCACCCGCCGTCGGGGTCGCCCTCGTCGCGCGGGCAGACCACGCCGATGTGCACGAGCTCGCCCTCCACGCACCAGGCGAAGTCGTTGTCGCGGTAGCCCTGGGTGGCGTTCGTGGCGGTGAGCAGCTTCAAGGCACTACCCCCTTGCGCGTCCATCGACCACGCCTACCGTACGACGCGGCTCCGACATCACGAGCAGGCGCCTCGGGCACCGGCCGGATCCGGCACCAGCGCGGGCACCAGCTCCGGCAGTTCGGCGGCCCGGCCCGTCTCCACCCGGGCGTACACCACGCCGTAGAGCGCGTTGACCGTCAACTCGGCGGCCAGGTCGGGCGAGCGGGCCCCCGACCGCCGCATCTCCGCGGCGAGCAGCCCGGTGAGCGTGCGCAGCAGCGCGTCCTGCCGCCGCATGGCCTCCGGGCCCGCGGCGGCGACGACCCCCGCCAGGATGCGGCGCCGCTGGTCGTCCCGTACGACGTGGCGCGGCAGGCCGTGCCGGCCCCCGGGCAGCTTCCCGCCGACGATGGACTCCACCACGTGCCGTCACGCGCCCTTCCCGTGCTCGCCAGGACTCCCCAGCCTAGGCACCTCCGGCCGCCCGTGCGGGAGAAGCGACGATGACGTAGCGTCACATTATGAGCGATGTCCTCGTCGAGCGCGACGGCCCCTTCATCACGATCACGATGGACCGCCCGCGGCGCCGCAACGCGCTGTCCCGGGACTTCCTCCTCACCCTGACGGAGGCGTTCCGCGAAGCGGGCGGAACGGACGCGCGCGGGATCGTCCTGGCGGCCAACGGCCCGGCCTTCTCCGCCGGGCACGACTTCGCCGACATGGCCGGGGCCGCGCACGCCGACGTGCGCTCCCTGCTCCAGACCTGCACCGACCTCATGCGGACGATCCAGTCCGTGCCGCAGGTGGTGGTGGCCCGGGTGCACGCGCTGGCCACCGCGGCGGGCTGCCAGCTGGTGGCCTCCTGCGACCTGGCCGTCGCCGCCGAGAGCGCCGCCTTCGCCGCCCCCGGCGGCAAGGGCGGCTGGTTCTGCCACACCCCGATGGTCCCGATCTCCAGGAACGTGGGCCGCAAGCGCGCCATGGAGATGGCGCTGACCGGTGACGTCATCGACGCCCGGACGGCCGCCGACTGGGGCCTGATCAACTACGCGGTCCCCGACGACGAACTGGAGAAGGCCACGCGGGAACTGCTCGAACGCGCCACACGGGGCAGCGCCCGCAGCAAGGCGCTGGGCAAGCAGGCCCTGTACGCGCAACTGGACCGTCCGGAACAGGACGCCTACACCTACGCGATCGAAGTGATGGCCGCCTCCAGCCAGACACCGGAAGCACAGGAGGGCATGCGGGCCTTCCTGGACAAGCGCCCACCCACCTGGCCCGCCTGACCGCCGCCCCGGCATGATGCGGCCATGGACCTCAGCCAGTTCCTCGGCCGATCCCCCGGCCCGTTCGACGGCCTGATCGGCCTGACCCTCACCAGCGCCGACACCACACGCGTCGAGGCGGCCCTGCCGGTCACCCCCGACCTGCTCCAGGGCCACGGCATCGTGCACGGCGGCGTCTACTGCTCGGCCATCGAGACGACCACCAGCATCGGCGCCTCCCTCCGCGCCGGCCTGGACCGCCAGGTCGTGGGCATCAGCAACCGCACGCAGTTCCTCCGCGCCACGTCCGGCGGCACGCTCACCATCGTGGCCACCCTGAACTCCGACGACGACGGCCGCTACCTGTGGGACGCGGAGATCACCGACGACCAGACCCGCAAAGTGGCCGTAGGCCAGGTCCAACTCCTACGCCTGGAAAAGCCGACCCCCACGCCCTGACCAACCCGCCCCCAAGGGGGGCAAGGGGGCGAAGCCCCCAGGAAACCGGGGGCTAGGGGCGAAGCCCCAGCGGGGGGTGCGGGGGGCGAAGCCCCCTGCCAAGGGCCGGGTGCCCCCGTAAGGAGCGCCAGCGACTGGAGGGGGCGCGCGGCCCGGCCTGGGGTCTGGGGGTGGCCCCCAGTTAGACACAGTAGGGCGGGCGGGACTCGAACCCGCGACCCAGAGATTATGAGTCTCCTGCTCTGACCAGCTGAGCTACCGCCCCGTGCGTGCGGGCCTTGGATCGCGGTGATGGATGATCCCGGGCACGCCGGGATTCATCCTAGCGGCGGCGCCGGTTCGGGGGCCACTGGGAATGGGCCGGGTGGCGGGGGTCGGCCGTCCGGGGGATCGCGAGGGGGCGCCGAATCATACTCGGTACGGAGTGACGGGGCGTGGGGGTGGTCTGTAGGGTCCCGCCTATGTCCAGTGCGCGCGGTCGTCTTGTGCTGCTGATCCCGGTTCTGTGCCTGCTGCTGGTGGGTTCGGTGCTGACCGGCTGTGACGGGGACGGTGGTGGGGGCGGTGACGGCGGGGCGGCGGCGAAGCCCGCGTTCGACGCCGCGGAGACGCTGCGCAAGTCGTCGGCCGCGATGGCGAACGTGAAGAGCGCGGCGTTCACGCTGGCCGCGGAGGGCAAGCCGCCGATCATGGTGCAGGGCGGTGATCTGAAGCTGCTGCGCGAGGGTGACGCCGAGGGGACGCTGACGATCGAGCAGTCGGGCCAGGCGGTCGAGATGCGGGTCGTGGTGCTGGGCGACGCGGTGTACATCAAGGCGGTGACGGGCGGCTGGCGGCAGGTGCCGAAGGCGCTGGTGGCGACGTGGTACGACCCGTCGGCGGTGCTGGATCCGCAGCGGGGGATCTCCAAGCTGCTGGGGTCGGTGACGCAGCCGAAGGCGGAGGCGACGGAGAAGGTCGGGGGGAAGGACGCGCACCGGGTGGGCGTGGTGCTGCCGCGGGCGGCGATCGGCGGGCTGGTTCCGGGGGTCGACTCGGACGTGCGCGGGCAGGTGTGGGTCGGTGCGGCCGACCACCGGCTGCTGAAGGTGCGGGGGGAGATCCCGTCGGCGGCCGAGGGCGGTGACAAGGGGGCGGTGGTCATCACGTTCACCGAGTTCGACGCGCCGTACTCGATCAAAGCGCCGGCGTGAACCGGCGCCGCATCGCCGTCGGGGCGGGCGGCGCGGTGGTGCTGCTGGCCGCGCTGGACGCCTATGTGGTGACCACGATCCTGGTGTCGGTGGTGGAGGATCTGCGGATCCCGGTCAACCGGCTGGAGCGGGTGACCCCGGTGCTGACGGGGTTCCTGCTGGGGTACGTGGCGGCGATGCCGCTGCTGGGGCAGTTGTCGGACCGGTTCGGGCGGCGGGTGCTGCTGCAGGGCTGCCTGGTGTTCTTCGCGGTGGGGTCGGCGGTGACGGCGCTGGCGGACGGTGTGCCGCTGCTGACGGCGGGCCGGGTCGTGCAGGGGGTGGCGGGCGGCGCGCTGCTGCCGGTCACGATGGCGCTGGCCGGGGATCTGTGGGACGAGCGGCGGCGCGCGGTGGTGCTGGGCGCGGTGGGGGCGGCGCAGGAGCTGGGCAGTGTGCTGGGTCCGCTGTACGGGGCCGGGGTCGTGGCGCTGACGGGTGACTGGCGCGTTGTGTTCTGGGTGAACCTGCCGTTGACGGCGCTGGCGATGGTGGCGGTGCACGTGTCGGTCCCGGCCGGGCGCCCGGCCTCCGCCGTGAAGGTGGACGTGGCCGGGGGGCTGCTGCTGGCGGCGGGGCTGGCGCTGCTGGTGGGCGGTCTCTACAACCCCGAGCCGGAGGAGTCGGCGCTGCCTCCGTGGGGGCTGCCGCTGGTGGCGGCCGGGGGCGCCGTGCTGGTGGTGTTCGTGCTGTGGGAGGTCAGGGCGCGGACGAGGCTGTTCGATCTGTCGGGGGTGCGGCGCGGGCCGCTGCTGGCGACGCTGGGCGTGAGCTTCCTTTCGGGGGCGGCGCTGATGGTCACGCTGGTGGACGTGGTGCTGGTGGCGGAGACGCTGCTGGGCAAGGACACGTTCGAGGGCGCGCTGGTGCTGACCCGGTTCCTGGTGGCGCTGCCGGTGGCGGCGGTGCTGGGCGGGATGCTGGCGCGGCGGGTGGGCGAGCGGTGGCCGATGGCGGCGGGGATGGCGGTCGCGGCGGTGGGCTACCTGCTGATCGCGGGCTGGCCGGAGGATCCGGAGGCGGCCGGGTACGGGCCGCTGCCCCGGATGGACGTGGACCTGGTGGTGACGGGGCTGGGACTGGGGCTGGTGATCGCGCCGGTGTCGTCGGCGGTGCTGCGGGCGGTTCCGGCGGCGCGGCACGGGGTGGCCTCGGCGGCGGTGGTGGTGGCGCGGATGCTGGGGATGCTGCTGGGGATCTCCGCGCTGTCGGCGTGGGGTTTCCACCGTTTCCACGCGCTGACGGCCGATCTGCGTCCACCGCTGCCGTTCCTGATGCCCGCGGACGAGTTCGCGCGGCGGCTGGCGGAGTACCGCGCGGCCGTGGAGGAGGCGCTGCGCACCGAGTACCGGGAGATCTTCTGGATCACGGCGGGGTTGTGCGCGCTGGGGGCGGTGCTGGCGCTGGCGACCGCCGTCCGGGAGCGCGGCCGGGACGTCTCGGAAGGCGCTGACCGGCTGATTGGACCGGGTCTGGCCGGGAAGCACTGAACGAACCCATTTCCGGTGTGGCTGGACGGTACGGCATGACAGACAACGGCGACGTCGGGCGGAGCGGCTGGGAGCGGCTGGGCGGGCTGGACGCCGGTTTCTTCTTCGCCGAGTCGGAGGACACGCCCCTGCACATCGCCTCGGTGACGGTGTTCGAGGGGCCCGCGCCCTCGTACGGCGACCTGGTCCGGGCGGTGCTGGGCAAGCTCGGCGAGGTGCCCCGCTACCGGCAGCGGGTGCGGACGGTGCCGCTGCACCTGGGCAGTCCGGTGTGGGCGGACGACCCGCATTTCAACATCCTCTACCACGTGCGGCACACCGCCGTCCCGGTGCCGGGCGGGGCGGAGCAGCTGCGCAACCTGGCGGGCCGGGTGCTGTCGCAGCGCCTGGACCCGGCCAAGCCGCTGTGGGAGATCTGGCTGGTCGAGGGGCTGGAGGGGGGCCGCTGGGCGGCGATCACCAAGGTGCATCACTGCGTCGTCGACGGGGTCGGCGGGGTGGACCTGCTGACCGCGCTGTTCGATCTGAGCCCGGAGGAGGGGCGGCCGGAGCGGGGCGAGCCGCCGGTGACCCTGCCGGAGCCCGGCCCGGAGCCGTCGGGGGCGGCGCTGCGGGCGAGGGT
>NZ_JBHSON010000193.1:0-7711 GCF_042656285.1 Actinomadura rugatobispora | reverse complement strand
CCCCTTTCCACCGGAGTGATGGTCTGGGGCCTCCCCGTCGCCTCTGGTCGAGCCCACTTGGCCAGGTCGCGTAGGGAACCGGCCTCCCGGGAACGGACCACGCACAGGATGCGTGTCGCCGCCCCGGGGTCGAGTACGCCGGGGACCAGTGCGTCCAAGACCGTTCGGGGCGCGCGGCTGAGCAACTTATGCACAGTCCTTAGGAACGGTTGAAGGCGGTCTCCATGCAACGGGCTGCCGCCGAGCTCGGACTGACCAAGATGGCCCTGTGCTGGACGCGGTCATGCTGGTGTCCCACCACATCCGCGCGACCCACGCGGCCGCCACCCCGGGCACCCAAACCTGGACGACCGGTGATGCCGCCCCGATCATGCGCGACCTGCTCCTTCAGAACGCGGACCGTTTCCCGCTGCTGGCCACCACCCAGACCGGCCCCTCGGCCACCACGACCCAGGAGTTCGGCCTCCACGCCATCCTCGACGGTCTCGAACACGCCATCGCCCTACGCGCCCGTTGACGGACGAGAAGGTCAGGACCTGGCGCCGACCCAGCGGTGGTAGGCGTCCATGTCGACGTTGCCGCCGCACACGATGGTGGCCACGTGGCGGTCGGCGAAGCGGTCACGGTCTTCGAGGATCGCCGCGATGCCGAGCGCGGCCGAGGGTTCGACGACCAGGCCGGCGTGGTCGAGGAGCATCCGCATGCCGGCGACGATCGACTCCTCCCGGACCAGGACGGCGTCGTCGGCGACCACGAGGAGGTCGTCCAGGACGGCCGGGATGGGGCGCCGGCCGGCGACACCGTCGGCGATGGTGTCGGTCGAGTCGGTGGTGACGACGCGCCGTTGGTGCCAGGAGTGTGTCATCGCGGGCGCGCCCAGCGGCTGGACGCAGATCACCTCGACGCCGGGCGCCCAGGTCTTCACCACATGACCCACACCGGTGGCCAGCGCCCCGCCGCCGAGAGCGATCAGGACGGCGTCGAACGGCGGCGCGGCGTCCACCAGTTCAAGGCCGATGGTCGCCGCGCCCTCGCAGGTCTCGATGTCCAGGCTGTCTTCGACCAGCCGGATGCCGTCGGAGCGGGCGATGGCCGCCGCCCGTTCGCGGGCCATGTCGAAGTCGCCGTCCACCAGTTCCAACCTGGCGTCCAGCGCGCGGATGCGATCGAGCTTCGCGGCCGGTGCGAAGCGGGACGCCACGACGGTGACGTCGAGCCCCCGGCCGCGACCGGACCAGGCGAGGGCTTGGCCGAGGTTGCCCGCGCTGGCGCACACCGCGGCCCGCCCGGCGAGCAGGCTCGCGACCAATTCGGTGCCGCGGGCCTTGAAACTGCGGACCGGGTTCGCCGTTTCGAGCTTGATGCTCACCGCGCACCCGAGGACGGGCTCCAGCGCCTCGCAGCGGTACAGGGGGGTGTCGAGAAAAATCGGGTCGATCACCTGGCGGGCCGCCCGGATCCGGGCGGTGTCGAGGCGCGTCTCCTGCATGGCACAGCAGCGTAACGCCCGGCGTGATCAGAAGGCGCTCCTTCTGCGGGGAATGCAGCAGGGAATTGCGTACGGGTGAATTGTCACGGGTCCTTTGAAATGGGTGAACGAGTTGTTGTGTAAACGTGGGTAGTGGCTGGTGGTAGTGTCCCAGGGTGATGAGCGAGGGCTTTGCCGGTGATCTGCTGGAGGCGGCGGAGCGGGAGATCGAGGGGGAGCGGGGGAATCTCGGGCGGGCTTACAAGGAACTGTCCGACGGGTACCGTGGCGGCGGTGCGACCCCCGATGATGCCGCTCTGTCGCGCGACCACGTTCTGGCCTATCTGGCGGCGCGGCTTCCCGCCACCTACGCGGTGAGCGAGGAGACACTGGGGGCCATCGCGGCGGAGCGGCCCGAGTGGGAGCCGCGTTCGGTGCTCGATCTGGGGGCCGGGCCGGGCACCTCCACCTGGGCCGCCGTCGCCACTTTTCCCTCGCTGGAGAGTGCCGTTCTGGTGGAGCGGTCGTCCTCGATGATCCAGGTCGGGCGGCGCCTCGCCGAGCGGTCGGACTCCGCGGCCCTGCGGTCGGGCAGCTGGCGGCGCGGGGGCGTCGTCGGTGCGGAACTGCCCGCCGCGGATCTCGTCGTCGCATCCTACGTTCTTAACGAGCTCCCCTCTGGGCAGGTCGACGAGGCCGTGGCGCAGTGGTGGGACGCCGCCAGGGGCGAGTTGCTCATCATCGAGCCGGGGACGCCCGCCGGGTTCGCCCGGATCTCGCAGGCACGAACCCGGCTGCTTGCCTCCGGCGCCACGATCACGGCCCCGTGCCCGACCGACTTCGCCTGCCCCATGGCCGCCGACGACTGGTGCCACTTCGGGCGGAGGATCTCCCGCACCGCGCTGCACCGGTGGGTGAAGAGCGGAACGCTGGGGTTCGAGGACGAGAAGTACTCCTATGTCGTGGCGTCCCGGCAGGAACCCGTCGTTTCGGGGCCGCGCGTTCTGCGCGCGCCGCAGGTTCGTTCAGGACATATTCGCTTGACCGTGTGCGCGGCACCGGAAACGCAAGACGTGGTCGTCGCCCGCAGCAAGCGCGACGCCTATCGCTGGGCCAAACGGGCTCGCTGGGGAGACGCCATGCCGCTGGAATTCTCCTAACTCAGATCTCGACGAGGTGGACCGCCACCTCCATTCGCTGCCAGTATCCGGCCGAGGTGTTTCCCTCGCCGGAATCGCCGCGGCCAAGGTCCTGTTTCAAAGGCAGATCAACCAGCTGCTGGTGCGATCCTGGCCAGGCCGCGGACGGCGAACCGCCGCACCTGCTCATCAGGGTCGTCGCGCAGGAGCCGCAGCGCCGGCTCGGCCGCTGGATCGCCCAACCCGCCAAGGTGCCGGCCGAGGATCATTCGCACGTGCGCGACCGGGTCCTCGACCAGCGGCAGCAGCACCGCGAGCGCGCCAGGTCGGCCGTAGAACGCGACCATGCCGACGGCCTTCGAGCGGACCATCGGGTCCGGGTCGTCCAACAGCGATCGGGCCACAGCGTCGACCCGGTCGACATCCGGCTGGTCGGCAAGCGCCTCCAAGGCCGTGAACCGCAAGCCCGGGTCGGCGAGAGCCGCAGCGATGCGGCCGAAGTCGGCCGGATCACCAAGGACGCCGAGGGCCCACACGCGCATCTCTTCGTCACCGGCGTGGCCAAGAATGACCGTTCGGCTTCCCACTGGGTCGTCGGCGATGAGCGCCTCGATCGCATCGACCAGTGAATCCTTGTCCGCGGCGGGATCCGCGGCACGCAGGGCGCACAGAAGCTCGTCGAGCGTCTCGGGCATCCACCCAAGGTACTCATAAGCGGCGGTACTCGCGCGCAGCCGCCTTCATGTCGTCGGCACATTGATCCAGGCCCAGGGCCTGTTTCCTGGATCAGGTGCGCAACCAGATGAGCAGGACGGCGATGGTCATGGTGCCGGGTGAGGTGCAGGCGCGCTCGTCCAAGTGAACGAGCACGCCACACGGCGTTAACACGGCCCACGAACGCCGCGCTATGGCGCGGAGCCGGGCGGGGGTTGTTGTTCGGTGGTGGAGGTGGAGCGGGTCTGTCCATACGGGGCGGAGTGGCCGGCCTCTTGGGTTCGAAGCTTGTCAAGTCATAGGAACATCGCCGCATCGCCTTGTTATTGCCCCTTATGGCCTTTCTTGGTGCTCTTGTCATATTCCAAGGCTGACGTTTGGATCGAGGGAGATCTTTTATAGCGCGTCCGCGGGCGCGCCGGTTCCCGTGGGCACGTCCTTTGCCTGCGTCGTCTTCCAAGAGAAGGAGCGTTGATCATGACCGCGCTGACCTACACCATTTTCACCGACCCGGCGCCCCTGGAGGCATCGGCGTCCGGGCGGCGATCCAGGTCCATCGCGACCGTGTACTTGGTCGTCACCAACACGGCGAGGAAGGTGGACTGGCGCTCGATCGAGGTGAAGGTGCCCGTGGGCGACGGTGCCGGGCACGTTGGCCCGGACATCCCCGAGATGAAGGGCGAGTACACCACCAACCCGTGGGAGGGCGAGGCGACGACCGCGAAGGTGCGGGTTGAGCGGCAGCAGGGCACTAACGTTTTCAAGGTCACTCCCCAGGCCGGTGACGATACCTCTTTCAAGTTCGGCGACTACCTGGTGCTGAAACTGGAGAACATCGCCGTGGCCACCACGGCCGGGCTGGCCGTGCTGACGGTGAGGGAGAAGACCGAGGACGATGACGGGGAGCACACCCGCTACACCTCGGTGGCGCTGGTGAAGACCGCTCCAAAGGAGATCGCGGCGCCGCGCGACTTCCGCCCGGACAAGGCGATGGTGGACGAGGGGGACACGCTCACGCTGAGTTGGGAGGGGTCCGCCGAATTCGATTACAAGGTTCTGTTCCCCGGCGGGGAGGAGAAAGTGCCCGCGGGCAGCCGTGCCTGGCGGCCGGCCAACGCCCCGAAGCGCGCCACCACCTACACCCTCGTCGCCACCGACCCCGTCACCCGGCAGCAGCACTTCCTCACCACGACCGTTCAGGCGCGTTATCCCGTCCTGGAGAAACTCACCGCCACGACCGGCATTGATACTCCCTGGGTCCAGGGGAGGGCGGATGAGACCAGGGGGCGCCTCACCTTCACCGGCGCAGGTGTGGAGATCTTCGGCAACTCCGGCGCCAAGGGAACCGTGACGGCCGACAAGGCCGACCTCAACGGCGTCACAACCGAATGGGTGCAGGGAAAGAACACCGACGACGGAAAGATCACCTTCCCCAAGGACGGGCTCGACATCAGGCAAGGAAGCGGGTCATGGGGAGTCGTGCACGCCGACAAGGCCGACCTCAACGGCATCAACACCAAGTGGGTGCAAGGCAGGAGCACCAACGACGGATGGATCTCCTTTCCCCAGGACGGGCTCAACGTCAGTGAAGGAGGCGGGTCTTGGGGAGTCGTGCACGCCGAGAAGGCCGACCTCAACGGCATCAACACCAAGTGGGTGCAAGGCAGAAGCGCCGACGACGGATGGATCTCCTTTTCCCAGGAAGGGATCAAAGTCAACCGCGAGGACGGCGATCATCTGACGCATCTGGTCGTCGGTTATGCGACCCTCGACATCGTGAAGACCCGAGTCGTTCGAGGACTGAAGGACGATGACGGATGGATCAGCTTCCGCAAAGAGGGGCTGAACGTCCACCGGGAGCGCGGTACAGAACGGGGCACCGTGTTCGCCGACAAGCTGACCTGAACGATGCCCGATCCAGGTCGCTACAGCGCGACCTACAACGGCCGGCATCTGCACGACCATTCACGATCGGCACACCTGGAGACGGTGGTCGACGTGCGCCAGGTCAACCGGGAAGGCCACGAGTACCAGTCCTCCCTGGTCTCGACCCGCCGTCCCTGAACTCTCGGCAGGGGCTACGGTCGCAGGGTGTATTCGCTTTGGGAGCCGCCTCTGTTCACGCGCCTGAAGAAGGCGCAGCGCATCCTGGTCGCGGGGGCCGGGGGTGGGTTCGACGTCTACGCGGGCCTGCCCCTCGCCCTGGCGCTGCGCGGCGCGGGCAAGGAAGTGCACCTGGCCAACCTCTCGTTCAGCGCCCTGTACGGCCTGGGCGACGAGGTCTGGTGGGAACAGAACGTCGCCAGGATCGGGCCGGACACCAACAGCCGCGACTGGTACTTCCCCGAGGGCGTCCTGGCCCGCTGGCTGGACCGGCACGGCGAACCCTCCACGGTCTACGCGTTCCCGAGGGTGGGCGTCGCGCCGCTGCGCGACGCGTACCAGGTGCTCGTGGAACGGCTCGATCTGGACGCCATCGTGCTGGTGGACGGCGGCACCGACATCCTGATGCGCGGCGACGAGCAAGGGCTGGGGACGCCCGAGGAGGACATGGCGAGCCTCGGCGCCGTCCACGGCCTCGCGGGCGTGCAGGAGAAACTCGTCGTGTGCGTGGGATTCGGGGTCGACGCCTACCACGGCGTCAACCACTCGCTCGCACTGGAGAACCTGGCCGCCCTGGACGCCGCCGGGGCCTACCTGGGGACGTTCTCCATCCCGCGCGACAGCCGGGAGGCCGCCCTCTACCTGGACGCCGTCGAGTACGCCCAGGCCGCGACCCGGGACCGTCCCAGCATCGTGAACGGCTCGATCGCGGCGGCCATCCGGGGCCAGTTCGGGAACGTGCGCTTCACCTCCCGGACGGACGGCAGCGAGCTGTTCATCAACCCGCTGATGGCGATGTACTTCGCGGTCGACCTGGACGGCCTGGCCGCGTGCTCCCTCTACCTGGACCGGCTGGAGGGCACCCGGTTGATGCGCCAGATCAGCTCGGTCATCGAGGACTTCAGGGACGAGATCGCCGGACGCTCACGGCCGCCCCGCCAGTACCCGCACTGACCGGTATGCCCGGATATCGGGTGGGTCGTTTGGTACGGAGGCCACCCGTGGGCGATGCTGGGGCTTGTGTCAACGGAGACTCTCACCGCGGACGGCGGAACGGCCGAACTACGCGCGTTCCTGCATGGTCTGCCCGGTGTCGATCAGGTGGGTGCCGAGGAGCGGGCGGCGCGTTTGTCGACGCGTTCGATCAAGACCTCGGCGAAGGCGGAGGCGATCGATCTGGCGATCGCGATGGTGGATCTGACCACCTTGGAGGGGGCGGATACGGCGGGGAAGGTGGGGGCGTTGTGCGCCAAGGCCGTCCGTCCCGATCCGTCCGATCCGGGGGTTCCCAAGGTCGCGGCGGTGTGCGTGTACCCCGACCTGGTCGCTGTCGCCGTCGAGGCGCTGCGCGGGTCGGGTGTCGGCGTGGCGAGTGTGGCGACGTCGTTCCCGTCAGGCCGGGCGCCGCTGGAGGCGCGGTTGGCCGACACCCGTGCGGCGGTGGCGGCCGGCGCGTCGGAGATCGACATGGTGATCGATCGGGGCGCGTTCCTGGCGGGGGATTACGGCAAGGTGTTCGGTGAGATCGCCGCGGTCAAGGAGGTGTGCGGGGGTGCGCATCTGAAGGTGATCTTCGAGACCGGTGAGCTGGTCACCCTGGACAACGTGCGCCGGGCCTCGTGGCTGGCGATGCGCGCGGGCGCCGACTTCATCAAGACCTCCACCGGCAAAATCTCTCCGGCCGCGACCTTGCCGGTGACGCTGGTGATGCTGGAGGCGGTCCGTGACTTCCGTGAGGCGACCGGTCGCCAGGTGGGGGTGAAGCCGGCCGGGGGCATTCGCACGACCAAGGACGCTATCCGCTACTTGGTGCTGGTGAAGGAGGTCGCTGGTCCGGACTGGCTGACCCCGGAGTGGTTTCGCCTGGGTGCTTCGAGTCTGCTGAACGACTTGCTGATGCAGCGGCGGAAGCTGGCCACCGGGGTGTACTCCGGTCCCGACTATTTCACCTTGGACTGAGCATGGTTTTGGAGTATGCCCCGGCGCTGGAGTCGCGGGACATCGTCGACATCCGCCCCTCCTACGGCCTGTTCGTCAACGGCGCGTTCGTCGACGGCCATGGTGAGCCGTTCAAGACGATCGATCCCTCCACCGAGGACACCCTGGCCGAGGTCGCCTGCGCCGATGCCTCGGATGTGGATCGTGCGGTGGCCGCCGCGCGCGGCGCCTATGAGCGGGTGTGGGGGCCGATGCCGGGTCGGGAGCGGGCCAAGTACCTGTTCCGGATCGCGCGGTTGGTGCAGGAGCGTTCGCGTGAGCTGGCGGTGCTGGAGTCGATCGACAACGG
>NZ_JBHSON010000192.1:0-7771 GCF_042656285.1 Actinomadura rugatobispora | reverse complement strand
CCACCGCGCCGACCTGTACGCCCTCGGCGCCACCGTGTTCCAGTTGCTGACCGGCCGCCACGTCTTCACCGGCGACGACGCCCGCGCGGTGGTCACCCAGCACCTGGCCGCACCCCCGCCCCCCGCCCGCACGCTGCGGCCCGACACCCCGCCCCAACTGGAGGAGTACCTGCGGGAACTGCTGGCCAAGGAGCCCGACCAGCGGCCCCCCGACGCCGCCGCGGTGGCCGCCCGCCTGCACGACCTGTGGCGCCGGCGCACCGACCCGCACCACCCCGACCGCCTCGAGGCCCTGCGAGCACGCGCCGACCAAGCCCACAGGAACGGCCAGGAGGGTCGCTGCGACACCGCCGTCACCGCCCTGCAGAGTCTGCTGCCCGACTATGTGCGGGTACTGGGCGACGACCATCCCGACACCTCGCCACATGGTCGAGAAAGGCTGGCAATCCCCTTAATCGGTGGAAATTCCTCATATAGATGAGCTGTCGTTCTGCGGTGCCTGGCCGCCTGCCTTGCCCTTGGTCGTAACTGCATAGTTCGGCCAACTCCGCGACGTCGACGGCGTCCGGTTCAGCCGCTGCGTGATCCGCATCAACGGTCAGGACCAGGTCGACATGCCTGGCGGCACCGAAGGTCACGAGACGAAATCCGCGTAGCCAGGAGAGCGCCCCAGGGGGATGGGCAGGTGCAGCTGGCAGCCTCCAGCGCAGAACCAGTCCACCAGCGCGTGTGAGGTGCCAGAACTCGTCCATGGCACATGGGCTGGGCTCTGCCCTCGGCTCTTGTGCTCTTTCGGCTGCCGTACTTGATGTTCATCCGCGTTACGGGGTGGCCGGTACCGCTGGTTCGCGGTGATGCCTCGAAGGAGGCAGAGATCTCGGTGTTGCGGCATGAGGTCGCGGTGCTGCGTCGGCAGGTCGGGCGGCCCCGACGGGACTGGGCCGACCGCGCGGTGATCTCGGCTCTGGCGCGTCGACTTCCGCCGTGGCTGCGCTCGCATCGGCTGGTGACGCCGAGCACGCTGTCGGCCCTGGCATCGGCGTCCGTCAACCGCAGGCGCGCACACGCCGGCGATTGGCCGCTGTGCCCGAGTCCCGCAGGGATGCGCGCAGATCTGGATGCAGGAGCGGCCGCCGCCCGCGGTGGTCGTCCCAGAAGGCCAACTCCGGGTTCTGGTTGCTCCGATGGGCGCCGGGAAGAGTGAGCGGGCGGCGCGCTGCTGGCAGGAGGGCCTGGAGGTCGCTGCCGATGACGAGCGGGCGGAGATCCCGGTGTGGCTTGAGGCTCGCGCTCTCACCCGTGCTGTTCGGCTCCGGGATCCGCCTGTTCGAGGGCGTGGACGCGGGCCGCGTGGCCCTGGAGCCGGTCCGCGCGGAGCCCTCTCAAAGGGGTGACGCACCTGACCCACGCCGTCCGCGACCGGTAGGCGCACAGCGGACGACACAGGGCGGACGCGAAGGAACACCCACGCGGCGCTGGCCGACGGCCTGCCGACCAGCGGTGACCGCACCAGCATCGGCTCCGCCACCGCAGGACTGCTGGCAGGCCACCGACGGGCTGTCGGGTGCTCTGCATGTCGCCGCCCCCAGGGCGCCCTCAGGGCAGCTCGGATCTGCTGGCCGAGGAGTCCGCCATGTCTTTGTCGACGGGATGCGCGACGCTCTGTTGGCCTTGGCCGTTCTCGCGCCGTCGCGCTCACCCTCTACCTACTGTCAGCTGAGCGTGAGATGCGGGGAGTACAGATCGATCCACATGGCGAGGTTGAGGGCCGTCTCCAGCCCGCGCCGGGACGCTTGGCCGATCTGAGGTGCCCGGGTCGCGGCGGCGCGCGCGAGCCGGTCGCGGCTGACCAGGTCGAACACCTGGTGTGAGGGGGCGGCTAGAAGCTCCTTGATCTGGTTCTGCAATGCGACGGCGTAGGCGGGGTCCTGGGTGGAGGGATAGGGGCTCTTCACCCTCTCGTACACCGATCGGGGCAGCAGGTCGGCGGTGGCCTCGCGCAGCAGGCTCTTCTCCCGGCCGTCGAACGACTTCAGCTCCCAGGGGGTGTTGTAGACGTACTCCACGAGCCTGTGGTCGCAGAACGGCACGCGGACCTCCAGGCCGACCGCCATGCTCATGCGGTCTTTGCGGTCCAGCAGGACACGGAGGAACCGGGTGAGGTGGAGATGGCCGATCTGCCGCATCCGGTAATCGAAGTCGCTTTCGTCGTCGAGGCGTTGGATCGCGGCCACCGCCTGGCGGTAGCTGTCGCGCACGTAAGTGCGCAGATCGAGTGCTTTGGTGAAGTCCTCGGTCAGGACGCTTTCCTCGCCGCCGAAGTGCTGCCGGAAGTGCACCAGCCAGGGGAAGGTGTCGGCGGCGCGGGCCGCGGGGTCGAAGAACTGCTGGTAGCCGCCGAACACCTCGTCGGCGGACTCTCCCGACAGGGCCACCGTCGAATGCTGCCGGATGGCCTTGAACAACAGGAACAGGGAAGCGTCCATGTCGCCCATGGCGATGGGGAGATCCCTGGCCTGGATCACCCGGGCCCGCACCGCGGGGTCGGCCAGCTGGTCGGAGCCGAGCACGATGTCCTGGTGGTCGGTCTCGCATGCGCGGGCCAGATCGTGCACGTAGGGGCCGTCCGGGGTGGCACGCAGGTCGTCGGGGACGAAGTGGTCGCTCTGGCCGACGAAGTCGACGGCGAAGCTGCGGACCTTCTCCCCGGCGGCGGCGAGCCGGCGCGCGGCCAGAGCGGTCATGGCGGAGGAGTCCAGACCGCCGGACAGCAGGGTGCAGCGCGGCACGTCCGCGACGAGTTGGCGGCCGACGATGTCCTCCAGCAGGTCCCGCACCCGGGTGATGGAGTCGTCCCGGTCGTCGGGGTGCGGCCGGGGCCGCAGCGACCAGTAGACGCGGACGCCGATGCCCTCCCGGCCGACGGTCACCACCGTCCCCGGCTCGACCTCCCGCATCCCCTGCCAGATGGCGTGACCGGGGGTTTTGACGAACGCGAACGCCTCCCGCAGGCCGTCCAGCGTCACGGTCGGCGAGGCCAAGGGATTGGCCAGGATCGCCTTGGGCTCGGACCCGAACAGCACCCCGTCAGGAGTGGGGTAGAAGTACAGAGGCTTGATGCCCATCCGGTCACGGATCATGACGAGTTCCTGCTCGCGGGCGTCCCAGATCGCCAAGGCGTACATGCCGTTGAGCCGTTCGGCGACGGCCCGGCCCCACTCCAGATAGCCGTGCAGCACCACCTCGGTGTCGGAATCGGTGGTGAAGCGGTGCCCCCGCGAGGCCAGCTGTGTCCGCAGCCCCATGAAGTTGTAGACCTCGCCGGAGTAGACCAGGACCACCGTGTGCTCCGCGTCCTGGACGCTCATCGGCTGCCGGCCGCCCGGCAGGTCAATGACGGCCAGCCTGCGATGACCGAGCGCGGCGGGACCCTGGATCCAGGTACCGCGGTCGTCCGGACCACGGCAGGCCATCGTCTCGGTCATCGCGTCCACGGCCGCCCGCTCGGCGCCCAGGTCCCGCTGGAAAGAGACCCAGCCCGCGATACCACACATGATCGTCCCCCTTCCGGTCACCGGTGGGTCGATGAACGGCCGGCAGTCCGCGAAGACCTGGTCCACGCTGTGCCGGACCGCCGGAGGGCCTCGCCCCCGGCCCCGTGGCCGTGCGTGGTCACCTGCGGTTGTGCGCCCACGCGCGTTCGGCGCCGTCTCCTGCGGATGACGGCCGTTCTCACGGCTCGTCGATGATGCGGATGACCGCGTTGGGGCACAGGCTCGCGGCACGCCGGGCAGGGATGCGCAGTTCAGGCGGAGGCCGGTCGTCGAGGACGACGACGGTGCCGTCGTCGTCGGACTGGTCGAACAGTTCGGGCGCGGTCAAGGCGCATTGACCGGCGCCGCGGCAGCGGTCGTGGTCGATGTGGATCTTCATGGCGTGGCCACCTCCCAGGTGAGGGGAAGCGTGTGGACACCGTAGATGAACATGTCATCGCGCATGGGGACCCGCTCGGGCGGCACCGCCACGCCGAGCGTGGGGAAACGCCGGAACAGGGCGGGGAAGGCGATCTGCATCTCGACGCGGGCCAGTTGCTGCCCCAGGCACTGGTGGACGCCGTGTCCGAAAGAGACATGCCGGCAGGGGTCACGGGCCAGATCGAGATCGTCGGGGTCGGGGAACTCGCCGGGATCACGGTTGGCGGCCGGCAGCGAGGCCACCACGGTCTGCCCGGCGCGGATGCGCCGACCGCCGAACTCGACGTTCTGGCGGGCGACCCTGACGGTGCCGAACTGCACGATGGTCAGGTAACGCAGCAGCTCCTCGACCGCATGATCCACCCCTTCGGGATGTGCGCGCAGCACATCCAGCTGCTCAGGATGGCGCAGCAGGGCAAAGGTGCCCAGCGCCAGCATGTTGGCGGTGGTCTCGTGCCCGGCGACCAGCAGCAGGAGGCCGATGCCCGCCACTTCCTCATCGGTCAGTGCCATCTGCGGTCGCTGCTCGGTGATCAGGGTGCTGATCAGGGCGTCGTCCGGATGGGCGCGTTTGACGGCCACCAGGTCGCGCATGTACCGACGCAACGCGTCGCGGGCGTGCCACGCCTCCTGCTCGTCGGCGTCGAGCTTCAGCACGGTGGCCGTCCACCGCTGGAAGTCCTCCCGATCGGCGTAGGGCACGCCGAGCAGCTCACAGATGACCAGCGAGGGGATCGGCCGCGCGAAGGCCGTCACCAGATCCACCGGCGGACCGGCCGCCTCCATCGCGTCGAGATGCTCGGTGACGATCTGCTCGATCCTCGGAGCCAGGGCACGCATCCGCCGCACCGTGAAATGGCGGGTGAGCATCCGCCGATACCGGGTGTGCTCCGGAGGATCCATGTTCAGCAGCATTCCGGGACGATCCTCACTATGGAACACGTTGCGGCGCACCGGGGAGGAGGCCCTTTCCCTGTCAGAGCTGAACCGGTCATCGGCCAGCAACGCGCGCACATCCTCATACCGGGTCACCAGCCAGCCCACCGCGCCGTCAGGGAACGCCAACGGGGCGACCGGCCGCTGTTCACGCAGTCGCCGATACCCCGGCGGCGGATCGAACGGGCAGCTGCGAGGCCCCGGCAAGACCACGGGCGACTGGGGCGCGTTCATGAGAACCGCTCCCTTCATCGGGCCGTTCTGGGCTCACCACCCACGTTAGTACGAACCCGTTCTATACGGACAGTGCCGGTCACCTCGCAGAGCGTCCGGACGGCCTCGTGCCGAGCAACGGGGCCAACACCCGGTCCACGATCCGGTCGACGAGCGCACGATCAGGTGCCTCACCTTCGATGAGCACATGCATCAACACCAGCGCCAACGGCATCTCCCTGAGCGTCCTGCCGCACCCGGTCGGCACCACCCCCACTCCCAGAACCGGCACTACCGGCGCCCAGGCCACCAGCGGTGGTCTGGCTCCCGCCGACCAGGGTCACCTGTCCCCGGCCCGACGCCCGGCCCCGCTGCGACACCAGCCGCCCCAGCCCCGGACTTGGTGCTCCGACGAGCCCGTACACCGCTACCGTCAGCCCCACCAGCGCGGTCAGGGCTGCGACCACGCTGGCCGCCTGTCAGCCTTATCCAAACCCACTGCCACGAAATAGCCGCCCAGCCTGGTCACCGTCACGACCGTGACCCCAACCCGACCCAAACCCATCGACTCCCGGCCATACCGACCATCATCAACCCACGCCGTAAGGATGCGCTCGCAACCAGCTCGATCTCGCTTCCGCGCCTGGCCAGATCAGGACCCGTCCCCGCGAACACACAACCGAGTCCAACGAACCGAGCCACGCGAGCTTGTTGAGGAACAATGACGCGACGCCCGCTTCCCGGGCGAGGTCCTCGGCTTGTGACGGTTAGACAGTCCGGCCCGGACGCCGACAGCCGTGGCCGCCTGCGCCGCGGCCAGAACCTCGGGCGACACGGCCCGGCACGAAATGGGGCTGGACGCGGACAGCCTGGCACAGCGCAACCTCGAAGGAGCCGGGCTGACAAGAGCCCAGCGGCTTTAATCCGTAGGTTGTGGGTTCGAGTCCCACGCGACCCGCCCCTTCCCACCAGCCCGAACGCGAGTTCGCCCAGGTTCATTTGGTTTGGAGTGGACTTGCGTGATCACAAACGTGGACGAGGTCATTGGATCATCAGGAATTCGTTTCGGGGAGATGGCGGTTCCTGCACCCGGCCGGAAGCGTGGGCGCAACACGTCGTCAGGGCAGCACAAAAGCCCCAGGCCCGGGTCGGCCAATTCCTGCGCATCCGGCCCCTCCGCGCCTTACGCTGATTCCCGGCGCAGAAGGCCGCTCCCGTCGAGACGCGCCGCAGGTATTGTCCGATGGACGGAGTGGCGCCGGTGAGTGACGCCGTGGAACTGACGCGAGCGCCTCTCGACGAACGTCTGCGGCAGGCGCACGCCCTGGCAGGACGGTACTTCGCTTCCCGGGGGCCTCCGTGATCTGTCGGACGCCGTGAGGCTTGTCCGCGAGGTCTGTTCACTCCTACTGGGACAAACGTTGTCTGCTGGGTATGAGCGGTCCGGCGAGCGATCTGACCTGGATGAGGCAGAAGAGACTTTCACCCGTCTGGAACAAGCGATCGAAATTCCCCCGCGCCATCTCATGGCGCTCGCCGGCCCGGTGAGCAACGTGCTGCCGCGCTTCAGCTGTGCCGGGACGACCAAGATCTTGACGAGGATCGGCAGTCGCGCGAGAGGCGAACGCCGCCTCGGAGCCGGGACGGCCCGGCCAGTCGTCGAGCGGGTTGATGCTCGCCTCGAGTCTGCGACTGGATCTCGCACCAACCGCGTCGATCGGCGTGCCGGAGAAGAAGGACGCCTCGCTCGAGGTGACAACGCCCGAAGGTATGGCGGTCCGCTGTGTAGATCTCTAAAGGCCAGGGAGAAGTAATGCACAGAACCATGACAACGCTGGTACTCACGTCGCTGTGCGCCTTCGCTGTCGGGTGCGGGAGCAGCTCCTCGGACGGTTCCGTCACCGCCACGCAGCCGGTGACGCCGACTTCACCGCAGACCGCCTCGCCTCATTCCGGCGACTACAGGACCGCCGCGACCGTCGACACTCAGAACCAGGGAGGCGACAGCTACTCCTCGCAGGTCCTCGTCGCCCCGCCGGTGCCCGCCTCCCGGCTACCAGAAGTGAGCCGACCACTGACCTCGTGCGCGGCGCCGTCGCTGGACCAGTCGCGCCTGATCCTGATTCCCATCCAGATTCGCACCACGCTCAAATCCTCGCTGCCGCTCAAGCTGGCACTCCGGATAAGTGGCTACGGCTCAACGGCCTATGTCGTCAAGTTGAACAGCGAGAACACCTGCGTCAGCGAGATCAGTGGCCTCGCTGTCACCGTGCAGGTCAACCCTGGGGCCGGGCATGCCCTGCAGTTGTGGTATCCAGTGCTCGACGCGATCACGCCGAATCACCCCGAGGGCGATCCTGAGAAGCTGAAGAACACTGTGGCGCAGATCGGGCTTACCGTGCGCGGCGGGGACATCGGGACGGGCAAGACCTACGGCCCCTGGGTCTGCGACAACTCGCAGATCCATCTGACCAGCGCAGCCCCCCAGGAGCGGGGCTGCGGAGAACACCTGTCCGCGGAGACCTCCTAGTAGGACTTTGTTAGTTCGGTATCATATGGGATGATCTTGGTGTGACTCCGGCTGAGCTGGCTGAGGTTCGTGGCCGTCTTGAGGACTTCGCGGGTGAGATTTTCACGCCGTTCGCGCG
>NZ_JBHSON010000191.1:0-7809 GCF_042656285.1 Actinomadura rugatobispora | reverse complement strand
GGAGTGGTATTCGCGGCACGGGGATGAGGCCCCGGTGCTGGTGAACATGTACGGGATCACCGAGACGACCGTGCACGTGTCCTACCAGCGTCTCGACCGCGCGTTCGCCGCGACAGCGGCGGGCAGCGTGGTCGGGACGGGCATTCCCGACCTGCGTGTTTATGTCCTGGACGGTCGTCTGCAGCCTGTTCCGGCCGGTGTGGTGGGCGAGTTGTATGTGGCCGGTCCGGGGTTGGCGCGCGGTTATCTGAACCGTCCGTCGCTCTCGGCCGAGCGTTTCGTCGCTGATCCTTACGGGGTTCCCGGTGCGCGAATGTATCGGACGGGCGATCTGGCGCGGTGGCGTGCGGATGGGCGCCTTGAGTATCTGGGGCGTTCGGATCAGCAGGTGCAGTTGCGCGGGTTCCGGATCGAGTTGGGTGAGATCGAGGCGGTGCTGGCGCGCAACGATGCCGTGTCCGATGTCGCGGTGGTGGTTCGGGACGAACGACTGATCGCCTACGTCGTCGGAACGGATGACGGGCTGCGCAGATATGCGGCCGAGCGGTTGCCGGATTACATGGTCCCGGCCGCCGTCGTCGAACTCGACGCCCTGCCTCTGACCGCCAACGGGAAACTCGACCGCAAAGCCCTGCCCGAGCCGGATTTCGCGGCGAAGGTGTCGTCGCGGGAGCCGGGTTCGCCTTTCGAGGAAATCCTCGCGAAGCTGTTCGCGGAGGTTCTGGGCCTGGAACGGGTCGGGGTGGACGACGGGTTCTTCGACCTGGGCGGCGACTCCATCATCGCGATCCAGCTGGTCTCCCGCGCCCGCCAGTCGGGTCTGGTGATCTCTCCGCGCGAGGTGTTCCAGCACCAGACCGTGGAGCGGCTCGCCGCGATCGCCCGCACCGCCGCCGACGACGCCGAGACCGTCGAGAAGGAACCGCCCGGGACGGCCGTCGGCCCGGTGCCGGTCACGCCGATCGTGGCGTGGCTGCGCGAGCGGGTGGGCGGGGACGCCTCGCTGATCAGCGGTTTCCACCAGTCGATGCTGCTGCGCACACCGGCGGGCCTGGGCGGCGACGACCTGGAGCGGCTCACGGGCGCGCTCCAGGTCCTGCTGGACCACCATGACGCGCTCCGGCTCCGCCTCGACGTGGACGGCGACCGGTGGCAGCCGGTCGTGCGCCCGCGCGGCACGGTCGCGGCGGCCGATCTCGTCACCCGGATCGACGTCGGCGGCCTGGACGAGCACAAGCTGGGCGCGGTCGTCGCCGAGCAGGCCGCCGCCGCGCGGGAGCGCCTCGACCCGGTCGGCGGGACGGTCGCGCAGCTCGTCTGGTTCGACGCCGGGGACGCGCAGGGCCGGCTGCTGGTGATGCTCCATCACCTGGTCGTGGACGGCGTCTCGTGGCGGATCCTCCTGCCCGACCTGGTCGTCGCGTGGGCGGGCGGCGAGCTGGAGCCGGGCGGGAGCTCGTTCCGCCGCTGGGCGCAGCGCCTCCAGGCCGAGGCGTCCGATCCCGCCCGTGCCGGGGACGAGCTGGAGACCTGGCTGGACATCGTGGACGGCCCGCCGCGGCCCATCGCCGCCCGCGCGCTCGATCCGCGCGTCGACATCGCGGCCCGCGCGGAGTCGCTGACGCTCGTCCTGCCCGCCGAGGTCACCGGGCGGCTGCTGACCGGCGTGCCCGCCGCGTACCGAGCCCGGGTCGACGACGTGCTGCTGACCGGGCTGGCGCTGGCCGTCGCCCACTGGCGCGGGCGGCACCGCGGCGGCGGGCGCGGAGGCGGCGGGGTGCTGGTGGACGTGGAGGGCCACGGCCGTACGGACATCGTCCCGGGGCTGGACCTGTCCCGGACGGTGGGCTGGTTCACCTCGATCCATCCCGTGCGGCTGGACCCGGGCGCGGCCGACTGGGCCGAGGTCAAGAAGGGCGGTCCCGCGGCCGGTGCGGCCCTCAAGAAGGTGAAGGAGCAGCTCCGCGCCGTTCCGGAGGGCGTCGGGTACGGGCTGCTGCGCCATCTGGCCGGGGCTGAGGCCGCCGAGGAGCTGGCCGATCTCCCGCCGGCCGAGATCGCGTTCAACTACCTGGGCCGGGTCGCGCCGGGCGAGGACGGCGGCGACTGGACGCTCGCTCCCGAGGAGCCGCCCGCCGGGGAGGACCCGCGGATGCCGATGGCGCACGCCCTGGAGATCAACGCCGTGGCCCGGGACGGCCGGGACGGGCGCGCCGAGCTGTCGGCCACCTGGACCTGGCCGGACGGGGTGCTGTCCCGCGACGAGGTGCGGGACCTGGCCGAGGGCTGGTTCACCGCGCTGCGCGGGCTCGCCGAGCACGCCCGCTCCGGCGGAGACGACGGAGGCGGCGGGTTCACCCCGTCCGACCTCCTCGTCGACCTCGACCAAGCGGAGATCGACAAGCTGCAGGACGCCTGGAGGAGCAAGAATTGAACCGTGGGGACCTGGAGGACATCCTGCCGCTGTCCCCGTTGCAGCAGGGGTTCTTCTTCCACGCGCTCCTCGACGAGGACGGCACCGACGTCTACACGGCGCAGTTCGTCCTCGACCTGGACGGGCCGCTGGACGCCGCGGCGCTGAGGGCGGCCGCCGCGACCCTGCTGCGCCGCCACTCCAACCTGCGGGCCGCGTTCTGGCACGAGGACCTGTCGCGTCCCGTGCAGGTGATCCCACGCGCGGTGGATCTGCCGTGGGAGGAGGTCGACGCGGCCTCGGACGCGGGGGCCGACGCGGTGGTGGCGCGGGAGCGGGCGCGCGGGTTCGCGATGACGGAGCCGCCGCTGCTGCGGTTCGTTCTGGTGCGGCGCGGGCCGGGACGGCACCGGCTGGTGTTCACCAACCACCACATCCTCCTGGACGGCTGGTCCACACCGGTTCTGGCGACCGAGTTGTTCCTGCTGTACGTGCAGGGCGGGCACGACGCCGGGTTTCCCCGCGTCACCCCGTACAAGAGCTATCTGGCCTGGCTGGCGAAGCAGGACCGGCAGGCGGCCGAGGACGCCTGGCGCCGCGCGCTGGACGGCGTCGAGGGCCCCTCCCTGGTCGCCCCGGACGCCGCGGACCGCCCTCCGGTACCCCCTGAGGCGGTCGTCGCCCACCTGGACGAGCGCCTCACGCGCAGGCTCGGCCGGGCCGCGCGCCGCCACGGCGTCACGCTGTCGACCGTGCTGCAGGGGGCGTGGGGCCTGGTGCTCGGCCGCCTGCTGGGCAGCGACGACGTCGTGTTCGGCGCGACCGTCTCGGGGCGCCCTCCAGAACTCCCCGGGGTCGAGCAGATGATCGGCCTGTTCATCAACACGCTGCCGATCCGGGTGCGGTACCGTCCCGGCGAGTCCCTGGCCGCGCTCATGGAACGGCTCCAGGACGAGCAGACCGACCTGCTCCCGCACCACCACCTCGGCCTCACCGACGTGCAGCGGGCGGCGGGCCACCAGGGCGCCCTGTTCGACACGATGACGGTGCTGGAGAACTACCCGTTCGACCCGGCGTCCATGGACGGCTCCCTCAACGGCGTCCGGATCACCGGAGCGGCCTCCCACGACGCGACCCATTTCCCGCTGTCGCTGGTCGCGGCGCCCGGCCCCGAGCTGTCGCTGCGCCTGCACTACCGGCCCGACGTGTTCGGCCGGGACACCGCCGAGGCGCTGCTGGCCCGGGTCCGCCGGTTCCTGGAGGCGTTCGCCGAGGACTCCACCCGCCCCGCCGGGTCGGTCGAGCTGGGCGGCGAAGCGGAGCGGGCGCGGCTGGTGGCGTGGAACGACACCGCCGCGGACGTGCGGCCCGGGACGCTGCCGGAGCTGTTCGAGGAACGGGTAGCGCTCATGCCGGACGAGGTCGCGCTCGTCTGCGAAGGCCACGACCCGCTGACCTACGCCGAGCTGAACACCCGCGCCGACCGGTTCGCGAACGCCCTCACCGCGCGCGGGATCGGCCCCGAGGACCGGGTGGCGCTCGTCCTGCCCCGCACCCCGGAGATCGTCGTCGCGCTGCTGGGCGTGCTGAAGGCCGGGGCCGCGTACGTGCCGATCGACCCCGAGTACCCGGCCGACCGGATCGCCTGGCTGCTGGATGACTGCCGCCCCGCGCTGACCGTCCGCCCCGGAGACCTGCCTCTGGCTCCCGGCCAGGCCACCGGGCGCAGGCCGCAGCTGCTTCCGGGCAACGCCGCCTACGTCATCCACACCTCCGGTTCCACCGGCCGCCCCAAGGGCGTGACCATCACGCACGAGGCCGTCCTCAACTACTTCGAGGCCCACCGGACCGCCTTCTTCGACCCCGCGATCGCCGCGCACACCGCGCGGGGCGGCGGGCCGCGGATGCGGTTCGCGCACCTGGCGTCGTTCTCGTTCGACACCTCGTGGATGGGCCTGCTGTGGATGATGTACGGCCACGAGCTGCACCTCATCGACGACCGGACCCGCCGCGACGTCGAGGCCTACGCCGCCTACGTCGACCGCGCCCGGATCGACCTGGTCAACACCACCCCCTCGCACCTGCGCGCCCTCCGCGACGCCGGGCTCCTGGACGGCGACCGGCACCGGCCGTCCCAGCTGCTGCTCGGCGGCGAGGCGATCGGCGACGACCTCTGGCACGAGCTGCGCGACCTCGACGGCACCACCGCCCGCAACTTCTACGGGCCCACCGAAGCGACGATCGACACCATGAACGCGCCGGTGGCGGGCGGCGGGCCGGCCGTGATCGGCGCGCCCCAGCGCAACACCCGCGCCTACATCCTGGACTCCGCCCTGCAACCGGTGCCGCCCGGGACGCCCGGCGAGCTGTACCTGGCGGGCGCCCAGCTCGCCCGCGGCTACCACGACCGGCCGGGCCTCACCGCCGAACGGTTCGTCGCCGACCCGTTCGCTGCCCCCGGCGACCGGATGTACCGCACCGGGGACCGGGCCCGGCTCCGCCCCGACGGCACCGTCGAACACCTCGGCCGGGTCGACGACCAGGTCAAGATCCGCGGCCACCGGGTGGAGCCCGGCGAGGTCGAGAGCGTCCTGGCCCGGTACCCGGGGGTGGCGCGGGCCGCCGTGATCGTCCGCGACGGGCGGCTCGCCGGCTACGTCGTCCCGGCGACCGCCGACCTGGCCGGGCTGCGCCGGCACGCCGCCGCGCACCTGCCCGGCTACATGATCCCCACGCTCACCGCGCTGGACGGGCTGCCGCTCACCGTCAACGGCAAGCTCGACCGCGCCGCCCTGCCCGTCCCCGGCGACGCTGGGGGGACGGATGCGTCGCGGGCCCCCCGGTCGCCGCAGGAGGAGATCCTGTGCGGCCTGTTCGCCGAGGTCCTGGGCATCGCGCGGGTCGGCCCCGCCGACGGGTTCTTCGACCTCGGCGGCGACTCCCTCACCGCCACCCGCCTCATCGGCAGGGTGCGGTCGGCGTTCGGCGTCGAACTGCCCGTCCGGGCGCTGTTCGAGGCGCCCACCGCCGCCGGACTGGCCGGACGCGTGGCGCGGGCGTCGGGAAGCGCGCGGCCCGCGCTCGTGCGCGCCGCCGACCGCCCCGCGACGATCCCGCTGTCGTACGCGCAGCGGCGGCTGTGGTTCCTCAACCGGTTCGAGGGCCGGTCGGCGGCGTTCAACATGCCGATCGCGCTGCGCCTGCACGGCGCCCTCGACCGTGACGCCCTGCGCGCGGCGCTCGGCGACGTCGTCACCCGGCACGAACCGCTCCGCACGATCTTCCCGGACGCCTCCGGAACCGCCCGCCAGCTCGTCCTCGACCCCGCGACTGCCCGTCCCGCGCTCACCGTCACCGAGACCGACGAGGCCCGCCTCCCCGCCGGGCTGGCAGCCGCCGCCGGGCAGGGCTTCGACCTGTCGGTGGAACCCCCGCTGCGAGCCCGGCTGTTCGCCCTCGGCGGCGACACGCACGTCCTGCTGCTCGTGCTCCACCACATCGCGGGCGACGGCTGGTCGATGGCGCCGCTCGCCCGCGACGTGATCGCGGCGTATGCGGCGCGGGTGGAGGGTGGCGTGCCGGGGTGGGCGGCGCTGCCGGTGCAGTACGCCGATTACACGTTGTGGCAGGAGGAGTTGTTCGGGTCGGAGGACGATCCGGAGAGCCTGGTGTCGCGGCAGATCGCCTACTGGCGCGAGGCGCTGGCCGATCTACCGGAGGAACTGGCGCTGCCCGCTGACCGCCCCCGGCCCGCCGAAACCGCGTACCGGGGCGGGACCGTCCCCTTCGAACTCGACGCCGACCTTCACGCCGCCCTCCTGAAACTCGCCCGCGACAGCGGCGCCAGCCTTTTCATGGTCATGCAGGCCGCCTACGCGGCGCTGCTGACCAGGCTCGGCGCCGGAACCGACGTCCCGATCGGAGCACCGATCGCCGGACGCACGGACGAGGCCCTGGACGACCTGGTCGGCATGTTCGTCAACATGCTCGTGCTCCGCACCGACACCGCGGGCGACCCCTCGTTCCGGGAGCTCATCGCACGGGTGAAGGAGACCGACCTCGCCGCCTACGCCCACCAGGACCTCCCCTTTGAACGCCTGGTGGAGGTCCTCAACCCGGCCCGCTCCATGGCCCGCCACCCGCTCTTCCAGGTCGTGCTCTCGTTCCAGAACAACCCCGGGGCCACCCTTGAGATGGACGGCCTCAGCGGCGGCGCCGAGCCGCTGCCGTCCGGCACCGCCAAGTACGACCTGTCCCTCTACCTGGAGGAACGGCACGGCGACGGCGGCGCCCCGGCCGGAATCGACGGCGGCCTCGAATACTCCCTCGACCTGTTCGACCCCGGCACCGCCGATTCGATCGCGGCCCGCTTCCAGCGGCTGCTGACCGCACTGGCCGCCGAACCGGACGCGCCCATCGGCACCGCCGAGATCCTCGCCCCCTCCGAACGCGAGGCCATCCTGCGCGACTGGGCGGGAGGCCGGGCGGAAGCGCTCGATGCCGGTGACGCGACGATCCCGGCGTTGTTCGAGGCGCGTGCGGCCGAGCGTCCGGATGCTCCGGCGGTGACGTTCGAGGGGCGGACGCTGTCGTACGGCGGGGTGAACGCAGCCGCTAACCGCCTAGCCCGGCACCTGGCCGCGCAGGGCGTCCGCCCGGGGGATCTCGTGGCGCTGCGGCTTCCGCGTTCGGCCGATCTGGTCGTGGCGATCCTGGGCGTGCTGAAGGCGGGCGCGGCCTACGTGCCCATCGACCCGGACTACCCGGCGGAACGGATCGCGTACGTGCTGCAGGACGCGCGACCCGCCTACACCCTCGACACCCTGGAGACGTACGAGGAGTACCCCGACACCGACCCGGGTGTTGTCGTCCATCCGGAGAGTGCGGCGTATGTGATCTATACGTCGGGGTCGACGGGGTTGCCGAAGGGTGTGGTGGTTCCGCACAGGAATGTGGTGCGGTTGCTGGGGTCGACGGAGGGGTGGTTCGGGTTCGGTGCGGATGATGTGTGGACGTTGTTCCATTCGTTCGCGTTTGATTTCTCGGTGTGGGAGTTGTGGGGTGCGTTGTGTTATGGCGGCCGTGTGGTCGTCGTCCCGTACCTGACCTCGCGTTCGCCCGGTGAGTTCCTGGAACTGCTGGCCGCTGAGAAGGTCACCGTCCTGAACCAGACTCCGTCGGCGTTCTACCAGTTGATGGCGGCGGATCGGGAGCGTCCGGAGACGGACTTGTCGGCGTTGCGGTTCGTGGTCTTCGGTGGTGAGGCTCTGGAATTGGGCCGCTTGGAGGAGTGGTATTCGCGGCACGGGGATGAGGCCCCGGTGCTGGTGAACATGTACGGGATCACCGAGACGACCGTGCACGTGTCCTACCAGCGTCTCGACCGCGCGTTCGCC
>NZ_JBHSON010000190.1:0-7861 GCF_042656285.1 Actinomadura rugatobispora | reverse complement strand
CCGGTGCCGGGAGGAGGGCGAGCGCGAGCACCACGACCTCCCCGACCGGGATCTCCCGGATGCGCTCGGCGAGCAGGATGATCGGGATCGGGCACTTGCGGCCCAGCGCGTCGATGACCAGCGCCGGCGCGGGCCCGGCCGGTTCGGGGGCGGGGGCGGGGGCCTGGACGGTCTGCGGCGGGGCGCCGCCGCCGCGGCGGTGGGACCCGGCCTTCGCACGGCCTCGGAACCTCATGCGCGCGCCCGCCTCCCTGTCGTCGCGGTCCTGCCCGTGGGGGTGGTGCAGGTCGTCGCGTCCCTCGTCGCGTTCCTCGTCGCGTCCCTCACGGTGCGCTCACCCCCGCGGCCCGGCGCAGCCGGGCCACCGTGCGGGGGAGTACGGCGAGGAAGCGGTCGACATCGTCCGGATTCGCGCCACGCGGCAGCGATACCCGTACGTTGCCATGCGTAATCACCCCCATCGCCTCAAGGACATGACTGGGTCGCAGCGTATCCGCCGTGCACGAGCTTCCCGAGGAAACCGCGAAACCCAGTCTGTCCAGTTCGGTGAGCAGCGCCTCACCCGGGACGTACAGGCAGGAGAAGGTGACCAGGTGCGGGAGCCGCTCGACGGGGTGGCCGACGACCTCCACGTCGGGGACCAGCTCGGGCACCCGGGTCCGGATCCGGTCGACCAGCGCGAACAGGCGCGGCGCCTCCCCGGCGGCCTCGGCGGCGCGGGCCTCCAGCGCGGCGGCCGCGGCGACGGCGGACGGGACGTTCTCGAAGCCCGGGACGCGGCGGTCGCCGCGCTCGTCGTGGGGGAGCGGGGAGCGCCAGCGGTTGCCCTTGCGCACCACCAGCAGCCCCACGCCGGGCGGGCCGCCCCACTTGTGGGCGCTGGCGGCCAGGTAGGACCAGCCCCCGGGGACCGCGAGGCGCCCGGCGGACTGGGCGGCGTCCACGAACAGCGGGACGCCGGCGGCCCGGCACGCCTCGGCGGCCTCGGCGACCGGCTGCAGCGTGCCGACCTCGTGGTTGGCCGACTGGAGGCAGGCCAGCGCGGTGTCGGGACGCAGCGCGGCGGCGAAGGCGGCCGGGTCGACCCGCCCGTCCCGGTCCACGCCGACGACGGTGACCTCGCCGCCGTCGGCCTCGTGCGTCTCGGCGGCGTGCAGCACGCTGGAGTGCTCCACGGCGCCCACGACCAGATGGCGGCCGGCGCGGCGGCGGGCCTTGAGCGCGCCCAGCACGGCCAGGTGCACCGCCTGGGTGCCGGAGGTGGTGAACGACAGCTCGTCCGGGCGCACGCCGAGGACCCCGGCCGCGCGGGCGCGCGCCTCGTCCAGCATCACCCGGGCGCCGCGCGCCGCGCCGTACAGCCGCGCCGGGTCGGCCCAGCCGGACTCCAGCGCGTCCAGGAGCGCCGCGCGCGCCGCCGGATGCGGCGGCTCACTGGACGCGGCGTCGAAGTAGGCGCCCGGGACTTGGGAATCGGCCACGTCAGCACCCTAACCGGGCACCCGATCCGGGGGTTGCGGCACCCTCACGCTAATGTGTCCCCCACACACGTGTAACAACTGATCTCACCGCCCGGCAGACCGGGCTTTCTATCCGTGGGGAAGGCATTCCGTGAGTCCGACCCGCTCTGGGGAGCGGCGTGCGCCTGTGCGCGGTCGCCGCGCATTGACGAGCGCCGGCGCGCTGGGCCTGCTGGCGCTGACCGCCACCGCGTGCAGCGGCGAGGTGGCCCGCCTGGGCATGCCCGAGCCGATCAGTGACCAGGCCGAGCGCATGCTCAAGCTCTGGCAGGGGTCCTGGATCGCGGCGTTCGCCGTGGGCGCCGTGGTCTGGGGCTTGATCATCTGGGCGGTGCTTTTCCACCGCAAGCGCTCCGACGACCTGCCGCCGCAGGTGCGTTACAACATGCCGATCGAGATCCTCTACACGGCGGTCCCGTTCGTCATCATCGGTGTCCTGTTCTACTTCACGGCCCGTGACCAGAACTACGTCGAGAAGACCACCGACAACCCCTCGGTGACGATCGACGTGACCGGGTTCCAGTGGAGCTGGCAGTTCGACTACCGCGAGAAGGACGCGGCGGGCAAGGAGCGCACGGTCGCCTCGGTCGTCGGCACGCCCGTCGACCCGAACGCCACCACGGGCGCCAAGCCGGTCATGACGATCCCGGCGGGCGAGACCGTGCGCGTGCGGCTGCACGCCAACGACGTCATCCACTCGTTCTGGGTCCCGGCGCTCCTCTACAAGAAGGACGTCATGCCGGGCTACACCAACGAGTTCGAGTTCACCGCGCGCAAGACCGGGACCTACGAAGGCCGTTGCGCCGAGCTCTGCGGCGTCGACCACAGCCGGATGCTGTTCCAGCTGAAGGTCGTCTCGCCGCAGGAATACGACCAGTACATCGCCGACGCCAAGCGCAAGGCGGCAGGGGGTGCCCAGCAGTGACCACGGTCAGCGAGGCGCCGGGCGACGTGTCGGTCCCCCGGACGCGGACGAGCAAGGGGCGCATCATCGCCTCCTGGATGTCGTCCACCGACCACAAGGTGATCGGCTACCTGTACCTGATCACCTCGTTCGTGATGTTCCTGATCGGCGGCGTGCTGGCGCTGGTCATGCGGCTGGAGCTGTTCGAGCCCGGCCTGGACGTGGTGAGCAACGAGCAGTTCAACCAGCTGTTCACCATGCACGGCACCATCATGCTGCTGATGTTCGCGACCCCGCTGTTCGCCGGGTTCGCCAACGTCATCATGCCGCTGCAGATCGGCGCGCCGGACGTGGCGTTCCCGCGGATGAACATGCTGGCGTACTGGCTGTTCCTGTTCGGCAGCCTGATCGTGATCGCCGGCTTCCTGACCCCGGGCGGCGCCGCCAGCTTCGGCTGGTTCGCCTACGCGCCGCTGTCGGACGCGGTGCGCTCGCCGGGCGTCGGCGGCGACATGTGGGTGATGGGCCTGGCCATGTCGGGCTTCGGCACCATCATGGGCGCGGTCAACTTCATCACCACGATCCTGTGCATGCGGGCGCCGGGCATGACGATGTTCCGGATGCCGATCTTCACCTGGAACATCCTGCTGACCTCCATCCTGGTGCTGCTGGCCTTCCCCGTGCTCGCGGCGGCGCTGCTGGCGCTGGAGGCCGACCGCAAGCTCGGCGCGCACGTGTTCGACGCCGCGCACGGCGGGGCCCTGCTGTGGCAGCACCTGTTCTGGTTCTTCGGGCATCCGGAGGTCTATATCATCGCGTTGCCCTTCTTCGGCATCGTGACCGAGATCTTCCCGGTGTTCAGCCGCAAGCCGGTGTTCGGCTACATCGGCCTGGTGTTCGCCACCATCTCCATCGCGGGCCTGTCGGTCACCGTGTGGGCGCACCACATGTTCGTCACCGGCCAGGTGCTGCTGCCGTTCTTCTCCTTCATGACGTTCCTCATCGCGGTGCCCACAGGAGTGAAATTCTTCAACTGGGTCGGAACGATATGGAGAGGGCAACTAACGTTCGAGTCACCGATGCTGTGGTCGATCGGCTTCCTGGTGACGTTCCTGTTCGGCGGGCTGACCGGCGTCATCCTCGCCTCGCCGCCGATGGACTTCCAGCTGTCGGACTCCTACTTCGTCGTGGCGCACTTCCACTACGTCGTGTTCGGCACGGTGGTGTTCGCGATGTTCGCCGGCTTCTACTTCTGGTGGCCGAAGTGGACCGGGAAGATGCTGAACGACCGGCTGGGCAAGGTGCACTTCTGGCTGCTGTTCATCGGCTTCCACGGCACCTTCCTCATCCAGCACTGGCTGGGCGCCGCGGGCATGCCCCGGCGGTACGCCGACTACGCCAGCGAGTTCACCGGGATGAACCAGGTGTCGTCGGTGTTCTCCCTGCTGCTGGGCCTGTCGATGCTGCCGTTCTTCTACAACGTCTACATCACCGCCAAGAAGGGCAAGCGGGTCACCGTGGACGACCCGTGGGGGTACGGCGCGTCCCTGGAATGGGCGACGTCCTGCCCGCCGCCGCGGCACAACTTCAACTCGATCCCGCGGATCCGCTCCGAGCGCCCGGCGTTCGACCTGCACCACCCGCACGTCGGCGCCAAGGGCGAGCTCACCGGGACGAAGGGCTAGGCGATGCGCGTTCAGGCGTTCATGTTCTACGGGTGCGCGGTCTTCTTCCTCGCCACCGACGTCGTCTACTGGATGTGGTCCAAGGACTGGACGGGCACCACGGCGCTCGCCCTGTCCGTCGGCCTGGCCGGGCTGATCGGGTTCTACATCCACTTCACCGTCCGGCGCCTGGAGAAGGGCAACGGCGGGCCGCTGTACGAGGACGACCCCGAGGGCGACATCGCGGACGCGGCCGGCGAGCTGGGCTTCTTCAGCCCGCACAGCTGGTGGCCGCTGTACGTGGCGCTGTCGGCCGCGGCCGTGGCGCTCGGCGTGGTGTTCGGCTGGTGGCTGGTGATCCTCGGCGCGACCGCCGCGATCATGACCACCATCGGGCTGGTGTTCGAGTACTACCGGGGCCACTTCTCGCACTGAGCCCCGGCGCCCGCCCGTAGCGAACTCGCCCGTAAACGGTAAAGGATCACTCAGAGGGCCGGTGCCCGCGAATCTCGCGGGTACCGGCCCTTTCATGATGATCGCGTTGAATATGCGCCCAAAGGCCGATGGGCGCTTCGGGATCGAGGCCCGCGCGGCGGCGGTGGGCCTGGCGGCGGCGGTGGTGGGCGCGGGAGCCGCGGGCTGCACCTCCGGCGCCGACACGATGGTGACCGGTGCGGACGCGGTCACCGTGGCGGTCAGCCCCGCGCAGGGCGCGCAGCGGCCGCGGCCGGACAGCCCGATCGCGGTGCAGGCGCGGCAGGGGACGATCGAGAACGTCACCGTCTTCACCAAGGGCGAGCCGGTCGAGGGCGCGTTGAGCGCCGACCGCACGCAGTGGCGCTCGCGGTGGGCGCTGCGTCCGGGCACCGAGTACCGGGTGGCGGCCACCGCGCTCGGCCGCGACGGGAGGACCCGCACGGTCGCCAGCCGGTTCACCACGGCCAAGGCGGACCGGACGGTCGGCGTGACCTTCGAGGGGCCGAGCGACAAGGAGGTCGTCGGTGTCGGGATGCCCATCGTCATGAACTTCGAGAGCGAGGTGTCCGACCGGGCGGCGGTGGAGCGGGCGCTGGAGGTCCGCTCCAGCAGACCGGTCGAGGGGGCCTGGCACTGGTTCGACAATCAGACGGTGGTGTTCCGTACCAGGAACTTCTGGCCGCGCCACACCGACGTGGCCTTCCGCGCGCACCTGAGCGGCGTGGCGGTGGCCAAGGGCGTGTACGGGGGGAAGGACCACGCGGTGAGGTTCCGCGTGGGGGACGAGCGGATCAGCACCGCCAGCGAGGACAAGCACCAGATGGTGGTGAGGGAGAACGGCAGGGTCGTCCGGAAGATGCCCATCAGCATGGGGCGGGGCGGCGTCCGCAAGTACACCACCACCAACGGCATGCACCTGACGATGGACAAGGGCAACCCGGTCACCATGACCTCGTCCTGGGAGGGCATCGGGCCCGGCTCGGCCGGCTACTACAGCCTGACCGTCGACAACGCGGTCCGGATCTCCGACAGCGGCGAGTACGTGCACAGCGCGCCGTGGTCGGTGGGGTCGCAGGGCAGCTCCAACGTCAGCCACGGCTGCATCAACACCAGCCCGTCGCACGCGCGCTGGTTCTACGAGTTCTCCCAGCGCGGCGACCCGTTCGAGGTGACGGGCAGCAGCCGCGAGCTGGAGCCGGACAACGGCTGGGGCTACTGGCAGATGAACTGGAAGAACTGGGTGCAGGGCAGCGCGCTCAAGCAGTCGATGCGGATCGGCCCGCAGGGCGGCGTCGGCCTTCCCGCCCAGCACGCCTCGCCGGGGGCCGTGGCCGAGGAGCAGCGCCCCTAGCGCCGCTGCGGGGGAGGTTCCGGGACGCCGTGCAGGCGGGCCCAGTCGCGGGCCAGGGCGATGCGTTCGGGCGCCGACGGGTGCGTCATGTAGAGGACGCGTTCGAGCATGTCGGGCCGCAGGTCGGAGATGTTGCGGACGGACAGCTCGTGCTGCATCGACGCGAACGTGGCGGGATCGCGCGTGAGGTCGAGGGAGTGCGCGTCGGCGCGCGCCTCGATCTGTCGGCTGATGAGGTTCTGGACGGGCCCGCCGAGCTGCATCCCCACCGTCACCAGCGCGATCAGCAGGGCCACCGACCGGGGGTCGCCGGTCGCGCCCCCCGGCGGGCCGGCGCCGCCGCCGGGCCCCGGGACGACGCCCGCGCGGCGCAGCAGGCGCGGTGAGCCGAGCAGCAGGTGGAGCAGGCAGACGGCCGCGGAGACGCCCAGCGCGCCGATCAGCGTCCCGTAGAGCACGTCGGCGTGCTTGGCGTGACCGAGCTCGTGCGCCACGATCGCCTCGACGCGCGGGGCCGGGGTGGACTTCAGCAGCGTGTCGTACACGACGATGCGGCGGGTCGAGCCGAAGCCGGACACGTAGGCGTTCAGCGCGGTCGTGCGGCGGGACGCGTCGGCGACCAGGACGTCCTTGACCGGGACGCCGTCGCGTTCGGCCATCGCGAGCAGGTCGGTGCGCAGCCGGCTCTGCGGCAGCGAGTGGAACTTGTTGAAGACCGGCTCGAACACGACCGGGTAGAGGAACGACAGCGCCACCACCAGGACGAAGCCCCCGGCCGCCGCGCCCGTCCACCAGTAGCGCGGGAACCGGCGCAGCGCCCAGTAGAGCAGGACCAGCGCGAGCGTCCACACGACCCAGGTGACGCCGAGCGACTTGGCCTGGTCGACGAGCCAGGACGGCCAGGACTGCGTGGACAGTCCGTACCGGCGCAGGATGGCCTCGCCCCAGACGGAGAACGGCAGCGCGGCCAGGCGCAGCAGCGTGGTGAGCACCACGGCCGCCACCGCCACCCGCAGCGGCCAGCGGCGCACCCGCGCGGTCGTCCACGCGATGAACCGGGAGCCGAGCGGGGTCAGGCCCAGCACGAGCACCAGGGCCAGTCCCGTGACCAGGCTGGTGTAGGCGCGCGGCGCGAGCGCGGCGTCGAACGCGCGCGACCGGGCGATCTCGGCGGCGCTGAAGTCGCGGGCCGGGTCCACCGGCGCGGCGCCGCCCGGCACGTGGCCGGGCATCGGGTTCCACGGCGTGGTGAACGCCAGGACCGCGCCGACGGCGGCGAACAGCACCACCGCCGCGACCGCGGCCGCCCGCCGCGAACGCCGGTCGGCCGCCTGCCCGGGCTCGGCGCTCATCGCAGTTCCCTCCGCAGGTAGTCACGCCAGCCGGCGGTGAAACGGGCCGGGCTGACGCCCAGCACCTCGCGCAGCGCCGCGGTCTCGGAACGCCGTCCCGCCGTCCGGTAGAGCCGGACCAGTCTCGCCTCACCGTACCGCTCGGCGATCATCCGGCAGGCCAGCCAGGCCTCCTGGTAGGACTGCGAGAGCCGGCCCGAGGCGCCGTCGAAGGCGGCCCGGCCCGGAAGGGCGGCGGGCAGCCGCCCGGCGGCGACCTCGCGCGCCAGCTCGCGCGCGGCCGACCGCACGGCGACGTCCCGGCCGTGGTAGCCGACGTGGTCGGCGAAGCCCTCGATGAGCCAGAGCGGGGTGCGGCCGTCGCGGGCGCCGCCGGTGGCGACATGCGTCAGCTCGTGCGTCAGGACGACGTCGCGCCCCAGGTCGTTGAGGCGGCCGAAGACGCCGGGGGCGATGACGATCCGGTCCGCCCCCGGTCCGCCGGACGTGGGCGCGACGGTGGCAAGCGCGGCGATCTCCGCCAGGTCGCGGTCGCCTCCCGCCGGCGTCCCGGCGCGCCGGTCGTCACCCGGTACCAGCGCGACCACCCGGTC
>NZ_JBHSON010000189.1:0-8290 GCF_042656285.1 Actinomadura rugatobispora | reverse complement strand
CGCAACCAGTCGTCGATCCTCACATACAGTGCGGTGGCGAGGGTGTTCAGGTCTGGGGTCACAACCGACCATGGACACCCTCGCCCCATTTCCGCAGGCGATCCCTTGGAATCAACCGTCTAGGCGGGGCCGGTAAAGAGCCGTCCAAGCAGGGAGCCGTCCGGGCGGGCCTGGGTAAAGAGTCGTTCAGGCGGCCGGAGCGGGGTGGGCGTACTCGGTGGGACGGTGCGGGGCGATGACCCGGCCGTCGGGGAGCAGCTCACCGGTGTCGTCGAAGAGCACGATGCCGTTGCACAGGAGGCTCCAGCCCTGTTCGGGGTGGCTGGCCACGATGCGGGCGGCCTCCCGGTCGAGCCTCTCGGGCGTCGGGCAGGGCGGCTGGTGCGTGCAGACCCGGTGGGTCGGGGTGAACGGGGATCGGGCGGACATCGGGTAGTACCTCCACTGTGTCCTAATTTAGGACATAGTGAATCTTGCCTACAGGCGACCTAAATATGCAAGTAGATGGGGAATTCTTTACTTTGCCCCAGGTGTAGATCGCGTCCGGGCGGGTCAGCGGCGCAGATCGTCGTCCGCCTCGTCCCCGTGGTCCACGTCGAGTCCGACGATCGACAGGCAGCCGGTGCAGATCCATTCGGCGATGACCGCCTCGGGGTTGGTGGCCTGCGTCCGGTACGGGTGCGCCAGGCGCCGCCGCCGCATGCCGTGGCCGCAGGTGGAGTGCAGCAGCCTCCCGCACTGCGGGCACGGCCAGACGTCCTCGCGGTGCCGCAGGCACTGCGGGCACTGCGGCGCCTCGTACGGCCCGGCGAGCTCGAAGACGTCCGGGACCTCGGTCGAGGCGAGCTCGTTCCGCCACTCCGCCTCCAGGTCGAGGTACTCGTCGGCGGGCCAGTGATGGTCGGCCAGCCACGCCAGGTACTCCTCCGAACTGGGGTCGAGCACCGCGGTGAGCGACTCGGGGTGGCCGGCGTCGCCGGCGGCGCGGTCGGTCTCCGGCGCGGGGGAGCGTCCTGGTCCGCGCCGTGTCAGGGCCAGCAGCGTGAGCAGGCCCAAGAGCACGGTGGCGGCCAAGCCTGTCGCCGTGGCCATCGTGGCGTCCTTTCATGATCTTGCTGCGAGGGTGTCCGATCATGAATTCACTTCACAAAACGCTGCGCACGCTACAAGAAAGGCTCTTTACGGAAAAGTCGATCACAAAAGAATCTTGCTCGGGTTCGCGCCGCCGGGGGTGTCCGAAACCCCCTCCGTGCGGGGGCCGGGAGGCCCGCCGCGCGGGGACGCGTCGCATCCGCCGCGCTCCGTCCCGCTGGTCCCATCTGTCCCGGTCCGGGCGGGGCTGGGCGGGTCCGGTGTGGGATTACTCTCTCCTCCGGTGCCGATCGGGATGTCCAAGATCGACCCGGCCTCTACGCTGGCGTGGCGTGAACGGATGATTCCGGGCGGTGTGCCCCGGATCCTGGAAGGGCTGGGGGGACCTAGCGTGAGCGAGGATGCGGTCCGGCCGCGTACCGACGACCTGGAGGCGGCCCTGGCGTCGGTCGCCACCGGGCCCGAACTCGGCGCGCTGCTGCTGGAGCTGCGCCACCGGGCCGGGCGGTCGCTGCGCGGGCTGGCGGAGGGCAGCGGGCTGGCCGAGGACGTGATCACCGGTATGCTCACCGGCCGGCGGTTCCCCGCCGAACGGGGGCTGCGCGCCTTCCTGGGGGCCTGCGGCGTCCCGGAGGCGCGGACGGCCCCGTGGGTGGCGGCCCATGCCGCGCTGGACCGCGGCGGCCTCACCTCTCCCGGCCCGGGCTTCCGAGCTCCGGACGACGACGAGGACGGGCTCAGCGTCACGATCGTGGACGGCGCGAAGTTCTTCGAGGAGGTCTCCGAGCGGATCAACGCCGATCCGGGGGCCGGCATCCGGGCGGACATCCGGGCCGAGATCCGGGCGGAGCTGCGCGACGAACTGCGGGCGGAGCTGCGCGAGGAGCTGCGGGCCGAGCTCCGCGCCGAGTTGCTGGAGGAGCTGGAGGACGTCCGCCGCCGCGCCTCCGCGATCCTGGCGTCCGCCGAGCGCGACGCCCGCACGCTCCTGGACGAGGCCCTCAGGTCGCGGTTGAGCGCAGCCCGGAGGGAGGGGACCCAGCCCGACGCCAACGTCTCGTTGACCGGGCTGCTCGGCGAGACCGTCCCGGAGGAGGCGGCGCCGCGGGTCCGCGAGCCGCTGTGCGTGCCGATCGGGCTGGACGCCGAGCGCCGCCCGGTCGAGCTCGACCTCAGGGACTCCGGGCACGGCCCGCACGGCATGGTCATCGGGGCGGAGGGCTCGGGGAAGTCGGAGCTGCTGCGCGCGATCGTGCTCGGCCTGGCGATGACGCACCCGCCGGAGGAGCTCAACCTCGTCCTGCTGGAGCACGGGGACGGCGGGACGTTCGCGGGGGCGGACCGCCTCCCGCACGTCTCGGCGCACGTGCCGAACCTGTCCGGCGCGCCCGCGCGCGCCGAGCGCGTGTACGAGGCGCTGTCCGGTGAGATCGTCCGGCGCCAGCAGGCGCTGCGCGCCGCGGGCGACCTGCCGTCCGTGCGCGAGTACGAGGAGGCCAGGGGCGGGCGCGCCGGCCTGGACGCGCTGCCGCCGCTGCTGATCGTCGTCGACGGGGCCTCCGAGCTGCTGGCGCGCAGGCCCGACTTCGGCGACCTGTTCCAGCTGATCGCCCGGCTCGGCCGGGCCCTGGGGCTGCACCTGCTGGTCGCCGCGCGCAGCCACGCGGACAAGAGCCTGCGCGCGCTGCACCGGCGGGCGGGCTACGTGATCGCGCTGCGGACCGTCGCCGCCACCGACTCGCGCGAGCTCCTCGGCGTCCCGGACGCCCACTGGCTGCCCGACGCCCCCGGCCACGGCTTCTTCAGATGGGGGACCGAGCCGGCCGTGCGGTTCAGGGCCGCGTCCGCCGCCGACGTCCGCGAGGCCGTGATCGAGCGGCTGGCGGCGCGCGGCGGCACGCCCGCGTTCCGGATCTGGCGGCCCCCGCTGGAGGAGGCGCCCGGCCTGGAGGAACTGCTGCCGCCGCTGTCGGTCACGGCCGAGCACGGCCTCACCACGGCGGGCTGGGAGCACCGGGGCGGGCTGCGCGCCGTCGCCGGGATCGTGGACCGGCCGTTCTACCACCGGCGCGACCCGTACTGGCTGGACCTGTCGGGAGAGGCCGGGCACGTCGCGGTCGTGGGCGGCCCGGAGAGCGGCAAGACCACGGCCGTCCGCGCGCTGGTCGCGTCGCTCGCGCTCACCCACACTCCGGAGGAGGCGCGGTTCTACTGCCTCGATCTCGCGGAGCCCGACCCCGCCGCCGTGCGCCGGGACGATCCGGCGGCGGGCCTGGCGGCGCTGGAGGGGCTGCCGCACGTCGGGGCGGTCGTCACCCGCGACCCCGGCCCGGCCGGAACCGCCCGCGACCACCGCGACCACGACCGCGTGCGGCGGACGATCGCGCAGGTCACCGCGATCCTGGAACGCCGCGAGCACGCGCCCGCCCAGACCGGCCCGCTGGAGGACGCCGCTCACGTGTTCCTGGTCGTGGACGACTGGTGCACGCTCCGCGACGACTTCCCCGACCTGGAGGGCTCCGTCGCCGACCTGGCCGAGCGCGGCCTCCCGCACCGGGTCCACGTGATCGCCTCCGCCGCCGCGTGGAAGGACTTCGGTGACCGCGCGCGGGAGGCGTTCGGGACGAAGCTGGAGCTGCGCCTGGCCGACCCGTCCGCGTCGGAGTTCGGCGCCAAGCGCGCGGTGAACGTCCCCGACGGGAGCCCGGGACGCGGCCTGACCAGCGACGGGTTCCACTTCCTGACCGCGCTCGCCGACCTGGGACGGCTGGTGCCCGACGTCGCCAAGGCGTGGACGGGCCCGGCGGCGCCCGCCGTCCTGCCGCTCCCCGACGTGCTGCCCGCCGCACGGCTGCCCGTCCTGGTGCCGTCCGGTCCGGAGGGCCGCGCCCGGATCCCGATCGGCGTCGAGGAGGGGACGCTGGCGACCGTGCACGCCGACTTCGCCGCGCACCCGCACTTCCTGGTCCTCGGGGCCGCGGGATCGGGCCGCTCGAACCTGCTCCGCCACATCACCGCCGCGATCACGGCCCGGCACGCGCCCGAACAGGCCCGGGTGGTGTTCATCGACTACCGCCACTCGCTGGCCGAGGTCGCCGACACCGAGCACCAGATCGGGTTCACGGTCTACGCCGACAGCGCGACCGCGCTGGTCAAGGACATCCACGCCTCGCTGAGCCGCCGCCTCTCCGCGGGCGGCGGCCCCGCCGTCCCGGGACGGGACTGGACGGGCGCCGAGCTGTTCGTGGTCGTCGACGACTACGACCTGGTGGCGCGCCGCGGCGCCGACCCGCTGCGCCCCCTGGCCGACCTGGTGCCGCACGGCCGTGAGATCGGTCTCCATCTCGTCCTCGCCCGCGCCCTGCACGGAACCTCCCGCGCGCTGCCGGCCGAGATCGTCGGGCCCATGCTGGAGATGGGCACGCCGTGCCTCCTGCTGGCCGCCGGAGAGGACGCGGCGAGCGAGAAGGCCCTGGTGGAACGCCTGTCGCCGCTGCCGCCCGCCCCGCGCCGCCCCGCACCGGGGCGCGGTCACTTCTCGCCGGGCCGCGACCGGCTCGCGGACGCGCGGCCCGGCCCCGCCCGGCTGATCCAGACGCCGCTGCACGCCCCCGCGGCCCCCGCCCCGCCCGTTCCTTAAGTCCGCTTTCGCTCCCGCTTGCTGTGATCGTGCCTGCCGGCCCGGAAGGGACCGGGCCGGCGGCACCGATCACGGAGGGAAACAGAGCATGGCTCTCAGCGGACGTACCAAGATCGGGATTGTGCTGGCGGGGGCCGCCGGGGCGGCGGCGCTCGGCCTGGGCGGCGCGGCGCTGGCCGACCCTGGCGCCCCGCCCGAGCTGCGGATCGTCAGCGGCCACGACGAGGCGCCCGGGACCACCGGCGGCCCCGGCATGACCGGCGCCTCCTGGAACGCCGGCGCGCCCGGCAAGGACTGCCCGGAGAAGCGCACCGCCACGCCCGACCCGGCGCAGGCGGCCGACGGCCGATGACGGGGTCCCGGGTCGCCGAGAGCGCGCTCGCCGAGCGGGCCCTCTTCGAGATGAAGAGGATCATCGTCGGCCAGGACCACATGATCGAGCGGATGCTGGTCGCGGTCCTGGCCGGGGGCCACTGCCTGCTGGAGGGCGTGCCGGGGGTCGCCAAGACCCTCGCCGCCGAGACGCTGGCCACCGTGGCCGGCGGCTCGTTCTCCCGCGTGCAGTTCACCCCCGACCTGGTGCCGTCGGACATCGTCGGCACCCGCGTCTACCGGCCGTCGGCCGAGTCGTTCGACATCGAGCTCGGCCCGGTGATGGCCAACGTGGTGCTGGCGGACGAGATCAACCGGGCGCCCGCCAAGGTGCAGTCGGCGCTGCTGGAGGTCATGGCGGAGCGGCAGGTCAGCATCGGCGGCCGAACGTTCCGGGTGCCCTCGCCGTTCCTGGTGCTGGCCACCCAGAACCCGATCGAGTCCGAGGGCGTCTACCAGCTGCCCGAGGCGCAGCGCGACCGGTTCCTGATGAAGATCGACGTCGGCTATCCGACGGAGGCGCAGGAGCTGGCGGTGCTCTACCGGATGAGCGTGGACCCGCCCGCGCCCGCCCCGGTGCTGGACGCCGAGCTGGTGACCGGGCTGCGGCGGGCCGCCGAGCTGGTGTTCGTGCACGACGAGGTGGCGCGGTACGCGGTGCGGCTGGTCGCGGCCACGCGGGACCCGATCGCCCACGGGGTGGACGAGATCGCCCGGCTGATCGCCTACGGCGCGGGGCCGCGGGCCACGCTGGGGCTGGTCGCGGCGGCCCGCGCGCTGGCGCTGCTGCGCGGCCGCGACTACGTGCTGCCGGGGGACGTGCGGGACCTGGCGCAGGACGTGATGGCGCACCGGCTGGTCCTGTCGTTCGACGCGCTGGCCGACGGCGTGGACGCCCGGACGATCGTGGGCCGGGTGGTGTCGGCCGTCCCCGCGCCGCGGATCGCCCCGCGCGAGGACGACCCCGGCGGCCAGGGCGGCGGCGGGCACGACGCCGGGCCCGACGCGGGCCCGGACGCCCGGCCGTACACGGGGCCGCACATGGGGCCGCACGCCCCCGGGACGGAGGCGGCGTGAGCGTCCCGAACCCGAACGCCTCCCTCGACCTGCGCGACCTCGCCCCGGAGCAGGCCCTGCGGCGGCTGGAGCTGGTCATCACGCGGCGCCTGGACGGGCTGCTGCAGGGCGATCACCTCGGGCTTCTGCCGGGCCCGGGGACCGAGGCCGCCGAGGGCCGCGAGTACCTGCCCGGCGACGACGTGCGGACCATGGACTGGAACCTCACGGCCCGCACGACGGTCCCGCACGTCCGGGACCGGATCGCCGACCGGGAACTGGAGACCTGGGCGCTGGTCGACGCGACCGCGAGCATGGACTTCGGCACCGGCCGGCTGGAGAAGCGGGACCTGGCGGTCTTCGCGGTCGCGGCGGTCGCGTTCCTCACCGAGCGCACCGGCAACCGGATCGGGGCGCAGATCGTCCACGGGGACGGGCTGCGGCACGTCCCCGCCAGGTCGGGCCGCCCGCACCTGCTGGCGCTGCTGCGCACGCTGCTGGCCGCGCCCCGCTCCCGGCCGGGCGGCGAGGAGGGCCCGACGCTGGGCGCGGCGGCCGAGCTGATGCTGCGGACGGCGTCGCGGCGGCGCGGGCTGGTCGTGGTCGTCTCCGACTTCCTCGAACCGGTGGAGTCGTGGCAGCGGCGGCTGCGGCTGCTGGCGCACCGGCACCAGCTGCTGGCCGTCGAGGTCGTCGACCCGCGCGAGCTGACGCTGCCGGACGTGGGGCTGCTGGCGGTCGTCGACCCCGAGACGGGCCGGCGCCGCGAGATCTCCACCGCGAACCCGCGGCTGCGGCGCCGGTACGCGGAGGCGGCGGCGGAGCAGCGCGCGGAGATCGGGGCGGCGCTGCGCCGGGCGGGCGCGGCCCATCTGCGGCTGCGCACCGACGGCGACTGGATGCGGGACGTCGTCGAGCACGTCCTGTCCCGGCGCCGCGCCGCCACCGCCGCGCCCGCGCCCGCAGGGGGGAGGGGACATGGACTTCCTGGCGCCTAGCCGGCTGCTGCTGCTGACCGTGCCCCTGCTCCTGGTCGGCCTGTACGTCGCCGTGCAGGTGCGGCGGGGGCGGTACGCGGTCCGCTTCACCAACCTGGCCCTGCTGGAGAAGGTCGCCCCGGTCACGCCGGGCTGGCGGCGGCACGTCCCGGCGGCGGCGTTCCTGCTGATGATGGGGTTGTTCGTCACCGGGTTCGCGCGTCCGGCGGCCGATGTGCGGGTGCCGCGCGAACAGGCCACGATCATGGTGGCGGTGGACGTGTCCCACTCGATGGAGGCCACCGACGTCGAGCCCGACCGGCTCACCGCGGCCAAGCGGGCGGCCGGGACGTTCCTGGACCGGCTGCCGGCGCGGTTCAACGTGGGCCTGGTGGCGTTCTCCGGGACGGCCGCGGTCACGGTCCCGCCGACCACCGACCGGCGCGAGATGCGGGCCGGGATCGACCGGCTGACGCTGGGCCCGCGCACCGCGATCGGCGAGGGCGTGATCGCCTCGCTGGAGTCCATCGCCTCCTTCGGCGCCCAGTACGGCGAGAACGCCCCGCCGGGATGGGTCGTGCTGCTGTCGGACGGCACCAACACCTCCGGCCGCAGCCCGGAGGAGGCCGCCCAGCGCGCGACGCGGGCGCGGATCCCCGTCTCGACCATCGCGTACGGGACACCGGAGGGGATCTTCTACCAGAACGGGGCCGCGGTGCCGGTCCCGGTGGACGGGCCGTCGCTGGAACGGCTCGCGCAGGAGACCGGCGGCCGCTTCTACGAGGCCGCCTCCGGCGACGAGCTGCGCCAGGTCTACGAGGACATCGGCAGCAGCGTCGGCTACCGCACCGAGCGCCGCGAGGTGTGGGGGTGGTTCATCGCGGCCGGGCTGCTGCTGGCCTGCGCCACCGCCGGGGCCTCGCTGCTGTGGTTCTCGCGACTGCCCTAGGGGCTGGGGGAATTCGATGAGTCAGAGTTCGACAGGCTACGGATCCGTCGGGTCGCCCGAGGACGACCCCAGGTACGGCCTGGGGGAGCCGCGCGGGCCCGACTTCCAGTCCGCGCCGCCGCCGCAGGGATGGGCTTCGGGCCCGGTGCCCTCTGCCCCGTGGACGGCACCGGTCGTCCTGCCCGGCCGGCCCGCGGCCCCTGG
>NZ_JBHSON010000188.1:0-8724 GCF_042656285.1 Actinomadura rugatobispora | reverse complement strand
GGCAGCAGGACGCGGGCCCCGAACCGGCGGGTCAGCCGGCCCATGGCGAGCTGGACGGCCACCGTGACCGCCATGACGGTCCCGGTGGTCGCGCCCGCTCCGCCGTGCCCGGCGCCGCCGCCGCGATCGCGGCCGGGACGGGGGCCGCCGCACTGCTGCGGCCAGAGGACGAGCCCGCCCCGCCCGCGCGGACCAGGCCCGCGGCCGGCACGGCGGCCTCGCCCCCGCCCGTAGGGCAGGGCAAGGTGCTCTGGCGCCGCTACACAGGGTCGAAGTACCTCATGTCCAGCCCGGCCGTGGCGGGGGGCGCCGTCTTCATCGGCAGCGAGAAGGGCGACCTGCTGGCCTTCGACGCCAGGACCGGCAAGCCCCGCTGGAAGTACTCCACCGGCAAGCGGATCATCTCCTGGCCCGCCGTCGACGGCGGCGTCGTCTACGTCGGCGGAGAGGACGGCGACGTCCACGCCGTCGACGCCGGGACCGGCCGCGTGCGATGGCGGCGGCGGGCCGGGGCGACCGGGACCGGCACCAACACCCTCGTCGCGGACGGCCTGGTCTTCGCCGGGGACGATCCCGTGCGCGCGTTCGACGCCGCCGACGGCTCGGCCCGCTGGCAGAGCCGCGGCGGCACCCGGTACGCCTCGCACCGCACGGTCGCGGGCGGCGTGCTGTACGTGCCGCGCGGCAAGAGCCTGGCCGCGCTCGACGCCTCCACCGGCGGGCTCCGCTGGGAGTACGACATGAGCGAGGGCTCCGGCGGCGCGGCCGTGTCGGGCGGCGCGGTCTACTGCGGCGACTTCCAGGGGAACCAGGTGCACGCCTTCGGCGCCCGCGACGGCGCGCCCCGCTGGAAGTACCGCACCGCGGGAGCCGTCACGGCCCGCCCGCAGGTGTCCGGCGGCATCGTGTACGTCGGCGACCGGGACTCCAACGTGTTCGCCCTCGACGCGGCCAAGGGGACCATGCGCTGGCAGGCGCAGATCGACGGCCACGTGCAGGGCGATCCGGCGCTGGCGGGCGGGGTCCTCTACGTCGCGGCCGGCGTCTACTCGGACGGCGTCCTGTACGCGATCGAGGCCGCCACGGGCCGCCAGGTGTGGCGGTTCGAGGTCGGCGAGGGCACCGAGTCGAGCCCGGTGGTCGCGGACGGGATCGTCTACTTCGGGTCCAAGGACGGGTACCTGTACGCGCTCGACGCCCGCGGCGGCCCCGGCACCGTGCCGCCGTCCGGCTGACCCCGCCCGCCCCCGAACGCCCCGCGCCTCCGGAGCGGGTCGGCGCGATGCGCCGCGTGAACGTGACGAGAGAACGAGGAGGTCCGATGTCGGCGACGCGGCCCGGAGACCCCAGGCGGGTCGGCCCCTACCGGGTGCTGGGCAGGCTCGGCGCGGGCGGGATGGGGCAGGTCCTCCTCGGCCGCTCGCCCGGCGGCCGCACCGTCGCCATCAAGATCATCCATCCGGCGCTGGCGGACGAGCCCGACTTCCGGTCCCGGTTCCGCCGCGAGGTGACCGCCGCCCGCGCGGTCGACGGCGCCTACACGGCCGCCGTCGTGGACGCCGACCCCGACGCCGCGCGGCCCTGGCTGGCGACCGCCTACCTGCCGGGCATGTCGCTGCAGGACGCGGTCGCCGAGCACGGCCCGCTGCCCCCGCCCGCCGCGCGTGCGCTGGGCGCCGGGCTCGCCGAGGCGCTGCTGTCCATCCACCGCGCGGGCGTGGTGCACCGCGACCTCAAACCGTCCAACGTGATGCTCACCCCCGAGGGCCCGCGGGTGATCGACTTCGGCATCGCGCGTTCGAGCGACGCCAGCGCGCTCACCCGGACCGGCGTGGCGCTGGGCACCCCCGCGTACATGGCCCCCGAGCAGGCCGCCGGGGAGACGGCCGGGCCCGCCGCGGACGTGTTCTCGCTGGGGGCCGTCCTGGCGTACGCGCTCACCGGCTCCGGGCCGTTCGGCCATGGCGCGGTGCACGAGGTGATGTACCGCGTCATGCACATGCCGCCCGACCTCGGCGCGATCAGCGATCCCGGGCTGCGCGTCCTGGTCGCGTCCTGCCTGGAGAAGGACCCGGCACGCCGTCCCGAGCCCCCGGAAGTGCTGCGGACGCTGACGGGCGGCCAATCGCCCTCCCCGGACGGCACGCGGTGGCTTCCGGCGGCGGTCGCCCACGCCATCGCGGGTCGGGGAACCGAGCCCGCCTCGTCCGGGCCGGGCCGCCGGCGCTTCCTCGCCGTCGGCGCGGGCGCCGCGTGGGCGGTCCTGGCCTCGGGCGGTGCCGCGGCCTTCTTCATGGCGCGCCGCGACGACTCGCCGCTGCGCTGGACGTTCACGCTGCCGGGGGACCAGAGCGTCCGGGTCGGGCCGTTCATCGCGCCCGGCCTGGTGCTCATCGTCGGGGCCGAGCGGCTGGACACCACGACGTACGCGGTCGACGCCCGCACGGGTGAGCGGCGCTGGCAGGGCGACTTCGGCGCGACCAGGGACTCCAAGCTGGCGATCCTGGGCGGGACGGGCTTCCTGTGCGACGCGAGCGGCGCGAGCTCGGCGCTGACCGGGTTCGACCTCGCGACCGGGCGGCGGCTGTGGTCGGCCTCGCTGAGGACGTTCACGATGACCCCCGCGCCGGTCGCTGGGGCCGGGGTCTTCTGCGTCCCCGGCAGCGAGGGGATCGGGAGCGACGGCCTGTACGCGTTCGACGCCGCGACCGGGCGGCGGCGCTGGCAGTACCGGACCGAGCGCGTCATGGGCGATGTGGTCCTGGCGGGCGGCCTGTGCCATTTCACCGACGAGGACGGCTTCCTGTACGCGGTCGACCTCGCGACCGGAGCCGCCCGCTGGCGGCAGCGGTTGGCGGAGCGGCTCGGTGCGGCGACCCCGGCGGCGGGCGGGGGCCTGGTGGCCGTGATCGCCCCGGACCGCCGCGTGCACGCGTTCGACGCCGCCACCGGCGCACCGCGGTGGAAGTCGGAGCCGGCGGAAGGCTCCTCCGGCACGGTCGGCGGCCTGGGCGACCCGGGGCCGCTGCTCGCCGGCGGCACCGTCTACGTCGGCGGTGCGGGCGGCGTGCTCACCGCCCTGGACGCGCGCAACGGCGCCCGGCGCTGGCTGCACGGCACAGCGGGCTCCGGCGCCGCGTCGCCCGCCGGGAAGGGGCACCAGCTCCCCGTGGTCGGCGGCGGGCTGGCCGTCCTGGACGACGGCGCCGGGACGCTGGCCGCGCTGGACGCCGCCACCGGGCGGGTCCGCTGGCGGCGGCCGCTGCCGCAGGGGTTCGGGGAACGCCCGGTGGTCGCGGGGAACGTCGTCTACCTGGCCATGGTCGACGGCGTGCACGGCTTCGACCTGGCCACCGGCCGCCCCCGCTACCGGCTGGGCAGGGACGACCTGCCCGAGGAGTCGCTGTCGTCCGCGAAGGGCATCGCCGCCGACGGCGCCGACGTCTACTGCTCCATCGGAGGGGACCTGCTCTGCGCGCTCCGCCCGGCGCCCGCCGGCTGACCTGCGAGGTTTCAAATCCGGGACGGGGGCAGGTCCACGGCAGCCGACAAGCCACCGGACCGGGAGACACCGCGATGACCGAACGCCCCGAGACCATGCCCGACAAGGACGTGGTGGACCTGCTGCTGCGCCAGCACATGGAGATCCGCGCGCTGTTCGGGGAGGTGGCGGCTGCCCGGGGCGACGCGCGGGCCGCGGCGTTCGACCGGCTCCGCAGGATGCTGGCGGTGCACGAGACCGCCGAGGAGGAGGTCGTGCACCCCTACGCGCGCCGGCTGATGGACGGCGGCGGCCCGATGGTCGACGCCCGGCTGGAGGAGGAGAACCGGGGCAAGACGATCCTGGCGGAACTGGTGGACATCGGCCCTGGCGGCAAGGGGTTCGGCCCGCGCTTCGAGGAGCTGCGCACCGCCGTCCTCGAGCACGCGCGCCGCGAGGAGGAAGAGGAGTTCCCCCGCATCCGCGAGCTGGCCACCGCCGAAGAACGCCGGGGGATGGCCGCCGCCGTCAAGGCCGCCCAGGTGCTGGCGCCCACGCGCCCGCACCCGGGCGTGGAGTCCGCCTCGGCCAACCTCCTCGTCGGGCCGTTCGCGGCGGTGGCCGACCGGACCCGCGACGCGGTCCGCAAGGCCGCCGGCAGGCGGCGCGGCTGACCGCCGGCCCGGCCGCGATGACCGCCGGTGCGGCGGGTTTCCTTTACGGTCCGGTAGAGGCGTGGTCAAGGTTGGGCCGGGGGCCTTTCGGGGGCGCCGGAGCGGGTAACCGGCGCTTGCCATGCACATCCGGTCGCCGATCACGCCGATGCTGGCGGTCACCGTGGATCGCCTCCCGGGGCCGGCCCAGTGCCGCGGCGGCTGCCTCTTCGAGCCCAAGTTCGACGGGTTCCGCGCCGTGGCGTCCGTGGAGCCGGGCCGCGGCGTCCACCTGTGGTCGCGCCGCCGGACCAGCCTGAACGCGGCCTTCCCGGAGGTCGTGGCGGCGCTGGCCGAGTGGGTCCCGGCCGGGACGGTGCTGGACGGGGAGATCGTGCGGTGGAGCGCCGAGGGGCGGCTGGACTTCGGCGCCCTGCAGCGCCGCCATGTCGCGGGCGGCCGCCGCGCCGCGCTGGCCCGGACCGAGCCCTGCCACTACGTGGCCTTCGACGTGCTGGAGACCGGCGGCGCCGATCTGCGGCCCCGCCCGCTGCGGGAGCGGCGCCGGGCGCTGGAGGGCCTGCTGGCCGGGGCCGGGCCCGGCGCGCTGGTGATCGCCTGCCCGCAGACCGCCGACCGCGCCGAGGCGGAGCTGTGGTTCGCGGCACTGGCGGCCCAGGGCATCGAGGGGCTGGTGATCAAGGCCGCCGGTGACCCGTACCAGGCGGGCCGGCGCCGCTGGTGGAAGATCAAGCACCGCAGCACCGTGGAGGTGATCGTCGGCGGCGTCACCGGGTCCCCGGAGCGGCCTGAGACCCTGGTCCTCGGGCGCCGCGCCGCCGGCGGCCGGCTGCGCGTGGTCGCCCGGACGGGACCGCTGCCCCTGCCCGCCCGCACCGAACTGGGGGCCGTCCTGCGGCCCGCCGGCGACGATCACCCCTGGCCCGCCGAGCTCCCCGCCGCGCTGGCCGGCGGGCCGTACGGGGGCGGGCCGCCCCTGCGGTACGTGCGGACGGTGCCGGACACGGTGGTGGAGATCAGCGTCGACACCGCGACGGAGGCGGGCCGGTGGAGGCACGCGGCGCGGTTCGTCCGGACCCGCCCGGACCGGCACCCCGGCGACGTCCCGGCCGGGCTCGCCCCCGAGTGAACGGGTCGAGCGTCGGGCCGGAAATGTCCTGGTCGCGCCCACTATGGCCAATGCTGGGCCTGTTCTTCTTCAAGTCCGATATGGGGGGTGAAGATCGGGTAACCCCTGTCGCGCCACCAACTACCACGGGGGGAATCGCCATGACCTACACCGCGCAGATGATGAAGGCCTACCCGGCCGAGATCAATCTCGACCGCGGGCGGCTGGCCGAGGTGATCGACACGCTGATGAGCTGCGCGCAGGCGTGCACCGCGTGCGCCGACGCCTGTCTGTCCGAGCCGTCGGGCGAGCTTCCCCGGCTGACTAGGTGCATCCGCGACAACATGGACTGCGCCGCGATCTGCACCACGACGGCCGAGGTCCTGTCCCGCCACACCGGCTACGACGCCAACCTGACCAGGGCCCAGGTGCAGTCGGCGATCCAGGCCACCAAGACCTGCGGCGACTCCTGCGCCGAGCACGCCCGCGACCACGAGCACTGCCGGGTGTGCGCGGAGGCCTGCCGGCAGACCGAGCAGGCCCTCAACGGGCTGGTCTCCCAGCTGACCTCCTCGGGCGCGGTGCCGCGCCAGCCCAGCCAGGCCGCACCGCAGCGCCGCTGACCCGTGGCCGCCGGCTCGGCGAGCGGCGAGGCCCCGAACGGGCGGGGCCTCGCCCCATGAGACCCCGCGCGGAGGGTCAGGGGGCGGCGGCGACGAGGGCCGCGAGGTCGAGGTCGTCGCCGTGGACGTCGGCGAGCCACCCGTCGTGGACGTACTCGAAGGAGTAGGTCTCGGTGTCGAGCAGGCCGATGCTGCCGGGCGTCACCTGCTGCCCGGGGTTGACGGGCGCGCTGTCCCTTCCCTCCTTGGGGCCCACGAGCTGGCCGAGGGCGTAGGAGACGGTCGGGCCGTAGCGGCGCGGGCCGTTCTCGTGGTGGTAGTGGCCGCTGACGTGCAGGCGCGGCCGGAGGTGCTCGATGAGCGCGGTCAGCTTGGCCGAGCCCTGGACCTGGCCCCGGTACTCCGACATGCCGTACGGGCCGTCATGGGTGATCAGGATGTCCGCGCTGCCCGGCTCGGCCGCCATGAACGTCGCGTAGGCCTCCGGGTCGAGGTCCATCGAGCCGTCGGTGGCCTCGATCATCCCGAGGAAGGCCGTGCGCTGCCCGGCCACCTCGACGACGTTCCCGCAGGCCACGTGCCGGTACGAGCCGAGCGGATCCACCGCCGCCACCGGCCCGCGGCCGTCCTCCCGGTGGAGGCCGGCCAGCCAGTCGTGGTCCTCGTGGTTGCCGCTGACGAACAGGAACGGGGGCACCCGATCGAGGGCGAGCCGCACGCCGTCGGCGAGCCGCGGCGGGGGATCGAGCAGCCGGAAGAAGTCGCCCTGCGCGGGGTTGCCCGCGCCGAACCGGCGGCTGGGCCCGTCCATCCGTTCAAAGGTGGGGAAAGCGCCCAGATCGCCCACCTGGACCAGGGCGTCGAGCCGGATCGCCCGGCGTGAACCGAGCATGACCGCCGCGCCCAGCGCGTGCAGCACGCACCCGTGGACGTCGCCGAAGAACGCGATCTTCATCGCCACTCCTGTCTCGGGAGGCCGGCGCCTGTGCCGGCCTCGCGCCCGGGCGCCGGGAAGGGGCGCCCCGGGCAGTGTCTCAGAACCGTCTCTCAATTCATCTCACAACCGTCGCACAATGTCGCGCAATGTCGCGCGAGCTAGGGCGGCGGGGGCGCGGCGTCCTCGCGCAGGTGGCGGTACACGGTGGCGCGGGACACCCCCAGCCGCTCGGCGATGGCGTTGACGCTGTACGAGCCCGTCGCGTACATCCGCCGGGCCGCGGCCGCCTTCCCGGCGTCCATCACGCTGGGCCGCCCCGCGCGCCGGGGCGCGGGCCCGGCGCCGCCCCCCTCCAGCCCCGCCTCCTCCCGCGTGACCAGCCCGGACGCGGTCGGCTCGTCGAGCAGCGCCCACACGCCCGCCAGGATCTCCGCGCGCAGCCGCTCGATCGGCAGCTCTTCGAAGAAGAACACCGGGTCGCTCAGCATGGCGAAGATCTGGACCGCCCGGATCCGCGCGCTGACGTCCTGTTCGGGCCCGGCGAACAGCTCGTGGATCCGCCGCACCAGCGAGACCAGCTCGCGGAAGGCGTGGTCGTGCGCCAGCAGCGTCAGATCGTGGAGCAGCAGGCGCAGCACCCTGCGGTTGCGGATGTAGGCGTCCAGCGTGCCCTCGATCAGCACGCGGCGCATCCCGACCGGGTCCTCGACCTCCGCGGCCGTGCCGAGGAGGTCCTCGAAGTCCTCGGTGAGCGGCTCGCACAGCGTCGCCAGCAGCATGGCCTTGGAGGGGAAGTGATAGAAGACCGTCGCCTTGGTGATGTCCAGCCGGGCGGCGATCTCGCGCATGGAACTGGCCTGGTAGCCGCGCTCGGAGAACAGGTCCAGCGCGGTCTCCAGGATGCGCGCCCGGGTGTCGGGGGACCTCCTGTCGTCCACCCGCCCACCCTAGACCGGCCCCGGTTGGCCCGCGCGGCGGTGATCCTCTACTCTCGAAGGAACTGACCGGCGGTCAGCCGGGATCCCTGGCCGGCTCGACCGCCATGACCGCGAGGACGATGAGGACCATCGCGATGACCGACGCGATCCGTGTTTGCGATCTGACCAAGAGCTTCGGCGACGTCCGGGCGCTCGACCGGCTGGACCTGACCGTCCGGACCGGCGAGGTGCACGGGTTCCTCGGCCCCAACGGGGCCGGCAAGTCCACCACCATCCGCGTGCTGCTCGGCCTGCTGCGCCGCGACTCCGGCGAGGTCCGGCTGCTGGGCGGCGACCCCTGGCGGGACGCGGTCGACCTGCACCGCCATCTCGCGTACGTGCCGGGCGACGTCAACCTGTGGGGCAACCTGTCCGGCGGCGAGGCGATCGACCTGCTCGGCTCGCTGCGCGGCGGCCTCGACCGCGCCCGCCGCGACGACCTGGTCGAGCGCTTCCAGCTCGACCCGGGCAAGAAGTGCCGCACCTACTCCAAGGGCAACCGGCAGAAGGTCGCGCTGGTCGCCGCCTTCGCCTCCGACGTGGAGCTGTACATCCTGGACGAGCCGACCTCCGGGCTCGACCCGCTGATGGAGGCGGTCTTCCAGGACTGCGTCGCCGAGGTCAAGCGGGCCGGGCACACCGTCCTGCTGTCGAGCCACATCCTCGCCGAGGTGGAGCGGCTGTGCGACCGGGTGTCCATCATCCGCGACGGCCGCACGGTGGAGTCGGGCACCCTGGCCGAGCTGCGCCACCTCACCCGCACCGCCATCAGCGTCGAGGCCGAACGGCCCCTCACCGGCCTGGACGGGATGGAGGGCGTGCACGACCTGCACGTCGAGGGCACCGCCGCCAGCTTCGAGGTCGAACCGGAGGCGCTCGCCGGCGTCCACCGGCACCTGGCCGGGTTCGGCGTCCGCGCGCTCA
>NZ_JBHSON010000187.1:0-8862 GCF_042656285.1 Actinomadura rugatobispora | reverse complement strand
TGGTCCGGAAGGGCAGGACGGTCGCGACCGCCCTGGTCTCCAGCCGTTCCTGCTCGCTCAGCCCGGCCCGGGCGGTCAGCTCGTCGAGGTGCTTCGCCGTGAAGGCGCGGAACTTGCGACCGGACGATCGCATTGCGGGAGCCGCGTCGTTCACCAGTGTCACGTGTTGGGTCTCCTTGAATTCGCGGTGCAGTGCACGCACCCTGGGGCACGCATGTCACGAACAGTGATCGGTTCGGCCCAGGCCACCCCCATTGAAGCGGTTGAACCCTGCCTATGCCGAATATCTACCCTTATGCGACTACAAAGATGCTGGTCAACCGTAGATCGGATAAATGACCGAAGTGTCGCCACCTGCCGCCCCGCCCGCCCCACCGGTTACGGGACGTGAGTGAGACCCCTTGCCCGGGTCCCTATGCTGTGGGGACGTCGAACCGACCGGTGGGAGCCAGGTGAACGCATCGCAGCAACCCGACCGGCCGGGTTCCGCGCCCGCCCTCGCCGCGCTGCTGGCGCTGGTCGCCGCGATCACCTACAGCACGTTCTTCCTCGAGCACTGGCTCAGCCCCCACCAGGACAGCATCAACGGCTACGTCAGCGAGCTGTCGGCCGTCGACCAGCCCTACCACTCGGTCTACAGCGGCGGCGACTTCATCACCGGCGCCCTGGCCATCACCGTCGCGGTCATCGCCCTGCTCACGCTGCGGCGGCGGCCGCTGGCCGTCATCGGCTGGATCTCCCTGGCCCTGTTCGGGCTGTGCGCCATCGGCGACGCCGTCTTCCCCCTCGACTGCGCCCCCAGCCTCGAGACGAGTTGCGCCCTGCGCGAACGCGCCGAGAAAGTCAGCTTCTCGCACTCCTTCCACGCCGTCACCAGCAGCCTGGTGATCACCTTCGGGGTGGCGGCGCTGCTCGCGCTGTCCCTGGCCGCCCGCCGGTACGGCTGGTGGCCCGTCCTCGCCCGCTGGGGCTGGCTGCTGGCCCTGGTCGAGACGGTCTGCGCCCTCGGCACCCTGCTCGCGATGCTCCTCGGCCGCTGGCTCGGCATCATCCAGCGCGTCCAGATCAGCATCCTCGTCCTGGGCCTGCTGACCATCGCCTGGGCGCTCTACCAGGACCGGCGCGTCCGGACCGGCGGCCCGCCGCCCGTACGAGAGAGAGCCCACCTGTGAGGATCGCGAACGCCGCAGGCGAGCAGGTCCACGTCGTCGAATCGGGCGAGGGCCCCCCGCTGCTGCTCGCCTCCGGCCTCGGCGGCGCCTGGTTCGACTGGGACCCCACCGTGGAACTGCTCCGCGAGGACCACCGGGTCGTCGTCTACGACAACCCCGGGCTCGGCCGCAGCCCCGCCGCGCAGGCGCCGCCCAGCCTCCGGCGCAACGTCCGGATCATGGCGGCCCTCGCCGACGAGATCGGCCCCCCGGTGACCGTCCTGGCGCACTCCATGGGCGCCTTCACCGCCGAAGCCCTCGCCCGGCTGCACCCCGAACTCCTGAACGGACTCGTCCTCGTCGACCCCAGCCAGGAACGCGACCCGTGCGCCCGGCCCCGCCTCGCCGCCGCCCTCGACCCGCTGGCCAGGGCCCTCGGCACCGGCCTGAACGCCACCCGGCTCGCCCGCCTGGCGGGCCCCGCCGGCCGGCGGCTCGTCCTGCGCTTCACCAGCGACCGCGACGACACCGTCCCGGCGGAGACCGTCCGGGACGTCTACGGCCGCGGCACCGTGCTCGGCACCATCGTCGCGGAGGAACTCGCCTACCGGGAGATGGCCGCCGACCTGGACGCGCTCCGCGACCGCCGCCCGTTCCCCGACCTCCCCCTCGTCGTGCTGACCGCGCTCGGCGACGCCGGCCCGTCCTGGGCCGAAGGCCACCGCCGGCTGGCCGCCATGAGCCCACGCGGACGCCAGGTCGAACTGCCCCGCGCCAAGCACATGCTCCAGCTCGACCGCCCGGACGCGATCGCCGACGCCGTCGCCGCGGTGGCGAAACCATGATGCGCACCGTCCGGATCTGCGCGCTGGCCGTCGCGCTCACGCTGGCGCTGTCGGGCTGCCAGCTGATGAAGCGGATCTCCGAGGGCGCCTACCGCAACGCCGTCGCCGACGGCACGGTCGCCGAACTGGCCGCCCACGGCGTACGGATGAACCGGCGCCCCGACTGCACGACCCCCGCGACCGGCAACGACGCCGTCGTCCGGATCCACTGCACGGGCCGTACCGCCACCGGCGCCAAGGTCGTCGTCACCGGCGGCGCGGTGGAGGCCGACACCGCCCACCCCCGCGAGTCGTACGTGATCACGGTGGACGGCCGCGCACCGCTCCGCAAGCGGTGCCTCGGCCGCGGCTGCTGAATCCGTCGAGAACGCGCAAGGACTCGGGAAAACCTCGGCGCGCCTCGCATGCACCCGGGGTCACGGGCGATGTACGACCTGTGAAGATCACGCGAGTGAAAGCCCTGGCGGCCGGCCTCACCGGCCTGCTCCTGGCCGGTGCCGCGGCCGGGATCGCCTATCTGCTGCTGACCGATTCCAAGCAACTGCGCTACCCGACCCAGTCCGCGCTGCGCGGCGCCCTCGCGTCCACCGCGACCGACGAGCTCCGCCGCCGCGGCATCTCCCTGGGCAAATCCCTGACCTGCAAGGACATGCCGGGCTGGACCAAGCTCAAGCTCCGCGCCGGCTGCTACGGCACGACGTCCGACAAGCGCATCGTCCACGTCATCGGCACCGGCGAGGACAAGTCCAAGGCGCACCACTACACGATCCTGGTGGACGGCAGCCCGGTCGTCGAGAACGCCGGCTGCCTCGGCCCCGACTGCCACGCCAAGACCAACTGACATCGCGGGGGTCGTCCCCCCACGATGAGCAGGTGTGGAGGGTCGTCCCTCCACGATGACGCGCCCCTCCACGATGAAAGGGCCTTAACATGCGATGAGCTGCGTTCTTGCGGCCGTCGCCGTCCTTTCACGATCTGGAGCCGCCATGACCGGCACGGGCGGGCCTTCGCGCCCGTCGCCGGACCGTCCCGCGCCCGTCGCCGTCGACACGATGGGCGGCGACCACGCGCCCGAGGAGGTCATCGCCGGGGCGGTGGCCGCGGTCCGCGATCACGGGGTGCGGCTGGTCCTGGTGGGGCAGGCTCCGCGGATCCGGCACGAGCTGGACCGGCACGGGGTGGTCGGGGAGATCCCGATCGTGCACGCCGACGAGGCCCTCGACATGGACGAGGGGGCGCTGGCCGGCTGGCGCAAGCCGCGCTCGTCCATCGCGATCGCGTGCCATCTCATCAAGCAGGGCCGGGCGTCGGCGCTGGTGTCGGCGGGGACGACGGCCGGGGTGGTCGCCACGGCGCGGTTGCGGCTGAAGGGCCAGCAGGGCGTGCTGCGGCCGGCGATCGCGGTGACGCTGCCCACGCGGCCGCGGCCGACGGTGCTGCTGGACTCGGGGGCGACGGCCGATGTGAAGCCGGAGACGCTGGTGCAGTTCGCGGCGGTGGGGACGGCGTACGCGCAGATCCTGCTCGGCCTGCCCAGGCCGCGGGTGGGGCTGCTGAACATCGGGGCCGAGGCGGGCAAGGGCGACAAGGTGACCAAGCGGGCGTACGAGCTGCTGTCCGGCGGGCAGCACGGCATCGAGTTCGCGGGGAACGTGGAGGGTCACGACCTGCTGGCCGGGACCGTCGACGTGGTCGTCACCGACGGGTTCACCGGCAACGTGGCGTTGAAGACCATGGAGGGCACGGTGCGGATGGCCCTCTCCGAGCTGCGGGCGACGATGTCCGGCAGCCGGACGGCGCGGATCGGGACGCTGCTGCAGCGCCGGCGGCTGCTGGAGCTGCGCGACCGGCTGGATTCGGAGACCTACGGCGGCGGGGTGCTGCTCGGCCTGAACGGGACCGTGGTGATCGCGCACGGCGCGTCCAGGGCCCGCGCCATCACCTCGTCCTGCCTGCTGGCGCACGATCTGGCGGCGGGCCGGATCGTGGACCGGATCCGCGAGCAGATCGCCGCGACGCGGACGCCGTCCAGGCTGGGGCGGCTGATGCACGGCGACCGCGACGGCGACAAGGACAGGGAGAAGGGCGACAAGCGGGAGGGCGTCCCCGCGCCCGAGGCGCCGGAGGCCGAGAAGGAGAAGCCGGAGCAGCAGGACGCGGAGGCCGCGCCCGCGCCCGCGCCTGCGCCCGCAGAGCCGCGGCAGGACGTGCCCCCGGCCCCGGAGTGCACCGCCGGCGCGGCCGAGAAGGGCCCCTCGGAGCGCTGACCGCGAGGCTCGCGTAAAGGGTTACCGGTTGCACTCCGTCGCGCCGATAACCTTGGGGCATGCCCGATCCGCAACTCGTTCTCGCCGCCCGGGTCTCAGGCGCGCTCGCCGCCGCCTTCGGACCGTCGTACGCGGACGCCGACCCGGTCATCCGGCCGTCGCAGTTCGCCGACCTTCAGGCCAACGTCGCCCTGCCGCTGGCCAAGAAGCTGGGCCGCAAGCCGCGCGAGGTGGCCGCGGAGATCGTCGAGCGGCTGGACGTCGCCGACCTGACCGCCGGCGTCGAGGTCAGCGGCCCGGGGTTCATCAACATCACGCTCCGGGACGAGTGGATCGCCGGGCAGGCGCAGCAGGTGCTGGAGGACGACCGGCTGGCCGTCCCGCCGGTCGAGGCGCCGCAGCGGGTCGTGGTGGAGTACTCCTCGCCCAACGTGGCCAAGGAGATGCACGTCGGGCATCTGCGGACGACGATCGTCGGCGACGCGATCGCCCGGATCCTGGAGTTCCTCGGCCACGAGGTCATCAGGGACAACCACGTCGGCGACTGGGGCACCCCGTTCGGCATGCTCATCGAGCACCTGCTGGACCTCGGCGAGGACGCGGCCGCGCGCGACGACGCCTCGGTCAGCGACCTGACCGCGTTCTACCAGGCGGCGCGGGCCAAGTTCGACGGCGACGAGGGCTTCGCCGACCGGTCGCGGCGGCGGGTGGTCGCGCTGCAGGCGGGCGACCCGGAGACGCTGCGGCTCTGGCAGATCCTCGTGGACGTGTCCAAGCGGTACTTCAACACGGTGTACGAGCGGCTCGGCATCACGCTGACCGACGACCACATCAAGGGCGAGAGCTTCTACAACGACCTGCTGGCGCCGACGGCCGAGGAGCTGGAGGCCAAGGGCATCGGGGTGATCAGCGACGGGGCGCTGTGCGCGTTCCCGCCCGGGTTCACCGGCCGGGAGGGCGAGCCGCTCCCGGTGATCATCCGCAAGAGCGACGGCGGCTACAACTACTCCACCAGCGATCTGGCGACCGTCCGGTACCGGGTCGACACCGAGCACGTCAACCGGATGATCTACGTGGTGGGCGCCCCGCAGTCGCTGCACTTCCAGATGGTGTTCGCGGTGGCGCGGATGGCCGGCTGGCTGGACGGCGAGGTGGTGGCGGAGCACGCCGAGATCGGCAACGTGCTGGGCACCGACGGCAAGATCCTGCGCACCCGGGCCGGCGGCACCGTCAAGCTGGTCGAGCTGCTGGACGAGGCGGTCGAGCGGGCCGGCGTGGAGTACGACAAGATCCAGCGCGACGAGGCCTTCGACGAGGCCACCCGGGCCGCGATCGTCGAGGCGGTCGGGATGGGCGCGGTCAAGTACGCCGACCTGTCGGTGGCACGCGACAGCGAGTACATCTTCGACTTCGACCGGATGATCGCGTTCCGCGGCAACACCGGCCCCTACCTGCAGTACGCCGTGGCCCGGATCCGGTCGATCTTCCGCAAGGGCGGGCTGGCGCCTGAGGACGCCACCGGCCCGATCGTCGTCGGGCACGAGGCGGAGCGGGCGCTGGCGCTGCACCTGCTGAGCTTCGGCGCGGCGCTGGAGCAGGCGGCGGCGAACGCCGAGCCGCACCGGCTGGCGAGCTACATCTTCGAGCTGGCGTCGGCCTACACGACGTTCCACGAGAACTGCCCGGTGCTGAAGGCGCCCGACGAGGAGACGAAGGCGTCCCGGCTGGCCCTCGCCGCGGCGACACTGCGCACGCTGGTCACCGGCCTCGGCCTCCTCGGCGTCCCCACGCCCGAACGCATGTGACCGTCCACCCGCGGCGACGCCGGTGGTTCAGGCACGTTCGCGCATGACGGTCTCGCGGACGGCCGGCACGATCTCCAGCGCGAAGGTCTCCAGATACTCCGGGTCGCCGTCGTAGAGGAACGAGTCGACGCCGTACCCCAGGGCCAGTTCGGCGATCTCACCGACCCACTGGCCGGAGTCGCCGTTCAGGAATCCGCCGGGCCCGCCCGGCCCGAACGAGCCGCTGAGAATGTAGATCCGGCGGATGTCCGCCGGGTCGCGGCCCGCGTCCTTGGCGGCCTCGTCGATCCGGCGCCGCGCGTCCACCAGCCGCCCCGGCGGCACGCGCGCGGACGAGGCGATCCAGCCGTCCGCGACCCGTCCCGTCAGGGCCAGCGCGCGCGGCCCCGTCACACCCAGCCACACGTCGATCCGGCGTCCGGGCACGGGGCCGGGCGGCGCGCCGTCCAGCCGGTAGTGCTCGCCGCGGAAGCACACGCCGCCGCCGTCCGCGTCCCACATCGACCGGATGAGCAGCACCGCCTCCTCCAGCGCGGCGCGCGCGTCACCGGCCGTGAGCCGGGGCCCGCCGTAGGCCCCGATGGCGTCCCGGAACGCGCCCGCGCCCAGGCCGAGCTCCACCCGGCCACCGCTCACCAGGTCCAGGGTCGCCATCGCCTTGGCGAGCAGCACGGGCGGCCGCAACGGCAGGCACGACACCGCCGGGAACACCCGGATCCGGCCCGTGGCGCCCAGCACGGCCCCCATCAGGCTGTGCGCGTCGGCGTGCCGGCCCTGGTACGGCTGGTCCTGGATGCCGAGCAGGTCGAGACCGTACCGGTCCGCCCGCTGGGCGATGTCGAGCAGCGGCGCGTCCGCCTCCGGCATCAGGAAGTATCCGAACCGGAGGCGCCGACCGTTCTCGCCCATGATTACTGCAGATAGCCTTCCACTTCGCCCGGCGGCCGCACCTCGGCCTCGTCAGGGTCCGTCCCGGCGCCGAGCCGCGCCCGGCGCTGCCGGAGAAGGTCCCAGCACTGGTCCAGGGCCACCTCCAGCCGCTCCAGCCGCTCGCGCTCCTCGTCCCGGGTCAGCTCACCGCGCAGGTGCCGCTCGCGCAGCCGCTGCTCGTCCGCGACGTACTCGCCGATGCGCGCCAGGATCTGCTTGTCGTCCATGCTCTGGCCTCCGTTGATCCCGTGGCCTCCGGCCGCCCGCGGGCACGCGGGCACGCCCGGCGAAGCCCCGTCCCACGTGCGCGCCGTGCGCGTCCGCGCCGTGCGCGTGCGCGGGCAGGGGCTCCGCCGCCGGGCGGCCGATCCGCCTCAGCCGTTCCGGCCGCCCCCGGTGATGCCCGTCAGGAACCCGCCCTCGGTGGTGTTCGCCGACTGCCGCACCGAGCCCGGTTCGGTCTTGGGCTCGACCATCGCCGGCGGCGGCGCCGTCTCGTTCTTCGTGGTGCGGGACGGCGCCGACTTGGCCGCCGTGCTCGTCCGCCGGGACGAGCTGGACCGCGAGGACGTGCGGCCGGTGCCGGAGCTCCGCGTGCTCGTGGCGCGCGTGCCCGAGCTCCGGGTGCCGGACGCCCGCGTTCCCGAGCTCCGCGACGCGGTGCTCCGCGAGGCCGTGCTCCGCGTCCCCGTCCCCGTGCTCCTCGACCGGGCCGCGGTACTCCGGGTGCCGGTGCCGCGCGAGGTCGTGCTGCGCGTGCCCGCCCGTGCCCGGGTGCCGGTGCCGGCGGCCCGGGTACCGGTGCGCGAGGTCGTGGTCCGGGTGCCCGCCGTGCGCGACGTGCTCGCCCTGGGCGTGGCCTTGGCCTGCGTGGTGATGGCCTTCGCCGCGGCGTTCATCGCCTTGGACGCGTCGGTCATCGCCTTGGTCGCGGTCGTCATCGCCCTGGTCATGGCCGTCATGGCCTTGGCCGAGGACGTCGCCTTGGTCGCCACCGACTTCATCTTCGTCGCGGCGGCCTTGGCCTCGGTCGCCGCCTTGGTGACCTTGGTGGCCGCGGCGGCCGAGGTGCGGCTCGACGCGGCCGTGGTCCGGCTCGTCGACCTGGTGGTGCCCGTCCGCCCCGTCGTGCTCCTGCGGGCGGTCCCGGTCGTGCTCGCACGCGTGGTGCCGGTGCTCCTGCGCGCGGCGGTGCCGCGGCTCGACGTGCTCGTACGCCGGGTGGTGCCCGTCGACCTGGTCGTGCCCGAGGACCTGGACGCGGTGCCCGTGGTCCTGCGGACGGTGGTGCGGCCGGCGGTGCTGGTCCGGGCGGCGCTCGAACGCTTGGGCGCCGCACGCCCGGCGGTGCTCGCCGACCGCTTCGCGGTACTGCTCTTCTTGGACGTCGTACGCGCGGCCGTACCTCGGCCCGACGTCGTACGAGATGTCGTCTTGGTAGGCACTGATCTCCCCCCCGTGATGATCAGTTTCGGGGAGATCTATTCCACAGATCGTGCCGCTCTACACGCATTTCCGCTGATGAAGGGGTCAGACGCCCACCGGATGCCATACGGTCCTGGTCTCCAGGAACGCGGTCATCCGCCCGGTTCCGGGGGCTGCGGACCAGTCCGCCCCCTCCTGCGGACGCAGGACCCGTTTGAGATTTCCTGCCGCCGCCTCCTCCAGCACCGGCACCTGCCCGGCCCCGACCCCGGCCAGATCCACCGCGTTGAGGTCCATGTGCGAGGCCAGCCACGGCGCCAGCTCGGCGCGGTGGCCGGTGAGGATGTTGACCACCCCGCCCGGCAGATCGGAGGTCGCCAGCACCTCCGCCAACGTCACCGCCGGCAACGGAGCCGGCTCGGAGGCCACCAGCACGCAG
>NZ_JBHSON010000186.1:0-9015 GCF_042656285.1 Actinomadura rugatobispora | reverse complement strand
GGCTGCCTCAACCTCAGCCCGGCCAACGCCAAGTGGTACTACGACATCATGCAGCGCGGCGACGTGATGGACCTGACCGGCAGCGACCGCGACGCGCTGGGCGGGCGGAGCCTGCGGGACGCGGCCGCGAGCGACGCCGCCGCCCCGCTGCCCGGCGCCGGCGACCGCATGCTGCGCTCCCCGGCCGCCCGCGAGTCGCTGGAGACCGCCGTCACCACCGTCCGCGACGTCCTGGACGCCGACGCCGCCGCCGTCCTGCTCACCGAGCGCGACGGGCGCCTGGTGCTGGGCGCCTCCGCGGGCCTGCCCGGCGACGTGCCGCTGGGGGAGCTGTCGGTGGTCAACCTCGGCCCCGACGCCCGCGCCGGCTCGCCCTGGGTGTCCTCCGACGCCTCCGACCCCATCGCCGCCGCCCTGCGGGCCCGCTCCCTCGCGGCCGCGCCCCTGGAGTCCCAGGGGCGACTGACCGGCGTCGTCGTCGCCGTGTCCGCGGCCCCGGGCCGCTTCGAGGAGTCCACCGCGACCCGGCTCGGCCGCATCGCCGACGAGATGTCGCTCTCCCTGGAGAAGGCCAGGGTGGGCGAGCTGGAACGGTCCTGGCGCGGCTGGCTCAGCTTCGTCGCCGAGGCCAGCGACCTGCTCGCCGGCACCCTCGACCAGGAGCGCACCATGGCCCTGGTCGCCCAGCTCGTCGTCCCCCGGCTGTCCACCTGGTGCGCCGTCTACACCGTCACCGACGCCGGCGCCGCCCGCCTGGCCTACGTCTGGCACGCCGACGAGACCCGCTCCGACGGCCTGCGCGAGCTGCTGGAGCACGCCGACATGGCGCCCCCGATGGACTCGCCCGGCCCCTGGAACGGCCTGGCCACCGCCCCGCCGGACGTGCGGGCCGCGGCCGGGGCCACCGCCGCCGACCAGGCCTACGCCTTCCCGCTGATCGCCCGCGGCCGCCGGATCGGCACCATCGTGATCGGCCGCCCGCCCGGCGACCGCTTCCCGCGCAGCGCCATCGAGCTGGCCGAGGAGCTGTCCCGCCGCGCCGCCCTGGCCGTCGACAACGCCCGGCTCTACTCCGAGCAGACCGCCATGAGCAGCGCGCTCCAGCGCAGCCTGCTGCCGCCCGCCATCCCCGACATCCCCGGCCTGGAGGTCGCGGTGGTGTACGAGCCGGCCGGCGAGGGCAGCGAGGTCGGCGGCGACTTCTACGACGTCTTCGAGACCACCGGCCCCGCCACCCTGTCCGCGAAGGCCTCCCGCTGGCGCTTCGCCATCGGCGACGTGTGCGGCACCGGCCCGGAGGCCGCCGCCGTCACCGGCCTGGCCCGGCACGCCCTGCGGATCCTGGCCGCCGAGGACATGTCGGTGCCCGACGTGCTGGCCCGGCTCAACCGGCTCATCCTCGCCGAGGGCGAGCGCGGCCGGCTGCTCACCCTGCTGCACGGCGAGATCGCCGCGCGGGCCCGCCGCGACGGCGTCTCGATCAGGCTGACCAGCGCCGGCCACCCGCCGCCGCTGGTCCTGGACCCGGACGGCAAGGTCACCGAGGCCGCCTCCCCGCAGCCGCTGCTGGGGGTGTTCGACGGGGTGGAGTTCCGCACCGAGACCGTCCAGCTGCGCCGCGGCCAGGTGCTGTTGTGTGTTACTGATGGAGTCACCGAACGCCGTTCAGGGGCCCGGCTGCTCGGCGACGGTCACGGTTTGGAAAGACTTCTGTCCGGTTGCACCGGGCTCAGCGCGGGCGCGGTGGCCGCCCGGATCCAGCGCGCGGTACGTGATTTCGGTCCCGAACCGTCGGGCGACGACGTTGCCCTCATCGTTCTCCGGGCGTCATGATGGAGCTCAACAATCGGTAAGGTGGGGTGGCGTGGGGCTTGCTCTGCACACGACACGACAGGACGGCCGCGCGACGATCGCCGCGCGCGGCTCCATCGACCTGCACTCTTCGGACGAGCTGCGGGCGCGGCTCACCGAGCTCGTCGACTCCGGCGAGCGCGAGGTCGTGGTCGACCTGACCGCCGTGGACTTCTGCGACTCCTCCGGCCTGAACGTGCTGGTCCGCGCCTACAAGCACGCCCGCGCCCAGAACGCGACGCTCACCGTCACCGGGGCCTACGGCCGGGTCGAGAACGTCCTGCGCACCACCGGCCTGGACCGCTTCCTCATCGGCGGGGCGGCGGGGGAGGGGGTCGGCTGATGGGCGACGGCGCCCGGGGCCGCGGCACCGCCCGGCGGCCCCGCACCGCGAAGCCGAAAGCCCGCACGGTGGGTGCCGGGTCCTGTACGGTGAGTACCCGACCCTGCACGGCGAGCGCTGGGTGAGCGATCCCATGACCGAGACCACACTGCGTGCGGCCCCCCAGACCGAGGCGGTCGAGTACGCCCGCAGGCTGGCGGCCCGCACCATGCGCACCTGGGCCCTGATGGAGCGCGAGGAGCTGGTGACCGCGATCGTCGCCGAGCTCGTCGCCAACGCCGTGCTGCACGCCGGCACCGCCCTGGAGCTGCGCCTGCTGCGCAGCCCGGGCCGGGTCCGCGTGGAGGTCCGCGACCGGGCCGCCCAGATGCCCCGGCTGACCGTCCCCGGGCCGCTGGACGAATCGCACCGCGGCCTGTTCATCGTCGACCGCTTCGCCAACGACTGGGGCGCCGACCCCGTCACCGGCGGCAAGGTCGTCTGGGCCGAGGTTTCTGTGTAGGCGCGAGCTGCGCTCCTCGCTGGCGCTCGTCGCTTGTCGCGCCTACGGCGAGCGCTGCATCGCTCCGAACTCGCCTGGCGGCTCGCTCCGCGATCAGGTTCTCGCTTCGCTTGAACCTGCCTTCGGACGCGCTCGCAACACCTGAGGTCGTTGTGCGGTCGCGGAGGCGGCTGAGGCGGTCACGTCCGGTGAGGCGCCCGTTCCCGGCTCGTGCCCGGCTGAGACGTTCGTTCCACTGACCGTCCGGCTCGCTGGGGGAGCCGGACGGTCGGTGAGGCGGCCGCCGTCAGTGGGTCTTGCGGTAGAGCTCGGCGACCATGAACGCCAGGTCGAGGGACTGACCGCGGTTGAGACGCGGGTCGCACGCCGTCTCGTACCGCTGGTGCAGATCGTCCTCGTCGATCGGGTGCCCGCCGCCGACGCACTCGGTCACGTCGTCGCCGGTGAACTCGATGTGGATGCCCCCGGGGTGGGTGCCCAGCGCCCGGTGCACCTCGAAGAACCCGGTGACCTCGTCCAGCACGTCGTCGAACCGGCGCGTCTTGTGCCCGCCGCGCGCCTCGAAGGTGTTGCCGTGCATCGGGTCGCAGATCCAGGCGACCCGGGCCCCGCTCCGCTCCACCTTCTCGATCAGCGGCGGCAGCGCCTGCCGCACCTTCGACGCCCCCATCCGGGTGATGAACGTCAGCCGGCCCGGCTCCCGGCCGGGGTCCAGCCGATCGATCAGCGCCAGCGCGTCGTCGGCCGTCGAGGTCGGCCCCAGCTTCACCGCGATCGGGTTGCGGATGTGCCGCAGGAACTCCACGTGCGCCCCGTCCAGCTGCCGGGTGCGCTCACCGATCCACACCAGGTGGGCCGACACGTCGTACGGCAGCCCGCTGAGGCTGTCGACCCGGGTCAGAGCCCGCTCGTACTCCAGCAGCAGCGCCTCGTGGCTGGAGTAGAACTCCACGCTGTGGAACTCGTCGGGATTGACGCCGCACGCCTTCATGAACGTCAGCGCGCGGTCGATCTCCCCGGCCACCTGCTCGTAGCGGCGCCCCGCCGGGCTGCTGGCCACGAAATCCTGGTTCCACGCGTGCACCTGCCGCAGGTCGGCGTAGCCGCCCTTGGTGAACGCCCGGCACAGGTTCAGCGTGACCGCCGCGCTGTGGTAGGCCTTCAGCAGCCGCCAGGGATCGTTCCGCCGCGCTTCAGGGGTGAACTCGAAGCCGTTGACGGCGTCCCCCCGGTAGGCGGGCAGCTCCAGGCCGCCCCGGCTCTCGGTGGGCTTGGACCGCGGCTTGGCGTACTGCCCCGCCATCCGCCCGATCTTGACCACCGGCACGCTGGCGGCGTAGGTCAGCACGACCGCCATCTGGAGCAGCGTCTTGAGCTTGTTCTTGACCGCGTCGGCGTTGGAGCCCTCGAAGGTCTCGGCGCAGTCGCCGCCCTGGAGCACGAACGCCTCGCCCCGGGCGACCTCGCCGAGACGCTCCCTGAGCTGGTCGCACTCGCCGGCGAACACCAGGGGCGGTTGCTTGGCGAGCTCCTCGGCGACGACCCGTACCTCGGCCGGGTCGTCCCACTCGGGCTGCTGGAGTGCGGGGAGGTCGCGCCAGGCGTCGAGGTCCCCCGTGTTGTTCATGGCCATGTCGAGATCTCTACCCTGCGAACGGTCGGTGGAGCGGAGTCTTGCGTTGGACGGGACAAGGCTATGGCACGCCGGGCCCGCGGCATGGGGCGCACGGCGTGGCGAGCACGCCCCCGGCCCCGTGGAGCCCCGGCCCCCGCGGAAAGCGCGAGGGACGGCCCGAAGATCGTTCGGACCGTCCCTGGGGGGAAACGCTCACACGGGCTGGACGGACATCGATGTCACTCGGATCCGGCGATCAGGCCGCCTTGGAGGGGGTGGTGTCGCGCATGGGCCGCCCGCGCATCGGCTCCCCGTCCCCTGCGGGACCGGAGGCCGCGGCGGTGCCCGCCAGCGCCCGGCGGCCGCTGAGGTCGGCGTCCGACGCCAGCTGCCGCAGCCGCCGCAGCGAACGGTCGGTGATCTGCCGCACCCGGTTGTGGCTCAGGCCGTACCGGGCGCCGATCTGCGCGTACGACAGCGGCTGCCCGTTGTCCATCCCGAACCTGGCCCGCAGGATCGCCGACTCCCGCTCGGGAAGCCGCTCCAGCAGCCGCGCCAGGCCCTCCAGATCGTCCAGGGCGAGGATCTCCGCCTCCGGCGTCACGGCCTCCGGGTCCTCCAGAAGATCGCCCATCGGCGTCTCGCCGGCGTCGTCCACGGTCGCGTCCAGGCTGGCGGGGTCGCGGCGCCACCGCATCAGCTCGTCCACGTGCTCGGGCTCGGCGCCGACCGCCTCGGCCAGCTCCTCCCGGCTCGGCTCGCGGCCGAGCTCGCGGCCCAGCTGCCGCTCGGCGCGGCGCAGCCGGGACAGCTCCTCCTCCACGTGGACGGGCAGCCGGATCGTCCGGGCGGTGTGACTGAGCCCACGCCCGATCGCCTGGCGGATCCACCATGTCGCGTACGTCGAGAACTTGTAGCCGCGGCGATAGTCGAACTTCTCCACCGCGCGCATCAGTCCCAGATTGCCCTCCTGGATGAGGTCGATCAGGGGCAGCGAGTCGGTGGGGTACTTGCGGGCGATCGAGACCACGAGCCGGAGGTTGGCCTCCACGAACCTGCGCTTGGCGCGCAGACCCGCCTCGACGAGCTCTTCGAGCTCCTCCAGGGTCGCCCCCTCGGGCGGAGTCCCCTGCTCCAGAAGCTGTTCGGCGTACAGGCCCCCCTCGATCGCCTTCGCCAGATCAACCTCCTCCACCGCGTCCAGCAGCGGCGTGCGGCCGATCCGGTCGAGATACGCCCCGACGAGATCCTTGTCGGGGGCGTCGACCCTGTCGCCCTTGGTACGGGTTGCAGCCATCCTGACCCTTCTCCGATGCGATCTCCCTGAAGGCACAACGCCTAATTACCCCTCTGTGATTCCCGGGTGGGGAATACTGCGAGGCCGTTGACCGCTCTACCCGTCCTGATACCCCGAGCGAGGAGCGAATGACATGGCGACGGTCACACTGACCGCGGAGAACTTCGACGAGGTGGCCCAGAGCGACGGGATCGTGCTGGTCGACTTCTGGGCGGAATGGTGCGGTCCGTGCCGCCGGTTCGCGCCGGTGTTCGAGAAGGCGGCCGGGAACCACCCCGACATCGTCTTCGGCAAGGTCGACACCGACGCCCAGCAGGAGCTGTCCGAGCGCTTCGGCATCGCCTCCATCCCGACGCTGATGGCGATCAGGGACGGGGTGATCGTGTTCGCCGAGCCCGGGGCCCTGCCTGCGCCGACGCTGGAGAACGTGATCGAGCAGGTGCGCGGGCTCGACATGGAGGACGTCCGCAGCCGCCTCAAGTCCTCCTGACCGATTCTGCTCCTCCAAGCCGCCCCGGCCTTCCCCAGGGCGGTTTCAGTTGTGCCATGCGCGATGCGGCCGCCCGGTCTCTCCGGTGCGGCCGCATGGTGCGGGGCGCCCGCCGCATATCCGGAGGGCCCGGAACCCGGGGCGCGCCGCGATGACCGAAAGCGGACGTGCCACCGAGGCCCAGACGCGAGGGCGGAGCATGCCCATTCGACCCCCTGGACGCGTTCACCCGACCAGGGTTTCGGATAGACCAACCCCGTAAGCCCGTCAGGGAGGAGCGACCGATGAGACCACTCCGCCGGGTCGCCCGATCGGCGCCCGTAGCCCGCCTCCGCCAGGCCGGGCGCCCCATTCGCGCCGAGGACTACGTCGAGGACGGCGTCTACGTGATCCGCGCCGACCTGCCCGGAGTCGACCCCGCCCGCGACATCGACGTCTCGGTGCGCGGGGACACCGTCGAGATCAAGGCGATCCGCCGTGACGACCACAAGGCCCGGCACCGCGCCGAGATCCCCTACGGCCTCTTCCGCAGGGTGATGACGCTTCCGGACGAGGCCGACGGCGACACGCTGACGACCCGCTACAGCAACGGCGTCCTGGAAGTGGCGATCGCGCTGCCGGGCGCCGGCCGGGACCCCTCGCCGCTGCGCCGCTGACCGGGCGGGCCGCGCACCGGCGGGGCCGGCGCATCGTCGATGATGGACGGATGCTGGCCGACGTCGTCGAACACCTCGCCTGCCCCGTATGCGGAGACAGCCTCGCACTGCAGACCAGCGCGTTGCGCTGCCCTGCCGGGCATGCGTTCGACATCGCCCGGCAGGGCTACGCGAATCTGCTCTCAGGGCACGCACGGCCGGGCACGGCGGACACCCCCGAGATGGTGCGCGCACGGGAGAGCTTCCTGGGAGCGGGCCACTTCGCCCCGCTCACGGAACTGCTCAGCGATCGCGTGGCGGGCCCCCTTGAGGTCGTCCTGGACGCCGGAGCCGGCACAGGCCACTACCTGCGCTCAGTCCTGGACCGTTCGCCTGGGGCGGTCGGCCTCGCCCTCGACATCTCCAAGCACGCGGCCCGCCGCGCAGCGCGCGCGCACCCGCGCATAGGCGCGATCGTCGCGGACCTGTGGCGCCCCCTGCCGGTACGGTCCGCCGCGGCCGACGCCATCCTGAACGTCTTCGCACCGCGCAACGCCGCCGAATTCCAGCGAGTCCTGAAACCGGGCGGGACGCTCTACGCCGTCACCCCGTCGGAACGCCACCTGGGCACGCTGGTGAGTTCCCTGGGGCTGCTGACGGTCGACGAGCAGAAGACCGAACGCATGGACACGGCACTCGCTGACCGCTTCACCCTGGAGACCCGTGAAGGGCTCGAGACCGAGGTGATGATGACGCGGGACGACGCGGCCACGCTCGTGGGCATGGGGCCCAGCGCCCACCACGTCCCAGCCGAAGAACTGGACAAGCGGCTCGCGGAGCTACCCGATCCGCTGCCAGTGCCGCTGTCCTTCGTGCTCTCGGTGTACCGCCGCCTTGAGCAGTGAACGCCGATCCTGACGCAGCTCAAGGAACACCTGGGGAACGTCGCCGGGCTGCACCACCTCCAGGACGTTCCACGAGACGTCGCCGTACGCCTGGAAACGGAACCGCGCCACGACCGAACGCGTGGCCGCGCTGAGCAGCACCCGCTGCAACGCCTGGCCCGCACGTAGCCAGTCGGCGGGGGCGCTGCCTCGGGTGGTCAGCACGACCCGTTGCGGAACGAGGCCGTCGGCGGGCAGGTGATGAAGGGTCACCCCCTCCAGCCGTGCCGACTCCGCCAGCTCGGTCAGCACCGCGGACGGCAGCGGATCGTTGGCGGCCGTACCACCGCCCGCGGACGGCAGCGGCCGGAGCGTCGCCGCGTACAGGAGACGCTCCAACCTGGTGACACGATGCCGGCCCGATACGCGGACCGTCGCGAGGAGGGCGGGGCTCGACGGATCCGGCAGGAGCCGGACGACGGCCTCGCGCCCGAGCTGCGCGGCGGCCAGGCGGAGATTGACCAGTGCCGCGCCGCAACTCAGATGAAGCCTCCGTCCCGTGGGGTCACCGGTCGCGCGGAACCTGTCCGGATCCGCCCGTACCTCGATCAGCCCGGGCACCACCGTGAAACGCCACGCATGGACGCTGTGCACGGTCGGCCCCATGGTCGCCGCGACGACCAGGCGTTCGGCCGAACGGCGGGTGGAAGAAGTTCCCTTCACGCCGAGCCTCCAGGGGATGCGGGGGGTCATGCCACGAGGCGACCGACTGGAGCGCACGGTACCCGAATGCGCCCCGCCTATGTACGGCGTGACCTGCGATGTTCCAGAGACGGACGGGACCCGAGGGACTGATTTGACGAGTCCGGACCGTGCGCCTAAAGTCATCCATGCCCAAGGGGATGCGGGACGCCGAGAGGCGGACGGCCCCGGCGGGCCGACTCAAAACCGGTTCGAGCTCCGCTCGGCCTGTTGTACGATGAGTCGGTCAGCCCGAGACGGGATGCAGGACGCCGCAAGGTGGCCGGCCCGATGGGCACTACCCAAGGATCAAGAAGGCGGCCTTCGGGCACGCCGGATCTTGGTACGCGGGAACCGGATCACTCTCAGATGTCGAAAAGATCTTCGCAGATCAACTTGACAGCCGAGAACGACCTGGTAAGTTAGAAGGGTTGCCCCGGAGGACGGGCCCGCGAGAGTGGGCGCGAACGCGGTGGGTGTCCGTTTCTTGAGAACTCAACAGCGTGTTAAAAGCCAGTGCCTTTATAGGTTCGACCGTTTAGGTCGGACCACCCCGTGGCCGCGGTCCCTTCTTGTAGGGGGTTCGTGGTGGGGATTTCTTTGAGGCAGTGCACCGGCCCGTGTACGGGTTGGTGTTTTGCTGGGATTTTTTCCTGA
>NZ_JBHSON010000185.1:0-9055 GCF_042656285.1 Actinomadura rugatobispora | reverse complement strand
CCGGCGGCGGCGTGCGCTGACGGTGTGGGCGCGGCGCGGGCGGCGGAGCGCGCCGCGCGAGCCGCGCGAGCCGCGCGACGGTGCGCGCTCGGCCTGTTTCGGCCGGTCATGGCCGGATTAAGGGGCGTTTGTTCACGTATGTGCCGCTCTCCGGTCACGGGCGGCTTCTAGGTTCCTGATGACCGCCGAACGATCTTCGCCGCGCCCGAGGGCGGCGCGGGGAACGAGGCGGGGCCGTCAGCCGGAGAAGAAGCGAGGTTCCCCATGACCGTGGACGACGTCGCCCGCGGGGCCGATCCCGAGGACGTCAGCACCAACCCGTCGGGCAATCCGGCGTTCCGGGAGGTCGTCGAGACCCGCTGGTCCAGGAGGTCGGTGATCCGCGGCGGAACGGTGGCCGCCGCGGCCGGGTTCCTCGGCGCCGCCACCGCCGGCTCGGCCGCCGCCGCCCCCGTAGCCTCCGGCGGACGCGGTCACGGCCACGGGAACGGCCGCCTGCTCGGCTTCGAGCCGGTGCCCGCCGGGTCGGCCGACACGGTCGTGGTGCCCAAGGGGTACGTCGCCGAGGTCCTGATCCCGTGGGGCACGCCGCTGGACTCGCGCGGCCCCAAGTGGAAGAAGGACGCCTCCAACACCGCGGCCGAGCAGGCGCAGCAGATCGGCATGCACCACGACGGCATGCACTTCTTCCCGTCGGGCCGCAGGGAGGGACTGCTCGTCCTCAACCACGAGTACATCGACCGCACGCTGCTCTACCCCGACGGCGACGCCGTCATGACCAAGGAGAAGGTCGACAAGGCGCTGGCCGGGCACGGCGTGAGCGTCGTGAAGGTGGAGCAGTCCGGCGGCCGGTGGCGGCAGGTGGACTCCCGGTACAACCGGCGCGTCACCGGCAGCACCCCGGTCGCCTTCTCCGGCCCGGTGCCCGCGGGCCACCCCCTCCTGCGCTCCAACAACAAGCCGATGGGCACGCTCAACAACTGCTCCAACGGCTACACGCCCTGGGGCACGTACCTGGCGTGCGAGGAGAACTGGAACAGCTACTTCGGTACCGAGAACGCCTCCTGGAAGGCGACGGCCGAGCAGGCCCGCTACGGGGTGGTCGCCGAGGGGTTCGGCTACCGGTGGCATGTCGCCGACCCCCGCTTCGACCTGGCCGTCAACCCGAACGAGCTCAACCACTTCGGTTGGGTGGTGGAGATCGACCCGTTCGACCCGAAGTCGACGCCCGTCAAGCGCACCGCGCTGGGCCGCATCAAGCACGAGGGCGCGACCGTCACCGAGTCGCGCGGCCGCGTCGTGGTCTACACCGGTGACGACCAGGACGGCGAGTACGTCTACAAGTTCGTGGGCAGCGCGCCGTGGCGGGCGCTGCGCGCCCTCCGCAAGAACCCCCTCGACCACGGCACGCTCTACGTCGCCCGGTTCAACGACGACGGCTCGGGGACGTGGCTGCCGCTGACGTTCGGGACCGGCCCCCTGACCGCGGCCAACGGCTGGAAGGACCAGGCCGACGTGCTGCTGCGGACCCGGACGGCGGCGGACGCGCTGGGCGCGACCAAGATGGACCGTCCCGAGTGGGTGGCGGTGCACCCGAAGAACAAGGACGTCTACCTCACCCTCACCAACGGCTCCGGCTGGGACAACAAGGCCAACCCGCGCAAGCCCAACCCGTACGGGCACATCATCCGGTGGCGGGAGAAGCACGGCGACAACACGGCCACGTCCTTCGAGTGGGACATCTTCGTGCTCGCCGGGGACCCGGCCTACGACCCGCAGGTGAAGCTGGCCGCCGAGGACGTGTTCGGCTCGCCGGACGGCCTGTGGTTCGACGGCGACGGCCGGCTGTGGATCCAGACCGACGTGTCCAACTCCACGCAGAACCGCCCCGACCGCGGGCACGACAACATCGGCAACAACCAGATGCTGGCGGCCGACCCGCGCACCGGGGAGATCCGCCGGTTCCTGGTCGGCCCGCGCGGCAGCGAGGTGACCGGGATCAGCGCCACGCCCGACGGGCGGACGATGTTCGTCAACATCCAGCACCCGGGTGAGGCCACCACGTTCTGGGGTTCGCCCACGCCGCAGAACCCGCGCGCGGTCAGCAACTGGCCCGACTTCGACCCGGCCGGCCGGCCGCGTCCGGCGACGCTGGTGATCCGCAAGAAGGACGGCGGCGTCATCGGCACGTGAGCCGGTACCCGAGCCGGCACCCGAGCCGGCACTGAGCGACGTGGGGGCGGGCGGGCCCTGGCACCGCCCGCCCCGCGCGTCCGCCGAATGGGTGCCACGCCACACCGCCGCGTCCGGCCGGCGCCCTTAGGATCACAGGGTGAGCGGTCTTTACGCGATCAGTGACCTCCATGTGGGATTCGCCGACAACCGCGCGTTCGTCGAAGGGCTGCGGCCCGAGTCCGACGGCGACTGGCTCGTGGTGGCCGGGGACGTCGCCGAGCACTTCGCCGACGTCGAATGGGCCCTGCGCACGCTGAGCGGCGCGTTCGAGAAAGTGATCTGGACCCCTGGCAACCACGAGCTGTGGACGCCCAAGAACGACCCCGTCCAGCTCCGCGGCGAGGCCCGCTACCTGCGGCTGGTGGAGATGTGCCGGGAGCTGGGCGTCCTCACCCCGGAGGACCCGTACGCGGTGTGGGAGGGCGAGGGCGGCCCGGTGACGGTCGCGCCGCTCTTCGTCCTCTACGACTACACCTTCCGGCCCGAGGGCACCTCCACCAAGGAGGAGGCGCTGAAGGTCGCCTACGACGCGGGCGTGGTGTGCACCGACGAGGTCCTGCTGCACCCCGACCCGTACCCGACCCGCGACGCCTGGTGCGACGCCCGGATCGCCTACACCGAGCGGCGCATGGCCGAGCTCCCGGACGGTGCCCGCACGCTGCTGGCCAACCACTTCCCGCTGACCCGCGAGCCCACCCGGATCCTGTGGTACCCAGAGTTCGCGCAGTGGTGCGGCAGTGAGCGCACCGCCGACTGGCACGTGCGGTTCGGCGCGGTGACCGTCGTGTACGGGCACCTGCACATCCCCCGGACGTTGTGGAGCGACGGGGTGCGGTTCGAGGAGGTGTCGGTCGGCTACCCGCGCGAGTGGCGCAAGCGCGGCGACGGCCCGCGCGGGCCGCGGCGCATCCTCCCCGCCCCGCCCTCCGAACCGGCGGCGGCCGCCGGATGATCGAGCGGATCCTGCCCGCGGGAGTGGTCACCGCGAGCGCCTACGACGATCCGGCCGAGGCGAAATTGCTCCCCGAGGAGGAGCCCGCCGTCGCGCGGGCCGTGGACAAGCGCCGCCGGGAGTTCACCACCGTCCGCTGGTGCGCGCGGCGGGCGCTGGCCGGGCTGGGCCTGCCGCCGGTGCCGATCACGCGCGGCGACAAGGGGGCGCCGCGCTGGCCGGACGGGGTGGTCGGCAGCATGACGCACTGCGACGGCTACCGCGCGGCGGCCGTGGCCAGGGCCGCCGACCTGGCCGCCCTCGGCATCGACGCCGAGCCGCACGGCCCGCTGCCGGACGGGGTGCTGGAGGCGGTCGCCCGCGAGGAGGAGCTGGCGATGCTGGACGGCCTGGGCCGTACCGCGCCGGGCGTGCACTGGGACCGCTTGCTGTTCAGCGCCAAGGAGTCGGTCTACAAGGCGTGGTTCCCGGTCACCGGCCGCTGGCTGGGGTTCGAGGACGCCTCGCTCACCTTCGATCCCGGCGGGACGTTCCGGGCCGCGATCCTGGTGGGCGACTCGCCGTTCGCGTCGTTCGACGGGCGGTGGGCCGCGGGCGGCGGCCTGGCCGTGACCGCGATCGCCGTGCCCGCCGGCTGACCGGATCCGGTGCGTCCCGGTTCCGATTGGTCCCGCCCGCGCGGGGAAGGGCGTCGAGGGTACTGCTCCCGGCGTTGATCGAACGCCCTGCGATGCGGAGGGGACGACCCTTGAGAAGAGCCCTGCGGGACAGCGGGAGGGGGGCCGCGGCGCCGCGGGCGGGCGGCACCGAGCGGCCGGCCGCGACGGATCGGCTGGGCGCCGCGGAGGCCGCGGCGATCGACGCCTGGTGGCGCGCCGCGAACTACCTGTCGGTGGGGCAGATCTACCTGCTGGACAACCCGCTGCTACGGGAGGAGCTGCGGCCCGGGCACATCAAGCCGCGGCTGCTGGGCCACTGGGGCACCTCGCCCGGCCTGAACTTCTGCTACGCCCATCTCAACCGGGTCATCCGGGCGCGCGACCTGGACATGATCTACATCATGGGCCCGGGGCACGGGGGCCCGGCCGCGGTCGCCAACGCCTGGCTGGAGGGCACCTACAGCGAGGTGTACCCGGACGTGTCGCGGGACGCGGCGGGCATGGCCCGGCTGTTCCGGCAGTTCTCCTTCCCGGGCGGGGTGCCGAGCCATGTGGCGCCGGAGACGCCCGGCTCGATCCACGAGGGCGGCGAGCTGGGGTACTCGCTGGCGCACGCCTACGGCGCCGCGTTCGACAACCCGGACCTGGTGGTGGCGTGCATCGTCGGGGACGGCGAGGCCGAGACCGGGCCGCTGGCGGCGAGCTGGCACTCGGGCACGTGGCTTGACCCGGTGCGCGACGGCGCGGTGCTGCCGATCCTGCACCTGAACGGCTACAAGATCGCCAATCCGGCGGTGCTGGCGCGCATCCCCGAGGAAGAGCTGACGCTGCTGCTGTCGGGGTACGGGTACCGTCCCATCCTCGTGTCGGGCGACGAGCCCGCCGCGATGCACCAGAAGATGGCCGCCGCGCTCGACCAGGCCCTGGACGAGATCGCCCGGATCCAGGAAGCGGCGCGCGACGCCCGGGCGGAGGGCCCGGACGGCCAGGCGAACGGCCGGGTCCGCTGGCCGATGATCGTGCTGCGCACGCCCAAGGGCTGGACTGGGCCGAAAGAGGTCGACGGGCTGCCGGTGGAGGGTACCTGGCGGTCGCATCAGGTCCCGCTGTCGAGGGTGCGCGACGATCCGGAGCACCTCGCGCGGCTGGAGGACTGGCTGCGGTCGTACCGTCCCGACGAGCTGTTCGACGCCGACGGCCGCCCGGTGGAGACGCTGCGCGAGCTGCCGCCGCGCGGCCGGCGGCGGATGAGCGCCAACCCGCACGCCAACGGGGGAGAACTGCTGCGCCCGCTGGTCCTGCCGGACTTCCGGCTCTACGGCGTCGAGGTCGACGGCCCGGGCGAGCGGACGGCCGAGCCCACACGGGTGCTGGGGGCGTGGCTGCGCGACGTGCTCGCCGCCAACCGGGGCCGCTTCCGGCTCATGGGCCCCGACGAGACCGCCTCCAACCGCCTGGACGCGGTGTTCGAGGTGACCGACCGGGTCTTCCGGGCCGAGCGGTATCCCACCGACGAGCACCAGGGCCCGCACGGCCAGGTCATGGAGGTGCTGAGCGAGCACCTGTGCCAGGGCTGGCTGGAGGGCTACCTGCTGACCGGGCGGCACGGGCTGTTCAACAGCTACGAGGCGTTCGTCCACATCGTCGACGCGATGTTCAACCAGCACGCCAAGTGGCTGGAGGTGACGCGGCGGCTGGCGTGGCGGCGCCCGATCGCCTCGCTGAACTACCTGCTGTCCTCGCACGTGTGGCGGCAGGACCACAACGGCTTCACCCACCAGGACCCCGGCTTCCTGGACGTGGTGATGAACAAGAAGCCCGAGATCGTGCGGGTCTACCTTCCGCCGGACGCCAACACGCTGCTGTCGGTGACCGACCACTGCCTGCGCTCGCGCGACTACGTCAACGTCGTCGTCGCCGGGAAGCAGCCCTCGCCGAACTGGCTGCCGATGGACCAGGCCATCGCGCACTGCACGCGCGGCCTCGGCATCTGGGAGTGGGCCAGCACCGGGGGCGGGGGAGACCCCGACGTGGTGATGGCCTGCGCGGGCGACGTGCCGACACTGGAGACGCTCGCCGCCGTCGACCTGCTCCGGCAATACTTCCCCGAGCTGCGGGTCCGGGTCGTGAACGTGGTCGACCTGATGCGGCTGCAGCCCGACACCGAGCATCCGCACGGGCTCTCCGACCGCGACTTCGACATGATCTTCACCGCCGACAGGCCGGTCATCTTCGCCTTCCACGGCTACCCGTACCTGATCCACCGGCTCGCCTACCGCCGTGCCGGGCACCCGAACCTGCACGTGCGCGGGTACAAGGAGGAGGGCACCACGACCACGCCGTTCGACATGGTGATGATGAACGACCTGGACCGCTACCACCTGGTCATGGACGTCATCGACCGGGTGCCGTCCCTGGGCGGACGGGTCGCGCACATCCGGCAGCGCATGGCCGACAAGCGGCTGGCCATGCGCGTCCACACCCGCGAGCACGGCGAGGACGCCCCCGAGGTCCGCGACTGGGTGTGGCCGTACGGGGGAGCGTCCTGAGATGCGGGTGCTGACGGTCAACCCCGGCTCCAGCAGCCTGAAACTGAGCGTGCTCGAACCCGGCGACGCGGTGGCGGCGCGCGCCGAGGTCGCCACGGGGATGGGGGAGCGGGAGGCCGAGCAGGTGGCGGCGGCCGTGCACCGGATGCCCCGTCCGGACGCGGTGGGGCTGCGGTTCGTGCACGGCGGCCCCGGCTTCACCGCGCCCACGCTCGTCGACGACGGGGTCACCGCGCGGCTGCACGGGCTGATCGGGCTGGCGCCGCTGCACCAGCCGCTGTCGCTGTACGCGCTGGGCGAGATCCGCCGCGCCCTGCCGGGCGTGCCGGTGGTCGCCTGCTTCGACACCGCCTTCCACGCGACCCTTCCGGACGCCGCCGCGACCTACGCCGTCCCGGCCGAGTGGCGGGAGCGGTTCGCGCTGCGCCGGTACGGGTTCCACGGGCTGTCGTACGCCCACGCCGTGGGCCGCGCGGGGGAGCTGCTGGGCCGCGATCCGGCGGAGCTGCGGATGGTGATCTGCCATCTGGGCGCGGGCGCCTCGCTCGCCGCGGTCGAGGGCGGCCGTTCGGTCGACACCACGATGGGGTTCACGCCGCTGGAGGGCCTGGTCATGGCGACCCGGGCGGGCAGCATCGACCCCGGGGTGCCGCTGTGGCTGCTGCGCCACGGCGTCCCCGCCGACGAGATCAACGACGCGCTGGAGCACCGGTCGGGGCTGCTGGCCCTGGCCGGGACCGCGGACATGCGGGAGGTGCGGGCCCGCGCCGGCCGGGGGGACGCCGTGGCGGCGGCGGCCCTGGACGTCTACCACCACCGCCTGCGCGCCTGCGCCGCCGCCATGATCGCCGCGCTCGGCGGGCTGGACGCGCTGGTCTTCACCGGCGGGGTGGGGGAGCACGACGCCGAGGTCCGCCGCCGCGCCGCCGCCGACCTGGCGTTCCTCGGCCCGGCCGTGGACCCGGACGCCAACGGCGCGGCCCGCGGTGACACCGACGTCAGCGCGCCGGGCGCGCGGGTCCGGACCCTGGTGGTCGAGGCGAGGGAGGATCTCCAGATCGCGGCGGGCGTGCGCGAGGCCCTGCACGCCGGCTGACGTCGTCTCACCGGGCTTCTCACCCCCCGGCTTCGCACCGCGACCCAGGATCATATATTTTATAGGTGACTTCCTGGGAGGGGTGAGCATGTTCGGGCTCAGCGCAGAGGAACGCGCCATCGTGGAGACCGTCCGCGACTTCGTCGAACGGGAGGTCCGGCCCGTCGTCCGCGAGCTGGAGCACTCCGACACCTATCCCGGCGAGCTCATCGACCGGATGAAGGAGATGGGCGTGTTCGGGCTGGCCGTGCCCGAGCCGTACGGGGAGGCGGCGGTCTCCACGCCGTGCTACGCGCTGGTCACCGAGGAGCTGGCGCGCGGCTGGATGAGCCTGGCCGGGTCGATGGGCGGGCACACCGTGGTCGCCAAGCTGCTGCTGGCCTACGGCACCGAGGAGCAGCGGCGCCGCTACCTGCCGCGGATGGCGACCGGCGAGATCCGCGCCACGATGGCGCTGACCGAGCCCGGCGGCGGCTCGGACCTGCAGGCGATGCGGACGGTGGCGCGCCGCGACGGCGACGACTACGTGGTCGACGGTGCCAAGACCTGGATCACCAACGCCCGCCGCTCCCAGCTCGTGGCGCTGATGTGCAAGACCGACCCCGACGCCCGCCCGGCCCACTCCGGCATCAGCATCCTGCTGGTCGAGAAGGTCCCCGGCTTCACCGTCTCCAAGGACCTCCCCAAGCTCGGTTACAAGGGCGTGGAGAGCTGCGAGCTGTCGTTCGACGCGTGCCGGGTGCCGGGGGAGGCGCTGCTCGGCGGGGTCGAGGGGCGGGGGTTCGCGCAGATGATGAAGGGGCTGGAGATCGGCCGGATCCAGGTCGCCGCCCGCGCCACCGGTGTCGGCCGCGCCGCCTTCGACGACGCCTTCCGGTACGCCCAGCAGCGCGAGTCGTTCGGGAAGCCCATCTGGAAGCACCAGAGCATCGGCAACTACCTGGCCGACATGGCGACCAAGCTCACCGCCGCCCGCAACCTGCTGGTCCACGCCGCCCAGCGCTACGACAGCGGCGAGCGCAGCGACATGGAGGCCGGGATGGCCAAGCTGTTCGCCTCCGAGACGGCCATGGAGATCGCCCTGGACGCCGTCCGGATCCACGGCGGCTACGGCTACTCCACCGAGTTCGACGTGGAGCGCTACTTCCGCGACGCGCCGCTGATGATCGTCGGCGAGGGCACCAACGAGATCCAGCGCAACGTCATCGTCAGCCAGCTCGTCTCCCGGGGCGGCCTTCCGCAGTGACGTCCCAGGCCGGGCCGTGCGGGTGAGGCGCGGCCCGGCGACACCCGCCGTTCCACCTTGCTGATCATGGCGCATCAAAGTTGAGTCGCCCCGGCTCACTCGCGTTGACACCTCCGACGGGCTGGGGCAGCCTGGCGGATGCCGGGCCCCGGCCGCGCGCCGGGCGGGCGATCAGGTGGAGGGCGAGGGACATGGCACGTGCGGTCGGTATCGACCTGGGGACGACCAACTCGGTCGTCGCGATCCTGGAGGGCGGCGAGCCCACGGTGATCGCCAACGCGGAGGGTTCGCGGACCACGCCGTCGGTGGTGGCGTTCG
>NZ_JBHSON010000184.1:0-9590 GCF_042656285.1 Actinomadura rugatobispora | reverse complement strand
TCCGGACGGTCGCCGCCCGGACGCGGGCCCGGACGGGGACCGGGCTTGGGCGCCTGGCCCATGCCGGTGTTGGTCGAGCTGAACGGGTTGTTGCCCGGACGCGGGCCGCCGGGGCCACGACCGCCGCCACCGCCACCGCCGCCTGGGCGGGGGCCGGGACGCGGGCCGGGCTTGGGCGCGCGGGGACCCGGACGCGGGCCGCCGTCGCGACCGCCCTCGCGGGGGCCGGAACGCTGACCGCCGTCGCGGGGGCCGCCTTCACGCTGACCGCCGTCGCGGGGGCCACCATCACGGTGCCCACCATCACGGGGGCCGCCGTCGCGGGGACCGCCGGCGGGGCCGCCGCCCCGGGGTCTCGGGGCGGGCGAGGCGGGCGACGCGGAGGCCGCGGCCGCCGGGGCCACCGGCGTGCTGGGCGCGGGCGGGACCGGACCCGGACGCGGGCCGGGCCTGGGGCCGCCGCCCTGACCACCGGAACCACCGGAACCACCGGCGCCGCCGGCGGCGGGCCGGGGCCCGGGTGCGGCAGGACGCGGCGCCTGCGGCTTGGGCGGACCCGGACGGGCGCCCTGAGGTGCGCCGGAGGGCGCGGGACCGGACGGGCCGGGCCCGGGCCGCGGCGCCGACGGGCGCGGGCCGGGGCGCTTCGGCGCGACCCTGTTGTCCGCCTTGGCGGACGAAGAATTGGAGAACTCCTGTGTGAGCCTGCGAACGACCGGCGCCTCGATCGTGGAGGACGCCGAACGCACGAACTCGCCCATTTCCCTGAGCTTGGCCATGACGACCTTGCTCTCTACACCGAACTCCTTGGCGAGTTCGTAAACCCGGACCTTCGCCACTGCACTCCCTACTCGGTCCGGGGGTGCGGCCTCCGGACCGTCGCTAACCTGCCGTACTCATCGCGGCGTGCTCATCGAGCGCTCATAGCAATCTCGACCTGCTTCCGACTAGACGTCGCTTACCGTTCGGCCATCCTGCTGCTGCGGCGCCTGTGCCGCAAGCCCGTCTCGCAGCACACTGACATCGAGCGGCCCCGCCAGGCGAAAGGCCCGGGGGAACGCCCGACGTCGCTCAGCGAGCTCGAGACATCCCAGGTCGGGGTGCAGGTGGGCACCCCGGCCCGGCATCGCTTTGCCCAGGTCGGGGACGATGACGCCCTCGACCGCCACCAGGCGCAGCAGGTCGGACTTGGCCGTGCGAACCCGGCAGCCCACGCAGGTGCGAAGCGGGACCGCCCGGCCACGTGATGAAAGTCTACCGCGCCGAGGCGTCGGCGGGACCTGTCGCATGCTCTCCTGACGTAGTTGATCCAGATTCGCCGGATCCGGCCGCTTTGTCGTTGTCACCGGGACGGTACTGTTCCGCGCCGCCGGAGCGGTTCTCCGCCCGGCACGGACACGACCCGCCCGGCGGCGCCCGCACTGTTACGAGGCTGTGACCCGGACGGCCCGCGCCGGCCCCGTCCGCCCCGCCGCGAGGCGGGGTCGGAGCGGGGGCGCCGTCACGAGGCGGTGCCCTCCGGGGCGCCCTCCTGAGCCTGGGCCGCCCGGCCCTCCTGCCCGGCCTTGCCGGCCTGCCCGGCCTGACCTTCCTGTCCGGTCTGACCTTGCCGGCCGGTCTGGCCGGTCTGCGGGGTCTGGCCCTCCTGGCCCGGCTGCCGCGCCTGCTCGACCTGCTCGGTGTCGGACCGGATGTCGATCCGCCAGCCGGTGAGGCGGGCGGCCAGGCGGGCGTTCTGGCCCTCCTTGCCGATCGCCAGCGACAGCTGGTAGTCGGGCACGATCACCCGCGCCACCCGGGCGTCGGCGTCCACCACCTCGACGGCGGAGACCCGCGCCGGCGACAGCGCGTTGCCCACGAAGTCGGCCGGGTCCTCGGACCAGTCGACGATGTCGATCTTCTCGCCGTGCAGCTCGTGCATCACGTTGCGGACCCGGCTGCCCAGCGGGCCGATGCAGGCCCCCTTGGCGTTCACCCCGGCCTTGCGGGAGCGGACCGCGATCTTGGTGCGGTGCCCCGCCTCCCGGGCGATCGCCGCGATCTCCACGGTGCCGTCGGCGATCTCCGGGACCTCCAGCGCGAACAGCTTGCGGACCAGGTTGGGATGGGTCCGCGACAGCTGCACCGACGGGCCCCGGTGCCCCTTGCGCACCTGGACGACGTAGGCCCGCAGCCGCTCGCCGTGGTCGTAGGACTCGCCCGGCACCTGCTCCTGCGGGGGCAGCACCGCCTCGATCTTGCCGAGGTCCACCAGCACGTTCCGCGGGTCCTTGCCCTGCTGGATGATGCCGGAGACGATGTCGCCCTCACGGCCGGCGTACTCGCCGAACGTCAGCTCGTCCTCGGCGTCCCGCAGCCGCTGCAGGATGACCTGCTTGGCCGTGGTCGCCGCGATACGTCCGAACCCCGTCGGGGTGTCGTCGTATTCCCGGACGGTCTGCCCCTCCTCGTCGGTCTCGGTCGCCCACACGGTCACGTGGCCGGTGGCGCGGTCGAGCTGGACCCGCGCCTTGGGGGCCGCGCCCTCGGTGCGGTTGTAGGCGATCAGCAGGGCGTCTTCGATGGCCTTGACGGCCACGTCGAGCGAGATGTCCTTCTCGCTCTCCAGGCTGCGCAAGGCGGTCATGTCGATGTCCACGAGGCTCCCCCCTCTATTCCGGCTCAGCCGGAGAACGCGATTCCTCGGCCTCGCCGCCGGGCGGGCGGAACTCCACCTGGACCCGTCCGCGCCCCAGCTCGCCGAGGCCGAACCGGCGCCTGGTCGTCTCGGGACCGCCCTTGCCGCCCTTGGCTCCCGGCCCGCCGCCCTTGGCGGCCTTGGCTCCCTTGCCCTTACCGCCGCCCTGGCCGGTGCCGGTGACGTCGATGACGACCGACTCCTCGTCCGCGGAGACCACCCGGCCCTCGATCTGGCCGCCCTCGGCCAGCGGCGCGACGACCAGCCGGCCGGCGGCGCGGCGCCAGTGCCGGGGCTCGGTGAGGGGACGGTCGACGCCCGGCGAGGTCACCTCCAGCACGTACGGGCCGGTGCCCATGACCTCGGCGTCGTCGAGGAGGCCGGAGGCGGCCTGGCTGAGCAGCGCGACGTCGTCGAGGCTCACCCCGCCGTCGGCGTCCACCACGATCCGCACCAGCCGGCGCCGGCCGGCGGGCCGCACGTCGACCTCCTCCAGGTCGAAGCCCGCCGCGGCGACGGCGGGCGTCAGCAGGCGGGTCAGATCCTCCACGGCCGCCGCGCGGCCGCCGCCCGCGGCCGGAACGGCGTCGCGGCCCCGCTGAGCGCGTCCACCGCCGGACTCGACGCTCATGGGCTCTCCTCTGTGTGGCCTTTATTGGTGCTGTGGGCAGTGCCGGACTGTTCAGGTCGTCCCAGGTCTCTGCCCAGGTCGGACTGGAGGCCTGGTGCGGCCCGCCTTCAAGACTATCGACAGACGGGCACCTCAGCGGCCTTTCGGACGGCTCACCGGCGCGCCGGTGTATGGAATGCTTGAGCTGGCGCGATGGGCGGATCGTCCGCGCCGGGCCGACACCGCCACGGCACTCGGTGAGGAGACGCGTTGCCAGCAGCCGGACCGGGCGGCGTCGCGACGTCCAGGCGGGCGGCGCTGCTGGGCGGGGGTGCCGCGCTGACCGTCCCGCTCCTGAGCGGGTGCGCCGGCGCGGACGGCGACGGCGACCGTGCCGCGCGGGCGCCGCTCGGGGCCGGGGTGCCGATCCTGGTCGGGGCGATCGCGGCCGAGCAGGATCTGATCGCCCTCTACGAGGCGGCCCGCCGGGCGCACCCGTCCCTGGCCGGCCGCATCGACCCCGCGCTGGCCCACCACCGCGAGCATCTGGCCGTGCTGCGCCGCCACTACGTGCCCGGGACGGGCGACCGGGCCGGCGAGGGCGGCGCGATCCCGCGGCCCACGCCCAGGCAGGCGCCCGGCAAGGCGTCGCAGGCGCTGGCGGCCCTTCGCGAGGCGGAGGAGCGGGCGGCCGAAGCCCGCGCGGCCGACGCGGGCCGGGCCGATCCCGGTCTGGCCCAGCTCCTCGCCAGCATCGGCGCGTGCGAGGCCGGGCACGCGGCGGCGCTCGCGGAGGAGTAGCGGACCGGCGAGGATCCTAGGCACGGGGGTTCGATGATCACGCGAGGCCGGCGGGCGGCGTCCGTCGACGCGCTCCAGACGGTCCTGCGGGCCGAGCACGCCGCCGTCTACGGGTACGGGGTCGTGGGCGCGCGCCTGCGGGGCTCCCTCCGGGAGTCCGCCAGGACGCTGTGGAACGCCCACCGCACCAGGCGCGACGAGCTCGCGGCGCGGATCACCGGCCTCGGCGCCGAGCCCGCCGCCGCGGCGCCCGCCTACCGGCTGCCCGTCCAGGTCGCCTCCGCCCGTGGTGCCGCCCAGGTCGCGGCCGCGCTGGAGGACGATCTCGTGGTCTCCTACACCGGCCTGGCGGGGTCCGCGGACGCGGCGCTGCGCACGTTCGCGGCCCAGGCCATGCAGGAGGCGATGGCGCGGGCCGTGCGCTGGCACTCCCTGTCGGGACGGCCCGTGAAGGAGCCGTCCGCGGGGCCTTCGGTACCCGGCCCGCCCCGTACGTCGGCGTTCCCCGGACTGTCCGCCGGCGCCCTCGTCCCCAGGCCGCGACCGGGCGACTGACCGCACACCCTAGGAACATTCACCCCATTAGTCGCGTTGGTCCCTTTTGGATACCGGCATCACTCGGGGGAGGGACCGGCGATGAACACGACGCACAAGGACACGGCGGCCAGGACCAGGGCGGGCAGGACCGGGCACCCGGTCAAGAAGGAGCACGCGCACAGCGTCTCCACCTCATCGGACTCATCGGAGACCCTGGACGCGCTGCGCGCCGCCTACCAGGCGCAGCTCTCCCAGCTGGCCTCCGAGCGGGACGAGGCGCGCCGCCAGGCCCGCCGCGCCAAGGCCGAGGCGGACGTGGCCAGGGCCGACCTGGCCAGCCTCACGGCACGGGTGAACGAGCTGCTGTCGGCGGCCGCGTCCCATCTCCCGCACCGGACCTGACGTCACACCTCGCCCCTGACCATGTCGATCAGGCGGTCGAGAACATAGGAGTCGGCCGTCAGGCCGTTGTGGGCGTACTCGTTGGTGATCCACCGGCGCAGTCCCCTGACCGCCGCGGCCGTCTCCAGCGAGTGCTCGCGGTCGACGTACATGTCGTCGTGGTAGACGGCCGCCGCCACCGGGACGGTGTTGGCGGCCAGCACGCCGGGGTCGTACAGGGGCGGCCATTCCTCGTCCCGGGCCAGCATCTCGGCGCACTCCTTCAGCGGCCGCAGCGCCGGGTCCTCGTCGAAGAACCAGGGGTAGATCATCTCCCCGAAGAGCATGGCGGGCTCCTCGAACTCCGGGAACTCCTCCAGAACGCGTTGCGCCGCCCAGTTCGACGCCGTCCCCTGGCAGTAGCTCGGCTCGTGGAGCAACGCGTACAGGGGGTGGCGGGCGTAGCCGACGGCCGCGTCCACGCCGTGGAGGAAGGTGTCGGAGAGTTCCTCGCCCTCGAACGCCTCCTCCAGGAGGTGGTGCAGGTCATCGAAGTGCGCGGACGAGCCCAGGTCGTGGCCGAGCGTGCGGAACCTGCGGCCGGTGAGGCGCTCGCCGCCGGGCAGCCGCACGTCGCGGCCGTCCAGGTGGCCGACCACCCGCCGGACGAGTTCGCGGTCGCCGGGGTAGCGCGCGTAATAGCGTTCGACGGCGGCCCTGACGCGCGGGTAGGCGGCGCGGTAGACCTCGTCGGCCCCGGCGGTCAGGCTCGGCAGCCCGCCGGTGATGAACGCCTCGCGCAGCCCTTCGGGCGCCAGCGACAGGTACGTGACCGCGCAGAACCCGCCGAAGCTCTGGCCCAGCACGCTCCACGGCCGGTCGCCGGCCAGGGCGCGGCGCAGCAGTTCCGCGTCCCGCACGATCGAGTCGGCGCGGAAGTGCCGCAGCCGGCGGGCGGCCTCCGCGGGGTCGGCGGGCAGCGTCCGCCGGTTCGCCGGGGTGCTGCGGCCCGTGCCGCGCTGGTCGAGCAGCAGCACCCGGTAGTCGCGCAGCGCGCGGCCCAGCCAGGCGGCGGCGTCGCCCGGACGGGTCGCCTTGTGCCCGGGGCCGCCCTGCAGGAAGAGCAGCCACGGAAGGTCGTCGTGCTCCCGGCCCGGGGCGACGACCTCGCGCGCGTAGACCTCGATCGTGCCGCCGTCCGGATCGCCGTGGTCGAGCGGGACCTCCAGGAAGTGGTCGGTGCAGACGAAGCCGGGACGGCGGAACGTGACGGTCATGCCCCCACTATGGCCCTGACCGTCCGGCCCCCGGGGACCCGGCCTGGTTCTCTCAGGACCAGCGGTCGATGTGGTGCAGCAGGTCGCCGAGGCCCCCGATGGTGGCGTCGGGGGTGACCGAGTCCCAGGCGGGGACGGTGCTGTTGGGCACCAGCACGCCGCGCAGCCCGGCGGACTTGGCCCCGTGGATGTCGTCGTAGGGGCGGTCGCCGACGAACACGCACGCCGCCGGGTCGTCGGCGCCGACCGCCGCCATCGCGGCGCGGAACGCCTCGGCGTGCGGCTTGGTCCAGGGGATCTCGCTGGAGTAGACGGCGCCGTCGAGGAGGTCGAGCACGCCGTCGCGGGCGAAGATCCGCTCGTGCCAGTCGCGCGACCACATGGTGTTGGACAGCACGCCGACCTTGATGCCGCGCTCGCGCAGCGTCCGGAGCAGGCCGGGCGCGGCCGGGTCGATGATCGTGTGCGGGGTCCAGATGTCGAACTGGGTGGCCAGCATGGCCTCGCTCGGCGCCACCCCGGCGAGCTCGAACAGCTCCTCCAGCGTGGCGCTGCGGTGCTCGTCCCGGCCCCGCCGCCACAGCTCCAGCTCGGCGTCCAGGAGGGCGGTGGCGACCTCCTCGACCTGGTCGGGGTCGAGGTGGGCGGCGCACACCCGCCGCCACATCTCCCCCAGCTCGATGTCGTGCCACGGGGTCAGGGTGCCGCCCCAGTCGAAGATCACAGCAGAAACCGCCATGCCGGGATGGTAACCACGACGGGCCCTCCGCGGGCCTTCGGCGGGCCCGAAGGCGGCCCGGTGCACGCCCCTCGGGCGGCCCTTGAAGGACGGCGGCGGGCCATGGATGATCTTTCAGACGATGTCCTGACGCGTCCGCGCGTCCCCCGGAGGCGCGACCGGGGCTCGGGCCGACCCTGCTGAACCGATGGGAATGGCGAGGAGCTCATGTCGCGTATTCGCAGATGCCTGGCGGCCGGCGCGGTGCTGGCCGCCGTGGCCGCGCCCGGCGCCGTCCCGGCGCTGACCGCCCCGGCGGCCGCGGCGCCGGTGCCCGACGGGCCGGGCCGGGGCCTGGTGCCCGCCTACCTCGGAGCGCCCGCGACGCCTCGCCCCATGGCCGGGACGCCGATCCCCGCCAACCCGCACCAGGGGCCGGTCGGCCTGTCGTCCATGCACGCCGACAGCCACGCCTCCGACACCTACCCGTTCAGCGGGCCGCTGGGGCGGCGGCCCCAGGTCCTGTCGGAGGCGAAGGCGGGCGGGCTGCTGCCGGGGCTGTGCTCGACGGTCACGTTCGCCCGCAGGACCGGCCTCATCGTGGCGCAGTGCACGCAGGGCGCGAACTTCACGCTGCGGCTGATCGACCCGAAGACCCTCAAGGACCTGGCGACGTTCCGGCTCCCGCCCCGCCCGTCCACGGTGACGGCCGTGGTGACCGCCGACTTCGACAAGGTCCTCACCGACACCTCCGGCGGCGCGTACTACTACCTCGATCCGCGGGACCGCGCGGTGCTCGCCGACTCGGCCTTCCACCTGCGGCGGTTCGCGCACGAGAAGGGCCCGGACGGGACGTGGCGCTTCACCGTCACCGACGACTGGGACCTGAGCGGGCACCTGCCGCACGACTGCGCCACCTGGACGAACCCGTGGCCGAAGGGCGAGTGCGACCCGGTCACGGCGGTCGGCCCGGACTGGGGCGGCCTGATCTGGTGGATCACCCGGAACGGCCGGATCGGGACGGTCGATCCGGGCACCGGCACGGTCCGGGCGATCCGGCTGCCCGGCGAGGGGATCCAGAACTCCTTCGCCGCCGGCGAGGACGGGGTGTCGATCGTCTCCGACCACGCGCTCTACCGGCTGCGCGCCGGCCGCGACGGGACGCCGGAGATCGTGTGGCGGGCGCCCTACGACCGGGGAAGCGGGCGCAAGCCGGGGCAGATCGACCAGGGGTCCGGGACGACGCCCACCCTGCTCGGCACCGAGTACGTGGCGATCACCGACAACGCCGACGACCGGATGAACGTGCTGGTGCACCGCCGCTCGGACGGCCGGCGGGTCTGCGCGGTCCCGGTGTTCCGCAGTGGCGCGAGCGCCACCGACAACTCGCTGGTCGGCTACGGCCGCAGCCTGTTCGTGGAGAACAACCACGGCTACCGCAACTTCTTCGAGCTGCCGCCCGGGGGCTCGCCGGCGGGCGGGGTGAGCCGGGTGGACGTCGACGCGGACGGCCGGGGCTGCCGCACGGTCTGGGAGAGCGCGGAGCGGTCGCCGTCCACGGTCGCGAAGGCGTCGGTCCCGGCGGGGCTGCTGTACCTGTACACCAAGGAGCCCCGGAGGGATCTCATCGACGCCTGGTACCTGACGGCCGTCGACGTCCACACCGGGCGGACGGTCTACAAGGTCCTGACGGGCACCGGGAAGTGGTTCGACAACAACTGGGCGCCGATCACGCTGGGCCCGGACGGCACGGCCTATGTCGGTGTCGTGGGCGGACTGGTGGCGGTGCGCGACCGTCCCTGAGCCGGATGTGGCCATCTGAGTGATCGCGCCCACACCTGGGTTCCGGAGGGTCTCCGGCGGGAATGTTCGTGCGCGATCGGGGGTTGCGGCGAGCGGGGCTAGCTTGCGAGGTGACCGGGACATGAGCCGATCAGTCACGGCATCTACGCGACCCGCCCCCGATCACGTTCTCGATCACGGCCCCGCCGCCCAGGAGGTTCCCGCGGCTCTCGACCTGTCCGCCGAGCCCCGCGCCCGCCGTTCCCGGAGGCGCAGGCTCGCGCAGTGGGCGCTGATCGCCGCGGCCGTCGTGCTGCTGGTGGCGTTCCGCGACCGGCTGCCCGACATCGGCGCGATGGGGGACGCGGCGGCCGGGGCGCGGCCGGAGTGGCTGGCGGTGGTCGTGGTCGCCGTGGCGATCTCGATGGGCTCGTTCGCGCGCCTCCAGCGGCGGCTGCTGCGGATCGGCGGGGTGCGCATCTCGCTGCGGCGGGCGTTCGCGGTGACGTACGCGGGCAACGCGCTGTCCACCACGCTCCCGGCCGGGCCCGCGGTCAGCGTCGTCTACACCTTCCGGCAGTTCCGGCACAGCGGCGCGACGGCGCAGCTGGCGACGGCCGTGATCCTGGTCGGCGGCGTCATCACGACCTCCGCCTACTCCCTGATCGCGCTGGCGGCCCTGCTCGCGGCGCCGCAGGCGCGCGGGCCGGCGATCGCCGCGCTGGCGGTGCCCACGATCGCCGTGCCGGCGCTGTCGCTGGTGGTGGCGCTGTTCGGCCCGCGCGCCCGCGCCGCGGCGCTGGCGGG
>NZ_JBHSON010000183.1:0-9733 GCF_042656285.1 Actinomadura rugatobispora | reverse complement strand
GGGCGAGGTCAAGGACGTCCTGCTGCTGGACGTGACCCCGCTGTCGCTGGGGATCGAGACCAAGGGCGGCATCTTCACCAAGATCATCGAGCGCAACACCACCATCCCCACCAAGCGCTCGGAATCGTTCTCGACCGCCACCGACAACCAGCCCTCGGTGGGCGTCCAGGTCTTCCAGGGCGAGCGGGAGATCGCCGCCTACAACATGAGGCTGGGCACCTTCGTGCTGGACGGCATCCCGCCCGCCCCGCGCGGCGTCCCCCGGATCGAGGTCGTCTTCGACATCGACGCCGACGGGATCGTCGACGTCTCGGCCCGCGACGAGGCGACCGGCCGGGAGCAGTCGATCACGATCACCGGCGGATCGGCGTTGCCCAGGGACGACATCGAGAAGATGATGCGCGACGCCGAGGAGTACGCGGAGGAAGACGCCCGCCGCAAGGAGGAGGTCGAGGTCCGCGACCGGGCCGACACCCTGGCGCACTCGACCGGGACGTTCCTGCGGGAGAACGGCGAGAAGATCCCCGCGGAGACGGAGGCCGAGGTCGAGGAGGCCGTCGCCGGGGTGAGGAAGGCACTGGAGGGCACCGACCTCGAGGCCGTCAGGACCGCCGCCGAGAAGCTCGCCCGGACCAGCCAGAAGATGGGCGCGGCCATGTACGCGCAGAACCCCGAGGGCGGGCCGTCCGGCCAGAGCGGCACCCGTCAGGACGACGGCGAGGTGGTCGACGCGGAGGTCGTCGACGAGGACGGCGGGAAGCGCGACGGCACCGGCTGAACCGTGCCCCCGGGGCGGCGGAGGAGAGGAGGGCGCCGGTGGACGCCGTCGGCGAGGACACGCCGGTCTACGTGATCTCGGTGGCCGCGGAGCTGTCGGGGCTGCACCCGCAGACCCTGCGCACCTACGACCGCCTCGGGCTGGTCTGCCCGAAACGCACGAGCGGTCGCGGGCGCCGCTACTGCGCGCGCGACATCGTCACGCTCCGCGAGATCCGCCGCCTCACGCAGGAGGAGGGGATCAACCTCGCGGGGATCAGATACATCTTCACGCTGGAGCGGGAGGCCGAGCTCCTGCGCGGCGAGGTCGGCCGGCTGCGGGGCCTGGTCGGCCGGCTCCGCGACGAGCTGGAGTCCACCCGCGCGGTGGCCGCCCGGCTGGCGCGGCTGCGCCGCGGGTCCGGGCAGGACGGTGCCCGGACGCCGCCCCCGGCCGGGCGGGCCGATGTGGTCCTGGCCCGGCGCCGGCTGACCGACTAGCCGGCGAATCCGCTGATCAGAGCCGGGCACCGGCCCGCGCTGCTCACATGAGCAAACGGTTACGCATATGTTGCGGCCGCATGAAATGCCCTTTTACGTTGTGACCCGAAACACAACCCGGGAGGGCAGCATGCGGAGAACGTTCCTGGTCGGAGCGCTGGCGGCGATCGTCACGGCGGCGTCGGCGTGTTCGGTCTCCACCGGGCCGGGCGGCTCGGGGTCGGACGATGGGGACAAGGGCGGCCAGGTGGTGATCGGCTTCAGTCAGGTCACCCAGCAGTCGCCGTTCTACGTCCAGCTCAAGAACGGGGCGCAGCAGGCCGCGGACAAGGCCGGCGCCAAGCTGCTGTTCGCCGACGCCAACGGCGACGTGACCAAGCAGAACAACGACATCCAGGACCTGATCACCCGCGGCGTGGACGTGCTCCTGGTCAACCCGGTCGACCCCAAGGGCGTCGCCGCCGGGCTGGCCGCCGCCAAGGCCGCCAAGATCCCCGTGGTCACCGTCGACCGGCCGGTGCCCACGGGCGCGCAGACCCATGTCGGGCGCGACAACGTCACGATGGGACGGCTGGTCGGGGAGCGGGTCGCCAAGGCGCTCGGCCCCGGCGGCGGCAAGGTCATCGAGATCCAGGGCGACGCCGGCGGCGCGGTGGCCCGCGACCGCGGCAACGGGTTCCAGCAGGGCGTCGCCGCCAACTCCAAGATCCGCATCGTCAAGGGCCCGTACAGCGACTACCTGCGGGCCAAGGCGGTCGGCGCCATGCAGGACCTGCTGCAGGCCAACCCCGACGTGAAGGCCGTCTACGCGCACAACGACGACATGGCGGTCGGCGCGCTCCAGGTGCTCCGCGAGAACCGGCGCACCGACGTGAAGGTCGCCGGGGTCGACGGCCTCATGGAGGCGGTGAAGGCCATTCCCGCGGGGCAGTACGTCGCCACCGCGCTCAACGACCCGATCGGCATGGGCGGGCTGGCCGCGCAGACCGCGATCAAGGTCCGGAACGGGGAGAAGGTGCCGTCGTACGTGGACGCCGGGACCGGCCTGGTCGACCCGTCGAACGCCGCGAGGTACGCCGGCGACACCGTGTTCGCCCGCGCCTCCTGAACGACCCCCGGCTGAGAACAAGCAGGAAAGGAACATCGTGCCTGAGAGAATGCTCGCGGCCGTGCTGCACGCGCCCGGTGACATCCGCGTCGAGGAGGTGCCCCGGCCCGAGCCGGGCCCCGGCGAGGCGCTGGTGCGGGTGGAGGCCTGCGGCGTCTGCGGCTCCGACATCGCCCGGATGCTGACCGCGGGCGCGCACCGGATGCCGGTCGTGTGCGGCCACGAGTTCTCCGGACGCGTGGTGGCGGCCGGGCGGGGCGTGAGCGGCGCGTCCGAGGGCGACCTGGTGACCGTCCCGCCGCTGATCCCGTGCCGGGTCTGCGCGGAGTGCCAGCGGGGCCGGTTCAGCCTCTGCCTCGACTACGACTACTTCGGCAGCCGTCGCGACGGCGCGTACGCCGAGTACGTCACGGTGCCCTCGGGCAACCTGTTCACCGTCCCCGAGCAGGTGTCCGCCGAGGCGGCCGCGATGGTCGACCCCGCGGCGATCGCGCTGCACGCGATCTGGCGCACCCGGCTGGGCATCGGGCACCGGGTGGCGGTCGTCGGCGCCGGGCCGATCGGCCTGTTCGCGATCCAGTGGGCGCGGCTGGCGGGCGCCTCGGAGGTGCTGGCCGTCGAGGTCAACGACCAGAAGCTGGCGATGGCGCAGGAGGCCGGCGCCACCCAGACCGCCTCCGGCGCCGAGCAGGCGCGCGACCTGGCCGGGGACGGGTACGACGTGGTGGTGGAGTCGGCGGGCAGCCCGGTCACCGCGGACATGGCGGCCTCGCTGTGCGCCCGGCGCGGCGAGGCGGTCTTCATCGGCATCCCGCACGCCCCGGTCGAGCTGGCCAAGGACACCTTCAACGCCTTCCTCCGCAGGGAGATCACCCTGCACGGCGCGTGGAACTCCTTCTCCGCGCCGTTCCCCGGCGAGGAGTGGCGGGCGACGGTGGACGCGATGGCCTCCGGCGCGCTGCGCTGGAAGTTCATGATCACGCACGAGCTGGGCCTGGACGCGCTGCCGGAGACGATGCGCGCGCTGGGGGAACGTTCCATATTCAGCTCGAAGGTACTCTTCCGGCCGGGCGAGGGCGCGTGACGGGGACCGCGCCCCGCCCGCCGGACGGCGGAGGGGAGGGGACATGAGCGCGCTCCTGGGCATCGACCTGGGCACCGAAGGGGCGCGGGTGGCCGTCTACACGGCCGGCGGCGCGGTGCTGGGCACCGGCCGGCACGGGTACGCCACCGGCTACCCGCGGCCGGGCCGGGCCGAGCAGGACCCGGAGGACTGGTGGCGCGCCGTCGTCGCCGCGACCCGGCAGGCGCTCGCCGAGGCGGGCGGCCCGGCCGTGTCGGGCGTCGCGGTGGCCACCACCGCCTCCACCGTCGTCGTCCTCGACGGCGACGGCCGCCCGCTGCGCCCCGCCCTGCTCTGGATGGACGCCCGCGCCGGCGCCGAGTCCGAGCTCACCGCCCGCACCGGCCACCCGGTGCTCCGGTACGCGGGCGGCGCCGACGCCGTGGAATGGCTGGTGCCCAAGGCGATGTGGCTGGCCCGCAACGAACCGGAGACCTACCGGCGGGCGGCCCGGATCGTCGAGGCGGTCGACTACCTCACCTGGCGGCTCACCGGCACGTGGACGGCCTCGCGGATGAACGCCGTCTGCAAGTCCAACCACGACCCGCGCGGCGACGGCTACCCCACCGGGCTGTACGAGTCGCTCGGCGTCCCCGACCTGGCCGGGAAGCTGCCGCCCGAGGTGCTGCCGGTCGGCGCCACGGCCGGGGAGGTGACCGCCGCGGCCGGCGCCGAGCTCGGCCTGCGCGGCACGCCCCGGGTCGCCGTCGGCGGCATCGACGCCCACCTGTCGCTGCTGGCCACCGGCGGCCTGGAGCCCGGGCGGCTGTCGGTCGTCTGCGGCACCTCCAACGCCTTCGTCGCCGAGATCGAGGACCCCGTGTTCACCCCAGCGATCTGGGGCCCCTACCCCGACGCGCTCCGCGACGGGCACTGGCTCGTCGAGGGCGGGCAGGTCTCGGCGGGCTCGGTGCTGCGCTGGGTGAGCGAGGACATGCTCGGGCTCAGCCGCGAACGGCTCCCCGAGCTGTGGGACGAGGCCGCCCGGGTGGGACCGGGCGAGCACGGCCTCGTCGTCCTCGACTACTTCATGGGCAACCGGACACCGCTGCGCGACCCGGCGCTGCGCGGCGCCGTCCTCGGCCTGACCCTCGGCACCACCCCGGCGCAGCTGTACCGGGCCGCCGTGGAAGGCGTCGCGTACGGCACCCGCCAGGTCCTGGAGTCCTTCCTCGAGGCCGGGGTGCCGGTGAAGGACATCTACGTCTCCGGCGGCATCCAGCACAACCCGCTGTGGCTGTCGATCACCGCCGACGTCCTGGGCCGCCCGCTGCGGCTGGTCGGCGCGGGCGACAACCTCACGCTGCGGGCCTGCGCGGTCATCGCGGCCACCGCCACCGGGGCCCACCCCGACCTGGCCGCCGCCGCGGAGGCGTTCACCCCGGCCACCACCCTGGTCGAACCCTCGGCGCCCGCGGCGAACGGCGCCTACGACGAGGGATACGCCCTCTACCGGCAGGCCACCGCCGCCACCCGCGAGGTGGCGCACCGGCTCGGCCGGCCCAGCGGAGAGACCGATGAACCCTGACGAACCCGGATACGAGGCCCTGCTGCTCAGGGTCGCCGAGATGTACTACGAGGGCGACCAGACCCAGGAGCAGATCGGCCGCAAACTGCACCTGACCAGGTGGAAGGTCGGGCGGCTGCTCGCCGAGGCGCGTACGGCGGGCATCGTCCGGATCGAGATCGTCCACCCGCGCCACCGGCGGCACGCCGACGAGCGCGCCCTGGTCGAGCGGTACGGGCTGCGCGACGCCGTCGTCGTCCCCGCCGACGGCGTGAACGGCGACCTCGAACTGCGCGACCGCGTCGCCGGGGTGGCCGCCCAGTACCTGGCCGACCTCAGCCCCTCCCCGCGCACCCTCGGCGTCTCCTGGGGACGCACCCTCGATGCCGTCGCCGCGCACATCCCACCCGGCTGGGCCAGGGGCGTCCACGTCGTCCAGGTCAACGGCGGGCTCAGCCGCACCCGGCGGCCCACCTCCGCCTCCGACATGGCCAGCCGCCTCGCCCACCACGGCGGCGGCACCGTCACGCTGCTGTCGGTCCCCGCCATCGTGGAGAAGAGCTCCACCCGGGAGGCGCTGGAGAGCGACCGCTCCGTCGCGGGCGTGCTGGAACTGGCCCGGCACTGCGGCGCCTTCCTGTTCAGCCCCGGCGCCCTCTCCCACAACTCGGTCCTGGTCGAGTCCGGCCACCTCACCTCCGCCGACGTCGACGCCATCGCCGGCGCCGGCGGCGTGGGCGACGTCGTCGGCCGCTTCATCGACGGCGAGGGCCGCATCGTCCGGGAGGAACTCGACCGCCGCACCCTCGGCGTCACCCTGGACGACCTGCGCGCCGGCACCTGGTCGATCGCGGTGGCCACCGGCGCCGCCAAGCACCGCGTGTGCCGCGCGGTCGTGGCCAGCCGCATCTGCAACGTCCTGGTCACCGACCACCACACCGCCGCCCACCTGCTGGAGACCTCATGAGCGAACGGCAGCCGGGGAGCGGGGGAGGGCCCCCGCTCCTGCGGATGAAGGGAATCGTCAAGCGCTTCCCCGGCACGCTCGCGTGCGACGGCGCGAACCTCACCGTCCGCGCCGGGGAGGTGCACTGCCTGCTCGGCGAGAACGGCGCGGGCAAGAGCACCCTGATGAAGATCCTCGCCGGGTCGTACCGGCCGGACGGCGGCGAGATCGTCCTGGACGGCCGGCCGCTGCGCTGCGCCGGCCCCCAGGACGGCATCGCCGCCGGCATCAGCGTCATCTACCAGGAGCTCGACCTGGCGCCCGACCTCACCGTCGCGCAGAACCTCTTCCTCGGACGGGCGCCCGCGCGCGGCCCGTTGGTGCGGCGGCGGCAGCGGTCGGCGGCGGCCCGGGAACTGATCGCCCGGCTCGGCGGGACGTTCTCCCCCGAGGACCGCGTCGGCGACCTGCCCATCGCCGCGCAGCAGCTCACCGCCATCGCCAAGGCGCTCACCACCGACGCCAAGGTCATCGTCATGGACGAGCCCTCGGCCACCCTCGGCGGGCGCGATTTGGAGGTCGTGTTCTCCGTCATCCGCGGCCTGGCCGCCGAGGGCCGCGCCATCATCTACATCTCGCACCGCCTGGACGAGGTGTCGGAGATCGGCGACCGCGCCACCGTCATGCGCGACGGCCGCGACGTCGGCGTCTTCGACCTCGCCACCACCACCCACGACGAACTGGTCGCCGCCATGATCGGGGAGGCCCGCGACCTGGTCCGCCGCACCGACCACCCCGTCCCGTCCGGCGCCCCCCGGCTCTCGGTCGAACGGGTCCGGGTCGGCCGCATCCTGGACGTCGCCGGGCTGGAGGTGCGGCCCGGCGAGATCGTCGGACTGGCCGGGCTGGCCGGCGCCGGGCGCACCACCCTGCTGAACGCGCTGTTCGGCGCCGTCCGCGGCGAGGTCCGCGCCCGGCTGGACGGCGCGCCGCTCAAGGTCGCGGGCCCCCGCACCGCCGTCCGCAACGGGCTCGCCCTCGTCCCCGAGAGCCGCAAGGAACAGGGACTCTTCCTCGGCCTCGGCGTCGCCCGCAACTCCGCCATCGCCGCCCTCGGCTGGGCCGCGCCCCGCGGGCGCGGCAGGCGGATGACCGCGCCCGTCCTCGCCGGACTCGGCGTCAAGCACGCCTCGCCCGACCAGCCCGTCGGCCAGCTGTCGGGCGGCAACCAGCAGAAGGTCGTCCTCGCCAAATGGATCACCCGCGGCATGCGGGTGCTGCTGCTGGACGAGCCCACCCGCGGACTGGACATCGGCGCCAAGGCCGACCTCTACCGCCAGGTCCGCCGCCTCGCCGACGACGGCGTCGCCGTGCTGCTGGCCAGCAGCGAGCTCGCCGAGCTCACCGCGCACGCCGACACCGTCTGGGTGCTGCACGAGGGCCGCAACATCGCCCGCTTCGACCCGCGCACCGCCCCCGAGGCCGACATCGCCCACACCGTCATCACTGGAGCCACGCCATGACCCAGACCGTGTCCGAGCCCCGGCTCGCGGGCGCCGGCATGCTGTCCCGGCAACGCGGCCTCGACCTGCTCCGCAACGGCAACCTGCTGGTGATCTTCCTGCTGCTGTGCGTGGTGGCCGCCGTGCTCGCCCCCGAGTTCCTGACCGCGCGCAACATCGCCAACCTGCTCCAGCAGTCCAGCCTCACCGGCATCGTCGCCGTCGGCATGACCCTGGTCATCCTCACCGCCGGCATCGACCTGTCGGTCGGCAGCACCGCCGCCTTCGCCGGGATGCTCGTCGCCGTCCTCATCTCCGACGGGCTCGATCCACTGCTCGCGATCATGCTCACCCTCGCCGCCGGAGCCTCCGCCGGGGCCCTCATGGGCGGGCTGTCGGCCTACCTGGCACTGCCCAGCTTCATGGTCACCCTGGCCGGGCTCACCAGCATCCGCGGCCTCACCTACCTCCTCACCGGAGGCACCCCCGCCGGAGGCGACCTCGGAGAGGGCTTCCAGCTGCTCGGCGGCGGCTTCATCGGGTACGTCCCGATCGTGGGCCTCATCTTCATCGGCGTCACCGTCGTCGCCGCCCTCGTGCTGCGCGGCACCACCTTCGGAGAGTACGTCTACGCCACCGGCAGCAACCGCGAGGCGGCCCGCCTGTCCGGCCTCCCCGTGCGCGCCGTCACCACAGCCGTCTTCGCCATCTCCGGGCTGCTGGCCGCGCTCGCCGGAATCCTGCTCACCTCGCGCCTGACGATCGGCCAGCCCACCGCGTTCAGCGGCCTGGAACTCGACGCCATCGCCGCCGTCGTGCTCGGCGGCACCAACCTCTTCGGCGGCCGGGGCAAGATCTTCGGCACGTTCGTCGCCGTGCTGCTGCTCTCGGTCCTGAAGAACCTCTTCAACCTGGTCGGCCTGAGCTCCTTCTTCCAGATGCTCGTGACCGGCCTCATCCTGGTGGCGGCCCTCATCCTCAACCGCATCCTCGAGAACAGGGGAGACCATGCCTGAACCGACCCTCACCCTCGCGCCGGGCGAGAGCCCGCCGACAGCCCGGGAGCTGCGCGCGTTCCTGCATGGTCTGCCCGGTGTCGATCAGGTGGGTGCCGAGGAGCGGGCGGCGCGTCTGTCGACGCGTTCGATCAAGACCTCGGCGAAGGCGGAGGCGATCGATCTGGCGATCGCGATGGTGGATCTGACCACGTTGGAGGGGGCGGATACGGCGGGGAAGGTGCGTGCGTTGTGCGCCAAGGCCGTCCGTCCCGATCCCGGTGATGCCGAGGTCCCCAAGGTCGCGGCCGTGTGCGTGTACCCCGATCTGGTGGGTGTAGCGGTCGAGGCGCTGCGCGGGAGTGGCGTGGGCGTGGCGAGTGTGGCGACGTCGTTCCCCTCGGGCCGGGCGCCGCTGGAGGCCAGGTTGGCCGATACGCGTGCGGCGGTGGCGGCGGGTGCGTCGGAGATCGACATGGTGATCGATCGGGGCGCGTTCCTGGCGGGGGATTACGGCAAGGTGTTCGGTGAGATCGCCGCGGTGAAGCAGGTGTGCGGGGGTGCGCATCTGAAGGTGATCTTCGAGACCGGTGAGCTGGTCACCCTGGACAACGTGCGCCGCGCGTCGTGGCTGGCGATGCGCGCGGGTGCCGATTTCATCAAGACCTCCACGGGCAAGGTGTCTCCGGCGGCGACGCTTCCGGTGACGTTGGTGATGCTGGAGGCCGTCCGCGACTTCCGCGCGGCGACGGGCCGTCAGGTGGGCGTCAAACCGGCGGGGGGCATTCGGACGACCAAGGATGCGGTCCGGTATCTGGTGCTGGTGAAGGAGGTCGCCGGTCCGGACTGGCTGACCCCCGAGTGGTTCCGCCTTGGTGCTTCGAGTTTGCTGAACGATCTGCTGATGCAGCGGCGGAAGCTGGCCACCGGTGTGTATTCGGGTCCCGACTATTTCACCTTGGACTGAGCATGGTTTTGGAGTATGCCCCGGCGCTGGAGTCGCGGGACATCGTCGACATCCGCCCCTCTTACGGCCTGTTCGTCAACGGGGAGTTCGTGGACGGGCATGGTGAGCCGTTCAAGACGATCGATCCGTCCACTGAGGACACTCTGGCCGAGGTGGCCTGCGCCGACGCCTCCGACGTCGATCGCGCGGTGGCCGCCGCGCGCGCCGCCTATGAGCGGGTGTGGGGGCCGATGCCGGGTCGGGAGCGGGCCAAGTACCTGTTCCGGATCGCGCGGTTGGTGCAGGAGCGTTCGCGTGAGCTGGCGGTGCTGGAGTCGATCGACAACGG
>NZ_JBHSON010000182.1:0-9879 GCF_042656285.1 Actinomadura rugatobispora | reverse complement strand
GCCACGCCCAGATCACGCACCAGCACATCCATCGACCAGCCATCCACCGCGATGTGATGCGCCACCACCACCAACACAAACTCCGACCCCGACAACTCCAAAAGCCGCGCCCGCCACGGCAACCCGTGGCTCAGTTCGAAGCCCTCCGCCACTTCGGCGGCCAGGGTTCCACCAAGGTCCTCGGCGTCGATTCCGCTGACCGTCAGGCGGGGCCGGCCCGCCTCGCCGTGCAGGATCTCCTGGCGCGGCACCCCGCCGGTCTCGGGGAAGACCGTGCGCAGGCTCTCATGCCGGTCCGCAACGTCGCCCAGCGCTGCTTCCAGCGCCGCGACGTCCAGGTCACCCGACAGGCGCAATGCCAGCGGCACGTTGTACGCCGCGCCCGCCCCGGCCTCCTCCAGCCGGTTGAGGAACCACATGCGCTGCTGGGCATACGACAGCGGCACGACCTCCGGACGCTCCCGCACCGACAAAGCCGCCCGCGCACCACCACGCCCAGCATCGGCCAGACCCGCCAGACCCGCCACCGTCGGCGCCGCGAACAACTCACGAATGCTGACCTCCACGTCCAGAACGGCCCGCACCCGCGCGATCAACCGCATCGCCAGCAGCGAGTCACCGCCCAGCTCGAAGAACGAATCCTCCGCACCGACCGTCTCCAGGCCGAGGACCTCGGCGAACAGCCCGCAAAGGATCTCCTCGCCCGCCGTGGCGGGGCCACGGCTGGTGACCAGCCCGGCGAAGTTCGGGGCGGGAAGGGCGGCCCGATCGAGCTTGCCGTTGGCCGTGACCGGGAGAGCGTCCAACGAGACCACGGCCGCCGGGACCATGTAGTCGGGCAACCGCACCGCGACGCCCGTCCGCAGTTCCACCTCATCGACGCCGGCGTCGTGATCGGCGGGGACGACGTAGGCGACCAGCCGCTTCGCGCCGGGCCTGTCCTCGCGAGCGACCACCGCGACCTGACCGACCGTCTCGTGGCCGGCGAGGACGGCTTCGATCTCGGCGGGCTCGATCCGGAATCCGCGGATCTTCACCTGCTCGTCAGCCCGGCCCGCGAACTCCAGGACGCCAGCGGACGTCCACCGGCCCAGGTCACCGGTCCGGTACATGCGCCCGGAAGAGAAGGGGCACGCCACGAACCGCTCCGCGGTCAAAGCCACCCGGCCCATGTAGCCGCGCGCCAGCCCCGCGCCCGCGATGTAGAGCTCGCCGGTCACACCAGGCGGAACCGGCCGCAGGAACTCATCCAGCACGAAGACCTGGGTGTTGTCCATCGGCACACCGATCGGCACCGAGGCCAGGACGGCCCCCGCCTCGGTGAATGCGAGCTGCGTCGTGAACGCGGTGTTCTCGGTCGGTCCGTACGTCGTCCGCACGACCATGCCCGGATGGGTCTCCAGCAGCACCCGGATGGCATTGGCCGACACCACATCACCGCCGGTCAGCACCTCCCGCACACCGGCGAAGATCTCCGGCGACTGCTCGGCCAGCACCCGGAACAACCCCGACGCCGCAACAACATGCGTAACCCGCTGCTCCGCGATCAGCCGACCACGCTCAACCGCGTCCACCTCACCCGCAGGCACGACGACTAGCCGTCCGCCGCGCAGCAACGGCGCCCACACCTCATACGTCGACGCGTCAAAGGCATGGTTGGCCTGCACCAATACGACCCGCAACACATCATCACGCCACTCCCGATCGGAGCAGAACGCGACCACGTTGGCGTGAGTGACGGCGACACCCTTCGGCACACCCGTCGACCCCGACGTGAACATCACATACGCCAGCGAATCCCCCGACACCCGCACACCCGGACTGTCCGCACGAGACTCCCCGGTCAGATCCGCATCCGTCAGGACCAGCGAGACGCCCGCCTCGACGGCGACCGCCCGCCGCCGCTCCTCCAGCGGCACATACGCCCCACCAGCCTTCACGACGGCGAGCAACGCGACGACCAGATCGGCCGAGCGGTCCATCAGCACACCGACCAGATCACCCGGCCGCACCCCCCGAGCGATCAACGCGTGCGCCAGACCGTTCGCCCGCTCGTTCAACCCGGCGTAGGTCAGCTCCGCACCGTCGAACACCACCGCCACGGCATCGGGAGTCTCGGCCACCTGCCGCTCGAACAGTTCGGCCAGAGATGCATCGGGCACCGGCCGGGCAGTGCCGTTCCAGTCCAGCAGCACCCGACGCCGCTCGACCTCCTCCAGCACCTCCACATCACCGACCCGCACCCACGGATCGGCCGCGACCTGCTCCAACACCCGGGTCAACCGGTCTGCGAGTCCCTGAGCGGTCGCCTCATCGAACAGGTCGGTGGCGTACTGGATGCCGCCGTCGATTCCGGCCGGAGCGCCCTGCTCGTCACGCATCTCGGCGAAGGTGACCGACAGGTCGAACTTGGCGGCCTCCGCGCCGTCCGGCGGCGGAAGCGGCCGAACACGCAGTCCGGGCAGCAGCCAGGGCGTCTCCGCCTGGACGTTCTGGAAGGTCATCATGACCTGGAACAGCGGGTGCCGCGCCAGGGACCGGACCGGGTTGTGGTCCTCGACCAGCCGCTCGAACGGCAGGTCCTGGTGCGCGAAAGCCGCCAGGTCCGCATCCCGCACACGGTCCAGCAGCTCGGCGAACGACGGATCACCGCTCAGGTCCGTCCGCAGGACCAGCGTGTTCAGGAAGAACCCAGACAGATCTTCGAGGGCCGCGTCACCGCGTCCGGCCACCGGTGTGCCCATCGGAATGTCGGTGCCCGCACCCGTCCGGGCGAGCAGCGTCGCCAGCGCCGCCTGCGCGACCATGAACATCGTGACACCGCGCTGCCGGGCGATCTCGACCAGCCTCGCGTGCACATCCGCGTCCACCCGCACCGACACGGACCCACCGGCGAAGGACGCCTCCGCCGGACGGGGACGGTCCATCGGCAGGGCAAGCTCTTCCGGAAGGTCGGCCAGGGCTTCGCGCCAATGGCCGAGCTGAGTGGAGATCACGCTCTCCGGGTCGTTCAGGTCGCCGAGGACCTCGCGCTGCCAGAGCGCGTAGTCCGCGTACTGCACCGGCAGCGGGGCCCACTCGGGAACGCCGCCAGCGCTCCGCGCCGCGTAGGCGGTGCCCAGGTCGCGGGCCAGCACACTCATCGACCAGCCGTCCGCCGCGATGTGGTGGGCGACCATGACCAGCACGAACTCCGAGTCAGAGAGCTTGAGCAACCGGGTCCGCCACGGCAGCTCGCGCTCCACGTCGAACGCGCGGCCCATCTCGGCGGCCAGCACGTCGTCCAGGTCGCGTTCGCCGACCTGGGTGACCGGCAGAGCGGGCCGGCCGGCGGTGCCGTGAAGGATCTCCTGGCGAGGAACCCCGTCGGCTTCGGGGAAGATCGTGCGCAGGCTCTCGTGCCGGTCGGCCACATCGCCGAGCGCCGCCTCCAGCGCCGCGACGTCCAGATCACCCGACAGCCGCAGCGCCAGCGGCATGTTGTACGCGGCGCCCGCGCCGTCCTCTTCGAGCCGGTTGAGGAACCACATCCGCTGCTGGGCGTACGACAGCGGCAGAACCTCCGGACGCGACCGCGCCGCCAGTTCGGCCCGTACCCCACCCCTGTCGGCGTCCGCCAGACGCGCCACACCGGCGACGGTCGGCGTCGTGAAGAGGTCCCGGATGCCCACTTCCGCGTCCAGGACGACCCGGACCCGTGCGATCAACCGCATCGCCAGCAGCGAGTCCCCGCCCAGTGCGAAGAACGAATCCTCCGCACCGACCGTCTCCAGCCCGAGGACCTCGGCGAACAGGCCGCACAGCACCTCTTCGGTCGGTGTCGCCGGGCCGCGACCGGTGACCGCGACCGCGAAGTCCGGGGCGGGCAGCGCGGCCCGGTCCAGCTTGCCGTTCACGGTCACCGGCAGGGTGTCGAGCACCATCACCGCGGCGGGGACCATGTAGTCCGGGAGCCGTTCCGTCACGAAGTCACGCAGCATGCCCTCGTCGCACTGGCCGTTGGCCGGGACGACGTAGGCGACGAGCCGCTTCACGCCCGGCTGGTCCTCACGCGCGATCACCGCCGCCTGCCCGACCTGCTCGTGAGCGGCCAGCACGGCCTCCACCTCGGCGGGCTCGATCCGGAAACCACGGATCTTCACCTGCTCGTCCACGCGACCGGCGAATTCCAGTACTCCGGCCTCGCTCCACCTGGCGAGGTCACCCGTGCGATACATCCGCCCGCCGTCGAACGGACACGCCACGAACCGCTCCGCCGTCAGCCCGGCCCGCCCCACATACCCCCGAGCCAAACCCGCGCCCGCAATGTAGAGCTCGCCCACCACACCCGGTGGCACCGGCTGGAGGAATCCGTCCAGCACGTACGACCGGGTGTTGTCCATCGGCGCACCGATCGGCACCGAGGCCGGAACAGCCGCCGGGTCGGTGAAGGGGACCTGCGTGGTAAACGCGGTGTTCTCCGTCGGCCCGTAGGTCGTCCGCACGACCATGCCCGGGTGCTGTTGCAGCAGCGCCCGGATCGCGGCGGACGAGACCACGTCGCCGCCGGTCGAGACCTCCCGGACCCCGGCGAAGATCTCCGGGGACTGTTCGGCCAGCACCCGGAACAAGCCCGCTGTGGCATGCACGTTGGTCACCCCGTGCTCAGCGATCAACCGGCCACGCTCGACCGCATCCACCTCCCCCGGAGGAACGATCACCAAGCGGCCACCGCGCAGCAACGGCACCCACACCTCATACGTTGAGGCGTCGAACGCGTGGTTCGCCTGGACCAGGACCCGCTCGACCACCTCATCGGTCCAGCTTCCGTCCCCGCAGAACGCGACCACGTTGGCGTGAGTGACGGCGACACCCTTCGGCACACCGGTCGACCCCGACGTGAACATCACATACGCCAGCGAATCCCCCGACACGCGCACGCCCGGACTGTCCGCACGAGACTCCCCGGTCAGATCCGCATCGGTCAGGACCAGCGAGACGCCCGCCTCGGCTGCGACCGCCCGCCGCCGCTCCTCCAGCGGCACATACGCCCCACCAGCCTTCAACACCGCCAGCAATGCGACGATCAGATCGGCCGACCGGTCCATCACCACACCGACCAGATCACCCGGCCTCACCCCACGGCCGACCAGCGCATGCGCCTGACCATTCGCTCGGCCGTCCAGCTCGGCGTAGGTCAGCTCCGCGCCCTCGAAAACCACCGCCACGGCGTCCGGAGACTCGGCTACCCGCCGCTCGAACAACTCGGCCAGAGACGCCTCCGGCACCGGACGGGCCGTGTCGTTCCACTCCACCAGGACCTGGTGACGCTCGGCCTCGCCGAGCACTTCCACATCACCGACCCGCACCTGTGGATCGCGGGCGACCTGTTCCAGCACCCGCGCCATGCGGTCCGCCAGGGCCTGGGCGGTCGCCTCGTCGAACAGGTCGCGGGCGTAGTGGATGCCCCCGCTCATCCCCGCCGGAGCGCCGTCCGCGGTCCGGTGTTCGGCCAGCGAAAACGAGAGGTCGAACTTGGCCGACGCCGCTTCCTCCTCCGCTTCGACCAGCGGACGGGCACGCAGACCGGGCAGCTCCATGGGAGCTTCATCCTGCGGGAGGTTCTGCACGGTCAGCATCACCTGGAACAGCGGGTGCCGCGCCAGGGACCGGACCGGGTTGAGGTCCTCGACCAGCCGCTCGAACGGCAGATCCTGATGCGCGTACGCCGCCAGATCGGCTTCCCGCACCCGCCCCAGCAGCTCGGCGAACGACGGATCGCCGCTCACGTCCGTCCGCAACACCAACGTGTTGATGAAGAAGCCGGCGAGATCCTCCAGCACGGCTTCACCGCGGCCTGCGACGGCGGTACCGACCGGAATGTCGGTACCGGCGCCCAAACGCGCCAGCAGCAACGCCAACGCCGCCTGCGTCACCATGAACATCGTGACGCCGCTCTTCTGGGCGGTCTCCGTCAGCCCGGCGTGGGTCCGCGCGTCCACCTCGATCGGCACCGAGCCGGCCCGGAAGGTCGCCTCCGCCGGACGGGGACGGTCCACCGGCAGGGCGAGCTCCTCGGGAATGCCCGCGAGGGCCTCACGCCAGTGCGCGAGCTGCGCGGAGATCAGGCTGTCCGGGTCGTCGAGATCGCCGAGAACCTCGCGCTGCCAGAGCGCGTAGTCGGCGTACTGGACGGGCAGCGGCTCCCACTCGGGGGCACTCCCCGAACGCCGCGCCGCGTACGCCACGCCCATCTCGCGAGCCAGCACGCCCATCGACCAGCCGTCCACCGCGATGTGGTGCGCGGTCACGACCAGCACGTACTCCGACTCCGAGATCGTGAGCAGAGTCGTCCGCCAGGGCAACTCGCGGCCGAGGTCGAACCCGCGGCCCATCTCGGCGGCGACGGTCCCGCCCGCCTCACGCTCGTCGACCCGCACGACGGTCAGCGACGGCCGGCCCGCCTCACCGTGCAGGATCTCCTGCCGCGGCACCCCGCCGGTCTCCGGAAAGACCGTGCGCAGGCTCTCGTGGCGATCGGCCACGTCCCCCAGCGCGGCCTCGAGCGCCGCGACGTCCAGATCACCCGACAGGCGCAGGGCGAGCGGGACGTTGTAGGCGGCCCGGACGTTGCTCTCCTCGAGCCGGTTGAGGAACCACATGCGCTGCTGGGCGTACGACAGCGGCACGACCTCCGGACGCGCCCGCACCGCCAAAGCCGCCCGCGTGCCACCGGCCTGCTCGCCATCGGCCAGCCGAGCGATGCCCGCGACCGTCGGCGCGGCGAACAACTCACGGATATTGACCTCGACGTCCAGAACGGCCCGCACCCGGGCGATCAGCCGCATCGCCAGCAGCGAGTCACCACCGAGCTCGAAGAACGAGTCCTCCGCACCGACCGTCTCCAGCCCGAGGACCTCGGCGAACAGCCCGCAGACGATCTCCTCGGTCACCGTCGCCGGCCCTCGGCCGGTGATCTGCCCGGCGAAGTCGGGGGCCGGAAGCGCCGCACGGTCGAGCTTGCCGTTGACGGTGACCGGAAGCTCGTCCAGCGCCATCACGGCGGCAGGGACCATATAGTCCGGCAGTCGCGCCGCGACATGCGCTCGCAGCGCCGCCTCGTCCGCGCCGGTGTCTTCATCGGTGGGAACGACGTAGGCGACCAGCCGCTTCACACCGGGCCGGTCCTCGCGAGCGATCACCGCGACCTGACCGACCTGCTCGTGGGCGGCGAGGACGGCCTCGATCTCGGCGGGCTCGATCCGGAAACCGCGGATCTTCACCTGCTCGTCGGCCCGGCCCGCGAACTCCAGGACTCCGGCGGACGTCCACCGGCCCAGGTCACCGGTCCGGTACATGCGCCCGGAAGAGAAGGGACACGCCACGAACCGCTCCGCGGTCAAAGCCGCCCGGCCCATGTAGCCGCGCGCCAACCCCGCACCGGCGATGTAGAGCTCGCCGGTCACGCCAGGCGGAACCGGCCGCAGGAACTCATCCAGTACGAAGACCTGGGTGTTGTCCATCGGGAAGCCGATCGGCACCGGAACCGGAACCAACTCGGCGTCAGTGAAGGCGAGCTGCGTCGTGAACGCGGTGTTCTCGGTCGGTCCGTACGTCGTCCGCACGACCAGGCCCGGATGGGTCTCCAACAGCACCCGGATGGCATTGGCAGACACCACATCCCCGCCGGTCAACACCTCCCGCACACCGGCGAAGATCTCCGGCGACTGCTCGGCCAGCACCCGGAACAACCCCGACGCCGCAACCACATGCGTAACCCGCTGCTCCGCGATCAGCCGACCACGCTCAACCGCGTCGACCTCACCCGGCGGAACAATGACAAGCCGACCGCCCCGCAGCAACGGCGCCCACACCTCATACGTCGACGCATCGAAAGCATGGTTGGCCTGCACCAACACGACCCGCAACACATCATCACGCCACTGCCCATCGGAACAGAACGCAACCACGTTGGCGTGAGTGACCGCGACGCCCTTCGGCACACTGGTCGACCCCGATGTGAACATCACATACGCCAGCGAATCCCCAGATACGCGGACACCCGGGTTGTCCGCACGAAACTCCCCGGTCAGATCCGCATCCGTCAGGACCAGCGAGACGCCCGCTTCGGCTGCGACCGCCCGCCGCCGCTCCTCCAGCGGCACATACGCCCCACCGGCCTTCACGACGGCGAGCAACGCGACGATCAGATCGGCCGAGCGGTCCATCAGCACACCGACCAGATCACCCGGCCGCACACCCCGAGCGATCAACGCGTGCGCCAGACCGTTCGCCCGCTCGTTCAACCCGGCGTAGGTCAGCTCCGCACCCTCGAACACCACCGCCACCGCGTCCGGAGACTCGGCCACCTGCCGCTCGAACAGTTCGGCCAGAGATGCATCGGGCACCGGCTGGGCAGTGCCGTTCCAGTCCAGCAGCACCCGACGCCGCTCGACCTCCTCCAGCACCTCCACATCACCGACCCGCACCCACGGATCGGCCGCGACCTTGTCCAGAACGCGAACCAACCGGTCCGCCAGCGCCCGAGCGGTCGCCTCATCGAACAGGTCCGTCGCGTAGAGGATCTCTCCGCCGAGGCCGGCGGGCAGGCCGTCCTCGGTCCGATGGTCGGCCAGCGTGACCGACAGGTCGAACTTGGCCACCTGCGTTTCGTCCGGCGGAAGGGCTTGGGCGTGCAGACCCGGCAGGTCCAAGGGGGTCTCTGCCGACGGGACGGCGTCGACGCCCAGCATCACCTGGAACAGCGGATGCCGTGCCAGCGAGCGGGCGGGGTTGAGGTCCTCGACCAGCCGCTCGAACGGCAGGTCCTGGTGCGCGAAAGCCGCCAGGTCGGTCTCGCGCACCCGCTCCAGCAGCTCGGCGAACGACGGGTCGCCGCTCACATCCGTTCGCAGCACCAACGAGTTGATGAAGAAGCCCGCGAGCTTCTCCAAGCCCTCCTCACCGCGACCGGCGATCGCCGTGCCGAGCGGAATGTCGGTCCCCGCGCCCATCCGCGCCAGCAGCAGCGCCAGCGCCGCCTGCGCGACCATGAACATCGTGACACCACGCTGCCGGGCGATCTCCACGAGCGCGGCGTGCGTCTCCGCGGTCACCTGGATCGGTACGGCACGTCCCTGGAAGGACGGCTCCGCCGGACGCGCCCGGTCCAGCGGCAGGACGAGTTCTTCCGGAATCCCCGCCAGCGCCTGCCGCCAGTAGCCGAGCTGCGCCGAGATCACACTCTCGGGATCGTCCAGGTCGCCCAGCACCTCGCGCTGCCACAGCGTGTAGTCCGCGTACTGCACCGGCAACGGCTCCCACGCGGGGGCGGCCCCTGCCGTCCGCGCCGTGTACGCCACGCTCAGGTTGTTGGCCAGGACGCCCATCGACCAGCCGTCCACGACGACATGGTGCGCGACCACGATCAGCACGTACTCGGTCGGCGACAGCACTAGCAGCGTCGTACGCCAGGGCAGCTCCCGGCGCAGGTCGAACCCTCGCCCGACCTCCCTCGCGACGGCCGCGTCCAGTTCCTCTTCACCGATCTCGGTGACGACGAGCCCGGGACGGCCTTCCCGCCCCTCAAGGATCTCCTGACGTGGGGCCCCTTCGCTCTCGGGGAAAACCGTACGCAGGCTCTCGTGCCGGTCGGCCACATCCCCCAGCGCCGTCTCCAGCGCCGCGACATCCAGGTCACCCGACAGGCGCAGTGCGAGCGGGACGTTGTAGGCGGCGCCCGCGCCGGCTTCTTCGAGTCGGTTGAGGAACCACATGCGCTGCTGGGCGTAGGACAGTGGCACGTTCTGGGGGCGTTGGCGTGCGGTGAGCGCGACGCCGGTGTTGCCGGGCCGGTCGTTGTCGAGGATTCGGGCCAGTTCGGCGACGGTCGGGGCGCCG
>NZ_JBHSON010000181.1:0-10640 GCF_042656285.1 Actinomadura rugatobispora | reverse complement strand
CGGGGAACCGGCCGGTGGCGGCCAGCCCGGCCAGGCGGGCGGCGCCGGCCGCGAGCGCCAGCGCCCCGATGTCGCCGCCGGCCGCGCGCAGCGACACGGGCGCGACCCGCCTGCGGACGAGCAGGAGCAGCGCCACCGCGGCCACGGTGATCCCGGCGGCGTTGGCGGCGGCCAGCGCGGCGGTGCCGCCGGTGCCGACCAGGGCGGCGCCGAGCGCGCCCGTGACGGCGAGCCCGGCGGCCATCGCGCACACCGGGTGCCAGACGGGACGGGCGCGCGCGAAGAAGGCCCGCGCGGCGACGCCCGCCATCGCCTGGCCCCACACGCCCAGCATGTAGACGCGCAGGACCAGCGCGGTCCGCTCGCCGTCGGCCTCGGTGAAGCGGCCGTGCTGGAACAGCAGCGCGACGATCTGCGGCGCCAGCGCGATCAGGATCGCGGTGGCGTACAGCACGATCGCGCTGACGACGACCAGGTCGGACTCGACGCGGCGGCGCACCCGGTCCAGGTCCCCGCCGGCCGAGGCGCGGGCCAGCCGGGGGAACGTCACGGTCACCAGCAGCAGCGAGGCCACCATCGGGACCTGGCCCACCTTCTGCGCGTAGTTGAGGTGGGAGATCGACCCGGCGGCGAGGCCGGAGCCGAGGAAGCGCTCGACGAAGACCTGCGACTGCCGGGTGAGGGTGTACAGGACGATCGGCGCGGCCGCCGCCAGCGTCACCGAGGCCGCCGTGTCCCGCGCGGCCCCCTTCGGCTCGCGGACGGCGGCGTCCCGCCCGCCGGCGCCGCGCAGGCAGCGGACGAACGCCGGGAGCTGCACGGCCACCATGAGCAGCCCGCCGCACGCCACGCCGAGCGCCGCGCTGGTGATCCCCAGCGGCACCGCGAACGCCGCGATCATCGTCAGGATGCCGAGGTTGTAGGCGAGGTAGATGGAGGCCGGCGGGCCGAACCGGTGGTGCGCCCGCAGCGTCGCGCTCATGAACCCGGCGATCCCGAAGGCCAGCACGGTCAGCGCCGTCAGCCGCACGCACCGCGCCGCCGGGCCGGGATCCTCCAGGCCGGGCGCGAGCACGTCCACCAGCAGCGGCGCGGCCAGCACCAGGACCAGCGCGACCGCGGCCAGCGCGACCGCCAGCCGCGGCAGCACCGACACCACCAGCGGCCGCACCCCGTCCGGCTCGCGCAGCAGCCGGGTCACCACCGGCACCATGAGCAGCGCCATCGCGTCCTCGATCAGCAGCGGCGACACCGTCTCCGGGATCGTCCAGGCGACGAGGAACGCGTCGGTACCGCTGCTGGCCCCGAACCGGTGCGCCATGACCAGGTCGCGCACGAAGCCCAGCCCGGTCCCGGCGGCGACGAGCAGCCCGGTGAGCAGGGTGGCGCGGCGGATCGAGCCGTCCCGGGCCGGCGGGCGCGCCCCGACGGCCGTCATGCGGTCCCGGCCCGGGGACGGGGCGCGACCTCGGTGCCCGGGCGGGGGAGCCCGGTGGCGGCGCCGGCGGCGACCAGCCCGATCATGATCGCGACCAGCATGCTGCTGGCGCCGCTGATGTCGGCGTACACGAAGTTGATCAGCAGTCCGGCCAGGAAGCCGAACGCGGCCAGCCACAGCGGGTCGCGCGGGTCGCGGTGCCGCCACACCCCGTACGCCAGCGCGCCGAACAGGGCCAGCAGACCCACCAGCCCGACCACGCCCTGCTCGGCCAGGACCAGCAGGTACTGGCTGTGCGGGGACAGCAGCGGCTGGCGGTGGTAGCCGTTGACCCGGTCCATGACCTCGCCCGCCGAGGAGAGCTCGATCGGCGCGTAGGAGTCGCGGTAGGCGGGGAAGTTCTTCACGCCCACGCCCGTGACGGGATGGTCGCCCCACATGCCCCGCGCCGCCGTCCACAGGCTGTAGCGGTCCAGGACGGACTGGTCGGGGGCGTCCATGACCGAGGTCATCGACTGCGCGCGGGCGGCCAGCGTCTGCCCGCCGAGGTCGCCGTCGCCGCCGCCCAGCCCGAGGCCGAGCCCGCCCACCACGACCACCGCCAGCGCGGCGGCGGTCGCCGCGGTGCGCATCGCCAGCCGCCGGCTGTAGGCCAGCAGCACCAGCCCGGCCGCGGCGCCGATCGCGATCCAGCTGCCCCGGCTGAGCGCCAGCAGCAGCGCCGAACCCAGCACCGCCAGGGCCGCCGCCGCGAACGGGCGGACCCGGGGCGGCCCGGCCAGCGCGAACGCCAGCGTGAACACCACGCCGAACCCGGCGACGATCGACAGCGCCATCACGTCCCCGGCGCCGAACGTGCCGACCGCCCGGACCGTCTCGCCCCCGATCGCGGCGCCGTTGCGGGTGAGCGCCTGCCAGATGCCGTAGGACGACTCCGCCAGCGCCACCGCGACCACCGCCGCGGCCACCACCAGGCCGTCCGTCCGGTCCTGGACCAGCGTCATCGCGGCCAGCGGCACCAGCACCAGGAGCTGCACGATCCGCACGTAGCCGGGCAGGCTCGACGCGATGTCCTGCGAGCACAGCGTGGCGATCCCGGCGGCGAGGGCCACCGTCCCGAAGGCGGGCAGCGTCCACAGCGGGGGCGGCGCCACCTTCCGGGCGGCGACCAGCACCGCGGCGACGGTCACCAGGACGAGGCCCGCCAGGTCCCCGGCGGAGACCTGCACGGCCAGCACGTCGCTGAACGTCTCGAACCCGGCGAACCGCGCCGTCCACGCGACCGCGGTCGCGCCGATCTCGGGCGGCACGCACACGCACAGCGCGGCGGCGGCGACCAGCGGGCTCCACCGCCCGGCCAGGGCCCGCCTCACGCGACGTTCCTCGTCAGCACGGCCCGGACGGTCATCAGCAGGATGCGCAGGTCGGCTCCGAAGGTCCAGGTGTCGATGTAGCGGTTGTCCAGCCGCACCCGCAGCTCGATCGAGGTGTCCCCGCGCAGCCCGTTGACCTGCGCCCAGCCGGTGATGCCCACCGGCATCCGGTGCCGCAGCGGGTACTCCGGGCAGGTCTCGGAGAACAGCCGGACGAAGTGCGGCCGTTCGGGGCGCGGGCCGACCAGGCTCATGTCACCGCGGACCACGTTCCACAGCTGCGGCAGCTCGTCCAGCGAGGTCTCGCGCAGGAAGCGGCCGACCGGGCCCATGCGGGCGTCGCCGTCCACCGACCAGCGGGTGTCGGCCTCGTGGTCGTCGGCGGGCCGCAGCGAACGGAACTTCAGCAGCGTGAAGGGCTCGCCGTCCAGGCCGACGCGCCGCTGCCGGAACAGCACGCCGGGGCCGCCCTCGATCCGGACCGCGAGCGCGCAGGCCAGCAGCACCGGCCACAGCGTCAGCAGCAGCAGGGCGGCGGCGACCGTGTCGAAGGCGCGCTTGGCGGCGCGGGCCGTCCGCGCGCCGGGACGCGGCCCCAGGCGCACGAAGGGGATCCCCTCCAGATGCTCGACGGGCGCCTGCGCCGTCCGCGCCCCGGCGCGCGCGAGCAGCAGGTCCGTCGTGGACGGGACCAGCAGCGTCTCGCACGGCAGCGCCGCGCAGATCCGGACCAGCTCGTCCAGACCCGAGCGCCGCACCTCGTCGGCGACGATCACCACGGCGGCGCGGGAGCGGGTCTCGGTGCAGGCGGCCAGGGCGCGCCGCAGGTCCAGCGGGCGGCCCAGCACGGGCAGGGCGGGGACGGGCAGGTCGCCCGGGTCGCCGGTGACGATCTGCCCGACCGGGTCCAGCCCGAAGTCGCGGCGCCGCCGCAGCACCCCGGCCACCAGCGCGGCGCCGGGGCCGGTGCCGATGATGACCGTGGGACGGCCGCGCGGGCGCAGCTTGCGGTGGGTCCGCAGGACGGCGCCCGCGGCCAGCCGGGACGCGCCGGCGAACGCGCAGTACAGGCAGGTGATCCAGAGCCAGATCGCGACGCTTCCGCCCCCGGGGAGCAGCAGCGCGGCCGGCGCCGCCACCACCGCGGCGCGCACCGCGAGGGCGGGCGCGTCGTCGAGCAGGGACGGCCTGCGGCGGCACCGGTGGAGCCCGGCGGGGGCGTTCACCGCGACGATCGCGGCGGCGGCCGTCACCATCGCGGTCACCGTGCCGGTCACGGTCACGGCGCCCGCGCCCGTGCCGCCCGCCGCCGTGCCGTTCACCATGCCGGCGGCGACGGTCACGGCGGTGGCCATGGCGAGCGCGTCCGCGGTGCCCAGCGTGAGCGCGTACAGGGCGGCCAGCGGTCGCGGGCGGGACGCCGTGGCGGGACGGGCCGCCGGGCCGGTCACGACCGGGATGACGCTCGTCGCGGTCAGGGTGCGGGTTCCCCCGCCCACGGCCTGCTGCGCCTGTCCTGCGTGTCCTTCGTGTCTCCCGCCGGGATCATCCTCGGAGCGCTCCTCGCGGCCCTCGTCGGCGCCGTCCTCGACGTCCCCTCCGACGGCGGGGACGCTCAGCCCCTGAGAGCCCATCGCGGTCGTCCTTTCTCAGAGGGCTAAGCGGCTGCCCGGTACTGCTGATCCACGGAAGTCTGTCCGCCGGATACCCACTGATCGTTGAAACGCCACCACCCCGTCCCAGGGCTTTAACAAAGGCCGACGCGCTTTTGAGAACGACCGTGGTGCCGGAAACGCCCGGCGCTCACGGCCTCGGCACATGGTTATGCGATGTCCGGTTATCTAGGTCGAACAATGGATATTTCGTCGGGTGTGCTGGGGTGGATTTTGGGCGTCGATGGCTTTATCCGATGTCGCGCGTGCCCAGTAATGTGATGTGCGCTCTTACAAGTTCCGGACGGGTTCGCCCGCCGGGTCCCTGTCCGCCGCGGCCGCGCTCACCGCGTTCACCGCGGCGGCCTGCGCGATCCCGGCGACGGCCGACGGCCCGGTGCCGGGCGCGCGGGAGGCCAGGCCGCCGGCCTGGTGCCGTCCCGGCCCCGGACTGCGGGCCGGAGCGCTGCCCCGGATCGTGGACCTGTTCCAGTGCGACGTGCGCGGACGGGTCATCAGGGGCACGAGCGGGGTCGCCGCCACCGTGCCGCACGACGGCTCCTCGGTGACCTCGCGCCTGCTGCGCCGCCACGGCGCCGCGGAACTGCGGATCGACGTCGACGCCGAGGCCGGGACGGCGACCATCGTCGAGCGCCGGGCCCGGATCCCCGAGGGCCGCCCGCGCCAGGCCGCCCTCGCGCCGCTGCCCGCCTGCACCGACACCGCCCGCAAGCTCGGGCCCGACCGGTGGCCGCGCGGAACGCGGATCTCCTGGCACTACTACCCGGGCTCCGTCGCGTTCAGCGGGATGCCCGCCGGGTCCGGGGCCGGAGCCTTCAGACGCGGCGTGCGCAGAGCGGTGGACGTCCGCACCGACTGCGTCAGGGGCTCGCTCTCCTACAGCCCCAAGCCGGACATCTACCAGCGGTACGCGGGACGGACGGACTCACCGCCGAACATCCTCGGCCCCGGAGCCTGCCAGTCCAGGAACGGGATCAACTCCTTCGGCTGGGCCGAACTGCGCACTCCCGACCGCGACATCCTCGCGGTCACCTGCACCTGGCACGTCGGCAACGTCATCCGCGAGGCCGACATGGCCGTCCAGACCCAGGGCAAGCGCTGGTGGACGACCCGCGCCCCGCGCCGCGGCGGCGCCCAGCCCGTCCCCGGGTGCCCGGAGGGGCGGTACGAGGCGGTCTCCGTCGTCACCCACGAGATGCTGCACGTGCTCGGGCTCCAGCACATCGACGGCGTCCGGCACCAGAACCTGTCGATGAGCCCGTACGTCCGTCCCTGCGACGACCGCGACGCCACCCTCGGCCTGGGCGACTACCTGGGGCTCATCGACCTGTACGGAGCGCGCCCCGGCCCGCGGTGAGGACCTCCAGCATGCCCGCGACGGTCGCGTCCCACGGGTAGCGTTCCGCGCGGGCCCGGGCCGCGGCGCGGCGCCGCTCCCGCGGCCACGACAGCACCTCCTGGACGCCGTCGGCGAACCGCTCCGGCACCGGCGGCACCGCGACCCCGGCACCCGGGACGAGCAGCTCGGGCGCCGCCCCGCGGTCCGCCGCGACCACCGGCGTGCCGCACGCCAGCGCCTCCAGCGCCGCCAGCCCGAACGACTCCACCGGGCAGGCGGCCAGCGCGACGTCCGCCTCCGCCAGCAGCCGCGCCACGGCGGCCCGGTCGGGCACGTGCCCGTGGAACCGGGCGCGCAGCCCGGCCCGCGCGGCCGCGGCCCGCAACCCGGCCGCCTGCGGCCCGTCGCCGACCAGGTCGAGCCGGACGGGCACGCCCCGGCGGTGCAGCTCGATCGCCGCCGCCACCGCCAGGCCCGGCCGCTTCTCCCGGGACAGCCGCCCGAGGTGTGTCAGCCGGACCTCGCCGCGGCACGGCGCCGGGCCCGGCAGCGGCCGGAAGGTGTCCAGGTCCACGCCGAGCGGGACGAGGTGCAGGTCGCGGGCGCCCACCCGGCCGAACTCGGCGGCGGCGAACGCCGACGTGGCCACGATCGCGTCGAACGCCCGCACCAGCCCGCCGTTCCAGCGGTCGGTGAGGGGCCGCAGCGGAAACCCGCCGGGGACGCGCGGCGCGAGGATCGCGTCCAGCCGCTCGTGCGACAGCAGCACCGACCGCACCCCGTGCCGCCGCGCCCACCGCGCCGCCACGGTCAGCGTCGCCTTGTCCGACACCTCGACGACGTCCGGGCGCAGCCGGGCGAGCGCGCGCAGCACCGGCCGCGGATCCAGCACCAGCCGGTAGCCGGGCGCCACCGACGGCCCCGGCACGGTCACGATCGTGCCCGCGGCGCCGTTGTGCCGACCGTGCTCCCGTCCCGGGACGACCAGGGCGCGCTCGTGCCCGGCCGCCGCGTACCCGCGGCCGAGCATGTCCACCGCGGTCCGCAGGCCGCCGGACACCGGGCTGTACAGATTGGCGAGCTGGACGATCCTCACGCGCCCACCAGCGCCCGGTAGGTGACCGGCCGCCCGCCCGCCGCCAGCGCCGCGTCCACGGCGTCCAGCGCGGCCTCGCGCAGGCCCGGCCTGCCCAGATCGGCCGGGTGCAGCGCGATCCGGAACGGCGTGCGCGACCGCGCGAGGAACCGGGCCGCCCCCACCATCAGCCGCGCGCCCGCGCGTTCGCCCGCCCCGCCCGGCCGGTGCGACAGCGCGGGCATCCGCCGCGGCGTCCGCCCGCCGGTCAGGTCGTGCAGCGCGAGCTGGCTCGTCCAGTACGCGAAGCCCAGCCCGGCCAGGGCGCGGCGGGTGCCGGGGGAGGCGAGCCAGCCGGGCGGGGTGAAGCCGACGATGTCGAGCCCGGCCTCCTCCAGCGCCTCCCGCCCCTCGCGCAGCAGCCGCCGCGCGTGCTCCTCCGGGAGCGCGCAGAACTCGCCCGCGCCCCGCGCCACCACCTGGTTCACCGCCTGCCGCCAGGCCGCGCCGCCGGGCACCCGCGCGTGGTGGAAGCCGTGCAGCGACAGCTCGTGGCCGCGCCCGCCCGCCTCCCGCAGCCAGGCCGCCAGGCCCGGCACCTCACCGGTCGCGGGCCCGCCGCCGTACGGCCCGGGGATCACCAGCAGCGTGCACGGGATCGCACGCCGGTCCAGCTCGGCGACCCAGTCGTCCACGGGCACCCGCGTGGCCGGCGCCACGTCGTGCACGGACACGACGAACGGAAACGCCTTGCTCATGCCGCTCCTCCGTGGGGGGACGACCCCCCACACCCCCCGGCAAGAACAGCGCTCATGCCCTCGCTTCGCTCGGTCATGCCGCCTCGCTGGCCGCGGTGCCGCCGAGGAGCCCCGCGTAGTGGCCGAGCAGTTGGTCGCAGATCATGTCCCAGCTCCGTCCCCGCACCGACCGGCGCGCGTTCAGGCTCATCAGCCGCCGCAGCAGCGGGTCGCCCGCCAGCGCGGCGACCGCCGTCCGCAGCTCGGCCTCGTCGTCCGGGGTGAACAGCAGCCCGTTGTGCCCGGGCCGCACCAGGTCGAGCGGGCCCCCGGCGGCGGGCGCCACGACCGGCACACCCGACGCCAGCCCCTCCTGGACGGCCTGGCAGAACGTCTCGTCGGCGCCCGTGTGCACGAACACGTCCAGGGACGCCACCAGCTCCGACAGCTCTTGTCCCGTCCGGAACCCGGTGAACGCCGCGTCCGGCAGCATCCGCCGCAGCCGGCCCTCCTCGGGACCGTCGCCGACCACGACGAGCCGCGTCCCGGGAATGCCGGCGAGCGCGGCCAGCATCCGGGGGCGCTTCTCGGCGGCCAGCCGCCCCACGTAACCGACCAGCACCTCCCCGGCCGGGGCCAGACGAGCGCGGAGGGACTCGGAGCGGTGGCCGGGATTGAAGCGCTCCTGGTCGACGCCGCGCGCCCACAGCGCCAGCCGCGGCACGCCGCGCCGCTCCAGCTCGGCCAGCAGCGGGCTGGACGGCACCAGCGTCAGGTCCGCGCGCGCGTGCAACCGGCGCAGCCAGCGCCACACGGCGGGCGAGGCGGCGCCCAGCCCGTACTGCCGGATGAACCCGGCCACGTCGGTCTGGAACACCGCCACCGCGGGCACGTCCAGCTCCCGCGCGGCGGTCAGACCGCCCGCGCCGAGCACCACGGGCGAGGCCAGATGGACGATGTCGGGGCCGAAGTCGCGCACCGCCGCGCGCATCCGGCCGGTCGGGACGCCGAGGGCGAACGAGCGGTAGCAGGGGAGGGCGAGCGCCGGGACCGTGCGCACGGCCTGCCCGGCGTAACGGTCCCGGTCGGGCGCGGGGGCGATCACGAGGACCTCGTGCCCGCGGGCCGCGAGCTGTTCGGTGACACGGCAGACCGAATTCGTGACCCCGTTGACCCGGGGGAGGAACGACTCGGTCACGATGGTGACCTTCACGCTGCAGAGCGTGGCCACGGCGACCGACGGGCGCGTCGCCCCCCGGCACCGCGTGACCGAACACTAGGCGAACGTCCGGTTTGTCCGTAGCGTCCCGTCAGCTGCCGGTCAGCCGCCCTTCAGCCGCCCTTCAGATCATCTCCAGCAGGCGGGCCAGCGTGTGCGACTTGGTGCCCCCGAGGGCGAGGTCCTTGGCCGCGTAACCGAACAGGTGGTGCATCATCCGATCGCGCAGGTCGCGGTACTGGAGGTAGTCGCGCCGGCCGAACAGCTCCGGGTCGTCCAGGTCGCTGGGCACGTGGTACGGCCGCGTCACCAGGACGCGCCGCGCCGCCACCGCCGGCCTCCTCGTGCCGTTCCCGCCGCCGACCCGGCCCGGCGGGATCCGGTACGCCCTGGCGCCCGCGCCGCCGGAGAACGAGGCGTACAGCGGACCCGACGACTCGTCGTCGACGCAGAGGCCCTCGTGGCCGATCCCGAACTCGACGGTGTGCACCGTGAAGGACCGCCCCGTCACCGGATCGGTGCCGGTCGCGCTGTCGGCGCTGAAATCGACCGTCATCGAGTGCGCCAGCTCCAGCGAGTACCTCACCCGCTGCGCCGTGACGACCAGCCGCGGCGCCAGGCCCGCCCACTCCTCCGGAGACGACGGCCCGGAACGGCCGTGCGCCGGCCCGTCGGCCAGCACCCGCGCGAAGGCGTTGTCGACCCCGCCGCCCGCGAGGAACTCCCCGAGCCGCGCCGGATCGACCGGCTCCATCAGATGCACCTGCGAGGTCAGCCGGATCCGCTCGCCCGGCTCCCCCTGCCGGGTGACCGTGCGGCCCTTCACCTGGAGCAGGAACCCGCCCGGCCCGTCCCCGCCGAACTGGCGGCGCCGCAGCACGATCCCGTGCCGCAGCAGCGTCAGCTCCGGGACGTCGTAGTAGGTGTCGGTGCACCTGCGCACGTCCTCGCCCGACATCAGCTCGACGCCCAGCGCCTTCAGCTCCGCCGGCCGCGAGTACAGCGCCCGCATCTTCGCCACCACCGACACGTGCTGCTCGCCGGAGATGAAGAACTCCGACTCGGCCTCCAGCGCCGTGGCCATCTCCAGGCCCGGCCGCAGCAGGTCGGCGAACGCCCGGTAGACGGGACGGCTGGTGCGCAGCGGCTCGGCCGCCGTCCACGCCGTCTTGGCGACCGCCTCCGACGCCTTCAGATCGTCCACGGTGATGGGGCGCAGATCGATGCGGCCGGAGCCGTACTTCTGCTCGGTGCCGCCGCAGTAGTGGCGGGGCGCGTTCGGGCCGGTGCGGTTGTCCCACCACTCGGCCCGGATGCCCGCCTGGGGAAGCGCTTCGATGACGGCGTCGCGGACGGGCACGCCGTCCGGCCGCTCCAGCTCCAGCAGCTTGGCCAGCTGGTTCCAGGTGTAGGACGCCGAGAACGTGCAGACGTTCTGGTCGGGCGGCGGCGTCAGGACGATGACGATGTCCAGCGTCCGGCCGCCGGGGGCCTCCAGCGTCACCGGGATCAGGTCGTGCGGCACCGCGACGTGCCTGAGGTCGGACAGGACGGTGACCTGGAAGCTCAGCCCGTCCTCGTTGACGCTGTAGCCGTTCACGATCAGCCGGGCGAGGTCCTTGAAACGGTGGTCGCGGGAGTACAGCGGCGGGGTGACCGTGGGCCGGTCCGACAGCCGTCCCGCCACCGGGGCCAGCAGCATCGACGCCAGCGACGAGGGCGCCATGACCAGCCCGGCCTCCAGGGGGCTGAACCCGCGCACCGACTGCAGGTAGAGGGTCATCGG
>NZ_JBHSON010000180.1:0-10879 GCF_042656285.1 Actinomadura rugatobispora | reverse complement strand
ATGACGACCGGCACCACGGGCGCCTCGGGGGCGGGGCGGGCGCCCGCGCGGCCAGCCGCCGGGCGGGCCGCGGGCGCTGGGGCCAAGGCGGGGCCGCGGCCCCGGCCGGGGCTGCGGATCATCGCGCCCGTGCTGGTGTTCCTGCTGGTCATGAGCGTGTGGACGGTCGTCAGCGAGCTCGTGCTCGCCGCCGACTCGCGGTTCCTGCTGCCGGCCCCGTACGACGTGATCAGGGTGGGGGTCCTCGACGGCGCCAACCGCGCGGAGATCCTCACCGCGCTGTGGTCCACCACCCAGATCGCGCTGGCCGGCCTCGCCCTCGCGATCGTCGTCGGCGTGCTGCTCGCGGTCGTGATGAGCCAGGCGCGCTGGGTCGAGCACGCGCTGTACCCGTGGGCGGTGGTGCTGCAGACCATCCCGATCCTGGCGGTCGTCCCGATGTTCGGCTTCTGGTTCGGGTACGAGTTCGAGAGCCGGGTGATCGTCTGCGTGATGGTCGCGCTGTTCCCCACGATCACCAACACGCTGTTCGGCCTGAAGTCGGTCGAGCCCGGCCTGCACGACCTGTTCACCCTGCACGGCGCCACCCGCCGGCAGCGCCTGCTGCGGCTCCAGCTCCCCGCCGCGCTGCCCGCCATGATCACCGGCTTCAAGATCTCCGCCGGAATGGCGATCATCGGCTCGATCGTGGCCGACTTCTTCTTCCGCCAGGGCGAGCCCGGCATCGGCCGCATGATCGACGTCTACCGGCAGCGGCTCGCCACCGAGGAGCTGCTCACCGCGCTGATGTGGTCCTCGCTCGTCGGCCTGCTGCTGTTCTGGTGCTTCGACCTGCTCGGCGACCACGTGGACAGACGGCGTTCGGGCCGTACCCGCGGCCCGTCCTGAGCCTGTCCCCGCCCCCCGCCCCTCGCCCCCACCGGCCCCGCACCCCCGAGAGTTCGCCATGCGCAGATACACGCTTCCCGCCGCCCTGACCGTCGCCCTCACCGGAACCCTGCTCACCGCCTGCGGCGGAGCCGACACCGACGTGCCCGCGCCGTCCGGGCAGGGACCCCTGGCGGGCGTGTGCCCCGGCACGGTCGTGATCCAGACCGACTGGTACGCCACGCCCGAGCGCGCGGCGGCGTACCAGCTCGTCGGCCCGGACGGGAAGGTGGACGTCAAGAAGGGCGCCTACGCCGGTCCGCTCGGCGACACCGGCGTGAACGTCGAGGTGCGCCTCGGCGGCCCGTTCCTGGGCGGCCAGCCCGTGCCGGCGCAGATGTACCAGGACAAGTCGATCACGCTGGGGTTCGTCCCGACCGACGACGCCGTGGCGGCGTCGGCGAAGTTCCCCGTGAAGGCGGTCTTCTCCTCGCTGGACATCACCCCGCAGATCATCATGTGGGACCCCGCGACGTACCCGAACGTCCGGACCTGGAAGGACGTCGCCGCGACCGGGGCCAAGGTGACCCACACCGAAGGCAAGCTCTACATGGACTACCTGGTGTCCAAGGGCTACGTCACCAAGGACCAGGCCGACTCCTCCTTCGACGGCACGCCCAGCCGCTTCGTCGCCGACAAGGGCCGGACGATGCAGCAGGGCTACGTCAGCAACGAGCCCTTCCGGTGGGAGCACGACGTCCAGGGCTGGAAGAAGCCCGTGAAGTCGCTGCTCATCCACGACGCGGGCTACGAGATCTACCAGCACGGCTGGTCGGTGCGGGCGGGCGAGCTGGAGAAGAACCGGGCGTGCCTGGCCAAGCTCGTCCCGCTGCTCCAGAAGGCCCAGGCCGACTACATGGCCGACCCGAAGCCGGTCAACGAGGCGATGGTGCGGATCGCCGAGACGATCCCGGACGGCCCGCCGATCACCCTCGCGGGCAACGAGGACGCGGTCGGCGTGATGCGCCGGCACAACATCGTCGGCAACGGCGCGGACGCGACGCTCGGCGACTTCGACCTGAAGCGGGTCGAGCGCGTGATGGGCGTCGTCACGCCGATCCTCAAGGCCCGGGGCGACACGTTCAAGGACGGCCTCAAGCCCGAGGACATCGTCACCAACGAGTTCGTCGACAAGTCGATCGGCCTCCGCTGACCCGCCGCACCTTCCCGGGAAGGACGCACATGCTGATCGACCGCATCTCCGGGGCCCGTGTGGACGCGGGCGAGCCCGTCACGCTGGAGCTCCGCGACGGGCGGGTGGGCCGGGCGGCGGGCCCGCGGGAGCCGCACGGGACCGAGCTCGCCGCGGACGGGCGGGTGGTGCTGCCCGCCTTCGTGGACGCGCACGTGCACCTGGACAAGGCGTACCTGCTCGGCCACACGCCCGGACCGCTCACCCCCGACCTGGACAAGGCCATCGCCGCCGTCGCGGGGGTGCGCGGCGTCGTCGATCCGGCCGAGGGCGCCGAGCGGGCGGTGCGGACGCTCGTGCGCAACGGCGTCACCGCCGCCCGCGCGATGGTCGAGATCGATCCCGCCGTCGGGCTCGACTTCATCGCGCTGCATCGCGCCCTGCCCTCCGATCTGCTGCACCTGCAGCTGGTCGCGTTCCCGCAGCGCGGCCTCGAACTACCGGGCATGCCGGCCCTGCTGGCCGACGCCATGGCCGAGGGCCTGGACGTCGTCGGCGGCTGCCCCTACGTCGACGCCGATCCGCGGCGCCATCTTGACCTGGTCTTCGCGCTGGCCGAACGGCACGGCGCGCCCGTCGACCTGCACCTGGACTTCCACGACGACCCGGGAAGCTCGCTGCTCGACCTCGTCGTCGAGCGCACTCGCGCCCACGGCATGGCGGGCCGCGTGACCATCGGCCACGTGACGACGCTCGCGGCCATGGCCCCCGACGCCGCCGACCGCGCCTTCGAGCGGCTCGCCTCGGCCGGGATCTCCCTCGTCGCCCTGCCCGCCACCGACCTGTACCTCGCCGGTCACGGGCGGCCCGGCACGCGCAGCGTCGCCCCGGTCGACCGGGCGCGGGCGGCGGGCGTGCGGGTGGCCGTCGCCAACAACAACATCGGCAACCCGTTCGCGCCGTTCGGGAACGCCGACCTCGTCCAGGCCGCGTGGCTCACCGGGATCACCCACCGGCTCGCCGGCGAGGCCGACCGCCGCGACCTCCTGGAGGCGATCACCACGGCGCCCGCGGCGATCCTGGGCCTCGAACCGCACGGCCCGGCGCCGGGGGCGCACGCGCACCTGGCGGTCCTGGACGCGCGATCCGTCGAGGACGTGGTGCTCCAGGCCCCGCCCGTCCTCGCGACGCTCCGGGACGGCCGCCTGGTGGGGAGGCTCGAAACCCCGTCCATCACCACCACCTGACCGCCGCCGGGAGCGGCGGGCCGGTCAGCCGTAGTAGTCGCTCATCAGTTCGGTGGCCCAGGCCGGCTGGGCGGTGGGCCGCCGTGGAGCGAACTCGGCCAGGTAGGGCTTGACGTCCAGGACGGGCGATCCCGACAGTGCGTCCAGGCCGGCGACGTGCAGGTCGAGGCCCTCGATCGCCAGCAGGCGGCAGCAGGAGACGCCGAGCCGGTTGGGGCGGCGGGGTCCGCGATGGGCGAAGACCCCGACCGGCGGCCAGGCGGGATCGCCCCGCGGGTGCCGTGGCCCGGTGCTGATGGTGGCCGGGTCGATCCGGTCGAAGTGGAACACGACCTGCAGGTGGGAGAAGTCCTCCAGGCCCGCCACGGCCGAAGGGGTGAAGCGCCCGGCGTCCAGGCGGACGACCGCCTGGACGCCGGACCAGTGGTCCTCGAACGCCTCGGACCTGCCGCCGACGACCCGTCCGATCGCTTCCAGGACGACCCGCCCGGGGCGGGGTGTTGCGTCGGTCGTCATCGCGTCTCCTTCACGTCGCGGTGGCCGGGGGCCGGCGTGGCCGGGATTCTCAGTAGCGTCCGAGCGTGCCGCGCCGTCTGGCCAGGGCCTCCAGCCGGGCGAAGGCCACGGCTCCGGCCGCGACCAGGAGCAGCGGCTGCGCGATCACCCATCCCACGCCCCAGCCGCTGGGCAGGTCGGTGAGGGGGTGCCCGCCCAGGAGGATGTCGCGCATGGCCTCGACGCCGGGCGCCACCGGCACCAGCAGCCTGCCGAGGAACTCGGCGGCGCCGGGCATCGCCGCCAGGGGGACCAGAGTGCCGCCGGTCAGCGCGTAGACGGCCACCGACAGCTGCGTGACGATCTCGATGCGCTTGAACACCAGCGTCAGTCCGCACAGCACCAGCGCCAGCCCGCACGTGCCCAGGACGATGGCGGCCAGCGGCAGGAGGACCCGGGCGTCGACCGGTATCCGCCCGCCGCGCAGCGCGACGGCGGCGACCCCCGTCCCGAGGACGGCCAGTGCGGTGGGCAGCGCCGAGATCGCGGCGGCGACCTGGCGGCCGAGGACCAGGCCCGCCGACGGCAGCGGCGTCAGGTAGGTCTGCTCGAGCACGCCGGACTGGATGTCGCCCAGATAGCTCCAGAAGACCCGGTTGATCTGCTCGTGCACGAACGTCAGCGCGACCATGCCGAGCAGGACCGGCACGAGCAGGTCCCCGCGCAGCTGGCCCCGTCCCATGAACAGCACGATGAGCAGGTAGAACAGCGGAAAGGTGATCATCTGGACGAGCAGCTCGCGCCACCCGTCCCGCAGGTCGATCAGCCCTTTGCGGACCTCGCCGGCGAAGCCGCGCGCGAAGGCGGCCGGTGCGTGCATGGCGGTGCCTCTCAGTATTGTCCGAGCCGGCCCTCGCGCACGGCCCGGCGATGGTTACGGACGAACAGCGCCGCGCTCAGGACGGCGAGGGCGAGGGTGTACGCCAGCGACCAGGGCAGCGTCCCGTCACCCCAGAGGTCGCCGAGGGAGCGCCCCTGGAAGAGGACGCCGGTGGTGGCCTCGATCGCCAGCGTGGTGGGCAGGAACCGGGCCACCAGCGCCAGCCAGTCCGGGTAGAGCGCGAGCGGGAGGAACGACCCGTTCAGCAGCAGCACCAGGGAGGCGGCCAGCGACTGCAGCACGCCGATCATGGGCGTGGTCAGCGCGAGGGCGGCCAGCAGGAAGGTGAACGCCAGGACGTTGAGCACCAGCAGCGCGTACGGCACGGCGGCCGGCCAGCGCAGCGGCACCGGGATCCCGGCCGCGAGCGCCGGGACGAGGGAGGCCGCCGCGGCCACCGCGAGCCCGAACAGCGACGCGGTGATCAGCCGCCCCAGCATCGGAACCCAGGGCGGCGCGGACGACATCTGCGACTGGGCGAAGGTCCCGGTTCGCTTCTCCTCGATCAGGTCGGCGACCATCACCAGACCGGCGTACTGCAGGAACCAGTAGCCGCCGATGGCGACGAGCGTCTGCGGGAGCAGGTCCCGGCGCAGCTCTCCCTGGCCCATCACGAACTGCAGCCCGAGGTACATCGTCATGCTGATCAGCAGGGTGATCACGTGCCCGAGCGGATGCGCCAGCTGCACCCGCAGCCCCTTGCCCACCTCCGCCCTGACAACGGCGAGCGCCCCCGCGGCGGGCACGGCGGCGCGGCTAGACATGCGCCGGCCCCCTCGTCAGTGCCAGGAACACGTCCTCCAGGTCGGGCTGCACCTGGGCGAGCGACTGGAGCACCGCCCCGCCCTCGCGCAACCGGTCGACCAGGTCGTAGACCTCGGCCACCGCGCCGACGCGGCCGGTGATCACGGTGAGCCCGTCGTGCTCGGCCGCCTCGAAGCCGGGCGGCAGGGCGGGCGCGGCGCCCTCGATCCGGATCTCGTACCTGTCCCGTTCGCGGAACCCCGCCAGCAGGTCGCGCGTGGGCAGGTCGGCCACCACCCTCCCCTGCCGCAGGACGGCGACCTGCCCGCACAGCTCCTCGGCCACGTCCAGCTGGTGGGTCGTCAGCAGGACGGTCGTGCCGCGCTCCCGGGCGAGGCCGGCGATCCGGTCCTTGACCGCGCGGGTGGCCTCGACGTCCAGGCCGAGCGTGGGCTCGTCCAGCAGGACGATGGGCGGGTCGCCGATGAGGGCCGCGGCGATCGCGACCTTCTGCTGCATGCCGCGGGAGAAGGCGCCCACCTTGTCGTCGCGGCGCTCCCACAGGCCCAGGTCGGCGAGGAGCTCGTCGGCCCGCGCGCGGATCGCGGCCTTGCCCAGGCCCTTGAGGCGTCCGAAGTACGCCAGGTTCTGCCGGGCCGACAGCGTCCAGTAAACGTTCCGGGAGCCCTCCAGCACGGCGCCGAACTGCGCCATCGCCGCGGACCGCTCGCGCTCGACGTCGTGCCCGTTGAGCCGGACGGTGCCGCCGGTGGGCGACAGCAGCCCCGCGAGGATCTTGATGGTGGTGGTCTTGCCTGCCCCGTTCGGCCCCAGGAAGCCGAAGACGGAGCCCGCGGGCACGCGCAGCGACACCTCCTCGACGGCCGGCGCCTTCCCCGGCCTGTAGACCTTGGTCAGCCGGTCGATCTCTATCGCGGGAACGGTCATCGGACGTCGACGACCTCGGCGCTCTCGGCGGTGGCGTCCTTGACGAGGGAGAAGGCCGCCGCGGCCTCGGGCAGCGCCGGCCCGCGCTCCAGCGCGGCCTGCAGCTGCGCGGCCGATTCCCAGCGCGAGACCTCGATCCACGACTCCTCGTCGACGCGGGCCAGCCTCGACTCGGCCAGTCCGGGGAACGTGCGCTGGAGGGCGGAGATCAGTGCCGTGCGGCGGACGACCATCTCCTCGACGTCCGCGGCGTCGACCTGGAAGCGGGTGATGCGGAGCACCGACATGCGGGATCCATTCGTTAGAGGTGACTTCTAGTGACAGCAACTAGAAGTAACTTCTAACGAAAGAAATGTCAAGGAGGCACTGGAGTGCTTCACTAGTGAAGGCGACTAGGGATAACCTCTAGACATGCCGGAGACCAGAAGACCGGGGAAGAGGGCGGCCCAGGCCCAGGAGACGCGGCGGCGCATCCTGGAGGCGGCCCGCGACATGTTCGTGGCCGACGGCTACGGAGCGACGAACCTGCAGGACGTCGCGGCGCGCGCCGGGGTCGCGATACAGACGATCTACTACGTCTTCGGCACGAAGCGGAACCTGCTGAAGGTCCTGGTCGACGTCACGATCGCCGGGGACGACCAGCCCCTGGCCACCATGGAGCGCCCCTGGTTCACGGCCGCCATGGCCACCGCGACCGCGGGGGAGCATCTGCGCGCCCACGTCTCCGGCACCCGGCCGATCCTGGAACGCGTCGCCCCGATCGCCAGGGTGCTCGACGGCGCCGTCGCGGCCGATCCCGAGATCTCCGTGCTCTGGCCCCAGGACACCGATCCGCGCCACACCGTCCAGTCGGCGGCGGCCCGCGCGCTCATGGCCAAGCCCGGCGCGCGTCCGGACGTCTCCCCCGAGCACGCCGCGGATCTGCTGTACGGGCTGCTCAGCCCCGAAGTCTTCACGCTGTTCGTCGAGCGGCGGAACTGGTCGCCCGACGCCTGGGAGCGATGGGCCCACGACACCCTGCGCCACCAGCTCACCACCGGCACCTGACACCGCCCACGCGTGGGGAGAACATGACCTGACCGATCAGGAATGAAGAAGCGCGGGCCGCCGGCCCGGCCCTAACGTGGCCGCCATGGCTTCCGTCGATTTCGTCACCCTGGAGGTGGCCGACCCCGCGGCCGCCGGCCGCTTCCGCACCGATGCCTTCGGCTTGGACGCGCAGGTGCGCCTGCGGGCTTCGGACGCTCCGACGACCGGCTTCCGCGGCTTCACCATGTCGCTCATCGCGTCCCGGCCGGCCACGGTCAACGCCCTCGTCGACGCCGCCATCGACGCCGGCGCCACACCGCTGAAGCCGGCCAAGAAGTCACTGTGGGGCTACGGCGGTGTCGTCCAGGCCCCGGACGGGACCATCTGGACCGTTGCGTCCTCGTCGAAGAAGGACACCGGCCCGGCCACCAGGCAGATCGACCAGATCGTGCTCCAGCTGGGAGTCGCGGACGTGGCCGAGAGCAAGCGGTTCTACGTCGAGCGGGGCCTTGCCGTGACGAAGAGCTACGGCCGCAAGTACGTCGAGTTCGGCGCTCCGTCGAGTCCCATCAAGCTGTCGCTCTACAATCGCCGCGCCCTCGCGAAGGTCGCCGGCGTCGCTCCCGAAGGCACCGGATCGCACCGGATCGCCATCGGCGGCGACGCCGGGCCCTTCACCGACCCGGACGGATTCGTGTGGGAGGCTTCCACGTCCTAGAGCAGGCGCCCCCGGAGTCTGTCAGTGCAGGCGCGACCGCTCGTGCCGGGGCACCGGAAGGCCCGGGAGCGGTTCACCCTGGGGCAGGGCCGGGGGACGTGCGACGGGGGTGGCCTGCTCTCCGGTGCCGGTCCCTTGCTCGGGCTCGGTGTCGTCGTGCAGGCCCCGCGTCTCGGTCTTGAGGATGCGCGCCGACCTGCCGAGCGAACGGGCCAGCTGCGGAAGCTTGGCCGAGCCGAACAGCAGCAGGACGACGAACAGGATGATGAGGATCTCGGTGGCTCCGAAGTTGGGCATGGCCGGCGGGCTCCGTTTCAGTGCTCGAGGTGGTAGTCGGACGGGTCGAGGCGCCGCGTGCGGCGGCGGTACCCGGTCATGGAGCCGGGCCAGTTGTTGGTGTTGCGGCGGTCGGCGTCGAGGTACCAGCTGTCGCAGCCGCCCTGGTTCCAGACCGAGGTGGAGAGGCGCCGCTGCGCGGTGGCGTCGAAGCGTTCGAGGGCGTCCTGGCGCACGTCCATGTGCGCGACCCCCGAGGCGAGAAGGCGGGCGGCCTGGACGATGTAGGCGATCTGGCTCTCGAGCATGTGCACGATCGAGCCCGATCCCACGTTGGTGTTGGGCCCGTACATCAGGAAGAAGTTGGGGAAGCCGGGAACGGCGAGACCGAGATGGGCGCGGGCGCCGTCCTTCCACGCGGCGTTGAGCTCGGTGCCGTGGGAGCCGGTGACGCGCATGGGGGCGACGAAGTCCTGGGAGCGGAAGCCGGTGGCCCAGATGATGGTGTCGACGGTGTGGTGGTCGCCGTCCGCGGTGCGGACGCCGTGCCGGGTGACCTCGGCGATGGGGCGGTCGACGACGCGCACGTTGGGCCGGTTGAGGGCGGGATAGTAGTCGCTCGAGGTCAGGATGCGTTTGCAGCCGGGCTCGTAGCCCGGCGTGAGGCGTTCGCGCAGCCGCCGGTCGCCCACCGAGCGCAGGGCGAACCGGCACAGAGCGCGGACGGGCGCCGACAGGACCCGCCGCCCGCGCGGAGAGATCAGGCTCGGGTTCAGCATCAGTTCGAACCACAGGAAGATCCCGAGGCGGGAGAGCCGCTGCACGGCGGGCACGCGCCGGTTGAGGGCGTGCCGCCAGCGCGGGTAGACGCGGTCGGGCTTGCGGCTGATCCAGTGGGACTCCAACTGGAAGATGGTGAGGGCCTCGGCGTCGGGGGCGATGAGCGGGACGAACTGGATCGCGCTGGCGCCGTTGCCGACGACGGCGACGCGGGCGCCTGCCAGGTCGTGCCCGTGGTCCCAGCGGGCGGAGTGGAAGACGGCGCCGGAGAAGGCGTCCAGGCCGGGCAGTACGGGGACGGCCGGATTGCTGAGCTGGCCGCAGGCGGTCACGAGCAGGTCGTGTTCGTGGACGCCGCCGCTGCCGGTGTGGACCTGCCAGGTGCCGGTCGCGGCGTCGAAGGCCGCGTCGGTGACCTCGGTGCCGAGCCTGATGTGCCGTTCCAGCCCGTACTTGCCGGCGCAGTGCCGCAGGTAGCCGAGGATCTCGGGCTGCTCGGCGAACCTGCGCGTCCAGTCGGGCTTGGGCTCGAAGGAGTAGGAGTACAGGTGGGAGGGGGCGTCGCAGGCGGCGCCGGGGTAGGTGTTGTCGCGCCAGACGCCGCCGAGGTCGTCGGCCTTCTCGTAGATCGTCAGGTCGGTGAAGCCGGCCCTCTTGAGCCCGATGGCCAGGCCGAGACCGCTGAACCCGCTTCCGACGATGGCGATCGAGAGCTTCCTTGGCGCCTTGCGGTGCGGCATGCGCGCTCCTGGGGTGAGGTCGCGGACGGATTACCGACATGCATGTCGGCTAGGGTGAGGGCAACCGAGGAAGGGAGTCAAGTCAGTGGGGGCAGATCCGCCGAAATCGCGGATGCGGGGTCCGGCCCGCAAAGCCGTGATCACCGAGACCGCGCTCAAGGTCTTCGCCGAGAAGGGCTACCACGGGGCCTCCCTGGGGGACATCGCGGCGGCGGCCGGTGTGGCGCGCACCGTGCTGTACGACCACTTTCCTTCCAAGAGGGTGCTGCTGCTGGCCGTCATGCAGGAGCAGAACGCGCGGCTGGTGGAGTACGTAGGCGCGCGCATCGCCGGCACGGGAACGCCGGAGGAGCGGATGCGGTCGACGATCGACGCCTACATCGGCTTCGCGCAGAGCCGCCCCGACGCGCGCAAGCTGCTGTTCGACCACTTCGGCGAGGACGATCCGGAGATCGGCACCGTCCGCAGGGGCATCCGCGAGTCGCGCACGCAGGCGGCCATGGCGCTCCTGGCCGGCGACATCAGGTCGGTCGGCGTGGAGCCGCACGAGCCCATCGCCGAGGCCATGGTCGAGCTGATCATCAATGGTCTGGACGGCGTCGCGCAATGGTGGGAGCGCCATCCCGAAATGCCCAGGCCGATGCTCGTCGAGGGCGCCATGCGACTCCTGTGGTCGGGATTGGGACATACCGAATAACGCGATAGGGCCCACCACGGGCCCGCACTGCCGCTGATCAGCGGTCGCGCGGAATTGCGCGGAACGAGCCGCCGCCGGGGGTTGACGCCCGGCGGCGGCCTCCTCATAGTTGGGGACCACTTAACCGACACCAACGTCGGTTAGCCCCACCCCCCTCGCTGAGGAGTGCAGTGTGGACGAGAAAACCCCCGACGGCGCGGCCCCGC
>NZ_JBHSON010000179.1:0-11581 GCF_042656285.1 Actinomadura rugatobispora | reverse complement strand
CGAACGCCACCACCGACGGCGTGGTCCGCGAACCCTCCGCGTTGGCGATCACCGTGGGCTCGCCGCCCTCCAGGATCGCGACGACCGAGTTGGTCGTCCCCAGGTCGATACCGACCGCACGTGTCATGTCCCTCGTCCTCCGTCGTGTGGTTCTCGTCCGGTATGTGGGCCGGCCCGCCTCCGCCTGAGGGCGGGACGGCGGCCGGTCGAGTCTCTGTTGGCAAGGGTGCCGTGAGCGACTCCCTCTGTCAAATCACTTGAGTCTTGGCGACTCAACTTTGCTGACGACCTCTTCAACAGGACGATTGAGCGATGTATTCCGGTTCCCCGCGGCCGGGAGCGAGCGCAGATTCGTCGCCGAGGACGACGGCCCGGGGCCGCGCCCTCCGCCGGACGAGCGACCGCCCTCCGCCGTGAGAAGGACGCCGGGCGATGGCGGGCGTTCCGGACCGGGGTGTAAGAAGTGGCCGATCTCGATCACTTCCCGGGTGATGGCCCCCAAACCCCCGGGACGAAGGGTTCGACGTGACGGATCCCGACGACAGGGCCCGGTTCACGGCGCTGTACGACACGCACTACGACCGCGTGTACGCCTACGCCGTGAGCCGGGCCGGCCGGCATCTCGCCGAAGAGGTCGCCGGTGACACGTTCTGTGTCGCCTGGCGGCGGATGCGCGACCTGCCGGACGCCGAGCTGCCGTGGCTGCTCGGCATCGCCCGCAACGTGGTGCGCGAGTCGTACCGCACCCAGGCCCGGCGCGACTCCCTGGACGCCGAGCTGCGCGCCTGGACCTCGCCGGCCGAGCTGACCGCCGGCGACATCGCGGAGGCGGTGGTCGAGCGCGCCGAGATGCTGCGGGCGCTGGCCGCCCTCTCCGCGGAGGACCGCGAGCTCCTCACGCTGGTCGCCTGGCACGGCCTCACCCCCGGCCAGGTGGCGCGGGTGGTCGGGTGCTCGAAGGCGACCTTCTTCGTGCGCCTGCACCGCGCCCGGCGCCGCCTCGCGCGCGCCCTCACCCTGCCTCCCGCCGCCCCTCCGGCCGGGGAGGCCGCCGCACGATCCGTACTGACCCCTGGAAGTGAGCGCGCATGAGCGACCGCGACGACATCATGGACCGGATCGCCGGCACCCGTCCCGCCTCCCTCACACCTCCGCACGACCCGTCCCGGCGCGACCGCGACCTCGCCCGCGCCATGACCGCCGCCGTCCCGGGACCGTCCAGGACGGGCCGCGGCGGACGCTCCGCGCGCCGGGCACCGCGCTGGGCCGCCCTCGGCACCGGCCTCACCGCCGCCGCGGCGGCCGCGATCGTGGCGATCAGCGGTCTCGGGACGGGCACCCCGGCCGGGCCGCCGTCCGCGCCCCCGACCAAGGCCGGGCAGCCAGGGGCGTCGGTGGAGGCGTTGCAGCAGATGTCGAGCCGGCAGGTGCTTCTGATGGCCGCGACCGCGGCGGAACGCAAGCCGGCCACCGACGGCGCCTACTGGAAGGTGAGCCACATCCGGCAGAACCACGCCGGCAGGTCACTTGAGGTGGACTGGAAAGGCAAGGACGGGGCGTACTGGAGCGGGCACCTCTGGCTCGGAGGGCCCAGAAAGCCTGCGGGAGAGCGCGGCTGGCTCACGCGCGGCCCGCGGTCGAACCGGTTCTCGGTGGTGGACCAGCCGCTCACCCTGAAGGAGATCCGCGGCCTGCCCACCACCCCCGAGGGCATCGAGCGGTGGGCGCGGAAGGTCGCGTCCGGGGTCTCTCCCAACTGGCGGAAGGTGGACATCGAGGGATTCGTCGACACCCTCCTGACCTACCTGCTGGTCCAGGTGCCCGCGCTGCCCGCGACCCGGGCGGCGGCGTTCCGGGCGCTGGCCGACCGGCCGGGCGTCCGGGACGGCGGCGTCGCCCGCGACCAGCGCGGACGGCCGGGCCGCGAGCTGCGGCTCGGCAAGGACGGGCAGGAGCGTGTGCTGGTCGATCCCGCCACCTCGCAACTGCTGTCGATCAGGACGGTCCTTCCCAGGCACCCCGAGTTCTCGGAGACCTACCTGGAAGTCGGCTGGACCGACGAGAAGCCGCGCGTGCCGACCGCTCCCTGAGGCCGGGGCGGGGCCGTGAAGGCGGATCCCCGGTGCGGATGAGTACGGGGTGACAGCCTCCCCCACGACAAGGACCTCCCATGAGACAGAGCCACGCCTCGGCCGAGGCCGCGGAGCCCGGATCCGACCCACCGGCGGACGACGCGGAGACGATCGCGAGGTCGTGGCATGAGCCCGAACTGTTCGCCGGGATCTTCCACCGGTACTTCGCGGAGATCCACCGCTACGTCGCCCGCCGCCTGGGCGCCGACGCCGCCGACGACATCGCCGCCGAGACGTTCCTGGCCGCGTTCCGCCGCCGGGACCGGTTCGACCCGGAGAAGGGGGCGGTCCGGGCCTGGCTGTACGGGATCGCCACCAACCAGGTCGGCCTGCACCGGCGGGCCGAGCGGCGCCACTACCGCGCGCTCGCCCGCACCCCGGTCGACGGCGTCGCCGACGGTCACGAGGACCGCGTCGCCGCCCGGGTCAGTGCGGGCGAGGTCGGGGGAGAGCTCGCCAGGGCCCTGGCCCGGCTGTCCTCCGGCGACCGCGACGTCCTCCTCCTGGTGGCGCTCGCGGACCTCTCGTACGACGAGGTCGCGGCGGCGCTGGATCTGAAGACCGGCACGGTGGCGTCAAGGCTGCACAGGGCTCGGAAGAAGGTGCGCGAGGCGCTGGGCGGGGCCGATCGGATGCTGACCACTGAGGAGTCCACGGCATGAACGAGATGAAGATGGTCCGCGATCTGCTCGCCGAGCCCGCGCCGCCGTCCGTCCGCGCCACCGGCGCGGCATTGCAGGCCCTGGAGTCGGAGATCGCCGGACGCCGTCCGCGGCGCCGCGTCCGGGCCCGGCGGCGCCTGGTCGGGCGGATGCAGCTCGGCCTCACCGGCCTGGTCGCCGCTGGGGCCGCGGCCGCCGTCGCCGTCGCCACGTTGGGGGGCGGCGGGACGGCGGTACCGCAGCCGGAGGAGTCCGGCGGCACGTCTGCGCGGTCGATCCTGCTTGCCGCGGCCGAGCAGGCGGCCAAGGAGCCGACCGGGCGCTACTGGCGCGTCCAGACCGTCGACGGCCAGGCATACCGGGTCGGCGACGAGGGCGCGGGCGGCTACACCGTCCTGGGCTACACCTCCCAGTGGGACAGGTGGACGGCCCGCTCAGACTCGGACGACAACGTCCTCTATGCCCGCGACCTGGGCGCCCGCCCGCTGACAGCGGCCGACAAGGCCGCCTGGAAGAAGGCGGGCTCGCCCAAGACGATGCGCGTCTGGTCCAACGACCACTGGGCCACGCTCAGCACCGTCCCGGGCAAGACGTACGGTGTCGGGCCCGGCGGGTGGCAGGAGGACCGCACCACCTCCGAGCGGAAGAAGCGGGCCGCCAAGGATTTCGAGCAGGTCTGCGCGAAGATGCGCAAGGACGGCAAGCCCCTCTCCGACGCGGACTGCCGCGCGCTCAGGGAGGGCCCGAACGACGTGAGCGTGGTAGCCGACCCGTCGAAGGTCGGGGAACTGCTCTTCCCCAAGCGCACCAAGCAGATCCCAGCGCACGCCCGGGAGGTGCCCGCAGGTCTCCGGACGCAGGAACGCGACGCCGCGGGCGACCTGATGTCGGGCTTCATGTTCCTCACCCTTCGCCCCGCGACGCCCGAGGTGCGGGCGGCGGCGTTCCGTCTCCTCGCCGGCGTGTCCGGCGTCCGGACGATCGGGTCGGTGACCGACGACCGGGGGCGCACCGGGATCGGGCTGGCCGCGCGCGGCACCATGCAGGAGGGCAGCGGAACCGTCTTCGACTACCAGCTCATCCTGGAGCCGAAGACCTACCGGATCCTCTCCGGGCGGAAGGTCGTGGTCAAGCCGGGCGGCTCCATGAAGGGCATGCGGCCGGGGGACGTCCTGAACCGGGATCTCGTCCTCCAGGCCGGCTGGACGAACGAGACCCCGCACCACGCCTGACACTCCATGCTGCGGAGGGCCTGGCCGGGGACTCACCCCCGGCCGGGCCTGCGCGCCTCAAGGCCGTCGAGGACGGTTTCGAGGCCGAAGGCGAAGCGGGCCTCCAGGATGTTCTCGGTGTCGTCGCCGGACCAGATGTCGCGGATGTGCGCGGCCAAGCGGGGGCGTTCGGCGTCCATCCGGGCGAGGTAGGGGCCCAGGGAGTGCATCCAGTCCGCGGCGGTGGTGCCGGTCTGGGCGGCGTGCCGGCCGGCCTCGCTCCCGGCGGCGCCGACGACGTAGTCGACGACCAGTGACCAGGCGTATTCGAGGTCGTGGCCGGTGAAGCCGGCGTGCGCGAAGACGGCGAGGGTCTCGTCGAGGGCGCGGGCGGCGTTGGGGCCCAGCATGGGGCGGTCGCCGAAGAGGGTGACCGTCCAGGGGTGTCGGTGGATCATCGCGCGGAGGCCGCGGGCGTAGCCGGCGGCGGCCTCGCGCCAGCCCCGCTCGGCGGGGTCGGGGACGGTCACCTCGCCCATGACGCGGTCGAGGGCCAGTTCGAGCAGCTCGTCCTTGTTGGCCACATGCCAGTAGACGGAGGTGGCGCCCGCGTTGAGGCGGGTGCCGAGGCGGCGCATGCTCAGGCCCGCGAGCCCCTCGGCGTCGAGGAGGCCGAGGGCGGCGTCGACGATCTGGTCGCGGCCGAGGGTGGGCTGCTCGCGGCGCCGCCGTTCGGGGCGCGTCCACACCGAGGTGGGGCCCTTCTCGCTCCCGGCCATCGCCCGGTCTCCTCTCCCTCACCTCTCCCGCGTATCTCGTACAGAGTATGAGAGTTGAACAGCGTGCGAGTTTACTCGTACAGTGTGCGAGTCAACTCTGCCTGATCTCCGGGCCCGGGCACGGCTGGACGGGCGCCCGCACGCTCGGCGGGCTGGCCGTCGCCGCGGTCGCGCTGGCCGCGTTCGCCGCCTGGCAGCACCGCAACCCCGAGCCGATGCTCGATCTGCGGCTGCTGGCCCGGCCCGGCTTCTCCGGCGCCGCGATCGTGATCGCGCTGTTCGCGTTCGCGCTGGCCGGGACGCTGTTGGCGCTGACCCAGTTCCTCCAGCTGGTGCTGGCGTACGGGCCGCTGAAGGCCGGGCTGGCGCTGCTGCAGGTGGCGGTCGCGGCGGCGTTCGGCAACGGCGCGGGCGCCGCGCTGGACGCCCCCCTGCTCGCCGCCTTCGTGCTGCGGCGCTCCGTTCCCGGCGCGCCGCCCGTCGCGCAAGCGGCTCCTTCGGCGGAGCCGGCGAAGTCGGACTGACTCCTTCGGTCAGCGCAGGTCGCCGGGGGTGGTGCCGGTCTCGCTCAGGGGGAGGCCGAGTTCGGCTCGTTCGACCAGCCAGGGGCTCGGGCGGTAACGCGGGTCGCCGGTGGCGGCGTGCAGGGCGCGGAGAATGCGCAGGATGGTGGAGGGCCCCACGCGATCGCCCCATTCCAGAGGTCCCTGCGGGTAGCCCAGGCCGAGCTTGACGGCCGTGTTGATGTCCTTGGGGTCGGCCAGGCGCAGTTCGGCGATCGCGGAGGCGACGTTAACGATCGAAGCGAGCAGCCGTTGCGCGACCGTACCGGGGGCGTCTCGTACGACGGTCACGGGCTGGCCGGTGCTGCCGAGTGCGGCGAGCGCGGCCCGTCCTACGGCGGGGTCCACTCCGGGGTGCACGGCCAGGGTGAGCCGCCCGGAGAAGTCGCCCAGGGGGTCGACCGAGAGGGTCCGTTCGGCGGGGAGGCCGTGCGCATGGGCGGCCTCAAGCGCGCTCTGGCCGTACGGGGTGACCAGGATGACCGCCTCATCAGAAGGCCGCGGACCCGCTTCCAGCTGGACGTCGCCCTTGGCGAGGAGAGTGCGCAGGGGCTCGGAGTCGTGCACCCACACCGGACGCGGGTCGGCCGAGGGGATGGGCGGCTCGGGCGGCTCCTGCTTGGCGCCGTCCACGTACCGGTAGAAGCCCTCGCCCGTCTTACGGCCGAGCAGCCCGGCCTCTACGCGGGTGCGCGTGACCCTGGACGGCCGCAGCCGCGGGTCCCCGTAGAAGCCGTTCCAGATGATTTCCATCACCGGGTGGGAGACGTCCAGGCCGGTCATGTCGAGCAGCTCACACGGGCCCATCTTCAAGCCGAGGGCCTCGCGGGCGATGCGGTCGAGGTCCGCGGGCTCGGCCACCGCCTCGGACAGCACCTGCATGGCCTCGGTGACCAGCCCGCGCCCGGCGTGGTTGACCAGGAAGCCGGGGGTGTCGGGGGCCAGCACGGGCTCGTGGCCCAGCCGCCGCACGAGGTCCACCAGCTCGCCGGGCAGCCAGGCGGCCGTCCGGGCACCGGGGATCACCTCGACCAGGCGCATCAGCGGCACGGGATTGAAGAAGTGCAGGCCCGCCAGGCGGCTCGGATCCTCCATCGCGGCGCCGATCGCGGTCACCGACAGGGAACTGGTGTTGGTGACCAGGACCGTGCCCTCGCCGCACACCTTCTCCAGTGCCGCGAACAGCTCCCGCTTGGTCTCCAGGTCCTCGCGCACGGCCTCGACCACCAGGTCGCAGCCGTCGGCGGGGGCCAGCGGGTCGCCGACCGGGCGGAGCCTGGCCTTGGCCGCCGCGGCGTCGCCGGCCGTCATGCGGCCCTTGCCGGCGAGCTTGTCGAACATCGCGCCGACCTGGTCGACGGCGGCGGTCACGGCCTCGGCGCGCACGTCGGCCAGCTCCACCGTCAGGCCGCCCGCCGCGGCGAGCTGGACGATCCCGCGCCCCATCACGCCGGTCCCGATCACCCGGATCGTGCGGACCCGCCCGGCCGTCCACCGCTCCATCAGCGCATCTCCCTGTCGTTCCCGCCTGTCGTTCCGGCACCGCGGTCGCGTGTCGTCGTGCTGGTATGGAATCCCACCGGGGCGGTCGAATTCAAGAGTTGACTCAGTACAATCGACCGATGGCTGATACCTGAACAGTCATAATCGGGTCATGGAGTTCCGGCACCTCGCCGGGTTCGTGGCCGTGGCCGAGGAGCTGCACTTCGGCCGGGCCGCCGCCCGCCTGCACATCGCCCAGCCGCCGCTCAGCCAGCAGATCCGCCAGCTCGAACACGAGCTCGGCGTGCAGCTGTTCGAGCGCAGCACCCGTTCGGTGCGGCTCACCTCGGCGGGCCGGGCGTTCCTCGAACCCGCCCGGCGCGTGCTGGCCGACCTCGACGTCGCCCGCCGCGCCGCGCAGGCCGGGGGACGCGGCGAGGTCGGCCGGGTGACGATCGGGTTCGCCGGGGCCAGCAGCCACGAGACGCTGCCCGTGCTCACCAAGGCCGTCCGCGCCCGGCACCCCGGCATCGAGCTGGTGCTGCGCGGCCAGACCTACTCCGGCGAGGCCGTCACCAAGGTCGCGGGCGGCGACCACGACCTCGGCTTCGTCCGGCTGCCCGTGCACCGCGAGGGCGTCCTCGTCCGGCTGATCGAGCGGGAGTTCCTGGTCGCGGCGCTGCCCGCCGAGCACCCGCTGGCCCGCCACCACGAGATCCGGCTGCCCGACCTGGCCGCCGAACCGTTCGTGACCTTCCCCGGCACACGCGGCTCGGCGGTGCGGGACGCCCTGGTGCACGCCTGCGTCGCCGCCGGGTTCCAGCCCCGGATCGTGCAGGAGGCGCCCGACTCGTACACGATCCTGGCGCTGGTCGGGGCGGGGGTCGGGGTCACGCTGACGGTCTCGTCGGTGCAGCACATCCGCATCCCCGGCATGGTCTACCGGCCGCTGGCGGGCCGTCCGAACGTGCTGGAGCTGGCGCTGGCCTGGCGCGCGGACAACCCGTCGGCGGCGCTGCGCTCCGTCCTGGCCGTGGCCGAGGAGGTCCTGCCCACCCCGGAGACCTCCTAGCGATCTCCGCGGCGGGCGATTATGTCGGCCGGCGTATCACTGTGTGCCGGATTTGGTATCGACCGTGATCGGGCCGGTGCGCCCGGGGCGTGCCTATCCTCGTGGCGGACGCCCGGGGACAGGGCGGACGCCAAGGGACATGGAGCGAGTGATGCGCGAAGCGGTGATCTGCGAGCCGGTACGGACCCCGATCGGCCGGTTCGGCGGGGCGTTGAAGACGGTCCCGCCGGTCGAACTGGCGGCGACCGTGATCCGGGCGCTGCTGGAGCGCACCGGCCTGCCCGGCGAGGCGGTGGACGAGGTGTTCCTGGGCAACTGCTACCCCACCTCCGACGCCCCCGCCATCGGCCGCGTCGCCGCACTGGACGCCGGGCTCCCCGTCGAGGTCGGCGGCCTCCAGATCGACCGGCGCTGCGGTTCCGGCCTCCAGGCCGTCGTGAACGCCGCCCTCCAGGTGCAGACCGGGGCGAGCGACCTGATCATCGCCGGCGGGGCCGAGAGCATGAGCTCCGCGCCGTTCTACACGACCGAGGCGCGCTGGGGCATCCGCGGCTCCGGCCTCGAACTGCACGACTCGCTCGCCCGGGGCCGCGTCACCGCGGGCGGCGACCGGTACCCGGTCCCCGGCGGCATGCTGGAGACCGCCGAGAACCTGCGCCGCGAGTACGGCATCTCCCGCGACGAGCAGGACCGCCTCGCCGTCATGTCGCACGAGCGGGCCGTGGCCGCCCAGCGCGAGGGCCGCTTCGCCGACGAGATCGTCCCGGTCACGGTGCGGTCCCGCAAGGGCGACACGGTCGTGGACGCCGACGAGCACCCGCGTCCGGGCACCACCGTGGAGAGCCTCGCCAAGCTGCGTCCCGTCCTCGGGAAGGGCGACGACCAGGCCACCGTCACGGCGGGCAACTCCAGCGGCCAGAACGACGGCGCCGCCGTGTGCGTGGTGACCACGCCCGAGCGCGCCGCCGAGCTGGGCCTGCGCCCCCTCGTCCGGCTGGTGTCCTGGGCGCGGGCGGGCGTGCCGCCCCGCACGATGGGGATCGGCCCGGTGCCCGCCACCGCGAAGGCGCTGGAGCGGGCCGGGCTCGGCCTGTCCGACATCGACCTCATCGAGCTGAACGAGGCGTTCGCCGCCCAGGTCCTCGCCGTCCTCCGCGAGTGGGGCCTGAAGGAGGACGACTACGACCGGCTCAACGTCAACGGCTCCGGCATCTCCCTGGGGCACCCGGTGGGCGCCACGGGCGCGCGGATCCTCGCCACCCTGGCCCGCGAGATGGACCGCCGCGAGGCCCGCTACGGGCTGGAGACCATGTGCATCGGCGGCGGCCAGGGCCTCGCCGCCGTCTTCGAGCGCGTCCCCGCCTGACCCTCCTCTCCCGGAATCTTTGCGAAGCCGGGTAACGATGGGCCTTCCCGTCCCACTTCCTGGTGTCAGAACACACCGAAGACAAGGGACGGACGGAGGTGCGGGCGATGACCGTTGGATCCGGAGGATCCGGAGCGCCCGGGGAACCGGGGGAGTCCCGGGACGCCGGGCGCTTCACCGCGATCTACGACGCCTGCCGGCAGCGCGTCTGGGCGTACGCCGCGGCGCGTGCCGGGCGGCAGGCCGCCGACGACGTGGTGAGCGAGACGTTCGCGGTGGCGTGGCGCCGGCTGGGTGACGTGCCCGAGCCGGCGCTGCCCTGGCTGCTCGGCGTCGCCCGGAACGTGCTGCGCGACCGCTACCGGGAGGAGGCCCGGCGCGCCGCGTTCACCACCGACTTCGCGGACGAGCCGCCGCCCGGCCGGGGCCGGGGCCGCCAGGGCCTCGCCGGCGCCGCCGAGGATGACATCGCCGAACGGGTCGCCGAGCGGCTCGCGGTGCTGCGCGCCATGGCCGCGCTGCCCGAGGGCGACCGGGAGATCCTGATCCTCGTCGCCTGGCAGGGCCTGTCCCCGAAGGACGCCGCCAAGGTCGTCGGGTGCAGCGCCACCGCGCTGCGCGTACGGCTGCACCGCGCCCGCAAGCGCCTGCTGCGCGCGGTCGAGGACGGCCCCGTGGAGGCCCCAGCGGACGGGGTCGCCCCCGCTCGTTCCCGCGTTCGGATGGTCAGTAAGGAGATGTCATGAGCCGCGACGTGATGCGGACCCTCACCGAGGCGCGTCCCACCCACCTTGACCCGGACGCCCCGGTCGACGCCGGGACCCGGGCCGCGGAACTGGCCCACGCCATGGCGCCCGCCGCCGCCCGCGGCGCCGCGGACCGCCGGGTGGTCCCGGGACGGCGCCGCGTCGCCCCGCTGTGGGGCGGCGGGCTCGGCCTGGTCGGCGCGGCCGCCGCGGCGGCGCTGGTCATCGCGTCCACGGGCGGCGGCGTCCCCGGCGACGGCGCACCGGGCGGCGACGGCGGGCCCACCGCCGGGCAGTTGGACGCCACGTCGGCCCGCACCGTGCTGCTCGCCGCCGCCGCGAAGGCGGAGACGGCCCCGGCGACGGGCAAGTACTGGCGCGTCCGCGAGATGTACCTGCTGCCGATCAAGGTGGGGCCGAAGGACCGTCCCTACACCGTCGAGGACGCCCGCATCTCGGAGCAGTGGACCGCCCGGAACGGGAGCAACTGGAGCGGCCACCGCACGGTGGGGGCCAAGCCGAAGACCCCGCAGGACGAGAAGGCGTGGCGGCTCGACGGCTCCCCGGCGCGATGGACCCTCGGCATCGGGGACACCGTCGACAAGCGGCCCGTGTACGTCCAGACCAAGCCGGAGCGGGGGACCCTGGTGAAGGTGGCCGGGTCCGCCGGCCTGCAGGTCCCGATCGCCGGGGACAGGCCGTCGTTCGCCGACCTGGAGAAACTCCCCACCGACCCGGCGGTTCTGCGCAAGCTCGCCGAGAAGCGCGCGCTCAACGACGGCGGCAGGGATCGCCTGCACGCCGCGAACGAGCAGGTGAGGCAGGTGTTCGCGGCGGGCAAGCTGCTCGACCTGCTGACCACCGCGCCGGTGCCGCCGAAGGTGCGGGCGGCGGCGTTCCGCGCGCTGGCCGACATGCCGGTCGTCCGGTCGGAGGGCCGGGCCGTGGACGGGCGCGGACGGCCCGGCGTGGCCTTCTCCATCGTCGCCTCGTACGGGACGAGCTCGACCGGCACCCGGCTGATCATCGACCCGGGCACCTCGCAGGTCCTGTCGGAGCACGTGATCAGCAAGGTCAAGGGCGGTGCCGTCCCGGGCAAGGAGCGCACCACGCTCTACCTGGGCGCGGGCTGGACCGACGAGGCCCCGAGGCCCCCGGCCCTCCCCTGACCCGCCGCTGAGAGCGCCGGTCGTACCTTCTCCGGGTACGGCCGGTGCTCTTTTGTGAGAGGGCCCAGCGAGGGCCCGTCACGGGCCGCCGGCGTCCCTGTTCGGCGGTTTCCGGGACGGACGGGTTTGCCTGGGATAAGGCCGCGCGTATATACACCGGTCACAAGTGGTACATCACGTGGCCGGTTCGCCTCGGGAGACGCATAAGCTACTGCCGAGTAGTATTCGGGCCCCGGATGAAGTGCGATCTGTCGCGAGCCCTACGCTGACAGCCAACGCCCGTACCTCAGGAGGACGGAACTGTGCAGTACGCGATCACGTTGATCGTCGGGCTCGTCGGTGTAGCGGTGGCGCTAGCGCTGGCGGGCCGGCGGGTGAGGTTCCTGTGGGATCTGTTCA
>NZ_JBHSON010000178.1:0-11617 GCF_042656285.1 Actinomadura rugatobispora | reverse complement strand
GACACCTCAGGCTGGTCCTTGCGCGACACGGGGATGAACTCACCCGCCCCCGTCGCCGACAGCACCGCCGACGGCCCCACCTCCACGAAGTGGGCCACGCCCTCGGCCTCCAGCGCACGAACCGCGTCACAGAACCGGACGGTCTCGCGGACGTGCCGGACCCAGTACTCGGGGGTCGTCACCTCGTCGGACTCGACCAGCCGGCCCGTCAGATTCGACACCAACCCCAGACGCGGAGCGTGGGACTGCACGGAAGCCAGCTCCTTGGCGAAGTCCTCCAGCATCGAATCCATATGCGCGGAATGGAACGCATGCGACACCCGCAACCGCGTCGCCTTCACCCCTTGCGACTTCAACGCCTCGGCCACCGGGGCTACGGCGTCCTGGTCACCCGAAATCACGACCGACGTCGGGCCGTTGACCGCAGCGATCTCCACACCGTTCTCCAGGAGGGGTGTGACGTCCTCCTCGGCGGCGGCCACGGCGACCATCGCACCGCCCTCAGGAAGCGCCTGCATCAACCGGCCACGCGCCGCCACCACCTTGCACGCGTCCTCAAGAGACCACACCCCGGCCACATGCGCGGCCACCAACTCACCGATCGAATGACCACCGACGAAGTCGGGCTGCACACCCCACGACTCGACCAAGCGGAACAGCGCCACCTCGAACGCGAACAGGCCCGCCTGCGTGAACACCGTCTGATCGATCAAGTCCGGCCGCTCCCACACGACCTCACGCAACGACTCATCGAGCAGGCCATCGAACCCGGCGCACACCTCGTCGAACACGCTCGCGAACACCGGGAACGACTCGTACAACTCCCGGCCCATCCCCGACCGCTGCGCGCCCTGACCCGAGAACAGCACGGCCGTCCGGCCGGGGCTCACCTGCCCCTGATCGAGCACTCCGGCACCGGAGGCCAACTCCTTGAGAGCGCGGGCGAAACCGTCCCGGTCCTCGGCCACCACGACCGCGCGGTGATCGAACTCGGCGCGCGTCGTGGCCAGGGAGAATCCCACGTCCAGCACGGACGGCCCGTGCGGGTCGTCCAGGAGCGTCGCGAGCCGGGACGCCTGCTCCCGCACCGCCGCCGGGCTCCGGGCGGAGATCACCCACGGGACCGGCACCGGTTCGGGACCTGACCGGGCCTGGGACGCTTCGGTCTCCTCGGCCGGCCGCTCGATGATCACGTGCGCGTTGGTCCCGCTGATGCCGAACGAGGACACCCCCGCACGCCGCGGACGATCCCCCGCCTCCCACGGCACCGCCTCGGTCACCAGCTCCACCGCGCCGGACGACCAGTCCACCTCCCCGGACGGGGCTTCCACGTGCAATGACTTGGGGACGATCCCGCGCCGCATCGCCAGCACCATCTTGATCACACCCGCCACACCCGCCGCCGCCTGGGCATGACCGATGTTCGACTTCACCGACCCCAGCAGCAACGGCCGGCCACCCGAGCGGTCGCGCCCGTACGTCGCCAGCAGCGCCTGCGCCTCGATCGGGTCGCCCAGACGCGTCCCCGTGCCATGGCCCTCCACCACATCGACCTGGTCCGCGGGCACACGGGCGTTGGCCAGCGCCTGGCGGATCACCCGTTGCTGGGAAGGACCGTTCGGGGCGGTCAGGCCGTTCGACGCGCCGTCCTGGTTGATGGCGCTGCCCCGCACGACGGCCAGCACACGATGGCCGTTGCGGCGGGCGTCCGACAAGCGCTCCAGCGCCAGCAGCCCCATGCCTTCCGCGAAGACGGTGCCGTCGGCGGAATCGGCGAAGGCCTTGCACCGGCCGTCCGGAGCCAGCCCGCGCTGCCGGGAGAACTCCACGAAGGTGCTCGGCGTGGCCATCACCGTCACGCCTCCGGCCAACGCCAGCGAGCACTCCTCGTGGCGCAGCGACTGGACCGCCAGGTGCAACGCGACCAGCGACGACGAGCAGGCCGTGTCCACCGTCACCGCGGGCCCCTCCAGGCCGAGGGTGTAGGCGACCCGCCCGGACACGATGCTTCCCGAGCCGTGGCTCCCGGGGTAGTCGTGGTACATCACTCCCGCGAACACGCCGGTCCGGCTGCCCCGCAGTCCGGTGGGGTCGAGCCCCGCGCTTTCGAACGCCTCCCAGGCGCCCTCGAGCAGGAGCCGCTGCTGCGGGTCGGTTCCCAGCGCGTCCCGGGGCGACATGCCGAAGAACGCGGGCTCGAACTCGCCCGCGTCGTGCAGGAAGCCGCCGTGCCGGGTGTAGCTGGTGCCGGGACGGCCGGGCTCGGGGTGGTAGAGGTCGTCGACCGGCCAGCCGCGGTCGTCCGGGAACTCGGTGATCCCTTCGGTTCCGGTCTCGACCAGCCGCCACAGCTCCTCCGGCGAGCCCACCCCGCCCGGGAACCGGCAGGACATGCCGATGATCGCCACCGGCTCGTGCGACACGGCGGCCAGCCTGCGGTTCTGCTCCCGCAGGCGCTCGTTCTCCTTGACGGAGACGCGCAGGGCCTCGACGACCTTTCCGTCCGGACTCGTCATGGCAGCGTCATCCCTCTCGTGTCGCGTCGTCGATGCCGTTCCCGCCCATCACCAGGCTGACCAGGCTGTCGGCGTCCATCGCGTCGATGGACTCGCCGTCGATCGGCTCGCCGCCGCCGTCCGGGCCGTGCCCGCCGTTCGCGCTCCCGCCCCGGTCGTGGATTCCGGCGAGTTCGAGGAGGCTGTCCAGCAGTCCTGCGTCGCGGAGCCGCGCCAGCGGGATGGCCTGGAGCATCGCCCGCACGTCCGCCGCGCGGGCGTCCTCGGCGCCGGGCTCGGCGGCGTCGAGTTCAACGGTGAGGGCCTGGGCCAGCGCCCGCGGGTTCGGATGGTCGAAGACGACGGTGACCGGCAGGCGGAGTCCCGCCGCCGCGTTGATCCGGTTGCGGAACTCCACGCCGCTGAGCGAGTCGAAGCCCAGTTCGCTGAAGGCCCGGTCGGGCTCGATGGCGTGGGTCTCCCCGTGGCCGAGGACCAGGGCGGCCGTGGAGCGCACCAGTTCCAGCAGTTCGGCCGCGCGCTCGTCGGCGAGGAGCCCGGCCAGGCGGCCCCGCAGCGCCGCACCGGCGTCGGCGCCGGCGGCGGTCCGCCGGGCCGTTCCCTGGACGAGTCCGCGGAGCAGCGGCGGCAGCTCGTCCCCGAGCGCGGCCAGCGTCCTACTGTTCAGGCCGACCGGCACCAGCGCCGGATCACCGGCTGCGGCGGCCGCGTCGAACAGCTCCAGGCCCTGTTCCACCGGGAGCGGCTCGATGCCCATGCGCTGGACGCGGCGCGCGTCGGCGCCGGTCAGGGCCGAGGCCATCCCGTCCCCGGCCCAGACCCCCCACGCCAGCGAAAGCCCGGGGAGTCCCTGCTCTCGGCGGAGTCGCGCCAGCGCGTCCAGGACGCTGTTGGCCGCGGCGTAGTTGCCCTGGCCGGGGGTGCCGAACACTCCGGCCGCCGAGGAGAACAGGACGAACGCCGACAGGCCGAGGTCTGCGGTCAGCTCGTGCAGGTTCAGCGCCGCGTCGACCTTGGGCCGCAGCACCGCGTCCAGGCGTTCCGGGGTGAGAGAGGGCAGCGTCCCGTCGTCCAGCACCCCCGCCACGTGCACGACCCCGCTCAGCGGATGCTCGGCGGGGATCCCCTCCAGCATCCGCCGCGCCGCGTCCCGGTCGGCGACGTCGCAGGCGGCGACGGTCACGGTCGCGCCGAGACCGGCGAGTTCGCCGACCAGTTCGGCGACGCCCGGGGTGCCGGCGCCGCGGCGACCGGCCAGCAGCAGGTGGCGGACGCCGTGCCGGACGACCAGATGCCGCGCGACCAGCCGGCCCAGCGTGCCGGTGCCGCCGGAGACGAGCACGGTCCCGTCCGGGTCCCAGCCCACCGCCGCCGCCGTCGTCGTACCGGGGTCTTCTTCCCGCAGGGGCTCGGCCCGGGTCAGGCGCGGCACGTACACCTGACCCGACCGGATGGCGACCTGCGGTTCTCCCGCCGCCAGGGCCAAGGGGACCGCGTGGTCCCCCGAGTCGGCGTCGACGTCCACGAGCACGATCCGTCCGGGGTTCTCCGACTGGGCGGACCGGACCAGTCCCCACACGGCCGCGCCGGGCAGGTCGGTGGCGGGCGCCTCGTCACCGGCGTCCACCGCGCCCTGGGTGACGACGACGAGCCTGTCCTCGTCCGACCGTTCGTCGGCCAGCCATTCCTGCAGGACGTCCAGGATCCGATGGGTCCCGGCGCGGACCGCGTCCGCGGTGGCCGCTCCGGGGCCGAAGCGCACGACGACCGGCTCTGCGCCCCCGGCCACGGCCGCCTTCCCGTCCGGGACGAGCTCCCAGACCACGCGGAACAGCGAGTCGGGCGCCCCGCCCGCCGCCGCCGGGGCGAGCCGGTCGAACGCGACGGGCCGCAGTATCAGTGCCGCCGCCGAGGCCACGGGAGCGCCCGCGGCGTCGGCGACCTCCACCGACACGGTGTCCTCCCCCTCAGGCCGGATCCGGACCCGCAGGTCGGTGGCACCGGTGGCATGCAGGTCAACCTCGGACCAGCTGAACGGCAGCAGCGTCCGCCCGCCGGAGGCATCGCCCGCCGCGATCACGTGCAGCGCGGCGTCCAGCACGGCCGGATGGATCCCGAACCGGTCGATCTCGGCATCGGCCCGCTCCGGGAGCTTCGTCTCGGCGAAGAGCTCGTCGCCGCGCCGCCACGCACGGTGCAGGGCGCGGAACTCCGGTCCGTAGTTCAGGCCCGCGTCCGCCAGCCGCTCGTAGAAGTCCTCCAGGACGAGCGGCTCGGCCCCGGGCGGCGGCCACTGGGTCAGATCCGCCGACGAGGTGCCGGCTCCGTCCCCCGGGGCGAGCAGCCCGGTCGCCAAGCGCGTCCAGGTGTCGTCGGACGTGTTCTCGGGACGGGCGTGCACGGCGAAGAACCGCGCACCGTCCTCCCCGGAGGCGGCCAGTGCGAGCTGGACGTTGACCCCACCGGACTCGGGCACTACCAGCGGCGCCTCGATCGTCAGCTCTTCCAGGCGGGCCAGGTCGACGCGGTGACCGGCGTGGAAGGCCATCTCCACGAACGCGGTCCCGGGCAGGAGCACGGTGTCGCCGACCATGTGGCCCGCCAGCCAGGGGTGCGTCTGCAACGACAGCCGCCCGGTGAACAGCAGCCCTTCCGAGTCCGCCAGTTCGACGGCGGCACCGAGCAGAGGATGCTCGGCCGGGGAGGCCCCGCCGGCCCCCAGATCCAGCCAGTAGCGCCGGCGCTGGAACGCGTAGGTCGGGAGGTCGACGCGCCGCGCGCCCGTACCGCCGAAGACGCCCTCCCAGTCGATCGGAACGCCGACGACCTGGGCGCGTCCGAGCGCCGTCATCAGGACGGGGGGCTCCTCGCGATCCCGGCGCTGCAGAGCGATCAGCGTGGCGGCGTCCTCTCGCACGCATGCCTCGGCCAGCCCGGTGAGCACGCCGGTCGGGCCGCATTCGAGGAAGGAGCGGACTCCCTGGGCTTCGAGCGTCCGGACACCCTCACAGAATCGGACGGTTCCGCGCACGTGCCGCACCCAGTACTCGGGGGTCGTGACCTCGGCGGGGTCGGCCAGGCGGCCGGTCAGGTTCGACACCAACCCGAGACGCGGGGCGTGGAACTCGACGGCGGCCAGTTCCTTGGCGAAGTCCTCCAGCATCGGATCCATCAACGGCGAATGGAACGCGTGCGAGACCCGCAGCCGCGTCGTCTTGCCCCCTCGCGCCTCCAGCTCCTTGGCCACCGATGCGACGGCGTCCTGGCCACCGGAGATCACCACCGAGGCCGGGCCGTTGACCGCCGCGATCTCCGCCCCGTCCTCCAGCAGGGCCGCGACGTCTTCCTCAGCGGCGGCGACGGCGATCATCGCCCCGCCCTCCGGGAGCGCCTGCATCAACCGGCCGCGCGCCGCCACCACCTTGCACGCGTCCTCCAGCGACCACACCCCCGCCACGTGCGCGGCCACCAGCTCACCGATCGAATGACCGCCCACGAAGTCCGGCCGCACACCCCATGACTCGACCAGGCGGAACAGCGCCACCTCGAACGCGAACAGGCCCGCCTGCGTGAACACCGTCTGGTCGATGAGATCCGGCCGCTCCCAGACGACCTCGCACAACGACTCGGGCACAAGGCCCTCGAACGCCGCGCACACCTCGTCGAAAGCCCGCGCGAACATCGGGAACGACTCGTACAGCTCCCGGCCCATGCCCACCCGCTGCGCACCCTGACCCGAGAACAAAACCGCGACCGAGCCGCGCGACACCGTCCCCGACACCACACCGGGATCCGGCGTCCCCTCCGCCAACGCCCTCAGGCCACGCGAGACCTCGTCACGGTCACCGCCCACCACGACAGCGCGATGGTCCATCACCGAACGGGTGCTCGCCAGCGAGAACCCGACATCGACGAGATCCAGCTCGGGACGCTCGTCCAGCCACGACGCCAGCCGGGACGCCTGCTCGCGCAGGGCCTCGGGGCTGCGCGCCGACACCGCCCACGGCAGCACCGGCACCACCGCGCCGGCGGGCTCCGCTCTCCCGGCGGGCTCTGCTTTCCCGGCGGGCTCCTCCTCCGGCACCTGCTCGACGATCACGTGCGCGTTGGTGCCGCTCACGCCGAACGAGGAGACCCCGGCCCGCCGCGGGCGATCGTCCACGTCCCACGGCACCGCCTCGGTCAGCAACTCCACCGCGCCGGACGACCAGTCCACTTCGCCCGAGGGCTGGTCCACGTGCAGCGACTTGGGGACCACCCCGTGCCGCATCGCCTGCACCATCTTGATCACGCCCGCGACACCCGCGGCCGCCTGGGCATGACCGATGTTCGACTTCACCGACCCCAGCAGCAACGGCCGATCGCCCGAGCGGTCGCGCCCGTAGGTCGCCAGCAGCGCCTGGGCCTCGATCGGGTCGCCCAGACGCGTCCCCGTGCCGTGCCCCTCCACGACGTCCACATCCGACGCGGACACACCGGCGTTCGCGAGCGCCTGACGGATCACCCGCTCCTGCGACGGACCGTTCGGCGCGGTCAGGCCGTTCGACGCGCCGTCCTGGTTGACGGCGCTGCCCCGCACGACCGCCAGCACGGGGTGGCCGTTGCGGCGGGCGTCCGAGAGCCGCTCCAGCACCAGCACGCCCGCGCCCTCGGCCCAGCCCGTCCCGTCGGCGGCGGCCGAGAACGCCTTGCACCGGCCGTCCGAAGCCAGCCCGCGCTGCCGGGAGAACTCCACGAACGTCTCGGGTGTGGCCATGACGGCCGCTCCGCCGGCGAGCGCGAGGGAGCATTCGCCCTGCCGCAGCGACTGCGCGGCCAGGTGCAACGCGACCAGCGACGACGAGCACGCCGTGTCCACGGTCACCGCCGGGCCCTGCAGCCCGAAGGTGTAGGCGATCCGGCCGGAGGCGATGGCGCCGGTGCTGCTGCTGCCGACGTAGTCGTGGTACATCAGGCCGGTGAACACCCCGGCGCCGGTCCCCCGCAGCGTCGCGGGGTCGATTCCGGCGCGTTCGAACGCCTCCCAGGTGATCTCCAGCAGCAGCCGCTGCTGCGGATCGATCAGGAGGGCCTCCTTCGGGCTGATGCCGAAGAACGCCGGGTCGAAGTCGGCGGCGTCGTGCAGGAATCCGCCCTCGCGCACGTAGCTCGTGCCCGTCCGGCGCCCGGTCGGGTCGTACAGCCGCTCGACGTCCCAGCCGCGGTCGGCGGGGAAGCCGGAGATCGCGTCCCGGCCCTGGTCGACCAGCCGCCACAGGTCCTCGGGCGAGCGCACCCCGCCGGGGTAGCGGCAGGCCATGCCGACGATGGCGATCGGCTCGTCGGTCGCGGCGGACGTGCGCGCGACCGGGGCGGGCGCGTCCGTGACGCCGGTCAGTTCCTCCTCCAGGAACACCGCCAGCGCGGCGGGGGTCGGGTGGTCGAAGACGAGTGTCGCGGGGAGCCGCAGTCCGAGCGCCTCCCCGAGCCCGTTGCGCAGGTCCACCGCTGTCAGCGAGTCGAAGCCGAGGTCCTGGAAGGCCATGGACGGGTCGACCTCGGCGGGAGAGCCGTAGCCGAGGACCGCCGCGACCTGCGCGGCCACGAGGTCGCGCAGCGCCTCGGTCCGCTCCTGCTCCGGCAGCGCGCGCAGCCTGTCGGCGGGACGCCCGGCCGCGTCGAGGCCGGACGCGGCCGCGGGGCGGGCGGGGCGCCACAGGCCGTGGAACACCGGCGGCAGGACCGGCAGCCTGCGGAGGGCCGCGGCGTCCAGCTTGACCGGCAGCGGCGCCGGTTCGTTCCCGGCGAGGGCGAGGTCGAGGTGGGCCAGTCCCTCGGCCTCGGACATCGGCAGGATTCCGGTGCGCGAGAGGCGGGAGCGGTCGGCCTGGTCGAGGCTTCCGGCCATTCCGGCGTCCTGCGCCCACAGCCCCCACGCCAGGGAGAGGGCGGGGAGGCCATGGGCGCGGCGGCGGGCGGCGAGGGCGTCGAGGAAGGCGTTGGCGGCGGCGTAGTTGCCCTGCCCGGCGCCGCCGAGCACTCCGGCGATGGACGAGAACAGCACGAACGCCGACAGGCCGAGGTCCTCGGTCAGCTCGTGCAGGTTCAGCGCGGCGTCGACCTTCGGCCGGAAGACCGTGTCCAGGCGCTCGTCGGTCAGCGCGGTGGCGACGCCGTCGTCCAGCACTCCGGCGACGTGCACGACGGCGGTCAGCGGGCGGTCGGCGGGGATTCCCGCGAGGACGGCCGCCAGGGCGTCGCGGTCGGAGGCGTCGCAGGCCACCAGGTCGGCCTCGGCGCCCAGGGCGTCCAGTTCCTCCAGCAGGCCGGCGGCACCCTCGGCGGCGGCGCCGGAGCGGCTGACGAGCAGCAGCCGGAGGACGCCGTGCCGGGCGGCCAGGTGCCGGGCGACGAGGCCGCCGAGGTATCCGGTGGCGCCGGTCACCAGCACCGTGCCGTCCGGGTCCAGCCCCGGGCCCGTGCCGGTCCCGATCCGGGCCCGGGCGAGGCGGGGGACCGACAGCTCGCCGCCGCGGACCGCGACCTGCGGCTCGCCGGAGGCGAGCACGGCGGGCAGCAGGGCGGCGATCTCGTCGGCCGTGGCGGCGTCGTCGGCGTCGACGAGCACGATCCGGCCGGGGTTCTCCGACTGCGCCGCCCGCACGAGCCCGCTCGCCGCCGCGGCCGCCGGGTCGAGGGCCGCGGCGTCCCCGCCGGGCGCCACCGCGTTCCGGGTGAGCACGACCAGCGTGGACGCGGCGGTGCGGTCGTCGCCGAGCCAGGACCGCAGGGCGGCCAGCGTGCGCGAGGTCGCGGTGCGGACGGCGTCCGCGCCGGTTCCGCCGGGGCATTCGGTCACCACCGCGGCGGGGATCGTGTCGCCGAGCCCTTCGAGGTGCCCGACGGAGAGCGGCCCGGCGGGTGCGGGGTGGAAGGGCTGCCAGGTCAGGCGGTAGAACGAGGTCGCGGCGCCGCCGTCCCGTACCGTCCGGTCCACGGGCATGGGCCGGGTCACCAGCGTCTCCACCAGGGCGACCGGCGCGCCGGAGCCGTCGGCGACGCGCATCGCCACCTCTCCGGTGCCGGGGTCGCGCACCAGGTGGACGCGGGCGGCCGTCGCGCCCGTGGTGTAGAGCGAGACGCCGGACCAGGAGAACGGCAGCCGGGCCGCTCCCGGCTCCTCGCCGTCACCGGCGAACCCGTACAGCCCGAGCACGTGCAGGCCCGCGTCCAGCAGGGCGGGGTGCAGCCCGAAGCGGGCCGCGTCGGCGGCCGCGGACTCCGGCAGGCTCACCTCCGCGAAGATCGAGTCGCCGTCCCGCCAGGCGGCCCGGAGCCCGGTGAACACCGGTCCGTAGTCCAGGCCCATGGCCGACAGCTCGTCGTAGACGCCGCCGACCTCGACGGGCTCGGCGGCGGCGGGGGGCCAGGCGCCCAGGTCGAAGCCGGGCGGCGAGGCCGCGGCGCCGAGCCGGCCGCCGGCGTGCCGGGTCCAGGCGGCATCGTGGCCGTCGTGGTCCGGGCGGTCGGGCCGGGAGTGCACCGACAGCGGCCGCCCGCCCCGCTCGTCCGGTTCGCCCACCGTCACCTGGACCACGACGCCGCCGCGGTCGGGCAGCGCCAGCGGCGTCTCCAGCGTGAGCTCGTCGATCCGCGGGCAGCCCGCCTGGTCGCCCGCGCGCACGGCCAGGTCCACGAACGCGGTGCCGGGGAGCACCACGGTGCCGCCCACCCGGTGCTCGGCCAGCCAGGGATGGGTCTCGACCGACAGCCGGCCGGTCAGCACCACGCCGTCGGAGCCCGCCAGGGACACCGCGGCGCCCAGCAGCGGATGCTCGGCCGCCGACAGTCCCGCCGCGCGGACGTCACCGCCGCCGGAGGACGTGTCCACCCAGTGGCGGCGGCGCTGGAAGGGGTAGGTCGGCAGGTCGGCGGGCCGGGCCGCGGTCCCGTCGTACAGTGCCTCCCAGTCCGGCGGGACGCCCCTGGTCCACAGCTCCGCCAGCGCGCGGACGGCCGACTCGGGCTCCGCGCGCTCCTTGCGCAGCAGCGGGACGAAGCCGGCGCCCTCGCCGGTGAGGCAGCCCCGTCCGGCGGCCGACAGCGCGGTGCCGGGGCCGGCCTCCACGAACGTCGTGACACCCGCGGCCTCCAGCGAGCGCACCGCGGCGAGGAACCGCACCGGGCGGCGCACCTGCTCCACCCAGTACGCGGGGTCGGCGATCTCGGCGCCGGCCGCCTCGCCGGTCACCGTCGACACCAGCGGAATGCGCGGCCGCTCCCAGGTCACCGACTCCACCACCGCGCGGAACTCCGCCAGCATCGGGTCCATGTGCGCCGAGTGGAAGGCGTGCGAGACCCGCAGCCGGGTCACCTTGCGGCCTTTGGCCTCCAGCGCGCCGGCCACCGCCAGCACGGCGTCCTCGTCACCGGACACCACCACCGACGCCGGGCCGTTCACCGCGGCGATCTCCGCGCCGCCGTCCAGGAGCGGCGCGACCTCCTCCTCGGCGGCGGCGACCGCGGCCATCGCGCCGCCGGGCGGCAGCTCCTGCATCAGCCGGCCGCGGGCCGCGACCACCCGGCAGGCGTCCGCCAGCGACAGCGCGCCCGCAACGTGCGCCGCCGCCAGTTCGCCGACCGAATGCCCGGCCAGGTGGTCGGGGACGACGCCCCACGACTCGATCAGCCGGAACAGCGCCACCTCGACCGCGAACAGCGCGCACTGGGCGTACCGCGTCTGGTCGAGGAGGTCCGGGCGGGACCACATGACCGCCCGCAGCGGCTCGGGCAGCGACGCGTCGAGTTCGGCGCACACCTCGTCCAGCGCCCGCGCGAACACGGGGAAGGCCGCGGCGAGGTCCCGGCCCATCCCGATCCGCTGCGAGCCCTGGCCCGGGAACACCACGGCGCACAGCCCGTCGCCGGGCGCGCCGCGCACGACCTCGGGCCCGCTCCGCCCCTCGGCCAGCAGGCCCAGTCCGGCCTCGGCGGCCGCGCGGTCGTCCGCCACCACCACGGCGCGCTCCTCGAACGGCGTCCGCTCCGTCGCCAGGGACATCCCGACGTCGACCGGGTCGGCTCCCGACCGCAGCACCGCCAGCACGCCGCCGGCCTGCGCG
>NZ_JBHSON010000177.1:0-11715 GCF_042656285.1 Actinomadura rugatobispora | reverse complement strand
CCCGCCCAGCAACACCCCACCCACTGACCCCACGTCCGCCGACCCAGCGCCCGGCAAGCAAACATCCGGCGATCAAACGTCCACTGACCCCACGTCCACTGACCCCACGTCCGCCGACCAAACGTCCGGGGAGCAAACGTCGGGCGACCGAGCGCTCGGGGAGCAAACGTCGGGCGACCGAGCGCCCGGGGACCAAACGTCGGGCGACCGAGCGCCCGGGGACCAAACGTCGGGCGACCGAGCGCCCGGGGACCAAACGTCCGGGGACCGAACGCCCGGGGAGCAAACGTCGGGCGATCAAATGTCGGGTGACCCAACGTCGGGCGACCAGACGTCCGCTGGTCAAGCGTCCGGGGACCAAACGGTTGTTGGTCCCACGCCTGCCGAGCGCACGCCTGCTGAGCCTGCGGCTGATGACGCCGCGTCTGCTGACCGGACGCCTGGGGGTGGCTTGCTCGGGGGTGATGCGGATTCGGCTGAGCCGTCGGCCGCGGAGGACGGCGGGGACGATGAGGGCTCGCCGGGGGGTGGTCGGTGAACCAGCTGGTGCCGCTCCCCGTGCTGCTTCCGCTGCTGGCGGCGGGCGTCAAGATCGTGCTCGGGCCGAGCCGTCCCATGCTGCAGCGCGCGATCAGCGTGACGGTGCTCGCGATCGTGCTGGGGATCGCGGTCGCGCTGCTGGTGGCCGCCGACCGCTCCGGGCCGTTGACCGTGCAGCTCGGCGGGCGGCCCGCGCCGATCGGGATCACGATGGTCGCCGACCGCCTCTCGGCGCTGATGCTCGTGGTGTCGGCGGCCGTCACCCTCGCCGTCATGGTGTACGCGATCGGGCAGGACATGGCCGAGCGGGGACCGATCACGCCGCTGTCGGTGTTCCATCCCACCTACCTGCTCCTGGCCGCGGGAGTGGCCGACGCGTTCCTGGCCGGCGACCTGTTCAACCTGTTCGTCGGCTTCGAGATCATGCTGATGGCGAGCTACGTCCTGATCACCCTGGGCGGGACGGCCGCGCGGATCAGGGCCGGGACCATCTACATCGTCGTGGCGCTGCTGTCGTCGATGCTGTTCCTCACCGCGATCGCCGTGCTGTACGCGGCGACCGGCACGGTCAACCTCGCCCAGCTGGCGGTGCGGATCGCCCCCCTGCCGGACGGTGTGGCGCTGCTCGCCGAGCTGATGCTGCTCACCGCGTTCGGCATCAAGGCCGCCGTGTTCCCGCTCTCGATGTGGCTGCCCGACTCCTACCCGACCGCGCCCGCGCCCGTCACGGCGGTGTTCGCCGGACTGCTCACCAAGATCGGCGTGTACGGCGTGATCCGGGCCGAGACGCTGCTGTTCCCCGGCGACACCCTGCGCACCACACTGCTGGTCGCCGGGCTGCTCAGCATGCTGGTCGGGGTCCTGGGCGCGATGGTGCAGGTCGACCTCAAACGGCTGCTGTCGTTCACGCTGGTCGGCCATATCGGCTACATGATCTTCGGGGTGGGGCTGGGATCGGTGATCGCATTGGCCGCCACCGTCTTCTACGCCCTGCACCACATCACCATCCAGACCACGCTGTTCCTGGTCAGCGGGCTGATCGAGAGGCGCGGTGGGAGCACCTCGATGCGCTCCCTGGGCGGGATGGCCCGCACCGCCCCTTTCGTTGGGATCCTGTTCTTCGTCGCCGCGATGAATCTCGGCGGCATCCCGCCCATGTCCGGCTTCCTCGGCAAGCTGGGGCTGCTGCAGGCGGGCCTGCGGGACGGCGGCGTCCTCCCGCTGATCCTGGTCGCCGCGGCGGTCGTGACCAGCCTGCTCACCCTGTACGCCCTGGTCAAAGTGTGGAACCAGGTGTTCTGGAGGGCGCCCTCGACGGCCGTCCGGCCCGAGTCCGACGAGACCGAGGAGGAGCCGGAGATGCCCACGACCGTCCGGCTGCCGGCCGCCATGGTCGGCGCCACCGTCGCGCTCGCCGTCCTCAGCCTCGCCTACACCGTCGGCGGCGGGCCGCTGTTCGCACTGACCGACCGTGCCGCCGCCGAGCTCGCCGAGCCCGGCGACTACGTGCGCGCCGTCGCACCGGAAGGAGCACCGTGAACGATCTCCCGCCCTTGAGCGTCCGGGTCGGCCGCCGGGTGATCCAGTTCCCGCTGGTCATCTGGCTCACCGTGATCTGGCTGCTGATGGGCGACCGGTTCTCGATCGCCAACGCCCTGTCGGGGCTGCTCCTCGCGATCGGGCTGGTCGTGGTGTTCCCGCTGCCGCCGATCGACCCCGGCCTGCGCTTCCACCCCTGGGGCTTCGCCTGCTTCGCCACCCGTTTCGGGCTGGACCTGCTGCGCAGCGCGGGGCCGCTGACCTGGCAGGCGTTCGGCACGGCCGAACGCGGCATCGTCAACTCGGTGCTCGGCGTGACCCTGCGGACCCGGTCCGACCTGATCCTGACGGTCACGGCCATCGCACTGTCCGCCGTGCCCGGCACCCTCGTGCTCGACGTGCGACGCGAGACGTCCACCCTGTTCCTGCACGTCCTCGGCGGCTCCGACGAACGCGCCGTGGCCAAGGCGCGATCCGACGTGCTGGCCCTGGAACGCCGCGTCGTACGGGCCTTCGGCACCCGCGCCGACCGCCGCGCCGTGGAGGTCTCGTGAGCATCGTCATCGCCCTCGCCACGGGCGCCCTGTTCCTGGCGGCGGTCTGCACCCTGGCCCGGCTGATCCGCGGCCCGTCCATGCTCGACCGGGCGGTGGCCCTCGACGTGCTGGTCGCCATCACGATGTCCGCACTCGGCGTGCACGCCATCGCCGTCGGCGATTCGTGGGCGCTGCCGACGCTCCTGGCCCTGTCCCTGGTCGGCTTCGTCGGCTCGGTGTCGATCGCCCGCTTCCTGGTTCTGCGGGAGCAGCCCGAGGGGAGTGACACGTGACCGTCGTGACGGCGATCTTCCTTCTGGCCGGGGCGGGCAGCACGCTCGGTGCTGCGCTGGGCATGCTGCGCCTTCCCGACCTCCTGACCCGCATGCACGCCGCCTCCAAGCCGCAGGCGGTGGGCCTGCTGCTGGTGCTGGCCGCCCTCTGCGTCCAGTTCCCCACCAGCGCGGTGATCACCACGGTGCTCCTCGTCGCGCTCCTGCAGATCATGACCGTTCCGGTCGCCGCCCACATCATCGGCCGCGCCGCGTACCGCACCGGCCGCTTCCGTCCCGAACACCTCCACGTCGACGAACTCGCCGAAGCCCTCGAAGAGCGGCCCCCGCCCCCCTGAGCTGGGAGGCGTCCAGCGAGCCGCGAGTTCGGTGTGTGCTGTTCTCGTGGGGCGGTTCGTACGGGGGTGGGGGAAGTTGTCGAGGGGCGTGTAGCGGTTGGGCGGGGGTGGCGATTACACATGCCGCACCACCCCGTCTAGTCGAGGAGCCGGACGACATGCGTTGGATCTCCGCAGGGCTGACCGCTGCGCTCGCGTTCGCCGGGGGCGTTGGGCTCGCCCCGGGCGCGGCCGCGGCCGAGTGCAAGGCGGTCAGTGTCATCTCCGCGCGCGGAACGACCGAACCCCAGAGCGGAAGCTGGCTGCAGAAGCCGATCGGGGACCGGATCCTGGCCGAGGTCCCCGACGGCGAGTTCACCGAACTGACCTACCCGGCCGACTTCTCCGGTGGGAGTCCCGGCACCGGCGTCACCAACCTCGTGAACCTCCTGAACGCTGAGGCGCAGCAGTGTCCCGGGCAGAAGTACGTGCTGATGGGGTACTCGCAGGGGGCCATCGTCACCGGCGACGCGCTGGTTCCGCCGGACAGGCGGCGTGCCGGGAAGGAGGCCGGGGAGATCTCCGCCGCCGCCGGAGGGAGGATCGCGGCGGTGCTGCTGTACGGCGACCCGGGATTCACGGCAGGCGAGCCGTTCAACGTCGGTGACTTCGACCCCGCCGAACAGGCCGCGGCGCCTCGTGTCAAAGGGGTGTTCGATGTGTATGCGAGCCGCATCCAGAATTACTGCGTCAAGGACGACTTCGCCTGCCAGGGAACGACCGGTAATTTCCTCGCCCACCTCGGCTATTTCTTCAACGGAATGCCCGTGGACGGGGCCGCGTTCGCCGTTCAGAAGGTCAAGGGGTGATCAGCGCCTTTCTCAGGGCCCGGCGGTCGGCCGGATCGCGAGTGTCCTCGTCGAACCAGCGTGCGATGCGGCGCTCCCCTGACGGGGGTTGGAGCAGGATCTCGGGGCCGATGAGGTCGATGACCTCCTCGAACGCGTCGCCGTGATCGATCAGGGTCCAGCCCGTCCAGGTCCGGGCCGCCGTGCGCGGGTCGTGCGGGGCGTCGAGCGACCACCAGTCGAGCCGTCGGGTGGTGGCATCGATGTACACGCCGTTGCGCGGGACGGATTCGAGCGCCGCGAAGGGAACCGACTCTTCCTGCGGCACGAGCATGATCTCCGGTCCGGCGAGCAGCGGTCCCTCCATCCCGTCGCACCACAGGCCGGAGAAGGAGAGGCGCCCCGAGGCGTCCCGCACTGCGACCAGGGTGAGGGCGACGCAGGAGAGGTCGTCGTCCTCGGCTGGTGGCAGCGCCCATTGGACGCGCTGCGGCCGGGGCGGTTCGTCCAGGTAGAGGACGGTGTCGTAGGGGAGTCCCAGGTAATCCATCACCTCGAACAGTTCCCGCGCGGCCCAGGTGACCGTCCAGCGGGGCCACAGGGCGTGGGCGACGCGGAGCCAGGCACGGATTTCGAGGACGGAGGTATCTCGCTGCGGGCCCGCCACGTCCTGCCCGGAATGGACGAGCATCCGGCGCCGCCGGAGGTCGAGCAGTGCCACGCCTTCCCACCAGACGGAATTCATCCACGAGGCGGAAGTGCCGCCGGACTGGCTCCGGATGAAATCGATGGTCCGATCCGGACCCCACATCACGTCGTGGAACAAGGTGTGCGCGCCCCGCCGGCGCCACCAGACACCGAGCTCCTTGCCGTCCACGATGACGTAATGCGCATGACCGCCGCCCATGCCGACACGTTAACCGCCCGCGGGGCCGGGGCGGACGGCGCGGTGTCTGGGACTCTTCCCAGCTAAGGGCGTTACCATCTGCCCGGTCCCCGCGGGACGATTCCATGCTGACACGGGATCGGCGCCGCGTAACCCCCGCGTCGGCATACGGGCGAGGAAACCGAACGCGATTCGTCACACCCGGCATGGGTTTTGGCCGGGGTCGGCAAGATCGGTCTCCTTCCCGCCCCGCCCGCCTAACTTGTGGGGTAAGGATCGGTGTAGGCGTGAGGGGGAGATGGTGGCGGAGGAGCCGGCCGACCTGAGGACGGGGAGGCCGCACCCGGCCCGCATCTACGACTACCTGCTGGGAGGCAAGGAGAACTATCCGGCGGACCGCCTGGCCGCCGAGGAGATCGGCCGGGGCTGGGCGGGCCTGCGCGACTCGATGCGGGCGAACCGGCGGTTCATGCGGCGGGTGGTCCGGCATCTGGCGGTGGAGGAGGGGATCCGGCAGTTCCTGGACGTCGGGACGGGCCTGCCGACACCGCCCAACCTCCACGAGGTCGCGCAGGGCGCCGCCCCCGAGTCGCGGGTCGTGTACGTCGACAACGACCCGGTCGTGCTGGTGCACGCGCGGGCGCTGCTGACCTCGGGCCGTCCGGAGGGCAGGGTCGCCTGCCTGGACGCCGACGTCCGCGACCCGGAGGCCATCCTGTCCGCCCCCGAACTGCGGGACACGCTGGATCTCGACCGGCCGGTCGCGCTGAGCCTGATCGCGATCCTGCAGTACGTCGTGGACGACGGCGTCGCCAAGAGGGTGATCGACCGGCTGATGGAGCCGCTGCCCGCGGGGAGCGTGCTGGCGCTGTCGGCGGTGACCGCCGACAGCGCCCCCGAGCAGGTCGCGAGGGGCGTGGCGGCCTTCAGCACGTGCGGCATCCCGCTCAAGGCGCGCAACAAGGCGGAGGTGGAGGGCCTCTTCGACGGTCTGGACCTGCTTCCGCCCGGTGTCGTGCTGGTCCACCACTGGCGTCCGGACGACGACGCCGCCGTGGAGTCGGACGCGCACGTCCACCTGTACGGGGGCGTCGCCCGGAAGGTCTAGGCCGTGGCTCAGAGTCCCGCCTTACCGGGCCTTGCCGTGGTGCGATGCCGGAGGCGAGCGTCACCGGCCAGATCGCGGAGCGATGCCGCGCTCGCCAAGACCCGGTGAGGGGCGAGCCGCCAGGCGAGCGCCGTGCCGTAGGCCGGGGCTGTGCCTAGCCGTCGACCGTCCAGGTGATCCCGTAGGGCGCCAGAGCGTCCAGGAAACCGGCCGGGTCGAGGACCTCGGCGGGGGTGCGCCCCCCGGCGGGACCGTTCATGCGGAGGGTTCCCAGGGCGGCGATGACGCCGGTGGTGCCGTAGGTGTCGGGCCCTTGGGCGCTGGCTCGGGCACGGCGGCCGTTCTGGGCGACCGCCTGGACGACGATCGTCCAGTGGTCGCCGCGCCGCTCCTCGTCCGAGGGCCCCTCGGGCATGGCGGCGATGGCCTCCTCGGAGACGGTGGTGGCGAACAACTCGGCCAGACCGGCCTCGGCGAATCCCTGGACGCGCGTCACGTCCAGGTGGCGCGGCACGGTGACGACCTCCTGGAGGGCGAACCTGATCACGGGTGTGCCGGGCCTCCCGGGGAAGTCGATGGCGGTGAGGCGGGGCTCGGCGTCGCCGCGCCATTCGCCCTTCTCGTAGGCGAGCCCGCCCGTTCTCAGGACGTCGGCGGTGCCGGACAGGGAGCGCAGCGAGCCGCGCGACATGCCGCTCGCGCCCGTGACGAGGTGCCCGGCGAGGACCTCCTCAAGAGGGCCGCCGCCGAGGTGTTCGGCGAGGATCCGGGCGAGGAGGTCGCCGGGGACGCCGCCGTCGGTCATCGCGGGGGTGACCCTGACGCCGGCGCGTTCGGCGTCCGCCGCGCACGCGTCGTAGACCTCCTTGACGTGGAACTGCTCGCCGGAGGTGTCGGTGTAGTGACAGCCGGCGGCGACGGCGGCGCGCGCGACGGCCGCGCCCTGCGGGGTGAACGGCCCCGCGCAGTTGATGACCGCGTCCGCGTCCCGGAACGCGGCGACAAGAGCGTCGTGGTCGGCGCTGTCGGCGACGCGGGTGGCTGTGACCGTGCCGGTGCCGTTCCGGGACGCGGCGGCGGCCGCCGCCTCGAGCCGTCCGGCATTGCGGCCGGCGAGGACGATCTCGGTGTCGTGGCGGGCGAGTTCGGCGAGGACGAGCCGGCCCTGGTAGCCGTGCCCGCCATAGATGACGATCTTCATGGCTCGAATCTAGGGCGGCCGATGAAGATGCTGAATAATCCAGACGCTTCTGTAGATACTCGATCGTCTTCGGTTACTATCGTTCGCGTATGGATGTGCTCAGCGACGTGATCGCCTCCGTGCGCACCGGCCGGCCGCACTCGTCGCGCACCGCGGAGCGGGCCCCGTGGGGCGCGTGGTTCCACGCCTCGTCGGCCGCCGGGTTCCACGTGATGCTGGCCGGGTCGAGCTGGCTGCTCCCGGAGGAGGGCGAGCCGGTCCGGCTGGGCGTGGGGGACGTGGTCTTCGCCGCCCGAGGCTCCGCGCACGGGCTGGCCGACAGCCCGTCGACGCCGCTGACGGCCTCCGAGCCGATCGTGCTGAACGAGATCAGGCCCACCGATCCGGAGGCGGAGGCGCACGCCTCGGCGGTGATGCTGTGCGGCGCGTACCGCATGGACGGCACCCGGTCGCACCCGCTGCTGGACGAGCTGCCGCCGATCATCCACCTGCCGGCCCGGCTCGGCCGCGGCGCCCCGCTGCGCGGGGCGATCGACCTGCTGGCCGCCGAGATGGAACGCCCCGGGCCGGGAACCGACGCCGTCGTGCCCGCGCTGCTCGACACGCTCCTGCTGTTCATCCTGCGCGCCTGGTACGAGGAGCAGCCGCGAACGGGCTGGGCCGGGGTGCTGGGCGATCCGGAGATCAGCGCGGCGCTGCGGGCCCTGCACGACGACCCCGCCCGCCCGTGGACGGTCGAGGAGCTGGGCCGGGCGGCGGGGCTGTCGAGGGCCGCGTTCGCCCGCCGCTTCACCGCGCTGGTCGGGCGGCCGCCGCTGGCGTACCTCACCTGGTGGCGCCTCACGACGGCGGCGCGGCTGCTGCGCGACGGCGACGCGCCGCTGGCGGCGGTCGCCGGGCAGGTGGGGTACGGCTCGGAGTACGCCTTCGCCAACGCGTTCAAGCGCGAGTACGGGATCGCGCCGGGCCGCTACCGCACCGCGCCCACGAGCATCGTCGAAAGCGCGCCGTCCCCGATGTCCCGGTCGGATTCGGAGCGCTCCGTTTCGTAGCGCTTCGGGCGGGCGCAAGGGCGCTGCGGGTACCGGGCACCATCGACATCCTGGAGCTCCGCCGCTACGGGGTCGGCATGGTCCGGCTGCGGGAGGCGGTGCCTCGCCGCGCCGTGGCCGAGCGCCCGCTGTCAAGGTCTCGGGTCTCGGGGCTTTGACGGTGAGGTGAGCAGATCGATGACGGGGGCGAAGCGTTCCATGGCGCGGTCGGGGACGACGTAGTAGGTGAAGCCGTAGCGTTCGCGGCGGGCGGTCATCTGCTCGGCGATGTGCTCGGGCGGGCCGACGAACTGTGACGGCATGTCCAGCACCAGGTCGGTGGACGAGGCGCCCCACCCGCGCAGCACGGCAGTGCGCGCGGCGGCGGCGCGCGGGTCGGGGCCGAACGTCGGCGACACCAGCATGCTGAGCTCGACGCCGTCCCGTCCGGCCTCCTGCGCGGCCCGCCGGACGTGGTCGACCTTGCGCGCGATGGTGTCCGGCATCCGTTCGGAGATCTCTTCGGAGATGGTGCCGTCGGGCAGGGCGCGGGGGAGGATGCCCGCGATGTCGGCGTGCCGTCCGGCGATGCCCAGCATCCGGCCGGCGCCGGCGCCGACGAGCAGTGGCGGCGCCTGTGCCGGGCGCGGGAAGACCGCCAGGTCGCGCACGCTGTAGTGCTCCCCGGAGAACGTGGTCTTCTCGCCGCGCAGCAGGCCCCGGAGGATCCGCAGCGACTCCTCCAGGCGGCCGACCCGCACACCGGCCGGGTCGAACGGCATCCCCGCCCGCTCGTACTCCTCGCGCAGCCAGCCCGCCCCGATGCCCAGTTCGAAGCGCCCGCCCGACACGTGGTCGAGGGTGGCGGCCTCCTTGGCGAGCATGACCGGGTGCCGGTGGTCGTTGGCGAGGACGAGCGTCCCGACCCGGAGAGCGCGGGTGGCCAGGGCGGCGGCGGTGAGCGCGATCATCGGGGCGAGCTGGTCGCCGAACGGCTCGGTCAGGTGGTGGTCCCGCAGCGTCAGCGTCGCGTAGCCCAGCTCCTCCGCGCGGACCGCCAGGCGGGTCACCTCCTGAGCCGTACGGGCCGACTCGGCCACCACGCCGAAGCGGAACGGCCGCGCGGCCCGGTCCTTCCATGCACTCATGCGTTCAGCCTCGCGGGACGCGCCCCGCCCGCGCTGGCGGGAATCCGACATCAGGTTCCGCGGGCGTCAGGCAAACTTGACGTCAGGTTGTCTTGACGGAACGATGGGGACATGTCGCCCGATGACCTGGACACCGCCCTGACCCTGCGCACCGCGCTCGCCCGCTACGAGGACCTGCGCACCCGCGACCTGTTCGAGGAGGACGACGACCACGAGCCGCTCAGCCGCGCCGAGGCCCTGGAGATGATCGCCCTGGGGGAAGTGATCGCCCGCAAGGCGCGCTACGGCCGCCAGCTCGCGGTCCGCACCGCGCGTGAGCGGGGCGCCTCGTGGTCGCAGATCGGCCGGGCCCTGGGCACCAGCAAGCAGACCGCCTGGGAGACCCACAACCGGTGGATCGAGCAGCAGGCCGAGCAGCGGCGCGACCGCGGCCACTGGGGCCTCGACGAGGCCGAGGCGGTGCGCGAGCGCGACCTGGCCGGCCGACGCCCCGAGGACGGCGAGTGACCGTGCGGCCCTTCCGGCATCCGCAGTACACCACGGTGATCGACGGTGCGAACGTCCACCTGCTGCACGTCCGTTCTCCCGAGCCGGACGCCTTTCCCCTGGTCTGACGCACGGGTGGCCGGGGTCCGTGGTGGAGTTCCTGGACGTCATCGGGCCGCTCACCGATCCGCGCTCGCACGGCGGCGATCCCGCGGAACTTCCACCTCGTCCTGCCGCACATCCCCGGGTACGGGCTGTCGGGCCCCACCCCGGGCACGGGATGGGACGTCGGCCGCATCGCGCGCGCCTGGGCCGAGCTGATGCGCCGTCTCGGCTACACCCGGTGCGGAGCGCAGGGCGGCGACTGGGGGCACGCCATCACGCGCAGGCTCGCGGCCGTGGACGGTGACCGCGTGGCCGCGATCCACCTCAACACGCTGTTCACTCCATCGTGCACTGGAGCGAGCTGCCGTGCGGCGGGTATTTCGCCGCCCTGGAGTGCCCGGACCTCTTCACCGCCGACGTTCGGGAGTTCTTCCGGCCCTTCCGCCGGGGATAGCCGGCCGCCGGGACGGCCCTCGCCTGCGCGGCGTCCCGCAGGGCGGGCGTCAGCCGGTGCCGATGCCGGCCGTGCGGTACTCCTCGTACAGGGAGAACAGCTCGCTCACCGGTACCGGCCTGCGGTCGGCCGCGGCGATCTCGTCCGCGCCGTCCAGCGTGGGGAGCGGCGGGTAGAAGCTCATGCCCTGGTCGTGGCGGAGGGCGGCGACGTCGTCCTGCCAGCCGGGCCAGCGGAGCGTCCAGTAGAAGTCGGTGAGGTTGCCCAGGATGAGGAAGCGCAGCCACATGCTGTGGCCGAAGACCCGCTGGGGCGTCTCCAGCAGCTTCCACTCCAGGTTCTCGGGCTGGAAGTAGCACAGCTGGCCGGGCTCGCCGGGACGCCCGTCGCGGGCGGGGTCGGAGCCGTTGATCTCGAACCGGCCGCCGAGGACGTCGTACCCGACCAGCAGCGCGGGCGCCGGGCCGCGGCGCTCGGCGAGGGCGGGGTTGGCCTCGGCCAGGCTCGGCAGGCCCAGCTCCGGCGAGCCGCCGCCCAGCACCCGCACCCAGCCGTGGTCGACCAGCACGCCGCCGGTGTGCAGGGCCAGCGCGCCCAGGAACGACCCGGCGCTGACCTGGATCCCGTGCAGCGCCTTCTCGCCGGCCTCGGGGGCGACGGGCAGGATCTCGGCCGTCTGGTGCCCGTCCGCGCGGCCCAGCAGCTCCCGCAGCTCGGGCCAGGCGGGATCGGCGACGTCCTTGAGCTCGGCGATCGAGCGGAGATCACTCACGGGTCGTGCGTCCTCCCATCGGTACGGGCCGGTGCGGGCGGCCGGGCTCCGGGGCTCCGCGCTCCGGGGCGTTCACGGGTAATTCGGGCGATCTTGCCAGATCACCGGGGGCGCGCGAGCGGGAACCCCGGAACTCGGCGGCCGGGAGGAGCGCCGCGCAAGGGCTCCCCGGCGGTCCGGGTGATCAGGCTCACTCCCGCCGGGACCTTGACGGGCACGTCCGGCTCGCATTGAGTTAGGGTCACCTAAGTTAGGTACTCCTAAGTTGACGGCCGGCCCGTCGTGCCCCGAGTGGAGGAACCGCATGGACCGCACCCGGACCCCGCCAGGCACGGTCGTCCTGCTGGCCGGGGCGGCGCGCGGCGTCGGCGCCGAACCCGCCGGCGCGGTGGCCGCCGCCGGGGCGGCGGTCGCCGTCCTCGACCGGGACGCGGCCGCCGCCCGGGCGCTG
>NZ_JBHSON010000176.1:0-11750 GCF_042656285.1 Actinomadura rugatobispora | reverse complement strand
TGCCTGGTGATGCTGGGCGATGCCATCAACGAGAAGAAGAACTCCGGCGAGGCCAAGGAATCGCTGGAGGTCGTGGACGTCTCCCAGCTCCTCATCCGCTCCATCAAGGGCGAAGGCACCGCCAAGGAGAAGCAGCCCGCCGCCGCCGAGTGACCGACGGACCAAGGCCCCCGGCCCCCGCCCCTCGCGGCGGGATCCGGGGGCCTTCGCGATCGCGACACGCGGCCGTCTCCGCGCGTACGGGGCCGGACGACTGGTAGGACCGTCCCATGGCGGCGGTGGTCCTCTCGGCGGTGGCCTTCCTGATGACCCTGACCGGCGGGCTCGTCGCGATGCGCGTACGGGACCGCCGGCACCTGGTGCTGGGCCTGGCCGGCGGGCTGATCCTCGGCATCGTCGCGTTCGACCTCGTCCCGGAGGCCCTGGAGGAGTCCGAGACCAGCCTCCTCGGCGTGCCCGCCCCCATGATCGGCTTCGCCGCCGGGTTCCTGCTGCTGCACGTCGTCGAGCAGTCCGCCGCCATCCACCGGGCGCACGAGGGCGAGTACGCGCCGCACGTCCACGCCCACGCGGGCCCGGGGAAGGGCGGGCTGCTGGCCGCCTGTGCGCTCGTCGGGCACAGCTTCATCGACGGGCTCAGCATCGGCCTCGGCTTCCAGGCCGGCCACGACGTCGGCGTCGTCGTCGCCCTCGCCGTGATCGCGCACGACTTCGCCGACGGCTTCAACACCTTCACCGCCGCGTCCCTGAACCGCGCCGACCGCCGTCCCGCGCTGATCCTGCTGGCCGCCGACGCCCTGGCGCCGATCGCGGGGGCGCTGGCCACGCTGCTGGTGACCGTCCCGAAAGCGGTCCTCGGACCGTACCTCGGCTTCTTCGCGGGCGTCCTGCTCTACCTGGCCGCCGCCGAGATCCTGCCCGAGGCGCACAGCCGCCACCCCCGCGTCCTGACGCTGTGCGCCACCGCGTGCGGGGTCCTCGCCGTCTTCGTCGTCGTCGGCGTCGCCGACTGACACAAGGGCATGGGCCGCCCGAAACGTCGGACGGCCCATGCGGGGGAGGTCAGCCGGTGATGTTCTTGGTGAAGTCCGGGTTGGCCTGCACCCACTCGTTGACGGCCTGCTCGGGCTTGCCCTTGTACTTGTTCTCCATCAGGTCCTCGAGCGTGCCCAGCTGCTTGTCGTCCATCCGGAACTTCTTCAGCCAGCCCGCGACCTCGGCCTGGTCCTTCGAGAAGTCCTTGCGGCCGACGATGTTGACGCCGTCGGGCTTGCCCATCGCGCCCTTGGGGTCGGTCAGGTCGCGGATCGGGAACTTCGCGTACGCCCAGTGCGGCCGCCACAGCGTGACGACGATGTCCTTCTTGGCGTCCGTGGCCTTCTTCAGCTCGGTGAGCATCGCCGCCGTCGACGACGTCGTCACCTCGTACTCGCCCTCCAGGCCGTACGCGGGAAGCATGTCCTCCTTGGACACCCGGTACAGGCCGGAGCTCTTCTCGATCCCGATGATCTTGCCGCCGTAGGCGGACCCCTTGCCCTTCAGGTCCTCCAGCGACTTCAGCGGCGAGTAGTTCGGCACCGCGATCGTCAGCGGCGCCTCGTCGTACCAGATGCTGATCTTCTCGAGCTTGTCGCCGTACTGCTTCCAGTAGTCCTCGTGCGTGCCCGGCAGCCACGCGTCCAGGTAGAGGTCCACGTCGCCCTTGGCCATGCCCGCGTACAGCGGACCGGCGTCGAGCATCTTCACCTCGACCTGGTAGCCCTTGTCCTGCAGCATCTTCTGCCACAGCGCGGTGGCGGCCTCGCCCTCCGCCCAGCCCGCCACCGAGCCGATCACGATCTTCTTGTCGCCGGATCCGGAGTCGTCACCGCCGCCGCAGCCCGCGGCGGTCAGCCCCAGGGACAGCACGACGGCCGCGACGGTCACACCTTTGAAGCGCATGCTCGGAACGTTCCTTTCGGTAGATCGAATCAGGTCATCTGCGCCATCGCGCGGGACACCGCCGTACGGTCGCCCAGCGCACCGGTGACCCGGTCCAGGAAGATCGCCAGCACCACCACGGCCAGGCCGCCCTCGAAGCCCTGGGCGATGTCGACCCGCTGGATGCCCTCCAGCACCTCGTTGCCCAGGCCGCCCGCGCCGACCATCCCCGCGATGACCACCATCGACAGCGACAGCATGATCAGCTGGTTGATCCCGGCCATGATCGACGGCATCGCCAGGGGGATCTGGATCCGGGTCAGGATGCGGCCCGGCGGCGTCCCGAACGCCTCGCCGGCCTCCACCATCTCCGCGTCCACGCCCCGGATGCCCAGCTCCGTCAGCCGCACCCCGGGCGGCAGCGCGAAGATCACGGTGGCGACCACGCCGGGCACCACCCCGATGCTGAAGAAGAAGATCGCCGGGATCAGGTAGACGAACGCCGGCATCGTCTGCATCAGGTCCAGCGCCGGCCGCACCACCCGGCTCACCACGTCGTTGCGGGCCGCCGCGATCCCCAGCGGGATCGAAATGACCACCGAGACCAGCGCCGCCACCAGCACCAGCGCCAGCGAGTCCATCGCCGGCTCCCACAGCTCCATGCTCTCGATCAGCCCGAAGCCCACCAGCGTGAACAGGCCCAGCCTCCAGCCGCTCAGGAACAGCGCCAGCAGCGCGAACACCGCCGTCAGCACCAGCGCCGGCGGCGCCGTCAGCGCCGCCGTCAGCCCCTCCACCGCGCCCTCGACCGCCGCGCCGATCGCGTCGAACAGCCACGACACGTTGTCGGTCAGCCAGGTGACCAGCCCGTCGAACCAGTCGCCCACCGGCACCCGGGGCAGCTCCGCCGCCAGATCACCGCTTCTCAACGACACTGCCCTCCTCGCTGATCACATCGGCCACATGGGTGTTGATCGCGCCCAGCGCCGCCAGCAGCGTCACCCTCGGGATCACCCCGAGCAGGATCCCGTCGGCGTCCGCCACCGGCACCGGCAGGTCGCTCTCCGCGCACCGGGCGAACAGATCGGCCACGGGGGTGTCCGGAGCCACCGGCTCCAGGTCCTCGGGATCGATCAGCTCGTCCAGGGTCTGGACGCCGTCCTGCACCGCGTCGGCCACCGCCGTCCCGGTCACCTTCCCGACCAGCCTGCGGTCCCGGCCCACCACGAACGCCGCCGACGTCTGGTGCTCGCGCATCGTGCGCAGCGCCGTCCGCGGCCCGGTGTTCGCCGGGACGGTCACCAGCGGGTTCTCCATCACCGACCCCGCCGTCAGCACCCGCGTCCGGTCCACGTCCGCGACGAACTGCGCCACGTAGTCGTTCGCCGGATCCGTCAGGATCTCCTCGGCCGTCCCGATCTGCACGATCCGGCCCTCGCGCATCACCGCGATCCGGTCGCCGATCCGCATCGCCTCGTTCAGATCGTGGGTGATGAACACGATCGTCTTGTTCAGCCTGGCCTGCAGGTCCAGCAGCAGATCCTGCATCTCACGGCGGATCAGCGGGTCCAGAGCACTGAACGCCTCGTCCATCAAGATGATGTCGGTGCCCGCGGCCAGCGCGCGGGCCAGCCCCACCCGCTGCCGCATCCCGCCCGACAACTGCCCGGGCAGCTTGTCCTCCCAGCCGGTCAACCCGACCAGCCCGAGGAACTCCCGCGCCTTCTTGGCACGTTCCTCTTTCGGGACGCCGCGGACCTCCAGCCCGTACGCCGCGTTCTCCAGCACCGACCGGTGCGGGAACAGCGCGAAGTGCTGGAACACCATGCTGACCTTGTTCTGGCGCAGCGCCCGCAGCGGCTTGCCGCCCAGCCGGGCGATGTCCCGGCCCTCGATCTCGATCGTCCCCGAGGTCGGCTCCAGCAGCCCGTTCAGCATCCGGATCAGCGTCGACTTACCGGACCCCGACAGCCCCATGACCACGAAGATCTCGCCCTGCTCGACCGCGAACGTGGCGTCCACCACCGCCGCGGTCACCCCCAGCCGGCGGATCTCCTCAGGCGCCGCGCCGGCGCCGAGTTTTCGCTGTGCCTCGGCGGCCTTGCGGCCGAACAATTTGGTAACGCCTTGTGCGCGGAGTATGGACACGGTCTCCTTCCGGGTTTCCGCGCACCCGCGCGAAAACGTCTCGCTCGGCATCGTCCGGAAAAGAGCCGGTCAACCGGACGTCAACCTCATGCGTCGAACGAAACTACCCGTACTGGGAGAATCTTTCACCTTTTGGTGATCTGCGTCACATTAGCCCACGACCTGCGAAGTCACACCTTCGTCCGGTGGAAGTTCAGATACGACCGCGACGGCGTCGGCCCCCGCTGGTCCTGGTACCGCGACCCGTACTTCTCCGACCCGTACGGATGCTCCGCCGGAGAACTCGTGCGGAACAGGCACATCTGCCCGATTTTCATCCCCGGCCACAACTTGATCGGCAGCGTCGCCACGTTCGACAACTCCAACGTCACGTGCCCGCTGAACCCGGGATCGATCCACCCCGCCGTCGAGTGCGTCAGCAGCCCGAGCCGCCCCAGGGAACTCTTCCCCTCCAGCCGCGCCGCCAGATCATCGGGCAGCGCGAACACCTCGTACGTCGAGGCCAGCACGAACTCCCCCGGATGGAGCACGAACGCCTCGTCCCCGCCGACCTCCACCAGCCGCGTCAGATCGCTCTGCTCGATCGCCGGATCGATGTGCGGGTACTTGTGGTTCTCGAACACCCGGAAGAACCGGTCCAACCGCACATCCACGCTCGACGGCTGGACCATGCCCGGGTCATAGGGGTCGATCTTCACCCGCCCGGAGTCGAGTTCGGCCCTGATGTCACGATCGGAGAGCAGCACGTCAGAAAAGCTACCGGCTCCACGTCCCGTCCCGCGAACCCCCCACCGTCCGGTACGATGTCCAAGGCACGGTGCCCAGCACCACGCGGGTGTAGTTCAATGGTAGAACTTCAGCTTCCCAAGCTGACAGCGCGGGTTCGATTCCCGTCACCCGCTCCACCACGAAGGCCCAGGTCCGGGACATGATCCCGAACACTGGGCCTTGATCGTTTTCGCGTACGCGGGCACTCGTGCCATTAGCGTGCCATTAGGCCACCGGCACCAGAGCACCCGCCGCGCCGTCGTCGTCCTGGCCCCGCTCAGCTTGGACCAGTGCGTCAAGCCCGTCCGCGATGGCACGATCCCCCTTGGCTGACCGGTGCTGATACCGGAGAGCCGCCCGCTCGTTGTCATGGCCCATCCGTGCCATCAGGTTCTTGAGCGAGACGCCCATGTCCGCGGCCAAGGTGTTGCCAGTGTGGCGAAGGTCGTGGAAGTGCAGATTCGGCACGCCCAACGCGCTCGCCACGTGGCTCCAGCGCGTGAGCTTGTTGAAGCCGCTACGCCGCAGTGGCCCGCCCTTGATCCCCGTGAACACGAGCGCATCGGTGCCCGGCCGGACGTACTTGTTCATGTGGGCGACCAGGTGAGGGACGATCGAAGCCGGGATGGAGACCGTACGCATCCCCGCCCGCGACTTGGTGGGGCCGAGGATCATCTCTCCGTTGGCCCGCTCGACGTAGGCCGCACGTACCCGAACGGTCCGGTTCACGGTGTCGATGTCGCACCGCCGCAGCGCGGTCACCTCGCCCCACCGGAGACTTGCGAACGCGGCGAGCAGGATGAAGGCCCGAAGCCGGTCGTCCTGGACCACGTCCGCGCGCCCCTCCTCTGCCAGCTTCCAGAGGACTCGCTCAGCTTCCAGACGGGTCGCGAAGGTTTGCGGGAACCGTCGCATGACCCCGTCTTTGATCTGGTAGCGCAGCCGGTACTCACCTGAGTCCAGCTTGCGGATGTTGCCGACCGGCCGCACGCCGACCCGTTCCGCCAGCTCGAAGACCTGGACAACCGTCAGGGTCGGTCGTTCGGGAGCGTCCTCAGTGCCGGCCCCGCGCACGCGACACGGGTTCCGAGTGAGAATCTTGTCTTCATCCACGGCCGTCATGAGCACGGCCCGGAGCAGCCGGTACGCCTTGGCGCGCGAAGTCGCCGAGACCCCGGCATCGGCCAGCGCCGACAGCCAATCCCGGATCATCGGTGTGCTGAGCTGGCCGAGGGCGACCCCGCCGAGGTGCGGGGCGATGTGCTTGCGGAGCAGCCAGACATACAGTTCCCGAGTGCGGGGCCGCAGCTTCTGACGCTGCTCTATCCACTTCGCGGCATAGTCGCCGAGCCTGACTTTGGCGCGCTCCGGATCCGTCCATTCCCCGCTGAGCATCTGGCCCTCGATCAGCGTCAGATAGCGGTCCGCGTCGCGCTTGGTGGCGAACGTCTTGGGCGCGGTACGAATGCGCCCGTCCGGTCCCGGATAGCGCACCTGGTACCGGCCCGAGGGCAGCTTGCGGATGTTGCCGAAGCGCCGGTGTCCGTCCTTATTGGCCATCAGGCAGCACTCCAGATGTCGGAAGCGGTCATGGGCTCGACCAGTCCGGCCGAGACGTATTCGCGGAGCGCGAACTCCGGGATGCGGATGTGTCCGCGCTTGCCCGGCTCGCCGAGGCGGACGAACTGGATGCGCCGTTCGGCGACGAGGCGTCGAGGGAAGCGCGGTGAGGTGTTGAGGAAGGCGGCGGCTTCAGTGATCGTCAGCAGCCGTTCGTTCAGATCGATCGAGGGCGCTTGAGTCCTGGCTTTGCTCATGCGGCTCTCCTGTCGGTCGTCGCGGGAGGAGGGAGGGGGCGTCCGGTGAGCGCGGCAGTGACGAGGGCTTCGCCGCGCGTGAGTCCCTGGCTGTGGAAGCGCCATTCGCCGAGGGCGACGACCAGCGCGGAGTCTTGGTCGTCCGGCGGTTGCCAGCCGGGATGGTGCTCGCGGACGTAGGCGATGCGCGCGGCCCGGAGCGCGCCGAGAGTGGTGGAGTAGCGGCGGGATTTGGTGGAGAAGTGGCCGCGGAAGCCGAGCATGTGAGCCCACTGGGCGAGCCGGAGGTCTGCGAACTCTTCCAGGGCGCCCAGGCGGAGGCATTCGTTCATGAGCCGCCGGGCGTGTGGCGTGATCGCGAGCGCGTCCAGGTCGTCAGTGGGGCGAAGGCGCCGGTCGAGCGTGCCGACGCACTCAGCGGCCTTGGTGGCGTATTTGGCCACGTAGCCCGCTACGGCCTGTTGCGTGAGGGTGCCCGAGGTCGTGATAGCTCGTACGTCCACCTGTGAGCCCGAGCCCAGTGACCGGGCCGGAGTGCCAGGAGCGGCCGGGGTGGTGACGGAGACGGCGGCCGCAGCGTGCCGGACGGCGTCGTCCAAGAGCCGGACGTTTGCCCAGCCGGGTGGGGGTGTGGTCGGTCCGGTGGGGCCGTCGAAGCGGATGACGGCGTGGAAGTGGACGACGCCGCGCCGCTGGTATTCGGCGACCTTGGCGAAGGAGACCGCCAGCGTCTCGCGGAACTCCTTCTGCGTCAGTCCCGCAGCCTTGGCGAGGTAACGGCGCAGCGCCAGCGTGAAGCGTCGCCACAGCTCCGGAGCGAGGGCGTTGAACAGGACCGACCCGGCGTGGTCGTAGCAGTCGGGGCAGAGCGGTTCACCGAGCCGAGGGTCATCGGCGGAGTGCCGGGCGCCGCAGGAGGCGACGATGCCATGGGGGCATGGTTTGGCGTTTCTGCGGGGGTGGCAGCGCTCGACCCGGCCGCCGGCCTTTTCCCGCCGTGCGTGGACGGGCCCGAACGAGGGCGCGGTGAGGGTGACGAACGCGGCGGGGTGTCCCGGCACGGTGTCGGGTACGCCTTTGCCTCCGGCTAGGCCCGCGCGGATGAGTTGGTAGGTGTCGGCGCGGTAGATCTCGGCGCAGGCGGGGCAGCGGGAGGCCCGCCGGGTCTTGCAGGCCACCGGGAGCGCGCCGTCGGGTTCGGTGTCGGTCGTGTACTGGTGGAGGAGTTCGCCGGTGCCGGTGTGGACGTGTTTGACGGTGCCGGTGAGGAAGACCGGTTGTGAGCAGCCGCCGGTGGCGCGGGCACGGGCGGCCCAGCGGTCGAAGTCGGGTCGGTCGATGATGCGCGCCATCAGCCGGGCGTCGGTCGGCGTGATGACAGGGTGAGGCACGATGGAGGGGTCTCCTAACCGGTTCGGTCCGGGTGAGGGGATGGCCCCCGACGTGGCGCGTGTGCTTGGCGGCTCGTGCGGCCACGCCGGGGGCGCTCAGGGTTAGGGGCAGTGCCCGAGGCCCGCGCAGTGGGGGCACATATCGCCGTAGGCGTCGACGCCGGTCCCGCCGCAGCTGCAGCAGCGCCACCACTCGACCGGCGGTGCCAGCGGACGCGGGAAGGCGATGGCCGTTCCGGTCGCGGGATCTTGCGCGGTGACCTCGTGCGAGCCGCAGGCGGGGCAGGTGGGCCCGCCCCGCAGGGCGAGCAGGACCATCCATTTCAGGCCGGTGGTGGTGACGTTGCAGGCGCGGCACCGCAGCCGCCATACCGCCAGGTACTCGTTGATCATCAGGCCGCCTCACCCTCGAAGCTGGCCGTGATGTTGCTGTGGTAGCTGTCTGCCGCCCTGTGCTGCGCCATGCGACGGGCCGGGATATGGACAGCTTCGTAGGTGACCGGGCCGAAGTGGCGGCGCGTGATGTAGTGGCCGCCGTCAGCGGTCTCGTCCCAGACCGGGACGCCGAGCAGTTCGGCGATGCGGTCGATCTCGGCGCGCTGGCGAAGGTCGGTGGTCCTGTTGACGCTCACGCCGGAAGGGATGCTCAGCGTCCAGTTGAACCGGGGGACCGGGAGAGCCGGGTTGGCCTCCAGGAAGGCGGCCAGGTCGAGCAGGCCGTCGATGATGCGGTTGCGGTGGGCGGTCTCGTCGGCGTCGGGGGCGAAGGCGTGGTCGGTCATGGTGATCTCCTGGGTTGGTGTGGTCAGGCGGGGGTGTCGGTGCGGAGCTGGCGGAGGAGGTCGGAGGCGAGTTGGTTGGAGACGCCGAGTCGGCCCCGGAGGGCGTCACGGGTGATCGGGCGCCCGTGCTGGGCCTTGCGCTCGTCGGCCACGCGGCGGGCGAAGTCCAGGAGCGGAGCAGCCGGACGAGGAGCCGACTCGGCCGCGGGGACGGGGATCTCGGTTTGCTCGTCCTGCACGGCCGGGAGTTCCGGGCGGGACTCGTCCTCGACCACGGGGACCGGCGACTCGGCCGGGACCGGGAACGCGGTCGAGGTCGAGGGCGAGTCGTTGGGACGGCCGAAGGACGGCGGGACGGTCAGCGCGTCCGAGGACGGGACGGCCGGCACCGCAGGACGGGACGCGGACGAGCCGGAGGCGCGGCGTTCCAGCATCGAGACGGCGACCAGGAAGGCACCGGCCGGGGTCGCCGCCGACAGCCAGCCCCACACCGACGGTTCGGCTTGCGCCAGGTTGGCGGCCAGGCTGAGCAGGATGCCGCCGACCAGGACGAGCGTCGGCCACGACAGCCGCGCCGTGTCCCGTCCGGTGCGCTTGTCCCGCTGACGCTCGCGGGCCGCCATCACGCACGTCAGGTCGATGCACACCGCGACGGCCCAGGCCATCCAACCGCCCTGACCGTGTTCGGCAGCGGTATCGCGGATGTGAGTGAAGGACCCGGCCGCCGCGATCGCGGCCAGGACCAGCACCGGCCCCGTGTCCGCCACGGCACCCAGCACGCGCCGACTCACCGCGCGCCCTTAACGGCCAGGACGGGCGAGGACGACGCCCAGGACGAGCCGGGGACGGCCCCAGGACGGGGACGGAAGCAGGCCGCTCGCGCGGACATGGACACCTCCAGGACGGGTTTCGGGCATGGCAGGGGTAGGGACGTGGCGCGATCAGGGCCCGCACCGAGCCGGAAAGGGAGGGGGAGGGGGAGGGGTTACGCGGCGTCGATGGCCGGGGGACCGCCGATCAGGTCATCCCAGGACGGGGCGAGGGGCGCGAAGTCACGGGCCGCTTGCTCGGCCTCTTCCTCGCTGACGTGCACGGCACGGGCGCGATGCCAGGTGCCGTCTTGACCGGAGACCACCGCCACGCCGGGAGTCTCAGCCGCGATCGACCGGGCGACCTCCAGCGCCGCCGGGTCGAGGTCGCCCAGGGCCATGTTCGCCGTCTCGGGGTCATTGACCCGGTGGCAGACCCGCCCGGACAACTGCGCCCGCAGCGCGGTCACGCCGGGGCCGAGGTCGGAGCCGACGCGCTGTCCGCAGATGATCAGGAAGACCCCGAACGCCCGGCCGAGTTGGGCCACCCGCAGCAGCGCCGTACCGGTCTTGGCCACCTCGTCCTTCTCGGACTTGTCACCCATCAGGAACAGCTCTGCGACCTCGTCCACCAGGGCGACGATTGGGACCGGCCGAGCCGACTCCGCCAGCTTCCAGATGTTGCGGGCACCCTGCGCACGGCACACCGCCATCCGGGACTCCACCTCGGCGACCAGCTCAGCCAGCAGGTCCACCGATTCCTTGCGCGTAGTGGCCAGCGCCGAGAGCCGAGGAGCATACGGCGTGAACTCCACCCCGCCCTTGAGATCGAACCCGATCAGCGCCACCGGCTGAGGGGACAAGGCTCGGATGATCGCGTTCGCCAGGTTCGACTTACCCGACTGCGTCGCACCGACGATCATCCAGTGCGGCACGGTGCGGAAGTCCATCACCCACGGCTCACCGTTCTCCAGTACGCCCGGACGGACGACCAGCAGGTCACCCGCGCCAGCCCCGCCAGCGGTCACGGTGACGAGCTTGAGCGGGTCGCGCCGGGTGGCCAGCAGGGTGATCCGGCCGGGCTTGTGCTCCAGGACCCGCACCCCGTGCACCCGCCAGGAGTGCGCGAACCGTTCGGCGACCTTGGCGTAGTCCTCCGGGATCTGACCGTCGAGGAGCTTGATCCGCAGCCGCCACCCGTAGGGGGTGGGGAGCATGAGGCCCAGCCGCGGAGCCTGCTCGACATCGACCCGCCGCACCCGCCGCTTCTGCTCCACCACCGTCGCCGCCGACCGCGCCGCCGGCCCCACCACCGGAATCGCATCCAGGGTGACGCGCCACGCGCGCTTGGTCCGGGTGAGCTTGCAGCCCGAGGCGACCGACCGCCATGTCAGGTAGACCCGAACGACCCGGATCGGGAAGGCGACGCCGTACCAGAACGACAGCGGGTGCCAGCGGTGCCAGGCCCAGAGCCCGGCCGCCGCAGCGGCCAGGACCCCGAGCACCAGGTACACAGTGGACGCGTCCATCAGGCAGCCGCCGCACTCTCGCCGCCGACCGGGACCACGCGTTCAGCGCGGAAGGAGACTCCCGACCGCCGCTCACCATTGATCGTCTGTTCCCAGAAGAACCCGACCAGGCCGACCGGCGTGACGACCTGGCCGAGCGAGACACCGGGGTCTCCGGTGACCGCGACGTTGAGCAGGTCGACACGACCCTCAGCGTTCGCGCAGGACAGACCGACCTGATAGACGGCCTCCCCGTTCTTGTCGACCTTGACTTCTCCGGTCTCCTAGTTCACCAGCTTGGGACGCGGCGGGGAGACGCACACGAACGCCAGGTTCGCGAGGTCGATGGGCATGTTCCGCATGCGGAACCTCCTACGTCGAGTGAACTACTTAGACAACATAGTCTGCATAGACGGCCAAGCTGTCAAGGCAGCCTTGGCTTTCTTGGTCGGTCGGACTGTGCTGAACTGGAGTCCGCAGCGACGAGGGAAGGCGGACGATGGTCAAGAGGACGGGACGCCCCGGATACCTCCAGATCGCCGATGACCTGCGAGCACAGGTCGCCGACGGTCGACTCAATCCGGGGGACGCGTTGCCGTCGACCGCG
>NZ_JBHSON010000175.1:0-11796 GCF_042656285.1 Actinomadura rugatobispora | reverse complement strand
CTCCCGGTACTGCGCCCACAACCGATCCTCCGGCAACGACCGCGACTTGGCCACCGTCTCCCGGACCATCTGCTGCAACAGCCGCTGATCCTCATCGAACTCGACATCCACCGGCGACCTCCACAAAGACGCACCGCAGAGAGATGCGATAGTATCATTCTCATTCTAGGGTAGTACCAGTCTCAAAGATGCAAGCAGCGATTCCGCCAGGCGCGGCGGGCACCTCCCCGGGCGTCGCGCGTCCCTACCGAGAAATGGAATAACGTTCTGTCCGTGACCGACGTCTCCGAAGGACCCGCCTGGCGCCAGCGCGCCGTCGAGCGATCCATCCGTGCCGTCAGACAGCGCGCCGAGCAGCGCGTGCAGCGCTTCCTGGACACGGCGCAGGAACTCATCGCCGAGAAGGGAACGACCGACTTCACCGTCCAGGAGATCGTCGACCGTTCGGAACAGTCCCTGCGCAGCTTCTACCAGCACTTCGACGGCAAGCACGAGCTCCTGCTCGCGCTGTTCGAGGACGCGCTCGCCACCTCGGCGGCCCGGATCCGGGAGGCGGCCGCCGCCGAGCCCGAGCCGATCCAGCGCCTCAAGGTCGCGGTGGAGATGCTGTACGAGTCCTCGCGCCCCGATCCGGACGTCCAGCGTCCGCTGTTCAACGACTTCGCGCTGCAACTCCTGGTCAAGCACCCCGCCGAGGTGACGGCCGCGCACGTCCCGCTGCTCACGCTCTTCACCGAGCTCATCGAGGACGCGGCCAAGGAGGGCACGATCTCCTCGGACAGGCCGCGCCGCCTGGCCGCGCTCGTCATGCAGACCACCATGTTCACCGCCCAGGCCAACGGCGCCGCGATCGCCGGCCACACCACGCCCGTCACGGCCGAAGAGGTGTGGCGGTTCTGCATCGGCGGCATCTCCGACCGTCCCGCCAAGTCCCGCCCGGCCCGCAAGAAGTAGGCCCCGGAACATGACGGTGCCGTCCCGCGGGCCCGCGGGACGGCACCGGGCGGACCCCTCAGGCGGCGCCCGTCCGCGCCCTCACCCCCGCGAGCAGGAACGTGACCAGGCGGTCGATGTCGGCGTCGGCGGGAACCTGCGCCTTGAAGAGGTAGAACTGCATGGCGTTGACCGACGCGCCGGCCACGGTCCGCGCGGCGTGCTGCGGGTCCTCGGCTCCCAGCGCGGCCGCGGGGGCGGTGAACAGCTCCGCCAGCGACTCCACGAGCACGACCGAGGCGTGCGGCTCGCCCGGCGACAGTCCGGTGGAGTTGCTCAGCACGGCTCGGGTCTTGCTGGCCAGCCCGGCGTCGGTCGCCTGCTTCATCACGGCCTCGACACCGGCGCGCAGCTGCCCCTCGGGGTCGCCGGCGCCGGCGATCCGGTGCCGGACGTAGCTGACCACGGTGCGCGCGCCCTGGTCGACGATCGCCTCCACCAGCTCGTCCTTGCTGGCGAAGTAGCGGTAGAAGGAGTCGTTGGACAGCCCGGCCGCGGCCACGATGTCGGCGACCCGGGGGCCGCGCCGGCCGTTGCCCTCGACCATCAGCGCCAGCCCGGCGTCCATGAGCGCCCGGACGTCGGACTCCGCGACCTCCTCCACCGCGGCGACCCGGCGGCGGACCGCCCGGTCGGCGAGCGTCCGCCCCGCCCGGCGGCCCTCGGCACCCTTATCGGAAGGCATGCGGCAATCCTCACGCTCGGTAGACGGGCCGGTCGGCCCTCCGCCGCCCGGCCACCCGTTCGTGAAAATGATATTCCCCCGGAGGAGAACGATGCTGACTCGGACCCGCGTGGCCGCCCGGACGGCCGTTCGGCGCCGCCAGAACGGCCGTACGGGCCGCGCTCCTTCCGAACGCGTGCGGGGCTAGCGCTGGTGGCCCATCCGGTCCAGGGCGGCGTCCGCGGCGTCCAGCACCACGCCCGTGGCGGCGCCCGCCGAGCCGGCGAGGTCGGCCACCAGCCGGACGTCCTTCTGGAGCAGCGGCCCGGCGTGGCCGGCCATCGCGTCGAGCGTCGCGCCCGCGGCGGCGACCCTGGTCAGCGCGAAGCTCGCGCCGCTGCCGTGGGAGAGCACCTCGGCGAGCCGGGAGGCCTCGACGCCGAGCCCGCGGCCCAGCTCCAGCAGGCTGGACGCGGTGCCCAGATGGGCCGTGAAGAGCAGGTTGTTCAGCAGCTTGGTGACCTGCCCGGACCCCAGGTCGCCCAGGTGCACCACGGGGTCGCCGTAGCTGGCGAACACCGGGCGGCAGCGCTCGACGACGTCGGCGTCCCCGCCCACCATCACCAGCAGGCGGCCCTCGGAGGCGGCCGGGCCGCCGCCGCTCACCGGCGCGTCGATCAGCGAGACGCCGCGCTCGGCCGCGGTCGCCGCCAGCCGGCGGCACGTGTCGGGGTGGACGGTGCTGTGCACCGCGATCACGCCGCCCTTAGCGAGCCCGGCCAGCACGCCGTTCTCGCCGGTGACGACCTCCTCCACGTCGGCGTCGCCGACGACGCAGAGGCAGACCAGGTCGCTGCCGGCGGCCAGCTCGGCCGGGGAGGCGGCCACCTCCGCGGGCTTGCCGCCGAACGGCTCCAGCGTGGCGGGCCGGCGCGCCCACAGCGTCGTCGGGTGGCCCGCGTCGATGATCCGGTGCGCCATGGGGGCGCCCTGGCTGCCGAGCCCGATGAACCCCACCCGCATCAGAGGACCTCCCCCGGGATCGCGGCGATCGGGGCGGCGAGGGCGGCGGCGCCGCGCGCCTCGGCTTGCTCGGTCATGTTCGCTCCGCTCATGGACGCTCCTTCGGGACTGAATCGTAGTTCATAAGTCTTGAATTGCATTCATCGAAACTGAATCATTGCCTAACAGACTGGGTGTGCGTACGATCTTCTGTGACCTGAGTCGCTCGAGGAGGTGATGGCCCAGGTCGGCGATGCGACCCGCGCCGCGGCCGGACCTCCGGGGACCGGGGACGCCGCCCGGCGGCGCGGCCCCGGTCGACCACCGCCGAACCGGGCCTCCGAGGCCTTCCGCTCCCACCGCCGGAACGGCCTTCCAGACGCGCTTTCACCGACGGCGATCCAATGATCACGCCCCCCGCAGCACACCGGAAGGGTCGCGTACGGAGCGGACCCGAACCGGCCGACGGCCGTCACCCGCTCCGGCGACGCAGGTCGGGCGGCAGACCACACGAGGAAGGACAGTGAACATGGGACGTGTCGAGGGGAAGGTCGCGTTCGTCACGGGAGCGGGGCGCGGCCAGGGCCGCAGCCACGCCGTGCGGCTGGCCGAAGAGGGCGCCGACATCATCGCGGTCGACATCTGCAAGGACTTCGAGACCGTCGGCTACAAGATGTCCGGCCCGGACGACCTGAAGGAGACCGTCCGCCTGGTCGAGGAGCTCGGGCGGCGCATCGTCGCGGTGCAGGCCGACGTGCGCGACGCCGCCCAGCTGCGCGACGCGCTGGAGCGCGGCGTGGCCGAGCTGGGCCGGCTCGACATCGTGGTGGCGCAGGCGGGCATCGCGCCGCTGCGCGGCGAGCCGCCGCTGCAGGCGTGGTCGGACGTCGTCGACGTCAACCTGATCGGGACGATCAACGCGATCCAGGCCGCCATCCCGCACCTGGGCGAGGGCGCCTCGATCATCGCGACCGGCTCGGCCGCGGCGCTGATGAACCACGGCATCGTGCAGACCCCGGGCTCCAACCCCGGCGGCGCCGGGTACGCCTACACCAAGCGCGCGCTGTCGGCCTACGTCCACGAGCTGGCCATCAACCTCGCGCCGCTGAAGATCCGGGCCAACGTCGTGCACCCGACGAACTGCAACACGCCGATGCTGCAGAGCGAGCCGATGTACCGGTCGTTCCGCCCGGACCTGGAGAACCCCACCCGCGAGGACGCCGAGCCCGCCTTCTACGTGCAGCAGGCCATGCCCGTCCCGCACATCGAGCCGCGGGAGGTCAGCGAGACCGTCCTGTACCTGGCCTCGGACGACTCCCGCTTCGTGACCGGAATGCAGATGCGCGTCGACGCCGGCGGCTATCTGAAGTGGCACGACTACCACGTCTGATCCCCAACACCCGAAAGGACATCACGTGAAGGTGCAGGTCGACTCGGAGCGCTGCCAGGGCCACACGCTCTGCGCCATGATCGCCCCCGAGAGCTTCGAGCTCAGCGACATCGACGGCCACTCCTCCCCCGTGCGGGAGGACGTGCCCGCCGACCAGGAGGCCAAGGTCGCCGAGGCCGTCAGCTCGTGCCCCGAACGGGCGATCTCGATCTCCTGAGCGCACGCCGGCGACCTGGGACGTCCACCCCCGGTCCCAGGCTCGGACCGGGCTCGGCGAGCGGCGGCCGGCCGGGCCGGTCACGTCCCACCGGTCGTCGGCGAGGCGGCGTCCTGAGCCGACGCGAGCGCGTTCACCCGGCCGGTGAGGCGGACGCCTGAGGCGAGCGTCACCGGCGGGATCGTCCGTTCCGGCCGATCGCGGGCCCGCCCCCGTGATCGGCCGGAACGGGACCGGAGCCGAGGAGGGCCGCCCGCTTTCGGCGAAGCGGGCGGCCCTTCTCTCGTCGACGGCGGCGGCGCGTCAGCCCACCGCGGCGGCGGCCTTCTCGGCGGGCGCCGCCTCCAGGGCCGGGGGCGCGGCCCGGCGTGCCGGGATGGCCAGGGTGATCGCCGCGGCCAGCAGCGCCCCGCCGCAGCCCATCAGGAGCCCGGTGCGGAAGCCGGCCTCGGACGGCAGGGTGTGGGCGCCCAGCCGCACGGTCATCTGCGCCAGCACGACGCCGACCACCGCGGCCGACACCGACGTGCCGATGGAGCGCATCAGGGTGTTGAAGCTGTTGGCCGAGGCGGTCTCCGACTTGGGCACCGCGCCCATGATCAGGGCGGGCATCGATCCGTAGGCCAGTCCCACGCCGACGCTGCAGATGCAGGTGACGGTCAGCAGTCCCCAGGTGGAGCCCAGCAGGAGCATGGACGAGGCGTACCCGAGCGCGATGACCAGGCTGCCGGTGAACAGCGTGACCTTGGGGCCGCGGGCGGCCGACAGCCGCGCGCCCAGCGGCGAGGTCACCATCATCATGAGGCCGCCCGGGGCCATCCACAGCCCGGTGGCCAGCATCGACTGGCCGAGGCCGAAACCGGTGGCCGCGGGCAGCTGCAGCAGCTGCGGAATGATCAGCGCCTGGCCGTACATGGCGAACCCGACGACGATGGAGGCCGCGTTGGTCAGCAGCACCTGGGGCCGGGCGGTGACCCGCAGGTCGACCAGCGGGTCGCCGGTGCGCAGCTCCCACCAGCCCCAGGCCGGCACGATCACCAGCGCGGCCGCGAGCAGCCCGAGGGTGGTCCCGCTCGTCCAGCCCCAGTCGGCGCCCTTGGAGACCGCCAGCAGCAGGCACACCAGCACGGTGCCCAGGCCGATCGCGCCGGCGACGTCGAACCGGCCCTCGGCGCGGGCGGGCGTGGCCGGCACCAGGCGCCAGATCAGCACCGCCACCAGGACGGCCAGCGCGGTCGAGCCCCAGAACAGCATCCGCCAGTCGGCGTACTCGGCGACGGCCGCGGCGACCGGCAGGCCGAGCGCCCCGCCGATCCCCATCGACGAGCTCATCAGCGCGATGGCCGAGCCGAGCCGCTCGGGCGGCAGCAGGTCGCGCAGCACGCTCACCCCGAGGGGGATCAGGGCCATGCCCACGCCCTGCAGCCCGCGGCCGATGATCATCGGGAGGACCGAGCCGGCCACGGCGCAGATCACCGATCCGGTGATGAGCGGCACCGTGCAGGCCAGCAGCACGCGGCGCTTTCCGTACAGGTCGCCGAGCCGTCCGATCACCGGCATGGCGACCGCCGCGGCCAGGAGCGTGGCCGTCACCACCCAGGAGGTGTTGGAGGCGGTGGAGTGCAGCAGCCGCGGCAGTTCGCCGATCAGCGGCACCACCAGGGTCTGCATGAGCGAGGCGACGATACCGGCCACCGCCAGCACGCCGACGATGCCGCCGGCCCGCTCGGTGGAGGTGGAATCCCCCACGAAATCCCCCTTTTATCGAGGTAAGAGCACAAGACGCCCCAGACTAGATATGCATCATACACACAATATGTGTCATACATATCAACTGTGATAGACCTACTGTTAACGAATGCGGAGCCGGGCACCGGACGCAGGAGATCCGGGAGGGGGCCTGACATGGACGATCCCACGCGACGGGTCGAGTACGAGACCATGCTCATCGGGCGGCACCGCGACATGAGCGTGGTCCGCGCGATCCACGGCGACCGCCATCTGGACCGCAGCGCCTACCTTCTCCTCAGCCGCATCCTGCTCGACGGGCCCATGTCCATCGGCCAGCTCAGCGAGGCGTTCGGCCTGGACGCCTCCACCCTCAACCGGCAGACCTCCGCCATGCTGCGGGCCGGGCTGGTCGAGCGCATCCCCGACCCGGAGGGCGGCATCGCCCGCAAGTTCCGCATCACCGACGAGGGCATGCGCCGGCTGGAGTACGAGCGCAACCAGAACCTCCAGGGCCTGCGGAAGGTCCTGGCCGACTGGACACCGGAGGAGATCTCCGCCTTCGCCGACCAGCTCAGGCGCTTCAACACCGACGTCGAACGCCTCGCCGGGCGCCCCTGGCCCCGTACCTGAGCCCGCCGCCCGGCCCGGAGCCCGGACCGGGACGGCGGGCGCTCGCGGTCAGCCGCCTTCGACGAAGGGGAAGATGCGCGTGAAGTCGGCGCCGGGCTCGGCCTCGGTGAACCTCTCCCACACCGAGGTCGTCACCGACCCGATCGACGCGGGACCGGCCTGCTCGCGAACGGCCTCCAGGTAGAGCCGCACGTCCTTGGTCATGAGCGCGTTGGTGAAGCCGGAGGCGTAGCGGCCGGTGAGCACGTGCTCGGGGAACTTGTCCCGGCTGGCGGCGCTCTGGCCGCTGGCCCCGTTCAGCACCTCCAGCATCGTGCCCATGTCGAGCCCGGCCGCCACGCCGAACGCGATCGCCTCGCTGGTGGCGGCCAGCGCGGTCGCCGACAGGAAGTTGTTGGCCAGCTTCAGCGCCTGGGCGGCCCCGGGCCGGTCGCCGACCCGGTGGCGGCGGTCGCTCAGCCCCGCGAGGACGGGCTCCACCTGCGCGCAGGCGTCGTCGGAGCCCGCGTACATCACCACGAGGGTGCGGGCGCGCGCCCCGGCCGGGCCGCCCGACACCGGCGCGTCGACGTAGCCGACGCCGCCGTCCGCGAGCGTCCTGGCGATGTCCTGCGCGGCGCGCGGCCCGATCGTGGAGGTGTCGACGACCTGCGCGGTGCGCCGCCCGGCCGCCGCGGCGATCTCGCCCGCGACCTGCGCGGAGACGGCGCCGTCCGGCAGGCTGAGCACGACGGCGTCCGCCTTCGCGGCCACCTGCGCCACGCCCGCGGCGGAGACGGCGCCCTCGGGCGTGCGCTCCGGGCCCGCGGCGTCGTAGGCGACCACCTCGAACCCCGCGCCGACCAGGTTCGCCGCCAGCGCGCCGCCCATGTTGCCCAGGCCCACGAAGCCGACCACCGTCATCGCCGGGCCTCCTCGCGCGCCTCGCGCACGGCCTTGATCGTCCGCTTGGCCGAGACCCCGGCGGGCGCCCCGGCGTAGGCGGCGATCTGGAACAGCAGCTCGTCGACCTCCGCGTCGGTGACGCCGGCCCGGTGGGAGCTGCTCGCGTGCAGGCGGAACTCCTCCATCCGTCCCAGCGCCGCCGTCATCGCCATCACCAGCAGGCTCCGGTCGCGCGGGGTGAGCGGCCCGCCCCGGGCCCACGCGCCCCAGGCCATCGCGGTGATGAAGTCCTGGAAATCGCGGCCGGCCTGGTCGGGGTCGGCGGTCACGCCGTCGACGTAGGCGTCGCCGAGCACCGCACGGCGCATCTCGCGCGCGGCGCGCAACGGGTCGGTCTCTTCCATGGGGTCTCCCGGGGCTCAGTGGAGGGACAGGCTGACGGACTTGATCTGGGCGTACTCGTGGAGGGCCTCGACGCCCTTCTCCCGCCCGTAGCCGCTCGACTTGAACCCGCCGAACGGCGTCTCGATGCCGAGGGCTCCCCCGTTCACCGCCACCTGGCCCGCGTCGATCCGCTCGGCCAGGCGCAGGCCGCGGCTCGCGTCCCCGCTCCAGACGGCGGCCACCAGGCCGTACTCGGTGTCGTTGGCGAGGGCGAGCGCCTCGTCCTCATCGGTGAACGGCATCGTGACCAGGACGGGCCCGAAGACCTCCTCGCGCGCGATCCGCGCGCCGGGCGACACCCCGGCGTAGACGGTCGGGCGCACGTACTGCCCCTGCGCGGCGGGCCCGCTGTCGTAGGCGGCGCCGCCGGTCGCGGGCTCCAGGCCCGCGGACCGGGCCTCGGCGAAGTGGTCCAGCACCTTGCGGTACTGCGCCTCGGTGATGATCGGCCCGAAGTCGACGCCCGGTTCGAGCCGCTCGACCGCCTCCACCACGGCCGCGACCACCTGGTCGTGCACCGGGGCCTCGACCAGCAGCCGGGTGGTGGCCGAGCACACCTGGCCGGCGTTCATCGCCACCGCCTGGACGGCCGCGGCGACCGCCCGGTCGAGCCGCGCGTCGGCGAACACCACGATCGGCGACTTGCCGCCGAGTTCGAGGGTGAGGGGCACGAGCCGGCCGGCCGCGATCCCGGCCAGGTGGCGCCCGGTGGGGACCGAGCCGGTGAACGCGATGCGCCGGACCCCCGGATGGGCCGCCAGCGGCGTGCCGACGTCGGGACCGGTGCCCGTCACCACGTTCAGCAGGCCGTCGGGAAGGCCCGCCTCGCGGGTCAGCCGCGCCAGGTGCAGCGTCGAGACGGAGGTCAGCTCGGAGGGCTTGGCCACCACGGCGTTGCCCGCGGCGAGCGCGGGGGCCAGGGCGCGGCACGCCTGGTTCAGCGGCAGGTTCCAGGGGGTGATCGCGGCGACGACGCCGTACGGCTCGAGCCGGGTGTAGGTGTGGTGGCCGGCGCCCTGGTCGATCACGCGCCCGTGGTGGGCGCGCAGGACGCCCGCGTAGTAGCGGAAATAGGCGGCCGACATGTCGGCCTCCACGCGGAGCTGCGCCGGGACCTTCCCCGTGCACGCCCGCTCCGCCTCCATCAGCTCGGCGGCTCCGGACTCGATCGCGTCGGCCACCCGGTGGAGCGTTTCGGACCGTTCCGCACCGGAACGCCGCGCCCAGTCCGGCTGGGCCGACGCCGCGGCCGCGACGGCGGCGTCGACGTCGGCCGCGGAGCCCGCGGCGATCTCGTCGCCGGGCCGCCGGGTCGCCGGATCCAGTGTGGGCAGGTACCCGCCGGTCGCGGGCTCGACCGCCTTGCCGCCGATCCAGTGCTCATGGCGAACCGGCATCGACACTCCCTCTCACGGATGAGAATAAGCTTCTCACTATTGCAATCCGGACTCTAATGGACCGGAAACCGCTCGGGAAGTCCCGGGGTGCCGGGAGGGCGGTCAGACGGGCCGCCGGCCCTCCTGGTCGCGCGGCACCGACTCGCCCTCGAGCCGCCCGAGCCAGCGCTCGACGAACGCCTCGGTCTCCTCGTGCCCCTCGGCGAGACCGAGCGCGTCCTCCATGACCAGCACCCGGGACAGGCTCGTCATGACCACCATGAGGACCAGGGGCGGGAACTCGCGGGTGTCGATCCCGTAGCGCCCCAGCACCTCCGACAGCCCCTCGACCTGCTCGCGGCGGAACTGCTCGGCGTACCGCGCCATCTGGGCCCGCAGTTCCTTGCGGTGGTTGGCGAGGGCGGCGAACTCCATCGTGAACGCCGTGCCCGCCGAATCGGTGCTGTACTCCCACAGCGCCCGCAGCGGCTGGGAGGAGGCCAGGGCCTGCGCCTGCCGCCGCAGCCCCTCCTCCGCGCGGCGCCGGAACATCTCCAGGAACAGCTCGTCCATCGTCCGGAAGTAGTAGTGGACGAGCTGGGGCTTCAGGCCGGCCTTCTCGGCGACGCGCCGCGAGCTGACCGCGGCGTACCCCTCCTCCAGCATCAGCCGCTCCGCCGCGTCCAGCAGAACCGTCCGGTTCTTGGCCTCGGGTGACCCGATTCTCCGCGGCGATGCCATGTCCGTCCCACTCCCAGTTCTCCGGCTCCCACCAGCGGGAACTCCCGAACATGGTAGCGACGCCGGCACCTGCCCATTGCGGCGCCATCGGTACCGTGAGAAGTTATTTCTCAGTGCGAAAGAGCACAGTTCTCGTCAGCTCTCGAGCCGGGGTCGCGTGAAGCGGACCCCTCTCGGCCGCACGGGACGGCCCGAGGAGGTCGCCGCCGTGCACGACCGGACCGGCTGAGCGCCGCGGCAGTGTGACCTTGACCTCACCTGGCCTGCATGTTAAGTAAATACTCACTAATGCTTGTCGACTGTTCAGCATCGCCGGGAAGAGGAGCCACCCGATGCCAGGACCGGGACCGGTGGGCCGGTGAGTGAGGGCGTGCAGGCGGCCGCGGCTCGTTATGTCGGGACGCGTGTGCCGCGGGTGGAGGATCCGCGGTTGCTGACCGGTCATGGCACGTATGTGGACGATGTGGTGCGGCCGGGGATGTTGCACGCGTGTTTTGTGCGCAGTCCGCTGGCGCGTGGCCGGATCACCGGTGTGGATGCCTCTGAGGCGTTGGCGCTGGAGGGTGTGCATGCGGTGTTCACGGCGGAGGATCTCCATCCGGGTGTGCACGAGGCGTGGTACACGCTGATCGGCAAGGACGTTCCGGACACGCCGCGGCCTCCGATGGCCGAGGGTGAGGTGCGTTTCGTCGGCGATCCGGTGGCGCTGGTGGTGGCCGATGACCGGTATCTGGCCGAGGACGCGGCGGAGCTGGTGGTGGTCGACTACGACCCGCTGACTCCGGTCGTCGACTACGTCACCGCGCAGGATTCCGAGGAACTGGTGCACGAGGGCTACCCGCGCAACGTCGCGGGCCGGCGCACCGGGACTCCCCCCAAGCAACTCGCACCCGTCTTCGACGAGGCCGCGCTGGTGGTACGCGAGACCCTGTACCAGCAGGCCCACGCCGCTGTGCCCATCGAGACGCGCGGGATGGTGGCGGAGTGGTCGGCCACCGAGCGCGAGCTGACGATCTGGACGGCGACTCAGTCGCCGCACGAGGTGCGCCTGTTCTGCTCCCGGCTGCTGGGGCTGCCCGAGCACCGGGTGCGGGTGGTGATGCGCGACACCGGCGGCGGTTTCGGCCAGAAGGTCATGCCACTGCGCGAGGACATGTGCGTCATGCTCGCGGCGTTGAAGGTGCCGGGTCCGTTGAAGTGGATCGAGGACCGGCGGGAGAACCTGATGTCGGCCGGCAAGGCCCGGCACGAGCACGCCGACGCGCGGATCGCCTTCGACTCCGAGGGCGCGATCCTGGCCGCGACGATCGACTACGTCCAGGACGTGGGCGCCTACCCGGTGCCGTACCCCGTCGGAACGGCCACCGTCGTGGGCATGCTCTTCCCCGGCCCCTACCGGGTCCCGCGGAGCGGGTTCTCCGCCACGTCGGTGTTCTCCAACACCGCCGGCCGCACGGCCTACCGGGGCCCCTGGCAGTTCGAGTCGGTGACGCGCGAGGTGCTCCTGGACATCGCCGCGCGCCGGATGGGCATCGACCCGGCCGAACTGCGGCGCCGGAACCTGCTGCGCCGCGACGAGCTTCCCTTCACCAATCCGAACGGGATGCCGTACAGCGATATCACGCCGTCGGAGACGTTCGAGCAGGCGTTGAAGATGCTGGATTACGAGGCGTTCCGGCGTGAGCAGGAGCTGGCGCGGGCGCAGGGCCGGTATCTGGGTGTC
>NZ_JBHSON010000174.1:0-12017 GCF_042656285.1 Actinomadura rugatobispora | reverse complement strand
AACGCCCGCAAGGTCGGCCCGATCGGCATGTCGGAGGAGAAGGACGTCTCCGAGCTGGAGGCCGAGGCCAAGATGGGCCACGACCCGGGCAAGCTGCCGCCGATCCCGCCGCAGCTGATGCCGTCCGACGGGCGGGTCCGGCCGACGCAGCACGCGCCCGGCGCCTGGTGCGCGGCGCACGGCGTGGTCCCGCCGCCCGGGTCGTTCATCGACGACCTGGGCCGCAACTGGGTCGAGGAGTGGCCGCGGTACGTGTCCGCGATGACCCCGGTGGGAGGCGCCGAGGCGTCCGGCGCGACGACTCCTGACAGGCCGGTTCCGGGCGGGCCGCTGCCCGGCGGGCAGGGGCAGGGCGGCTACCAGCAGGCCGGCGGGGGCTGGCCGGGGGCGGGTGCGGGGCCCTGATGTCCTTCCCTGGTATCGGCGCGGGCCGGTGGGAGGGCAAGGACGAATCAGGATCCTCGGCGTTCCGCAGGTTCTCCGACGGGGCGGCCAATGTGGCCGTCCGGGAGCCGGGCCGGTTCTTCGCGCTGTGCCTGGACACCTTCCGGGCGATGTTCGTCTGGCCGTTCCAGTGGCGCGAGTTCATCCAGCAGGCCTGGTTCATCGTGAGCGTCACGGTGGTGCCCACGATGCTGGTCGCCATCCCGTTCGGCGGGATCCTGTCGCTGCAGGTCGGCGGGCTGATCCGGCAGCTGGGCGCGCAGTCGTTCACCGGTGCCACCGCGGTGGTGGCGATCGTCCGCGAGGCCAGCCCGCTGGTGACCTCGCTGCTGGTGGCGGGCGCGGCCGGGTCGGCGATGTGCGCCGACATCGGCTCCCGCAAGATCCGCGAGGAGATCGACGCCATGGAGGTGCTGGGCATCAACCCCCTGCACCGCCTGGTGGTGCCGCGCATGCTCGCGTGCGCGTTCGTGGCGCTGTTCCTGAACGGCCTGGTGTCGGTGGTCGGCCTGATGGGCGGCTACTTCTTCAACGTGATGCTGCAGGACGGCACCCCCGGCGCCTACCTGGCCTCGTTCAACGCGATCGCCCAGCTGCCCGACCTGCTGCAGGCCGAGTTCAAGGCGTTCGTCTTCGGCATCACGGCCGGGCTGGTCGCGGCCTACAAGGGGTTGAACGCCAAGGGCGGGCCCAAGGGCGTGGGTGACGCGGTCAACCAGACCGTGGTCATCACGTTCATGCTGCTGTTCCTGGAGAACTTCCTGATCTCCACCCTGTACTTCCAGTTCGTCCCCCAGAAGGGCATGTGATGGCGGCTCCCGGAAAGTCGGGGAAGACCGCCGTCAAGGTGGTGAACGCCCCGCTGCAGCGGCTGGAGGACTTCGGCCACCAGCTGTCGTTCTACGCCCGCGCCTTCGCCTGGATCTTCCGGGTGCTGCGCCGCTACCGGACCGAGGTGCTGCGGCTGCTGGCCGAGGTCAGCCTGGGCACCGGCGGGCTGGCGGTGATCGGCGGCAGCGTCGTGATCGTCGGCTTCATGACCTTCTTCACCGGCAGCCAGGTCGGCCTGCAGGGCTACAACTCGCTGAACCAGATCGGCACGGCCGCGTTCACCGGGTTCGTGGCGTCCTACTTCAACACCCGCGAGATCGCCCCGCTGGTGTCGGCGCTGGCGCTGTCGGCCACGGTCGGCTGCGGGTTCACCGCGCAGCTCGGCGCGATGCGGATCTCCGACGAGATCGACGCGCTGGAGGTCATGGCCGTCCCGTCGATGCCGTTCCTGGTCACCACCCGGATGATCGCCGGGATGATCGCGGTGATCCCGCTGTACATCGTGGGCCTGCTGGCCTCCTACGGCGCGACCCGGCTGATCGTGACGATCTTCTACGAGCAGTCGACCGGCACCTACGACCACTATTTCAAGCTGTTCCTACCGCCGTACGACATCCTCTGGTCGTTCGGCAAAGTGATCATCTTCTCGATCCTCGTCATGCTCATCCACTGCTACTACGGCTACCACGCCAGCGGCGGCCCGGCGGGCGTCGGCGTGGCGGTGGGCCGCGCGGTGCGCACCAGCATCGTGGTCATCAACGTGGTCGACCTGATGCTCGGCATGGCGATCTGGGGAGCCACCACGACCGTACGGATTGCGGGGTGAGGCGGCGATGACGCGAAGTGCCCGCCACCGCCTGCTCGGGCTGTCCATGGTGATCGTCATCGCGCTGCTGCTGGCGCTGACGGTCGCGCTGTTCAACAAGGCGCTCACCCCCGTGACGAAGGTGTCGGTGCGGGCCGACCGGGCCGGGCTGCAGCTGCTGCCGCGCTCGGACGTCAAGGTGCGCGGCCTGATCGTGGGGGAGGTCCGGGGCACCCGGGCGACCGCCGACGGCGCCGTCATCGACCTGGCCCTGGACCCCGACAAGGCCGGCCTGATCCCCGGCAACGTGCAGGCCCGCCTGCTGCCCAAGACGCTGTTCGGCGAGAAGTACGTCGACCTGGAGATCCCGGCGCAGGCCGGGCCGCTGGGGCTGCGCGAGGGCCAGGTCGTCCAGCAGAACCGGTCGCAGGCCGCGGTCGAGATCGACCGGGTGCTCAACAACCTGCTGCCGCTGCTGCAGGCCGTCCGCCCGGACAAGCTGAACGCCACGCTGAACGCGATCGCGACCGCGCTGCAGGGCCGCGGCGACCAGATCGGCCGCAACCTGGAGCAGGCCGACGCGCTGCTGAAGAAGATCAACCCCGAGCTCGGCACGCTGGTGTACGACCTGCGCGCGCTGTCGGACGTCTCCGACATCTACACCGCCGCCGCCCCCGACCTGCTGAACACGCTGCGCAACCTCAACGTGACGAGCAAGACGGTCACCGACAAGCGGACGACGCTGGAGGACCAGGTCATCCCGATGGTGACCGGGGTGAGCGGCAAGGGCGAGCAGTTCGTCCGCGACAACGCCCCGAAGATCATCGGGGTGAACGTGGCGAACCGGGCCGGGCTGGCGGTGGTCGCCCGCTACTCGCCGTCGTTCCCCTGCGTGCTGGACGGCATGATGGCGCTCAAGCCGCGGGCCGAGGAGGCCGGCGGCGGCAAGACGCCGACGTTCAACCTCACGGTCGAGATCGTCAAGCCGCGCCCGGCGTACAAGTACCCGCTCGACCTGCCCGAGCTGAAGGACCAGCGCGGGCCGCGCTGCTACAACCTGCCCGATCCGAAGGTGCCGTGGCCCGACTGGATGGCGCTGGACGGCACGCAGGACGACCTGTGGTGGCAGAACCCGCACGACCCCGACGACCAGAACCCGCACGGCGCCGCCGGCGGCCGCGGCCGGGCGGCGTCGGGCGTGTTCGTCGACCCCGGACCCGGCATGAGCGAGCGAGACAAGATCAAGAACGTGGTGGGCCCGATGACCAGGACCCCCGCCGCCGAGGTGTCGGACGTGGCCCAGCTGCTGTTCGGGCCGCTGCTGGAGGGATCGGTGGTGAACGTCCAGTGAAGACCACCAGCGCGGCGATCAAGCTGCTGATCTTCGTGGTGGCGACCTCGCTGGCCACGGGCGTGCTGGCGATGACGATCTCCAACATGCGGTTCGCCGACACCCGCTCCTACAGCGCGGTCTTCACCGACGTGGCGGGGCTGCTGGAGCAGGACGACGTCCGGGTGGCCGGCGTCCGGGTCGGCCAGGTGGAGAAGATCCGGCTGGCCTCCGGCAACCGGGCCCGGGTGACCTTCAGCCTGAACAGGGAGGGCGTCTTCCAGGCCGGGCTGCCCGCCTCCACGCAGGTCAACGTCCGCTACCGGAACCTCATGGGCCAGCGCTACCTGGCGCTGACCGAGGGGCCCGGGGCCGCCAACGACTACCTGCGGCCCGGCGGCACCATCCCGCTCGCCCAGACCCGGCCGGCGCTCGACCTGACCGCGCTGTTCAACGGGTTCCGCCCGCTGTTCGTCGCGCTGGAGCCCGGCGAGGTCAACAAGCTGGCGTTCCAGATCGTCCAGACGCTGCAGGGCGAGGCCGGGACGGTCAACAGCCTGCTGGCGCACGTGGCGTCGCTGACCAACACCCTGGCCAACCGCGACCAGGTCATCGGCCAGGTCATCACCAACCTGAACAGCGTGCTGGGCACCATCGACGAACGGCACGGCCAGGTCAATCGGATGATCACCGATCTGCGCGGGTTCGTCAGCGGGGTCGCGGGCGACCGGGAGGCGATCTTCCAGTCGGTGGAGGCGATCAACCGGCTCACCGGCACCACCGCGGACCTGCTCAACGACTCCCGGCCCGCGATCAAGAACGACATCGCCGGGCTGCGGAAGCTGACCGCCACGCTGAGCGAGAACGACGACGACATCGACAAGGCGCTGCGCGGCGCTCCGAAGCGGATGGAGGGGCTGGTCAACATCTCCTCCTACGGGTCCTGGTTCAACATGTACATCTGCGGCATGGACGCCCGCGTGCGCCTGCCCGGTGGCCCCGTCTACCAGACCCCGACGATCGTGAACGAGAACGCGAGGTGCAAGTAGATGAGGGCGCCCTTCCGGGAGCGCAACCCGGTCCCCATCGGCCTCGCCGCGTTCGCCGTCATCGCCGTCGCGCTGCTGGTCGCGATGAACCTGCAGAGCATCCCGTTCCTGGCCGGCGGGCGCGAGTACAGCGCCGCGTTCGCCGAGGCCGCCGGGCTGAAGGCCGACGAGGAGGTGCGCGTCGCCGGGGTCAAGGTCGGCCAGGTCACCGGGCTGGAGCTGGAGGGCTCCCACGTGAAGGTGACCTTCCGGGTGAACGACGACGTGCGGCTGGGCGACACCACCCGCGCCGAGATCAAGATCAAGACGGTGCTGGGCGCGCACTACGTCGCGCTGGACCCGCGCGGCAAGGGACGGCTGAACAGGCAGATCCCGGTCGAGCGGACCGCGGTGCCGTTCGAGGTCGTCCCGGCGATCAGCGAGCTGACGCAGCGGGTCAACCAGATCGACCACAAGCAGGTGGCGCAGTCGTTCGACGTGCTGGCCGACACCTTCCGCAACTCCCCGGACGAGATCAGGGCGTCGCTGCAGGGGCTGCGCCGGCTCTCCAACACCATCGCCTCGCGCGACGAGCAGCTGCACGAGCTGGCCGGACGGGCGAAGAACGTCTCGGAGCTGCTGGCCGACCGCAACCAGGACTTCGCCAGGCTGATCGAGGACGGCGACAAGATCCTGCAGTCGGTGCGGGCCCGCCGCCAGGTGATCCACCAGCTGCTGGTCAACACGGTGGTGTTCTCCCAGCAGGTGAACGCGCTGATCAAGGAGAACGAGGCGCAGCTTCGCCCGATGCTGAACAACCTGGAGAAGGTCAACGCGGTGCTGCTGAAGAACCAGCAGAACCTGGACCGGCTGATCCAGCTGTTCGCGCCGTTCACCCGGCAGTTCACCGACGTCACCGGATCCGGGCGGTGGTTCGACAGCTACATCCAGAACCTGATCCCGATCCCCGCCTCGATCCAGAACCCGCCCGCGCAGGGCGGCCAGACCCAGCAGCGGCAGGGCGGCCAACCCAGGCAGCCGGGCAACGGCAACGGCAACCCGCTCCCCTTCCTCCCGTAAGCGAGCAGGCAGGTCAACGTGCGCAGTGTTAGTTCCGTCCCCCTGACGGGGGCCCGCCCCCGCCAGGCAGGTATGGTCCTCCGGCTGGGCGGCGCGATCCTGGCGGTCGCCCTGCTGGCGGCCGCGCTCGTGCTGCTGCTGCGGGAGCCGGAGCAGCGCCGCATGACGGCGTACTTCACCAAGGCCGTCGGCCTGTATCCGGGCGCGGACGTGCGCGTCCTCGGCCTCCCGGTCGGCAAGGTCACCGAGGTCACCCCGGTCGGCGGCGCCGTGCGGGTGAGCCTGGAGTACGACGCCGAGTACAAGGTCCCCGCCAACGCCCAGGCCGTGATCGTCAACCAGACGCTGGTGGCCGACCGCTACATCCAGCTCACCCCGGTCTACAAGGGCGGGCCGGTCATGCCCGACCGGCAGACCCTGGCGGTCAACCGCACCGCCGTACCGGTCGAGGTGGACGAGGTCGGCAAGGGCCTCAACGACCTCAGCCGGGCCCTGGGCCCCGAGGGCGCCAACCAGCCCGGCCCGGGCGGCCAGGACGGCGCGCTGTCGCGGCTGCTGCAGGTCGGCGCCGACACCCTCCAGGGGCAGGGCACCGACATCCGGCAGACGATCGCCGACACCTCCAAGATGCTCAGCACCCTCAGCGCCGACCGGCACGACGTGGCCAAGACGATCGAGAACCTGCGGATCATCACCGCCACGATGAAGGCCAACGACCAGCAGATCCGGCGGTTCAGCGGCAACCTCAACGGGGTGTCGGCGCAGCTGGCGGGGGAGAAGGAGGAGCTGAGCGCCGCGCTCAACACCCTCGGCCCCACGCTGCGCAACGTCCAGCGGTTCATCAAGGACAACCGCGGCCAGCTGTCCGACAACGTCCGGCAGCTCGCGCAGATCACCGGTGTGCTGGTGAAGGAGAAGGACGCCCTCGCCGAGGTCCTGGAGACCGCGCCGACGGGCATCGCCAACCTGGCGAGGGCCTACGACCCGATCAGCGGCACCATCCACAACCGGGCCGACCTGCGGCAGTTCCACGACCTGGCGGACTGGGTCTGCTCGCTGGCCTACTCGGTCGGCACCCCGGCCAAGCAGTGCCTGGACTTCGTCACCCCGGTCAACGGGATCGGCAAGGTGCTGACCGGGCTGAGCCTGGACCTGTCCTGGATCACCGCGCTGACCACGCACTACGACCCCGAGCCGATCCCGCCGGACGCCTACGGGCCGGGCGGGAAGAGCGGCAACGGCGGCGCCAAGGCCCAGCCGCGGTCGCAGTCCAGGCCGCAGACCACCAAGCCCAGGGACATCAGCGCGCTGCTCCCCGGAGGTGGCCAGTGACATCCCCCTCGAACCGTTCGCGCCGCCGTCCGGCAGGGCGCCTGGGACGGGTCGGCGCGGTCGCGCTGGCCGGGGTGACGGCCCTGTCGGGCTGCTCGTTCCGCGGCGTCGACTCGCTGCCGCTGCCCGGCGGCCCCGACCTCGGCGGGAACCCCAAGACGATCAAGGTCGAGTTCGGCAACGTGCTGGACCTGGTGCCGCAGTCGGTGGTCAAGGTCAACGACGTCTCGGTCGGCAAGGTCGACCGGATCGAGCTGGCCGGCGGGCAGAGCGGCTGGCACGCCGTGGTCACCCTGAAGGTGCGCGACGACACCCGGCTGCCCGACAACGCCGTCGCCACCATCGGCCAGACCAGCCTGCTGGGCGAGAAGTTCGTCGCGCTGGCCAACCCGCCCGGCGAGCAGCCCCGCGGCGAGCTGACCTCCGGCGACCTGATCCCGCTGGCCCGCACCACCCGCAGCACCGAGATCGAAGAGGTGCTGTCGGCGATGTCGATGCTGCTCAACGGCGGCGGCCTGGAGCAGGTCTCCACGATCACCCGCGAGCTCAACACCGCGATGGGCGGCCGCACCTCGACGATCAAGTCGGTGCTGCAGCGGGTGAACACGTTCGTGGGCACCCTGGACCGCAACCGCGGCGAGATCACCCGGGCCATCGACAGCATCGACCGGCTGACCGGCAAGCTGTCGGCCGAGCGGCGCACCATCGCCGACACCATCGACAAGACCGGCCCGGCGCTGACCGTGCTCAACCGCAACCGGGCCGACCTGACCAAGATGCTGCGGGCGCTGGAGCGGCTCAGCCGCACCACCACCGACGTCATCACCAAGTCCAGGACGGAGCTGCTGGCCAACCTCAAGGACCTCGACACGATCCTGCGCAACCTCAACAAGGCCGGCGCGGATCTGCCCAAGGCCCTGGACGGCATGCTGACCTACCCGTTCCCGTCCACGTTCGGCAACGTGATCAAGGGCGACTACGGCAACGTGCGGCTCACCCTCGACCTGGACCTGGAGAACGTCGCCCAGAACCTGTTCGGCGGGACCGCGCTGGAAGGGCTGCTGGGCGACGGGCAGCAGATGCGCAACATGCTCACCGTCCCGAACGTGACGCTGCCGGAGACGCCGCTGGGCGTGCTGCCGGAGATGCCCGGCGGCGCGGGAGGCACCGGCGGGACGGGCAACGGCGGCGGCCTGCCGGGCCTGCCCGGCGCCGGCGACGGCGGCCTCCCCGGCCTCAACGGCACCCAGAACGGCACGGGCGGGACCGGCGGCACCGGGAACGGCGGCAACCGGCCGCGATCCCTGGCCCCGCCACCCGGCTCCAACGATCTCCAGACGCTGATGACAGGGGGGCTGTCGTGATCCTCAAGCGCGGCGTCAAGCTCCAGCTGATCGTGTTCGCCCTCATCACGGTCATCGGCGTCACGGTCGTCTCGGTGAACTACATCGGCGTGGGCCGCGGCCTGCTCGGCCGCCAGTACACCGCCTACGTGGACCTCAGCGACTCCGGCGGGGTCTTCACCAACGCCGAGGTGACCTACCGCGGCGTGCCCGTCGGACGGGTCGGCCCGATCCGGCTCACGTCCAACGGCATCAAGGTCGAGCTGCGACTGGAGCGGGGCCGGCGGATCCCGCGCGAGGGCACCGCGGCCGTCGTCGCCAACCGGTCCGCGGTCGGCGAGCAGTACATCGACCTGCAGCCCGCCAAGGCCGGCGGGCCGTACCTGGACCAGGGCGAGCCGTACACCATCCCGCGGCATCTCACCAAGCTCCCGGTGTCCACCGCCGAGCTGCTGCGCAACGTCGACAAGCTCGTCTCGTCGGTGAACCCGCGGCAGCTGGGCACCATCGTGGACGAGCTCGACCGGGCGTTCTCCGGCTCGGCCTCCGACCTGCAGGCGATCCTGGACGACACCGACCGGATCATCCAGACCGCCGACCAGGCCTACCCCGACACCAAGCGGCTGCTGGACGACGGCGCCGTCGTGCTGAACACCCAGCGCTCCCAGGCCGCCAACATCCGCGGCTTCGCCCGCAACCTGAACGAGCTGACCACCCAGCTGCGCCGGGACGACCCGGCGCTGCGCCAGACGATCGACGCGATCCCCGGCACGGTCTCCCAGCTCGACAAGACCATCGACGGGCTGGCGCCGACGCTGCCGGTGCTGCTGGCCAACCTCACCACGACGGGCCAGATCATCGCCTCCCGCCAGGCGGGGCTGCGCTCGCTGTTCATCCTCTACCCGCTCACGCTGGGCGGCGCGTTCACCGTGACCCCCGGCGACGGCACCCAGCACCTGGGCCTGGCGCTCAACATCGACTCGCCGCCCCCGTGCACCAAGGGCTTCCGTCCCAAGGACGACTGGCGCTGGCCGCAGCGCACCGAGAAGAAGACGCCGGACCTCAACCGCAGCTGCACCGAGCCCAAGGACTCCGGCAACGTCGTCCGCGGCTCCCGCAACTACCCCAAGGACGCGAACGTGCCGCCGCCCGCCGTGCCGCCGGGCGCCACCGACGGCGCCGGCTTCCCCGCGGGCGGGGCGTACGGCGACGGCTCGGGCACCTCGTCCGACAAGGGCGCGAAGGGACCGCGCGCGCAGGCGCCGAGCGACGGCGGGCAGGGCTCGACGCTGTCGGGGCAGCAGGTCACGCTGCAGTCCGGCAACAGCGTCTACATTCCCTTCCCCGCCAAATCGGTGGAACTGGCCGGGTACGATCCGTCGACCGGCTGGGTCTACGGGCCGGACGGCAAGCGCTACCGGATGGGCGCCACCGGCAGCCAGCAGCGCCTGCTGGGTGACGCCTCGTGGAAGATGCTCCTACTCGACCCGCTCATGCGGTGAAGGGAAACGGCGCGATAGTGAAGTCGGACGCGAACCCCCGCGGCCGGATCGGGGTGTGGACGCTGGGCGTCGTGATCGCCGCGCTGGCGGTGGTCGCGGGCCTGCTGGGCAGGGAGATCTGGTCGGCCCAGCGGGACGAGGACCGCAGGGCCGCCGCGCTGCAGTCCGCCAAGCAGACCGCGATCAACATGCAGACGCTCGACCACCGGAACCTGCAGAAGGACATCGACCGGGTCACCGGCGGGATGACCGGCACCGCCAAGGACCAGTGGGCCACGCTGGCCAAGACGCTCGCCGACACGGTCAGCAAGACCAGGACCGCCTCGTCGGTGCAGACGGCGCGGGCCGGCCTGGTCTCCATGGACCGCGACTCCGCCGAGGTCATCGTCTGGGTGTCGGCGATCTCCACGAACGAGAAGGTGCCGCAGGGCATGCCGATGACGGGCCGCTGGGACTTCGAGCTGACCCGTGACGGCGATCGCTGGCTCGTCTCCAAGCTGGGGGTGGTTCCGTGACGTCCCGCGACACCGAGACCGAGGTCGAGAGCGCCGAGCGGCGCGCGGCCGAGGCGAAGGAGAAGGCCCGCCGGGCCGCCGAGCTGGCCGAACTGGCCGAGCAGGCGGCCAGGGAGGCGGCCGAGGCCGCCGCCGCGCTGGAGGCCGGGGAGAAGGCCGCAGCGGACGAGGCCGCCGAGGCCGCCGAGGCCGTCGACAAGGACGAGGCCGAAGCGGGCGCGGAGGCGGACGATAAGGCCGCCGAGGAGGAGACCGAGCCGGTCGTCTCCGGCGCGGCCGCCAAGCCCGACCTGGTCAAGCCCGAACCCGAGGCCGGGACCACGACCGAGAGCGAGCCCGAGCCCAAGATCAAGGCCAAGATCAAGGACACGGACGGCGAGAAGAGGCGGCGGCGCGTCCGCGTCCCGCTGCCCGCCGGGGGCTCGCGCAGGCTCGTGGTGCTCGGCCTGGTGGCCGTGCTGGGCGCGGCCGGCGTGGGCTGGCTGTGGACGAAGAAGTCCCAGCTGGACGCCACGGAGACCGCGACCAGGCAGGCGACCTACGCGGCGACGCAGGCGGCCCAGAGCATCTCGTCCTACGACTACCGCACGGTCGACTCGGACATGCGCAAGGCCACCGCGTACGCGACGGGCGACTTCCGCAAGCAGTTCGAGACGCAGGCCGAGCGGGTGCGGACGCTGGCGCCGCAGCAGCAGGCGATGGTCACCGGCACCGCGGTGAAGACGGCCGTCGAGGACATCTCGCCCGACTCCGGGACGGTCCTGGTGTTCCTCAACCAGCAGACCGTCAAGAACTCCGAGAAGGGCGAGGCGCAGCGGCTGCCGAGCCAGTTCACGCTCCGGCTGGCCATGACCAAGGTCGGCGAGCGCTGGCTGGTCTCCAAGGTCGAGGTCCTCTAGACGGCAGGGTCGGCCCCCGGACGGCGGGGGGTCTCCGTGGAGGCCCCCAGGAGGCTCTCAGGGGGCGTACGAGACGTCCGGGCGCCCGTCCTGGAACAAGGGGCGCCCGTCATGGCGTTCCATCCTTAGGTGAGCCCTCGAAGGGCCCCGTCCGGAGACCTTCCACAACCCCGTCCGACACGCCCGGCGACGGCGCCGGAATGTGCTGGAAGCACTGTGTGCAGGGGGTTCTGGAGGTTCGCCGGCGGGACCTGAGAGTGGCTACCTGCCGGTAGGTGGCCGGAATCCTAAACTATGGCCTTCCTCACTGCAGGTCAGAGCCCGAAAAGTCCAAGTCCGCTCTTGACTCGGCGGCGTTCAGAGGCGATGCTCCATGGCAACGTGATGCATACTTCGGCGCTAGAGTTGCGAGCGGTGTGGTAGTCGGCTACACTGCCCCTTTGCGCTGCCCTCTGACTATCCACGTGTGAGAGCACCCCTGTCGTGCCCCTTTTCGGGGCTCTTCGCCCGGGTCTCCCGCCTGGATCGTCTGGCGTGCGTGTCGTCAGTTACGCCGCGAGCCCTCGGAAGGACCACTCTTGGCAGCCTCGCGCAACGCCTCGAATACCGCAACCGGTCCGAACCGCGTCTCCTTCGCGCGCATCAAGGAGCCGCTCGAAGTCCCGGACCTCCTTGCGCTGCAGACCAACTCCTTTGACTGGCTGCTGGGCAACGAGAGGTGGAAGTCCCGGGTCGAGGCGGCCCAGAAGGCCGGAGACAAGGCCCCGACGCAGTCGGGTCTCGAAGAGATCTTCGAGGAGATCAGTCCCATCGAGGACTTCTCCGGGACCATGTCCCTGTCGTTCCGGGACCACCGGTTCGAGCCGCCCAAGTACTCCGTGGAGGAGTGCAAGGACAAGGACATGACC
>NZ_JBHSON010000173.1:0-12316 GCF_042656285.1 Actinomadura rugatobispora | reverse complement strand
GCGCCGGAGAGACCCGCGGAGCCGGCCGAGCCCGCGGCGATGGACGCCGAGCCCGCCGCGGCGCCCGCCTCGGCGCCGTCCAGCGCGCCGTCCGGGGCGCCGTCCGCGAACTCCGCGCCGAGGGCCTGAGTCCTCCATAACGGACGCGTTCCTGAACGGGCGGGTCACGGCAACGCACCGGCCCGTTCACGACAGTTCAGATAATCTTCAGAAAAGTCGCCGTTTCTCGTGCGGGGCACCCTCCGGAGCCGGGTGGACACCGTCGGCGAGCACCCGCCACCGATCAGCGCAACCGGGAGAACCGTGTCACCGCTTCTCAGCGTCGTCGTCCCGTTCTACAACGTCGAGGCCTACCTGGAGGCCTGCCTCGACTCGCTGCAGCAGCAGACGCTGCGCGACATCGAGGTCATCATGGTCGACGACGGCTCTCCCGACGGCAGTACGGCGATCGCCAAGGAGTTCGCGCAGAAGGACGAGCGGTTCCGGCTCGTCCAGCAGCGGAACCAGGGCCTCGGCCCGGCCCGCAACACCGGGGCGCGGGAGGCGACCGGCGCCTTCCTGGCGTTCATGGACTCCGACGACATCGTGCCCCGCTACACCTACGAGCTGATGGTGGGGTCGCTCAAGGAGACCGGCTCCGACCTGGCGTGCGGCGGCGTTCGGCGGCTGACCTCGGCGGGCCCGCGCAACTCCCCGATGCACACCGAGATCTTCAAGGTCACCGAGAAGAGCACGCACATCACCCGGCGGCCCGACCTGCTCGGCGACCGCACCGCCTGGAACAAGGTGTTCCGGCGCGAGTTCTTCGAGGCGGGCGGGTTCGCCTTCCCGCCCGGCCTGTACGAGGACGCCCCGGTGACGATCCCGGCGCACTACCTGGCCTCCTCCGTGGACGTGCTGTCCGACATCGTCTACTACTGGCGGGAGCGCGAGGGCGAGTCGCAGTCGATCACGCAGCGCCGTACCGAGCCGGGCAACCTGGAGGACCGGGTCCGCACCACCCAGGCCGTCACCGCGTTCCTGCGCGAGCGGTCCCCCAAGCTGTGGCGCGAGCAGCTGTTCTCGGTGGTGTCCGGGGAGCTGCCGCTGTACATCGACGTGGCGGGCGAGGGCGGCCCCGAGTACCAGGAGCGGCTGCGCGCCCAGGTCGACGAGGTGCTGGCCGGGGCCGACGACGCCATGATGGGCGACCTGACCGCGCTCAAGCGGCTCAAGTACCACTTCATCCGGAACGGGATGATCGAGGAGCTGCTGGAGCTGATCAACTACCAGCAGGCCCGGATCTTCACCGCCGACGTCACCCGGGTGGACGGCCGCTGGTACGCCGCCTACCCCTACTTCCGCGACCCCTCCCGCCGCGTGCCCGACGCGCTGTACGACGTCACCGACGAGCTGCGGCAGAAGCTGCAGGGCCGGGCCGACGCGGCGCACTGGGAGAACGGCCGGCTGCGCGTCTCCGGGCACGCCTACATCGCGCGGATCCCGATGACCGACCCCACGCAGGACCCGGAGGCGTGCCGGCTGCGCGTGTGGCTCCAGCACGCCCGCAACGGCACGGTCGTGGAGCTGCCGGTGAAGCGGGCCCGCCGCCCGGACGTGTCCGCCGACGCCAAGCGGGCCGCCGCCGACTACGACTGGTCCGGCTTCGAGGTGGAGATCGACCCGGCCGACCTCAAGGTGAGCCGCTACCGGTTCATGCGGGTGAGCAAGTACCGCGTGCTGCGCGCGCTGCGCTCGGCCAACTGGGAGCTGCACGCCGAGGTCACCGCGCCGGGCGGGCTGAAGGTCTCCGGCCCGCTGGGCGGGCCGCGGCGCAGCGACGAGAAGTGGGCCAACGCCTGGGAGGCCGCCTCCGACGTGTGGATCCGCCCGGTGACGACCGCGAGCGACCACTACGTCGTCCAGGTCAAGCAGCTCACCGCCCACGTCACCAAGGCGGAGGCGGAGGACGGGCAGCTGGTGCTGCGCGGCTGGATCGCCGACGCGGGCGCCACCTCCGGCCAGGTCGTGCTGGCCCGGCGGCAGGGCATGGGCAAGGCCAAGCTGCCGGCAGAGCTCGACGGCAAGGGCGGCTTCACCGCCCGGATCCCGATGGACGTGCTCGTCTCCCACGCCACCGACAACGCCGCCACCCTGCACACCTGGGTGACCGAGGGCCTGGACTGGGACGCCTCCCTGAAGCTGTCGGGGCAGTCCAAGGCCGTGCGGCTGACCATCCACGACGACGTGGAGGTGCGGCACTCGCTGGGCTCGGACGAGATCGTGGTGACCCGCACCAAGTTCGGCAACCTGCGGATCGTCGAGCGTCCGCGCCGGCCGGCGGTGACCCGCGCCGAGTGGACCGCCGACGGCCGGCTGCTGCTGACCGGCGAGATGGCGGGCACCGCCGACGGCGGCGCCCACCTGCCGGACCGCCTCAAGGCGAAGCTGCGCAACGGCGGCGACACCTACGACTTCCCGGTGACCTGGGACGGCCGCACGTTCACCTGCGAGGTGGCGCCCGCCCGGGTGCCGCGGTTCGGCGAGCGGCTGCCGCTGTCCACCGGGCAGTGGGGGTTCTTCGCGCCGATGGAGGAGGGCGACGTCGCGGTGGCGATCTCCCGGTCCTCGGTCGCGGACCTGCCCGCCCCGCGCGTGGTGGGGCTGCACGAGTTCAAGCTGTCGACGTTCCAGGCCGACTCGCTGCGGCTGGAGTCGCGTCCCGCGCAGGACGACGAGGAGCGCGGCGTCTACGGCCTCAAGCGGCTCGCGCTGCGCGACCACCCCGCCTACCTGGCCGAGCCGCTGCGCGAGGTGGCGCTGTTCGAGAGCTTCCGCGGCCGGCAGTACTCCGACAGCCCCCGGGCGATCTTCGAGGAGCTGGCGCGGCGGCGGCCCGATCTGGAGTGCGTCTGGATCACCAAGGACGGCCAGTTCGAGCCGCCCGAGGGCGTCCGCTCCGTCCTGTACGGCAGCCGCGAGCACTTCAGGACCGTCGCCCAGGCGAGGTTCCTGGTCGGCAACGACCCGATGCCCGAGTGGATGCGCAAGCGCGAGGGCCAGTTCTACGTGCAGACCTGGCACGGCACGCCGCTCAAGCGGATCGGCTACGACATCGAGCGGCCGCAGTTCAAGAACGCGCAGGACTACCTGCGCCGGTTCAGCGCGGACGTGGCCCAGTGGGACGTGCTGGTGTCCCCCAACCCGTTCAGCACCCCGATCATGCAGCGGGCGTTCCGGTACGACGGGGAGGTCCTGGAGTCCGGCTACCCCCGCAACGACCTGCTCGCCCGCGGCGACGACGCGCGCGCCGCCCGGGTCCGGTCGCTGCTGGGCATCGCCGACGGCAAGCGGGTCGTGCTGTACGCGCCGACCTGGCGGGACGACCAAGCCAAGGCCGGCGGCTACCAGATGGAGCTGCAACTCGACCTGGCCGCGGCCCGCGAATCCCTGGGCGAGGACCACGTGCTGCTGGTCCGCGGCCACTTCAACCTCGGCGGCGGGGTCGAGGGCACCGACGGCGAGTTCGCCATCGACGTCAGCCGCTACCCCGACATCGCCGACCTCTACCTCATCGCCGACGTCATGATCACCGACTATTCGTCGGTGATGTTCGACTTCGCCGTCACCGGCCGCCCCCAGCTGTTCTTCACCTACGACCTGGAGCGCTACCGCGACCAGCTCCGCGGCTTCTACTTCGACTTCGAGATCGAGGCGCCCGGCCCGCTGTGCCGGACCTCACCCGAGCTGATCGAGGCCATCCTCGACGCGGACCCGGTCGCCGCCGCCTACGCCGACCGCTACCAGGCGTTCCGCGCGAAGTTCTGCGCGTGGGACGACGGCGGAGCGGCCGCCCGCGTGGTGGACCGCATGCTCGCCCACGTTACGAGTCGGCGACTTTCGGGAGGCCGAAGCCCGGACAGCCGATAACATCGATGCGGCCGCCGGGGGTCCTCCGGCCGGGGCATGGCATGCCGAAGCGGGCGAGTGCCGGCCGACAAACCCAATTTCGAGGTTCGCGCGAATCCGCGCCGGGGAAGCCTCTTCGCAATGAAAGGACAGCTCTCCATGGCGAACTTCACGCTCGAGGACGTTCGGCAACGGACGTACAAGGCGCGTGACGCATGGTGGACGGTGATGCTGGTCGATCCGCTCGCCGCCCGGCTGGTCCGCTTCACGGCCAACCGCACCAACGTGACGCCCAACCAGCTCACCGTCGGGGCCCTGATCCTGGGCCTGGGCGCGGGCGCCTGCTTCGCGGTGGCGACCTGGCCGTACCTGCTGCTCGGCGCGCTGCTGTACCACCTGTCGTTCACGCTCGACTGCATGGACGGCAAGATCGCCCGGCTGAAGGGCACCGGCTCGGTCTTCGGCGCCTGGCTGGACTACATCTTCGACCGGGTGCGGGTGCTGGCCTGCGCGATCGCGCTGATGGGCGGGCAGTACGCCGCCACCGGCAACGTCGCCTACGTCTGGACCGCGGTGGCCGTGGTGTTCCTGGACATGCTCCGCTACATGGACGCCCTGGAGATCTACAAGGTCCGCTCGCAGATGCGCAACAAGCTGCAGGCCACGCGGGCGCAGGCACAGGAGCTGGAGCTCGCGGTCCGCCGCGCCGGGAACGGTCCCGACGGCGAGGTCGGCGAGGACCTGCGCTCGGCGGAGGGCGCGCTGCGTCCCGACCCCGAGGCCGACATGGAGGACCAGGTCGTCGGCGACCACCCCAACGTCGCGCTGCAGGCCGAGTTCAACCAGCGCTTCCCGTGGTACGCCCGGATCCGCAACGCGCTGCTGCGCGGCCGGATCCGCCCGCACCTGATCAGCGGGATCGAGTTCCAGATGGGCGTGTTCATCGTGGCGCCGGTGGCGGCCGCGGTGGTCTCCGGCGCGATCATCCCGGTGACCGTGCTGTCGGGCGTCGGGATGATGGCCTTCGAGCTCGTCATCATCTACAAGTTCTGGCTGTCCAGCCGGGACTACAGCCGCAGCCTGGCCAAGCTGGAGCGGAAGATCGCCGGCTACCGGGAGCAGCTGCCCGCCGAGCACGAGCAGCGCCAGGCCACCGTCGGCAGCGCCGGCTGAATCGGCTGAGTCTTCTCCCGGCCGCCCGTTAGGAGCGCCTGGACAGGACGCGGCGCAGCCGGGTCACCACGGCTCCGCCCACCTGCACCGACAGGTTCCCGGACGAGGTCCGGAACGGTCGCGGCCCCCGCCGTCCGGCGGGGGCCGCGGCGTCTCCGGACCCCAGCGGGATCCGGAACTCGCCCTTCGCCCCGTCCACCGCGACCTCGTAGGAGGCGTCCCAGGCGCCCCTGCGCGCGCCGCGCAGGTCCAGCTCGGCGGAGACGTCCACACCGCCGGGCACGGCCGCGGCCACGGCCTCCGCCGCCCGCACCTCGCCGGACTCGCGGTGCCGCAGCAGCACCCGCACGCCCACCCGGTCGCCCGCGCCGCCGGGCAGCGCGGTGGTCAGCGTCGCGGCGATCCGCAGCGTCCCGGACGGCCCGGCCGACACCGCGGCGGGCGTGGCCGGGGCCGCCCCCGCCTTCTTCCCGCCCACGTGCAGGGCCAGCGCGCCGACGCTCTTGGTGAGGTAGGGCGCCACGACCGGCCGCCCGCCGCGCACGGCGGTGATCCGCGCGCCCGGCGGCTCGACGCCGTCCGCGGCGACCAGCCGGCCCTCGCCGGCCACCCGGTCCTGGACGCGGATCACGGCGTGCGCGTCCCAGCGGCCGGGGGCGAGCGGGGTCGCGGCGAAGTCGATCTCGGCGATCAGCGCGTCGTCCGCGGGTACGGGGCGGAACGGGACGCGGTGCTCCTCGCCGCCCTCGCGCCGCCGCAGCAGCAGCTCGGACCGGTGGCCGCCGGCGGCGCCCTCGACCGCGCCCGCGCGGTGCAGGACGGCCAGCCGGCCGTCCCGCCACTCCGCGCCGGTCAGGGTGCGCCGCGACGACAGCGGGCTGCTGGTCAGGAAGACCTCGTCGGGGATGCCGAGCGCCTCGTCCCGGAAGCCGGGGTAGGCGGCGAACGCGCGCTCGCCGTCCACCACGAGCTGCGGCTCCTCCCCGGCGTGCACGCGGGCCGCCTCGTCCACCAGGTCGTCCAGGCCGTGCCGGAGGGCGTGGGCGAGCAGCCGGTTGTACGGGTTGAGCCGCTCCAGGATCTCCGGGGTGGCCCAGCGCTCCACCAGCTCGCGGGCCCCGTCCCGGGTCGCGCGCCGCTCGTCCGGACCGAACCCCTGGTAGCGCTGGTCGAAGCGGGAGAAGACCTCCACCCCGAAGTGGCGGCGCATCAGCCGGTCGCGGGCCGGGCCCGGGCCGGTCCGCTCGGCCACGAACGCCATCAGCCGCCGGATCTCCGGGAAGTAGTCCGCCGCCGGGGCGCCGCCGCGCTGGAGGGCGCTGCTGCCGTCGTCCCGGTCGACCCAGTAGTAGCAGTCGTAGTCGGACAGCACCGACACGCCCTTGGCCTCGAAGTAGGCGCGCACGGCGAAGAACTGGTCCTCGCCGGACAGCACGTTCTCCGGGAAGCGGATCCGGTGCCGTTCGAGCAGGCTGCGCCGGTAGAGCTTGAGCGCGGTGATGCTGCCGTAGAGGTTGGGCACCTCGTCGTGGATGGTGGTGAACTCCACCGTCTCGCGGAACAGGTAGGGGTTCACCTTGCGGCCGATGCCGACGTACTTGGGGACGACGACGTCGGTCTCGTTCCGGTCGGCCATCGCGCAGCAGCGCTCCAGCGCCTCGGGGCCGAGGTAGTCGTCGGCGTCCAGGAAGAAGACGTACTCGCCCGCCGCCCGCTCGATGCCCGCGTTGCGCGGGCGTCCGGGCCCGCCCGAGGGCGGCTGGTGGACGACGGTGAACCCGGACCGCCCCACGGCGAGCCGGTCCAGCTCCTCACCGCTGCCGTCGGTGGACCCGTCGTCGACCGCGATGATCTCGATCCGCCCGGCGGGCATCGTCTGGTCGAAGACCGACCGGAACGTGCGCTCCAACGTCGACCGGCAGTCGTGCACGGGCACGATGACACTGACCTTCGGCGTCCCCATGAGCTCCATTCCCCGTCGTATCAGACGAACATGGCCTCTCCGACATCCCCTGCCCTGGCCGCCGGGCGTTATCCGTCACTGTGGCACGCATGACGGGCTTGGGGTGATGAAACAGAGACGTCCGTAGACGGGGGAAAGTTCACAGCGGAAGAGTGATTTTAGAGACTGATGCTCTTCGCTCCCTTATCGGCTGCATCCCTTACGCCATCGGGCTTCCCGGGCTCCTGAGGTTCGTCTGAATTGCCGGATTCGGGGGGCTCGGCGGCGGGGCGGCGCGTGCGCGCGGCGCCCGGGATCAGCGCCAGCGCGGCCGCCAGGCACGCGAACGGCACCGCCGGCGGCAGGTAGCGGTAGTCGAAGTCCGCGGTGGCCGCCGGGATCACCACCAGCGCCGCCCCCATCGACCAGGGCAGCAGCACCGCGGCACCCCACCGCGACCGCGGCCGCAGCCGGATCAGCACCCCGGCCAGCCCGACCACCAGCAGGCCCGCCAGCATCGGCCCGGGCGTGAACCAGCGGTCGTGGTACGCGCGGATCCACGCCGCGCGGGGCTCCACGACGGTGGCGCGGCCGTGCGCCCCGTACGCCTCGGCCAGCAGCTGCTGCTCGTCCGACCACGCCTCCCCCACCGGGAAGCGGGTGTTCTCCTCGGTCCACGGCGTCGGATAGGGCTCCCGGCCCGTCTCGAACGCGCGGAGCGTGTCGCGCACGATCACGCCCACGAAGTCGCCGAACTGCTTCTTGATGGCCAGGTCGGCGAACTCCCCGGCCTTCTCGTTGCCCTCGTCGCCGTAGATGCCGCCCGGGATGTAGACGAACGGCGAGTCCTGCGTCCACAGGGCCCGGAAGGCCGGCGCGATCCGCGGGTCGGACGGCGGCTTCGGGCACATCACGACCAGCTCGGGCGGCGGGTCCAGCTTGGCGCAGTCGGCGAAGTCGACCGTGCGGCCGTACAGCCAGACGTTGTCGGCCTTGGTGATGGCGAAGCCGCCCCAGTGCTCCTCGAACCAGTTCATGTACGCGACGAACGGCACCGCGAACGTCACCACCGCCGCGGCCACCGAGGCGATCGTCCGCCGCCACCCGGACCAGCGCAGCACCAGGGCCAGCACGATCAGCGCCAGCATCGGCAGCCCGGTCAGCCGGGTCAGCGCGGCGAAGGAGGTCAGCAGCCCGGCCAGGGCGCCCGCCCACCACGGCGTCCGCTCGCCCCACAGCACCACGGTCACGGCGGCGACCAGCAGGAACGTGAACAGGCTGTCGGCGAGCAGCATGTGCTCGGCGTGGATCAGGTTCGCGTCGTACAGCACCGGCACCGACGCCGGCGCGGCGAGCAGGCCCGGCAGCCAGATCCGGCGCGGCCAGGCGCGGCGCGCCATCCGCCACACCAGGGCGTACACCATGACCCCGGTGGCCACGCCCAGCACGGCCTGCGCCAGCACCACCGCCTGGAAGTCCTCGAACGGCCGGAGGCCCGCGAGGAAGACCGAGTAGCCGCTGGGCCGCCCGATGTGGGGACGGAACTTGTTCGCCGCGTCGAGGTAGCCGAACGAGTCGCCGCCCCACAGCAGCGCCGGGTAGCCGCGGGCGGCGGCGACCCGGACCGCGACGGCCCCGGCCAGCACCGCCGCGAACAGCAGGTGGGCGACCGTCCACCGCCCCGCCGCACGTCCGATGGATCGGTACAAAGAAGGCAGCGGCCGGGGTTTCACAGCGGAGAGCCTATCGAGATCATCCGCGTTCACGGGGCTGGAGCGAGTACCCCGTTCGCACCGGGTTGCCCCTTTTCCCGCGAGGCCCCGGGCTCGGGCCGCGCTACCGGCCGGAGGGCGTGAGCGCCCCGGCCAGGAGGTCGGTCCACTGGCGGCAGACCTCGTCCAGCGCGTACTGCCCGCGGACCTGCTGCTGGGCGAGCAGCCGCTCGGCCTCCCACCGGCCCTCGCGCACCGTCGCGGCGATCGAGGCGGCCATCGCGGACGCGTCCTGGTGGATCCAGCGCCGGTCGTAGATCGTGTCCGCCCCCGGCCACCCCAGCAGCACCGGGACGGCGCCCGACGCCATGCCCTCGGCCGGGGCCAGGTGGAAGCTCTCGTCGTCGCTGGTGGACAGCACGAACCCGATGCGGCGCAGCCAGGCCGCCACGTCCCGCCCGTAGGAGTCGAACACCACCCCGCCCGCCAGCAGCGGCGAGCGGCGGATCCGGCGGAAGACCTGCTCGTAGTGGGCGCGCTCGTCCTCCCGCTGCCAGATCCACCAGTACTCCCACGGCAGCTTCGACTTGACGAAGAGCGTGAAGCGGGGATCCTCGCGGCGCAGCTCCTCCAGCGCGTCCAGCGCCAGGTCGAGCCGCTTGCGGGACGGCGCGATGCCGATCATGCCGAGGTGGTGCTCGGCCCCGGCCAGCTTGTGCCGGTCGAGCTGGAGGTCGTCCACCCAGTTGGGCACCACGACGACCTTGTCGGCGGGCCAGCCGGTGGTCTCGCGGGTGAGGTCGGCGTAGTGCGGGCTGACGCAGACGACCTGGTCGACGGCGCTGATGTCGAGGTGGCGCGGCCAGGCGGCGTACAGCTCGAACCGGTGCAGCCGGACGACCAGGCGCTGGCCGGGCCGCTTGTGCGCGGCGTACCAGAGGGCGTTGGGCCCGCACCACTCGCAGACGACGACGTCGGCCCACTCGACGAGCTCCTGGCTGCGCTCGGGGTCGTGCACCTTGAGCGCGGCCCAGTGGTCGACGCGGACCTCCATGTCGGGCCGCGACTTCAGGTAGTCCAGGAGCCGGGTGAAGAACTTCAGGTCGTGCCCCGCCACCCCGATCCGCAGCTTGCGCGGGCCCTCCACCGCGGGCGCCGGAGGCGTGGCGGCGGCGGGCGCCTGCGGGTTGGCGGGCGCCGTGGCCTCGTGGACGAGCACGTCCCCCTCCACCGCGGGACGCTGCGGCGCCGCCAGGGCCGCCACCCGTGCCGCCGCCAGGACCAGCTTGGACGGCTCCGGGAACGTCTGCCCCAGGTAGGTGCGCAGCCGTTCGGCGGCGGCGTCGAGGGTGAAGTCGCTCGCGGCCTGCCGGCAGCGTTGCACGGCGAGCGTGAAGACGTCGGGGTTCTTCCCGATGAGGGTGAGGGCGTCCACGACATCGGCCTCGGACGCGGCGAACAGCGGGTAGTCCTCACCGAACAGCCGCTCGTGCATCGGAGTGCGGTTGAGGACGACCGGCACGCCCAGCGTCCCGCACTCCAGCACCTTCGTGGACAGCTCCAGGCTGGCGTCCATCTCCGGGTGCCGCCAGGACAGGCCGACGTCGCAGGCCGCGGTGAGCCGCATCGCCTCCGCGCGCGGGTGCCCGCCGTGCCAGATCACGCCCTGGCCGCCTTCCAGCGCGGACCGCATCCGCTCCGAGTAGCCCGGGTCCTTCGGGTCGTCGTGGACCTTGTCGCCGACCATGTGCAGCTCGGCGTCCACGCCGCGCTGCGCGAGCAGCCGCGGCAGCCCGGCCATCTCGTAGGTGTTCCAGCGCGGCGCGAACTTGCCCGTGTAGACCAGCCGCAGCGCCCGGCCCTCCGGCGCGCCGCCCTCCCGCCCGGTCATGCCGTCCGGCAGCACCACCACGGGCGGGAACAGCACGCTCTTGCCCGCCGTCGCGGGCACCGCGCTCTCCAGGAAGCCGCGCAGCTCCTCGGTCTGGCACAGCAGCACCCGCGAGGCGTCCGCGATGCGCCGCAGCTCGCCCTTGGCCGAGCCGGTGAACTCCCCGGCCGACTGCGGGACGTCGGTGAGGTAGGTCCACAGCCGCCCGGCCAGCGACCCGGCCGACAGCTTCCCGGCCAGCCGCCGGCCGCGCACCACGACCAGGTCGAACGGGTCGGCGGCGTCGATCGAGGACAGCACGGCCGCGGCCTGCTTGGGCTGCATCGACGCCTCGCCCTCGACCAGGCCCTCGGCGTGCGGGCTGAGCACGGTGACCCCCGGCAGCGCCCGCAGCGGGTCGACCAGCCGGCCGGTCCGCACGGGCGCCTTGAGCACCAGGGTCACCTCGCAGCCGGCCCGGGCCGCGGCCTGCACCATCCCCTGGGCCCAGATCGCCGAACCGTCGATCAGGTTGAGGTCGACGTCGCCGTAGACGAGGGCGCGTGGTCGCACGGAAGGTCCTTTCACGGGTACTGCACAGGTCATGCCGGCGAGTCGCGCCGGTCGGTCGTGACGGTCAGGGGGCCGGGGCCGGGCTCGCGGCGGCCGGCGCCGCGGCCTCGGCGAGCTGGGCGAACGCGGTGGCCCGGACGTCCCAGCCGAGGGCGGCCAGGGTCGGCGGCGGAGTCTCGCCCCACAGGACGAGCGGCACGCCGCGCTCCCGGGCGAGCCTGCGCACCTCGTCCAGCGCGCGGTCGCGGTCGTACATGCCGGGGACGCCGAGGTAGGCCCACGGGCCGCCGGGCTCCCCCGCCGCCGCGTCCACGACCAGCAGGTCGACGTCGGCGGTGTCGAGCGCGATCGCGGCGTCGTGCGGGTAGAGCGCGACCACCTTGGCCTGCCCGCCCAGGTCGGCGGCGGCCTCGCGGCCCAGCACCCCGGCGATGACCAGGCCCTCGTACGGCTGCGAGACCAGCAGCCGGTCCTCGGGCCGGTCGACGTGGTCGAGCTGGAGCCGGTCGCTCTCCCGCACGGTCGGCGCGACCGACGGGATGTTGCGCTTCTTCCACAGCCGGTACAGCTCGCGGGGCAGCTTCACGCCGCGCCGCCGCGGGTTGCGCGCCGCGCCCGCGACCAGCCGCCCGAACTGGACGGTGGTCGAGGTCTCCAGCGCGATGATGCGGCGCTCCAGCTCCTGGACGCGGCCCTCGCGCTCGCGCAGCGCCGCCCGCAGCCGGGCCGCCTGACGGTTGGCCTTAGCGGCCGCTGCGGCGCTGGGCTGGGCGGCGCCCTGCCCTCCGTTGGTCGGATCAGTCACCAAGGAACTCCATGACTACTTCTGCGATGCGCGGTCCGGCGTGGCCGTCCCACAGCGGCGGCTTGCGGCTGGTGGCGGCGTGTCCCGCGTCCAGGGCCTTGCGGGTCTGGGGGACCAGGTCCTCGAAGGTGACGAGGCGGTTGGTGCCGTGGGTGATGGTGATCGGCCGCTCGGTGTTGGGCCGAACCGTCAGGCACGGCACGCCCAGGATGGTGGTCTCCTCCTGGAGCCCGCCCGAGTCGGTCACGACCGCGGCCGCGCCCCGGACCGCGGCGATGAAGTCGATGTAGCCCAGGGGCTCCAGGACGTGCACGCCGGGGTGGTCGTCCAGGCCGGCGGCCAGCAGGGTGGCG
>NZ_JBHSON010000172.1:0-12796 GCF_042656285.1 Actinomadura rugatobispora | reverse complement strand
CGCGCACTGCCTGCACTGGTCGCACTGGCGGCGACGCCACCAAGCCCGCGCCCGCACCTGCCACTACCAGCGACAATCCACCCGGAAACGATAAAGATCACCTTCTACGGCTGGAGTACTAGGAGTGCCGATAGCTCGGGACGAAGAGGTGGCGCGTACCCGGACTGAAGTGTTGGGCGAGAGTGAAGCGGGGGTCTCGCGACCCCCAGCCCCCGCGGGCCGGAGCGCACACCCGCGCGAAGCGGTCTGTCACAGCGTCTCGTCGTTCGCGCGGGCGCGCCCTCCGGGACGGTCGGCGTGCTAACGGGGTGCTAACAACGGGGTTGGATCGGGCTGGACGGTGGTGGATGTGCGGGAAGGGCGTGGCCAGGTCAAGGGACGGATGTGGACGATCCTGGACTGTGTTGATCTTGCTACGGATCATATGACGCCTACTGCCCACTTCCTCATGTCGCCAGCAGAAGCCGGGGACGGCCACTCAACGTGATCACGAAGCTCGTATCCCTGGTCCGACTGGCATCATGTGCCCCGCGGCTCTGGCGTTGGCTGGGTATGCCACCAGGTCAAACCGCAATCGAGGCATCCATGGTCACCGCTCTGGGCGCCATCGAAGTCCATTCGTTCCTTAGCCGTCCTTGGGTGTTCGCATCGAGGTGAGCCAGCGTCCTTCCATCGCTGCTCGATCGCTTTCAGTTCGCTGAGGTAGACCATGCTTCCCTCCGATGTGGGTTTCATCTGCGGAATCAGGACGCTTAGCGGGATGCGTTGGTTGGCTAGCGGGCCCGTGCCTCCACGCTGGTTGAGAAAGCGGAGTGTGCCGAATACGGGCCCAAGTTCGGTATCCGATCGGCGTAAGCTCAGGTCGGAGGAGTTGGGTGGGTGGACTGTGGATCCGCTGAACTGCTGGTCCGAGCCGATCGGCTCTGTGCTGTCCTTCTTTGCCGGCCAAGGTTCGTCAGGGCCGCAGAGTAGGTTCGGGGGACCTGCTGTTGGAGAGGGCCTGTGCTGATGAGTGTTGTCGACCGTGCAGAGCTGGTTTCGGTGCTCGTGAAGGCTTTGCGGGCCGAGCAGTGTGAGCCCTTGCGGCTGGAGTACGGTCCCCAGGTCGACTACGACCTCCTGGTCGAGGCCATGCGCGAAGCCATGGACGCTGTCGGCCTTCACCAGGGCATCAGGACACGCTGGGATCCCACGAATCCAGCGTCGAGCACGTACATGGAGATTGACGTGCGCGGCCAGACTGTGGTCTCTGTTCAGGTGCGCGAGCTTGGGCGGCCACCGATCCCCAGGAAGGTCATCCGTGCCTACGAGCAGGCACACGGCATGTCCGACTCTGACTGAGAGACCAGCCCGCTCCCATGCGTTGCTGGTCAGCATGGAAGTACAGCAACGGCCCTTGACGACAGCTCACGCAGGCTCACGGCGGCACACGTTGCGAGCTGGACGGGGCCGTAGCGGGGCTGGAATGCCGGTGGTTCGCATCCAGGTGGTCACCGACACCGGGCCGAGCAGCGCAACCGGCGCGCCTGACGGCGGAAACACTGAGGTAGAGCCAGTGAGGGTGACGGCAACCCTGACGGCAACGTCGGCCACCAACCCCATCTATCGGCACACGTCTACCACCGTCTGACCTCGGTGGACGGGACGGCGGCAGGGTGGTTGCCACTTCTGAAAAGCGGAAGGTCGGCGGTTCGACCCCGCCCCTGCCCACCACCCTTGACCAGCGAAAACGCCCCGGAGCCAAACGGCCCGGGGCGTTTTTGACGACAGCGCTGACGACAACGACCTCAGCCGAGCGCATCCCCCAGCTTCCGAAGCGCCGCCCGCTTCTCGTCGAGGGCCGCGTGAGCGTAGATCGTCATCGTCACCTCGATATCGCTGTGCCCGACGATCTCCCGGACCACGTGCGGCGGGACGCCCAGGTCCAGGAGCAGCGAGACGCACGTGTGCCGCATGTCGTGGAGCCGCATCTCCCCAAGGCCAGCCGCCGCACGGATTCGTCCCCAGCTTCGCCGGAGGTTGTCAGGCTCCATAGGCGTCCCGAGGCGGGATGGGAACACAAGCCCGTGATCCTGCCAGTTCGGCCAGGCGCCCGCCCGTTCGGCATCCTGCCTCACCCTGTGCTCGCACAGCGCCGTGACGCAAAGGTCCGGCAGCGGGATGGTCCGAGTCGAGTCATCGGTCTTGGGCGGGACGAAGCGGAGTTCGCCGGCCACCCGCTGGAGCGTCTGGACCACTTCGAGCTTGGCGTCTTGGATGCCGGTTTCCGCACAGTGCGGGCACGCCTCACCGTCCAGGGTGCCGCCCTCTCCCCCGCAGACCCGGCAGGGCGTGAGCGTGATGTCCTCCCAGCGCAGCCCGAGCAGTTCCCCACGCCGCAGGCCCAGGCACAGCGCTAGGACGTACAGCGCGTAAAGCCGCTCGCTGTGTGCCGCCTTGAGGACGGCCCGCGCCTCGTCGACCGCCCAGCCCCGATTCACCTTGTACTTGGGCGTGGTCACCGTGACGAGCCGGGCGACGTTCCGCGTAAGGACCTCCTCCCGGACGGCCGCCTGTAGCGCGTTCCGCAGCACGGCTAGAACGAACTGGACCATGCGCACCGAGAGCCGGGACTCGCAGCACTCCCCACCCTTGAGAGCGCAGCACCGCGGCTTGTCGCGCTGCGCGTCCCATCCGTGTCGGCAGCACTGGCACGCCTGGCGGACGTTGGTGATGAAGACCCGCACATCACGCGCCGTGAGCTTGCCGAGCCGCTTCTTACCCGGCCCAGGCACAAGGTGGAGGCGGACAACGCTCTCGTAGCCCTGGACGGTCTTGGGCCGCCGCTCCACCCGCACGACGTGCTCCAACCAGTACGCGAGGTATTGCTCAACAGTCCAGCTCACCGAGGCGACCGGGATACCGTCGTCAGCCTGCGCCTTGAGCTTGACGTACTTGGCGTGGCACTCGTCGCGGGTCCGGCCGTAGACACTCACGCGCTTGATGGTCCCGGCCGTGGTGGGCATGAAGACCTTGGCCTCATACCGACCGTCCTTGCGCTGGACGATCGTCCCCTCACCGTTGGCCCGTCGACGAGCCCGAGCCTTACGCACCTTGCGGCGTTCCGGCTCCTCAGGTGTAGCAAGCGCGGTCTTGATCATCAGGCAGCCTCCTCGGCAAGCAGGTCCAGGCATTCGGCGAGAGCGTTGGCGGGGACGAGACGGCGACGGCCGATCTTGACGGTCCGGAGTTGGTTGGAGCGGATGAGGTTGTAGAGGGTCCAGCGGCTGACGCGGAGCCGTTCGGCGGCTTCATCGACGGTGAGGACCAGTTCGGTCAAGCTGCGCTCCCTTGGGCGGTGACGGTGGGACTGAGCGGCGGCAGAGGTCTCCCGGTAAGCGCGGCGGTGAGAAGTGCTTCGCCGGGGGTGAGCCCTTGGCCGAGGTAGCGCCAGTGCGCGATGACGAGGACCTGGTCCTCGTCGGTGAGCGGCAGCCGCCCCGTGGTGATCTCGTGTTGTTGCTGGTTGTGGGCGATGCGCGCCTCACGGAGGGCGCCGAGGGTGGTGGAGTAGGCGCGGCTCTTGGTGGAGAAGTGGCCGCGGAAGCCGAGCATGTGTGCCCAGTCGGTCAGCCGCAGTTCGGCGAAGTCGTCGAGGGCACCCAGGCGGAGGCATTCGGCGATGAGTCGCCGGGCATGGCCGGTGACCGGCAACTCGCCAAGGTCATCGGTAGCCCGAATCCGCCGGTCAAGGGTGCCGACGCACTCCGCCGCCTTGGTCGCGTACTTGGCGATGTAGCCCGCCACCGCCCGATCGGTGAGGTCTCCGGACGTGGTGATGGGGCGAATGTCGAGCTGTGTCCCCCCACTCGTGTCTCTGAGCCGGAACGCCGTTGACGGCCGGGGAGATGGCGGCGACGGCGCCGCGCGCATGCGTGACCGCGCCACCGGCGTATCGATCATCCTGGCCGGCCCCGTTCGTCACCGAGCTGAACACTGCCGGCTGGTTGCCCCGCCTCACCCACCGCTGCCAGGCCCGAGGCGTTGAGGTCGCCGCCATCTGGGTCCATAGCGATCTCGACACCATGCACGAGTACATCGAGGTCCGAGACGCCCCGCGCGATCACTGGAAGCTGTCCCACTGGGACGAGTACACCAGCACCCTCAACACCGACGAGCCGCCGCCGGGCGTTCACCACACCATTGACAACCGTCTAGGCGCAGCCACCAGCCTCGCCGACCAAACCCGCGAAACCCTCCGCAAACTCATGGCCTGATCCCTGGGGCATGGCCGCCGGTCTTGAGACCATCGACGCGTGAGCGGAACGCCTTCACGAGCAAATCAGCTGGCTGGCTATCGGCGAGTCCTGGAAGCAAGGGGACGCCACACTCCACCCGAACGGCTCCACGAACTGGCAGAAGACCCGCTTCCCGCCGTACGAATCGCGATCGCAAAGAACCCGCAGACACCGCCCCAGGTCCTACGACGCCTTGCCGACGACGAACACCCAACCGTTGCGTGGAACGCGCTGCTACGCCCTCAGATGCCCGAGACCGGCCTACGCCGACTCGCGGAACTGGAATCCCGAAACCACGGCCGACGAAACCTCGCACTCCGCGAAGCCATCGCCCACCATCCCAACGCCCCCGAGCCACTACGCACCGAGCTGACCAGCACGGGAACCTGCCGCGACGCGATCACCTGCGCCACCATGAGGGCAGCCCTCAGCAGAGCAGCCAACCCCGGATGAGACCTCCGATGTTGTTGGGACGTCAAGCCGCTTCCACCATCTCGGCTGACGTGGGCTGCTGAGATGATCCCCATATCCACCGCGGCAAGGAGAGCATGTGGCCGAACTCAAGGTGACTTATGACCAGCAGGGCAACGCCGCCTACATCTACTTCGAGGACCCTGCCCAAGCCGGAGCGCCGGGGTCGGCGGTGAAGACTTACCCGTGTGATCCCATCGCCGTCGACGGCATGATCAACCTCGACTTCGACGAGGAGGGGCGCGTCATTGGCATCGAGATCCTTGGCGCCCGCTCCAAACTGCCGCCGTACCTGCTCGGCACCGCCGAACGCCTGGATCCCTGACCAGCGAAGCCACTCGGATGAGACCTCCGATGGCGCTAAGGCGTCGAGCGGCTGCGGAAAGTGGCGGGGGGGGGGAATGCCTTGAGTGGGTCGTAGGTCTGGCGTGTTTGGAGGCAGTGGTGGAGCTGTCCGAGCATGCGGTTGAACAGGTGCCGTAGTGCGGCGGGGTGCTTGTCGCCGTGGTCGCGTCGTTGCTGGTAGTGGGTGCGCGCGGGCCCGGTTTTGGAGGACGCGCAGAACGCCCATACGGACCCTGTTGCAGCCAGCTGGTTGTTCTTGACCGAGCGACGGGTGATGGAGACGCTGCGCCCGGGGGCGCGGGTGATGGGTGCCGATCCGGCGTAGGCCTACAGCGCGCGGGCGTGTCGGTGAACCAGGCCCGGTCGTCGCCGATCTCGGCCAGCAACCGGGCCCCGAGCTCGTCGCCCAGGCCGGGGAAGCTGGTGATGATCTGGTAATCGGGGTGCTGGGCGAATGCCTCGGCGACCGCCTGGCCGAGCCGGTCGACGTTGTCGCGTTCGGCGTCCAGGACGGCCAGCAGCGCGCGGGCCTGCTCGCCCATCGCCTGTTCGACCAGGGGCGGCTGGTGTAGTTGCGGCTGCCGCAGGGCCTGCTGAATCCGTCGGGCCAGCTGGTCGATCCCGCGCTGCCGACCTGCCCGGCGCAATGCCGCGGTGATGCGGGTTCGCGGCAGATCGGCGGCCGCCGTCGGCGTGAGCGCGATGCCGAGCACCGCGCGAGCGTCGCGGCCGGCCAGGTTGGTGGTGCGGTCAGCGAAGGCGGCCAGGAAGGACGGGAAGTACTCGCGCAGCAGCGAGCGCAGCGCGTTGGAGGCACGGGTGCGGCGCCGGATGGCGTCCTGGTGGGCGCGGGCCAGCACGGCGATGGCGCGGGCCAGGTCGGTGTCGGTCGGCAGCGGCCGGTGAGCGTGGGCGTCGGTGCGCAGGATCCCTGCCAGCGTCATCGCGTCGACGTGGTCGGACTTCTTGCGGGCGACCGAATGGCGCTCCCGATAGCGGGCCACCGCCATCGGGTTGATGGCGAAGACCTGCCGGCCACTGCCGCGCAACGCGGCCACCAGCAGCCCGCGCAGCGTTCGATCGCCACCGGCGATCGGATCGTCGGGGTCATCGCCGACGTCGGCGAGCAACTGCAGCAGCTCCTCGAACCCCTCGACGGTGTCGCTGATCCGGCGTTTGGCCATCAACTGGCCGGCCTCGTCGACCAGGGCGACGTCGTGGTGATCCTCGGCCGAGTCGATCCCGCAGAACGTTCTCACCCGGAAGCCCTTCTTCGGACAGCCATGACCCGTCGATGCAGGTGGCGGCCTGGCTGGGACGCGCGGCGCTCTAATCACAAGGCTCGCTGGCCTTCCCTCCGATGGAGCCGTTCGCGATCCCAGCGACCCGCGCGGGTCCCAGTCTCATCCGGAAGCTCGAAGGCTCGGAACTTTCTCAGGGATCACCGCGCGGGCGGCTCGAACCACGACCAGCACCCTGCCGCACCCGCCAACACGGCGGAGCGCATCTGCCGGAACCGCCACCGACCATGTCTAGTCCCAGGAGATGCTTGACGTTTTGGTCCCAGGACATGCTTGACGGATGCTCTAGGAATCATGGGGCGGCCTTGCGGGGCCGGTGAGCCTTGATGCTGCGGACGGGCTGGGTGGTGGTCCGCCGGACGGTCCGGGTGTCGTCGTCGCCCAGTTCGATGGACAGGGTGGTGTCGGCGACGTGGATGGTGACCACCCGTCCGGCGTGCAGACGGCCCAGAGCGACCTTCTGCCCGGCGACCATGACGACGCCGGTGTTGCTGGCCCGCCGCTGCACGGTGATCGGCTCGGTCCGTGGCCGGGGCGGTGGCCCGGCCCGCCGCAGCCCGCGCAGCGCACGGACCCGATCGGGAGTGAACGGGTTGGGCCGCGTCCGCAGCAGCTCCCGCGAGTGCAGGTCGAAGAACATCAAGGTGGCCGGTTCGATCCGGATGCCGCCCCCGGCGGCCGCGCAGGATCTCGGCGGCCAGCACCAGCCGGCCGCCCAGGCCGACGTTGCCGTCCTTGTTGACGGTCCGGTCGACCTCGACCGCGTCCCCATTCTCGGCGGGCGGCAGCGGCGGCGGGCCGGCTGCGCGGGCCCCGCGGGCGGCCAGCGTGGTCAGGTCGGCAGTGGACAGGTGCGAGCGCACCGACTTGATCCGGGCCCCGGCATTGAGTAGGTGAATGACATCGGTATCGGCCCAGAACGTCACCGTGACGCCCGCCTGGGCGGGGCCGAGCCAGAACTGGCGCCCGGCCACGAACATGTTGCCGCTGGCCGGGACGGTCCGATCGAACTCCACCGCCCCGCCGTTCCACACCTTGATCTCGGCGGCGGCCGCCACCGGCACATCGGTCGCGGCGGGTTCGGGGACACCGGCCGGTTCGGTGGCCGCTGGGACGGCGGCCAGGCGGATCGCGGCGGGCAGCCGCAACGGCAGCAACTCCTGCTCGTCTTGGGCGGCCCGGGTGTCGAACCGGTCGGCCGGGCAGGCCATCCCCAGCGCCTGATGAGGACGGAGCGTGTCGTAATCCACCCGCCAGGCCGCCACCGCCTCCCGGGCCGCGGGCAGGTCATCGAAGGGCACCGCATCATCCAGCAGTTCACGCCGCATGCTCTGATGGAACCGCTCGACCTTGCCCGTCGTGGTCGGTGAACGCGGCTGAGTGAGCCGGTGCACGATGCCGTTGTCGCGGCAGATCCGGTCGAACAGCACCTCACCGCCCCGCCCGAACCGGTCGGTGAACTGCTTACCGTTGTCGGTCAGCACCTCGGCCGGCACCCCGAACTCACCCAACGCGGCAGCGAAGGCCAGGCACACCGCCCGCCCCGTCGCCCGCGGCACCACCGAGGCGATCACACAGAACCGCGAATGGTCATCGACCCCGGTCACCACCTTGCACTCGGTCCCGTCCGCCAGGAACACCCCGCCGACGATGTCCATCTGCCACAACGCCATCGGCTCATCACGCTCCCAGCGACGGAACTCCGCCCGCCTGCGCCGCCGCCGGCCCGGCTCGATCAGCCCATGCCGCACCGGCGCCCGATGCACACCCATCCGCGAGGGCACCGGCTCCACACCCAGCCGGGCGATCTCGTGCACGATCCGCAGCGGCCCCCACCGCGGATGCTCCCGCCGCAACTCACACACCACGGCCTCCACCCGCGCGCTCATCTGCCCAGGAGAGGACACCGGACGCCTGGACCTGTCGGCCAGCCCCGCCAACCCCTCGGCGCGATAACGCCGCACCCACGCATGCACGCTCTGGCGCGACACCCCGAACCGGGCCGCCACCTCGGTCACCGGCACACCCGCCTCGACCTCCAGCACAGCCCGATACCGCTGCTCAACCACCGACAACTCGACCAGGGCCAATCCCGGCCTCCCTGACACGCGACGCCCGCAAACGAACACGCGACAGCCAAGCCGAACAGGCACCTGTCAAGCATCTGCTGGGACAGAGGTGTCAAGCATGTCCCGGGACAGCACAAACCGCCACCGACCACCCTGATTAGAACTTTTTCCACGTCTTCAAGGGCGCCCCGCGTTGCGGGGCGCCGGGCGGCCGACCGGCCCCGGGCCGGGCATGCGGCCTCTGCGGGCCGACCCCCGTCCCGAACCGACCGGCCGCCCACACGGCACACCATGAAGCGGAGCAAGCCTCATACCGTACGCTTCTCGAGCCGAGTCATCCCCAGCCGCTCGATCGGCTCGGGCGATTACGGCCGATTCAGTGCGGCTGTGCCAACTGGTACCAGAACCGCAGCAACATCCACTGCCCGCTCGCCCTTACAAAGCAAGTAGCGATCGGGGCGCTGGGAATGTCAGTAGTTTGTGGACACTATCTGGGTGCCAGATTCTGATCTTATTCAGAGGGTTCGTTACTGTGGGTTGGCCCCTGTTCGGACTTCTGGTCCGGTGTGGCGCGGGCCGACAGAGGTGGCCACATCAGTCGGCGATGCGTCCGTCGGAGACTGGCATTGTCGCGGATGCGGGCCGCTATCATCCCAACCTCCCTATGCCACAGGACAGCTATACAGGGGATGCTGACCGCGACCATCTTGGTCCCCAGCCGGGTCAGGCGAACGCTCCACACGGCCTTCCACTTGGGATACGGCCGCCGGTCAGGCGGGAGCGTTGGGATGATCTCATCCCAACGCTGCTGGATCTGGCGTCGGTCGGTGGCCGATAGCCCGCCCCTGCCCAGTCGTGCGGCCAATCTGTCCAACTCGTCCTCGTCCCCCGGAACAGCGAACACTGGTCCGGTTGCCGTACAGGACAGCGGTTTTCCATCAGCTACGTTATAGAAGCCCGACTCGCCCGGTTTGCACGACTCACCGGGGTGTGCGAACCCGATCGTGGAGGCATCCTTGATCTCATCGCCCATCACGCCGCCCTGCGAAAGGGATACGAAGCCGACCACGAAGAGGCCTGCGCAGCCGTATTTGGCGATTATCACCAACAAGCGAAGTGAACGACGCATGCCCCTACCTTCGGCAGCGGACCATATCCGGTATTAAACATTCTGGTACGGTGACAAGGGTAGCGAGGCATGGCCGGGACCTGTCCCGAGACAGCCCATCTCCACATTAGGGCGCCGCGACGGATAAGGCCGTGACGATCGCAATGGGCGGTTGCGCGCCGTACGGGGTTGGGGCGATCGACTGCCGCCCCCGCTTCCGTTCCTCGGGCTGTGAACGGCCCTGCGGTACCGGTCGGGTTACTCCCTATCACGGTGGTTCTCTCGCAGGTCAGCGCGACTGCTGTACAGCACAGAAGTACAGCGACACCGCCGTCGGCAACTGTCGTGATCACACGCCATCACACATCGGAGCAAGGTGAGGCGGCGCCGACCATGATCCCACCGAGAGTCCGGGACGAAGCGTCGGGTATCCAGCCGAGCCGGTTGAGCGAATCCGAAGCGGGGTCTCGCGACCCCCAGCCCCCGCGAGTGTGCCGTTGAGGAGAGAAGGACCCAGGTCAGACAGGGGCGTAGTGTCATTAAGGACGGTGATCAAGGGTCAATCGCCGCTACTTGCGATACCCACGAATGCCAGGTCGGGAAGGGTGACGGCCGAGCCGCGATGGTTCCCAAGCCGACAGCTTCGTCTCGACGGCGAAGCCCCACGATCGCCACTGCGTGATTGAGCACCGCGCGGGGTTGAGGGCGATCGCTGCCGCGCGGCTTCCGAGACTCACGTGTGCCGCATGTCGTGGAAACGCATCTCGTCGAGTCCCGCCGCTTCCCTGATACGGCCCCAGCTTCGCCGTAGGTTGTCCGGCTCCATGGGCGTGCCGAGGCGGGACGGGAACACGAGCCCGTGATCTTGGCAGTTCGACCAGGCGTCCAAGGCTTCGGTCTGCTGCCGGATCTTGTGCTCGCACAGGGCCGTGATGCAACAGCGCCGGAAGGGGAACGGCCCGCTTGGAGTCGTCTGTCTTGGGCGGGACGAAGCGCAGCGCTCCCGCGACCCGTTGCAGTGTCTGGACCACTTCCAGCGTGGCGGCTTCGATGCCGCTTTCCTCGCAGCGCTCGCACGCTTCACCGTCGAGTGTGCCGCCCTCGCCGCCGCACGCCCAGCAGGGCACGAGCTTGACGTCCTCCCACCACAGGCCGAGCAACTCCCCACGCCGCAGGCCGAGGCCGAGCGCCAGGACGTACAGCGCATAGAGCCGCCCGAGCAGCCTGGAGCACGTCGCGCGCCTGGTCGACGGTGAGCCCACGGCGCTGGGCACGGCTGGTTCAAGATCATGATGTGAGGGCGGGTGCCGGGTCGGTTTGGGAACGTGTGCGGGCCCGGAGGAACCAATGCGCGGCGATCAATGGGATGACGCCGACGGGGTACCAGGCAACATCAATGAGGTCGAACTGGGCGCCCAGCAGCTGACGCGCAAACCAGCTGCGTTGGGAGAGTGCCGCAGGTATGGGGGTGAGCTGTGCGAACTCGATGAACCAGCAGTATGCGATCGCGGCACTGCCGGCGGACAGTGGGGAGATCAGCGGCCATATGCAGATCACTATCGTGTAGACGATGGCCGCGGACAAGGCGGCGCCTGAATATTGTTCGATGGGCCCGTCCATCGCGGCACGGATTGCGAAGGCCGCGACTGCAAAGCCAGCTGCCGAGACCACCATCAGCAGCCGAATCCAGCGCACTACGAGCGACATGACGCAATGGTAGGCGACAGCGCAACTAAGGTGGCAGCTGGTCTGCTGAGCTTGGACGCGCCGCAACCGCATCGTTTCCCATGCCGAAACGCGACCCGATGAGTCTTTCACTCGGCGCGAACGTCACCAAGCAGCGCGTCCAGGCCAGCTGCTCGACGAGATCCGCTGGGCGGGACCACATACGAAGCTGCGGGATATGCGCGGGATGGTTCGGCGGCCACGGGGCGCCGATATCGGTTTCCGCGCTGGTCAGAGGGGGAGTGCCCTGAGAATCCCCCACGGGCTGTAAATCCGACTGCCCAGTCGGGCGGACCCGCCCGGTAACACTGGTGAGCCAAGCCCTCAAGGGCCGACGGAGGCCGTGAGCGAGCGAGAAGTACCGCAACAGAGTCTTACGAGTGCTGGCACCGGCGACCGAGCGCACATGGTTCTACCTGCGATGACGGTGGTGATCGTGGGGCGGCCGGTCTCTTGTGAACAGAAGGTCAGGGGTTCAAGTTCCCTCGTCGGCCCCACGTCGAAGCCACCTCAGTTGCCGGAAAGGTGCTACCGCGGTGCCGGCAAGACCCCCGCCAGGTGTACCGCTCATCAGTGAGCGGGTGGTCTGGGCATGGCGTCTGGAAGAGCCCAGGCCGGTGGTCCGACGCCGCGGATCCTCACGGTTGGGTTGATCAGATATAGGCGGTACACCAGGTCCCGGAAGTCCGCAGAGACGATTCCGGTGATTCGGCCCTTGCGGAACCCCTGTGACGTGGGTCAGGGAGGTAGATCACGGCCTGCCACATCCGAAACCCTCCGCCGTTCCAGCGGACCCGTGCGAGGCCGAATCCCCCGCGGGCGACTGCGGAGACGCTGATCTCGGTCAAGCACCGCACATCTACATCGATGTGCTGCCCCAGTCCGGTGACGGTCAGACGGCCATCGCTCGACAACACCACGTCCCGTTTGAGGATGACGTTCGTGACAAGAATCGACACAACGACCACGGTCGAGGAGGTCAGGTAGGACGGAGCCAGCCAATACAGCGGAAGCAAGACAGACGCCACCACAACCGCGACGACCACAGAGATACCCACCGGCAGGTAGGCCCGATAGTGAAGAGAAGTCCTGCCCGCGTTGCCACTCTGTGTCAACGGCGCCCACTCCATCAGGTCTGGGACCCCCGAAACATCAGCCTGACATCCCACAGCACGCTCGACAATCCCCGGTTTCCTGGGGTAGGAGGTGCGTACCTGATGTGAGCCGAAATTGCGTTCCTGGTCGGCTTGTCCTCAGATTGTGAGGGCTCGCGGCGTACGCTGACTCCCCGGCCCGGTTACCCGGTTACCGTCGAAGCATGGACGCGGCGGAGGTGAGTGGACAGGTCTGGCGGGATCAAGTGCGCCAGCGGGGAACCGTCTAGCCTCGATCTTTCACAGCGCCGGTTGGGTCGTGTGGCGGCCTGACCGGTTTGTGTTTTCTGGTGGTGGTCAGGTCGGTGGCCCGGATGTCGCTCCGGGTGGGCGGGGTTCCACGGCC
>NZ_JBHSON010000171.1:0-13062 GCF_042656285.1 Actinomadura rugatobispora | reverse complement strand
GAGCTCGATCTCCTTGGCGATCGACACACCGTCATTGGTGATCGTCGGAGCGCCCCACTTCTTCTCCAACACCACATTGCGACCCTTGGGACCAAGGGTCACCTTCACGGCATCGGCGAGCTGGTTCATCCCGCGCTCCAGACCCCGACGGGCCTCCTCATCGAACGCGATCATCCTTGCGGCCATAGGCTCCGTCCTCCCGAAAACACGACGGCCGTGACGGACCCGTCCGGCGCCCGCGACGGACCACCCCCGCGAGGAGGTGTCGCCGGCCGGATCCGCGCTGGCCCGCATTGGCACTCTCCTTCCCGGAGTGCCAATCCCTGACGCCAGTACTGTAACCACAAGTTGCGTGCCACGCACAAGTTGCGCGTCACGCAAAGATCTTCCGCTAGACTCCCCGCATGGACGACCTGGACCTGCGCACCCGCAACCGGCTCGCCACCCGCGCCGCCATCAGCGCCGCCGCCCTCCGGCTGGCCCTGGAGAACGGCCCGGAGAACGTGCGCGTCACGCAGATCGCCGAACTGGCCGGGGTCTCGCCGCGCACCTACAACAACCACTTCTCCAGCCGCGAGGAGGCGATCTGCGCCGTCGCGGCGGACCGCGGCGAGCAGCTCGCGGCGGCGCTGCGGGCCCGCCCGGAGGCCGAGCCGCTGAACGAGGCGCTGGTCGCCGCGGTGATCGAGGTGCACACGCCCGCCGAGCCGGACCGGGCGATCATCCGCATGATCGCCTCCAACCCGTCGCTGCGCGGCGAGTACCTCAAGGCGATGGCGGCGATCGAGCCGCCGCTGGCCGCCGCGATCGCCGAGCGGAGCGGTGCCGGCGAACTGGGCGCCGCCGTCCTGGCCGCCTCCGTCGTCGGCGCGACCGCCGCCGCGACCGGCCACTGGCTCCGGCTCGACGACGGTACGCCGTACGAGACCGTCCTGCGGGAGGCCCTCCAGCAGATCGGCCTCCCCGGGCTGTGTTTCTAAGTCCCGGCCCACGGCGCTCGCCTGGCGGCTCGCCCCTGACCGGGACTTGGCGAGCGCGGCCAGGCCTTTAGCCCCTCGTAGGGCGGTCGCGCGCACGCCGCGCGTCCGCCGCCCGGCGCAGCGCCTCCAGGCCGTGCGCGACCGGCGGCTGCCGCCCGCTGCCCCGCCGGACGCAGGTGATGATCCGCCGGGACGGCACCGGATCCCCGCGCAGCGGCACCCGGACCGCGCCGTTCTCGGGAGGCAGCGACGCGAGCCGGGGCACCAGCGCGACCCCGAAGCCCGCCGAGACCAGGGCGGAGACGGCGAACCACTCGTTGGCGTCGTGCGCGATGCCGGGCGTGAACCCGGCCGCGGCGCACGAGGCGAGCAGCAGATGGTGCTGGTCGGGACGGTTCGGGCAGCCGATCCACGGTTCGTGCGCCGCCTCGGCCAGCTCCACCGCGCCGCCCGCGGCCAGCGGATGCCCCGGCGGCACCAGGAGGTCCTGCGGCTCGTCCAGCAGCGGCCGCTGGTCGAAGCGCGGATCGCCGGGCGGCGGGCCGTCCGCCGTCGGGATCACCACGGCGATGTCGGTGCGGCGGGCCAGCAGCTGCGAGAACACCTTCTGGCTCTCCTGCTCGGCCATCCGCACGCCCAGCCGGGGGTGCTCGGCGCGCAGCAGCGCGGCCGCCGGGGCGACGAGCGCGGCCAGCGCGCTGGACACGGCGGCGAACCGGACCTGGCCCGAGGTGCCCTGGCGGTGCGCCGCGAGATCGGCCTGGGCCCGTTCCCACTGCGAGCAGAGCGTGTCGGCGTGCTCCAGCACCGTGTACGCGGCGGGCGTGAGGCGGACCCGGCGGCCCTGCGCCTCCAGCAGCGGCACGCCGAGGTCCTTGCCGAGCTGGCGGAGCTGCTGGGAGACCGTCGAGGGCGTGAGGTGCAGGACCTCGGCGGTCGCGGTGACCGTGCCCTCCTCCTGGAGGACGCGGAGAGTCTGCAGCCGAGGGTCGATCATGTGGCCATTCAACACGAAACCCTGCGGGATCTTGTGATGGCCGTGAACGATCCGTTCCCGGGAACGCGGACGGGCGGCGCGTGACCGCGCCGCCCGTCCATCGTGCGGGGATCCCGTGCCGGGCGCGAGACGCTAGGCGTCGTCGCCGGGGCCTTCGCCGGAGGCGTCCGCGGACGCCTCCCCGGAGCCGGGCCTGCCGTCGGGCGCCGCGTCGGGGTGGGCCTCGATGAACGCCGCGTACACCTCGTCGGCGATCACGCCCTTGGCCGAGACCTCGACGTCGTTCTCCCGGGCCCACTCGCGCACGTCGGAGTTGGTGTACCCCTTGATCTTGGCCGGGCTCGCGGCCTTGCGCCCCCGTCCGGCGGCCTTCACCTCGCGGGCCTTGTCGACGAACGCCTCGATGGTGTCGAGCGCGTCCCGCAGGCGCTTGTCGTTCGCGTCGCTCAGATCGATCGTGAACTTCCGTCCGAGGACGTCGAAGTCCCGCTTGGCGACATCGCTGTCCTCGGTGCCGTCGATGTCGTCGACGAGGATGACCTTCTCCGCCATGTGGTCCTTTCCGCTAGCTGGCTACCCAGACGCTAGCGGACTCGGGCGCGTAGTAGCGCCGCTCTCGCGGCGTGCCCTCTCGTTCTCATCGGCGCTGGTCGTCGCCCTGCCGGACGGGGCGATTCCGGCCCGCCCGGCCGGCTCGCCGCCCTCCGTCACCGGGACCGGCCGCCCGCCCTCCAACCGGGTCCCGCCCGTGCCGGGGGCGTGTACGGGCCGTGATGTGGGGGCCGTCACATTCAGAGTTCGAGTTGAACAAATTTTCAATTGGCTACAATCGCGGGCGTGCTCAGCATGAGTCGGCGATAGAGCGGGCCGCGTCGTTCAAGGGTGACGTGGCCCTTGCACGAGAGAGGGCGGGCGTATGGGACGCGGTCGGGCCAAGGCCAAGCAGACGAAGGTCGCGCGGAAGCTGAAGTACAGCGGAGGCGGTACCGACCTGGAGCGGCTTCGCCACGAGCTGGGAGTCACCGAGTCGCCCGCGGTGCCCGCGGGGCACGTGTCCGTCCCCGAGGACGCCGCCGAGGGCGAGCGTGACCATGACCGGGAGCCGGGCGCGTGAACGACGGCGCCCGCGTCCCGCACGGCCCCTGGACGAGGGCCTGAGGGATGCCGGTCCCCGCGCACCGGGCCCAGGCCGAGCTCTTCAAGACGCTCGGCCACCCGGTGCGCGTCCGGGTCCTCGAGATGCTGTGCGAGGGGCCCAGACCGGTCCGCGACCTGCTCGCGGAGATCGAGGTGGAGGCCTCCAACCTCTCCCAGCAGCTGGCGGTGCTGCGCCGCTCCGGGATCGTGACCGCCCGGCGCGAGGGGGCCAGCGTGACCTACGAGCTGGCGGGCGGTGACGTGTCGGAGCTGATGGGCGCGGCCCGGCGGATCCTGGCCGACCTGCCGGCCGGTGAGGACGAGCCCGCCACCGGGCTCGAGACCGGCGGCCGCACCCGGCTCGCCACCCGCTGAACCGTCCCGTCCACGGGGCATCCCCGGCCCCAATTTCTGGTCGCGCCGGAGTGAAAAGGCCCCAGCGGAGGACCAAGGTCCCTATCTGAGCCGCCCCTCCTCGACCACAGTGAAGATCGCGCCGGATGGCCGATCATGACCATGGTCCCCCCGTCCGGCCGCGCGCCGGTGGACGGGAGGGAGCGGGAATGGGCACGTCGCGGCCGCCCTGGCTGATGCTGGCCATGGCCACCCTCGGGTTCGCGCTGAACTGGGACGGATCCCGGTGGGCGCGCTGACCGACCGGTTCGGCGGGTGGGTGATGCATCGGCGTGTTCGGCATGGGCATGGGCGGCACCGCCGCTGCGGGGCTGGGAAAGAACACCGTGAGGCACGCGAGCCGAGGGAGCTGAGCACGATGACCGACCCCATCGCCGTGGGCACCGACGGATCGCCGGGCGCCTCCCGCGCGGTGCGGTGGGCGGCGGACGAGGCCGCCCTGCGCCGCCGGCCGCTGCACATCGTGCACGCCATCGACCGGGGCCTGTACGAGCTGCCGCTGTTCGCGCCCGGCCAGATCGCCGAGAGCGTCGCCGAGGCGGGCGAGGAGATCCTCACCGAGGCCGCGCGGACCGCCCGGGAGCACCGGCCCGGGATCGAGGTGACCACCGAGCTGGTCGCCGAGGCGATCGCGGTCGTGCTGGCCGACCGGTCCCGGCGCGCCTTCGAGCTGGTGGTGGGCCATCGCGGCCGGGGCGGGTTCGCCAGCCTGCTGCTGGGCTCGACCGGGCTGCGGCTGGCCGGGCACACCGCCGTGCCGGTCGTGATCGTGCGCGGCGATCCCGCGTCCGCCGAGGGCGGGGGAGAGGTCGTCGCCGGAATCGACCTGGTCTCGGACCCCGGCGGCATCCTCCGGTACGCCTTCGACGCCGCGTCCGTGCGCGGCGCCCGCGTCCGGGTCCTGCACGCCTGGCGGGACGGCGGCGCGGACCTGCCCGCCGCGGCGGTCGTGGAGAAGCTCGAGCAGGAGGTGGTCCGCGCCCAGGCCCCCGTGCGCGGGGACTTCCCGGACGTCGAGGTCGTGGCGGACATCGTCCGCGACCATCCCGTCACCGCCCTCCGCGAGGCGTCCCGCGGGGCCGCCCTGGTCGTCGTCGGCGCCCACGACCACAACTGGCTGAACGTCCCGGGCCTGGGCTCGGTCAGCCACGGCGTGATCCACCACGCCCACAGCCCGGTCGCCGTCGTCCAGTCCGGCTGACCGGCTAGGGTCGGGGGCATGGAGGGTGAGGGCGGTTCGGTCCGGGTGGACGTCTGGCTGTGGTCGGTGCGCCTGATCAAGACCCGGTCCATGGCCACCGGCGCGTGCCGTGCGGGGCACGTCCGGGTGAACGACGTGCGCGTCAAGCCGGCCTCGGTGGTGCGGCCGGGCGACGAGGTGCGGCTGCGGCTGGACGGCCGCGAGCGGATCGTCGTCGTCCAGAAGATCATCAAGAAGCGGGTCGGCGCGCCCGTCGCCCAGGAGTGCCTGATCGACAAGAGCCCGCCGCCGCCCCCGCGCGAGGCGCTGGTCCCGATCGCCCGGCGCGACCGCGGCGCGGGACGTCCCACCAAGCGCGACCGCCGCGAGATGGAGCGGCTCCGCAGCCGGCCGGGCATGCCGGCGCCCCCGGTACCGCCCGGTAAAGATCTGCCGACCGGATCTTGACTTTCCGGACATCCCGCCCGGGTACCGCCTCGTTGGTGACCGAAACACCGCCAACGAGGAACCGGGGGGCCGCGGCATGGGTGTCATCACGACGCGCGACGGAGTGGAGATCTTCTACAAGGACTGGGGCTCCGGCAGGCCCGTCCTGTTCTGCCACGGCTGGCCGCTGAACGCCGACGCCTGGGAGGACCAGCTGAAACTGGTCGCCGAGAACGGCTACCGCGGCATCGCCCACGACCGCCGCGGGCACGGCCGCTCCAGCCAGCCCTGGGACGGCTACGACTTCGACACCTTCGCCGACGACCTCAACGACCTCATCCAGGCCCTCGACCTGCGCGACATCGTCCTCGTCGCGCACTCCATGGGCGGCGGCGAACTCGCCCGCTACATCGGCCGCCACGGCACGGGCCGGGTCGGCAAGGCCGTCCTGCTGTCGGCGATCCCGCCGCTGATGCTCAAGACCGACACCAACCCCGAGGGCGTGCCCGCTGAGGCCTTCGAGGACATCAAGAAGGGCATCCTCGCCGAGCGCTCGCAGTTCTGGAAGGACGCCAGCGAGGGGTTCTTCGGCGCCAACCGCCCCGGCAACAAGGTGACCCAGGGCAACCGTGACGCCTTCTGGTACATGGCCATGCACGAGTCCATCCAGGCCGGGGTGAAGTGCGTCGACGCGTTCGCGCGCACCGACTTCACCGAGGACCTCAGGAAGTTCGACATCCCCACGCTCGTCGTCCACGGCGACGACGACCAGATCGTGCCCATCGACGCCACCGGCCGCAAGACCGCGGAGATCGTCGCGAACGCCACCCTCAAGGTCTACGAGCGGGGCTCCCACGGCATCGCGCTCGTCCCGGGCGACAAGGAGAAGTTCAACCGCGACCTGCTCGACTTCCTCAAGGGTTAGGGCCCGAAGTGGCCTCAGGCGTCGCGTGAAACCCGCCGGGCCGCCGCCCGGGCTCCGCCGGGCCGCGCTCAGCGTCGCCTGCCTGCTGGTGCTGACCGCGGGGGCCGGCCTGGTGCTGGCGCTGCTGGTCCACCTGGCGCCGCTCACCCTGGCGCTGGTGGCGACGCTGCTGATGGCGGCGCTGATCGAGCCGGTCTCCCGGAGGCTGCGGGCGCTGCGCCTCCCGCCGTGGCTGGCCGCGCTGGCCGGGGTGTTCGCGCTGATCGCGATGGTCTCGCTGCCGCTCGTGCTGATCGGGAACCAGACCGTCCGCCAGTGGCCGCACCTGCGCCTGGGCCTGCGGCGGGGACTGGACAAGATCCGCGAGCTGATCCTGGGCGGCCCGTTCCCGATCACCGCCCAGCGGCTCGACGCGCTCGCCGAGGACCTGCGGCACGCGCTGGTCAAGTCCGCCCCCGATCTGGCGACCGGCGCCGGGGTCGCCACCCAGGGCGTGGCGTCCATCCTGATCGCGCTGGTGCTGCTGTTCTTCGTCCTCAAGGACGGCGCCTCCATGTGGCGGTGGGCGCTGGGCCTCGCCCCCGCCCGCGTCCGCCACCGCGCCGACGCGGCGGCGCGGGCGGGCTGGGAGGCGCTGGTCGCCTACATCCGCGGGACGGTCCTGATCGCGTTCGTGGACGCCGTCGGCATCGGCACGGCGCTTCTGGTCATCGGGATCCCGCTGGCGCTGCCGCTCGCGCTGCTGACCTTCGTTGCCGCGTTCGTCCCGATCGCCGGGGCGACGGTCGCGGGCGCGGCGGCCGTGCTCATCGCCTTCGTGAGCAACGGCGTCGGCGACGCGCTGCTGGTGCTGGCGGCGGTGATCGTCGTGCAGCAGGCCGAGGGCCACCTGCTGCAACCGCTGATCATGGGCCGGGCGCTGCGGCTGCACCCCGCCGTCATCATCATCGCCGTCACCGCCGGGACGCTGCTGGCCGGGATCGCGGGCGCGATCGTCGCCGTCCCGGTCACGGCCGTGTCCTACCGGGTCGCGATGGTCCTGCGCGAGACGCCCGCCGAACCCCCCTGACGCGCCGCGCGGACGCGTGGAGCCCGGCGGTACCTGGTACGCCTCGTATACTGCCTGCCATGGCGCAACCGACCACGGAGCCGGACGCCCCCGCGCCCGCCGCGTCCGCCGCGTCCGAGGAGGGCCGTGACCTGGTCCGCGACGTGCTCGGACGGATCGGCGACAAATGGTCCGTGGTCGTCGTCTGCCGGCTGGGCGGCACCACCCGGCGTTTCAACGAGCTGCGCCGGCTCAGCGCCCCCATCACCCAGCGGATGCTCAGCGCGACGCTGCGCGGCCTGGAACGGGACGGCCTGGTGACGCGGACCGTCCACGACACCAAACCGCCGCGCGTCGACTACGCGCTCACTCCGCGCGGGCTCGGCCTCCTCCAGGTCGTCCGGCCGCTGGCCGGATGGGCCGAGGACAACGCCACCGAGATCCGGGACTCGCGGGCGGCCTTCGACGCCCGGTGACCCACCGGCACCGGATCGTCACCGTGAGATGAACCGGCGGACTCCCGCATTTCACGATGCGTCCGCTTTCCGCGGTCATGACAAGGGAGCCATGTGTTGATCTTCCTAGCGTTGTCGGAGACCGCATGAAACGCCGCAGATTTCTCGCCGCCGCCGGTCTGGCCGGGCTGGGCACCGGGTGCGGGCAGGCCTCCTCCGGGGTCTCCGCGCCGCGGAAGCCGCTCTGGATCCCGCCGATGCTGCGGCCGCGGCGCGACGTCGACGGCGTCCGCCGGTTCCAGCTGAACCTGCGGCCGGGGCGGACCGAGTTCCTCCCCGGCAAGAGGGCCGCGACCTGGGGCGTCAACGGCCCCCACCTCGGCCCGACGCTGCGCGCCTCGCGCGGCGACCGGGTGGAGATGCGGGTCATCAACGGGCTCCCCGAGTCGACCACGCTGCACTGGCACGGAGTGCGGGTGCCCGCCGAGGCGGACGGCGGCCCGCACCAGATCATCGGCCCGTACGGGATGTGGGTGCCGGAGTGGACCATCGACCAGCCCGCCGCCAGCGCCTGGTACCACCCCCACCCCCACGGCCGCACCGAACTGCACATCTACCGCGGCATCGCCGGGATGTTCCTCATCGACGCCCCGGACGCGCCCGACGCCCTGCCCCGCGCCTACGGCGTGGACGACATCCCGCTGATCATCCAGGACCGGACCTTCCGCGCCGACGGTTCGCTGGACGAGGCCGCGCTGTACCAGGACAGGTTCGGATTCGAGGGGCAGACCGTCCTGGTCAACGGCACCTACCGGCCCCTCCTGCGCGTCGGCGCCGCGCGCGTGCGGTTCCGGCTGCTGAACGCCTCCAGCGCCCGCGTCTACCAGGTCGGATTCACCGACGGGCGCCGCTTCCACCTGATCGCCACCGACGTCGGCCTGCTCGCCGCGCCGCTGGAGGTCGACCGCGTGCAGCTCAGCCCGGGCGAGCGGGCGGAGGTGCTGGTCGACTTCGCGGCGGGCGACCGGGTGACGCTCAACAGCCTGGGCGAGCAGCCCAAGAACACCGCCGGCGACGGGAAGGCCGACGGGAAGGACGACCTCGACCTGCTGGCGATCGCGGCGGCCGGGCGGCTCACCCGCGCGGGCCGGATGCCGTCGCGGCTGTCGGCCGACCCGATGATCGAGCCGCCGCCCGGCGCCCGCGTCCGCACGTTCGTCCTGGGCCACCACGACATCAACGGCAAGATCATGGACATGGGCCGCATCGACGAGGTCGTGCCCGCGGGGAGCACCGAGATCTGGGAGATCCGGAACGAGAGCTTCGCCCACAACTTCCACATCCACGGGGTCGCGTTCAGTGTCCTGGACGTCAACGGGGCGCCGCCTCCCGGCCACCTCCGCGGCCTCAAGGACACCGTCCTCGTCCCCAGGGCGGGCACGGTCAGGGTCGCGGTCACCTTCAGCGAATGGTCCGACCCCGTCAGGCCGTACATGTTCCACTGCCACTTCCTCCGGCACGAGGACCTGGGCATGATGGGCCAGTTCGTCGTCGTCGAAGCGGGCACCGAGGACCGGGTCCCGACCCGGCTTCCCGGCATACCCGCCCACCACCGCCGGCGCCACTGACGTCATGTCGTCCGGCCGGGCGCCGGCAGCGGGCCGCGGGACGCGTCCGGGAGGCGGCCGGGGGTGTGGCCGTACTCCTTGGCGTAGGCCGCGATGAAGGCGGACGGGCTGCCGTAGCCGACGCGGTGGGCGACCTTGGTCACCGGCTCGGTCCGCAGGAGGGCGCGGGCCGCGCTCAGGCGCAGCTTGGTCCGCCAGGTCGTGTACGACATGCCGAACTCGCGGGTGAAGTCGCGCTGGAGCGTCTTCACGCTGATGCGGAGGTGGTCGGCCCATTCGGCCAGGCCGGTGGGGTCGCCGGGGTCGTGCGTCATCCGGCGCGCGACCGACCTCGCGAACCCGAGCCCGGACGCGCGGGCCGCGGCCTGGGCGTCGGACGAGGCGGCGAGGCCCGCCATGATGCGCTCGCGGGCGGCGAGCGCGGCGGCCGCGTCGTACCCGGGCCGGGAGATCTCCTGGACGAGCAGCGCCGCCTCCTCCGTCAGCGACACCGGCCCGGCGTGCAGCCCGCCGATCCCGGGGGGCACCTCGCGCAGGCAGACCCGGTAGACGGTCTGCCGCTCCCCGGCGGTCACCTCGTGGACGACGGCGCGCCGTGCCCAGAACGCCTCCTCGGAGGCGGTGAAGCACGAGGACGGGCCGTGCGCCGACGCCAGGACGCCGTCGGGGGACCAGTAGAGCTGGTGCAGGAAGTCCTGGCGCTGCGGCCCGAACGACAGGGACCCGGACGACCGGTAGCGCAGGATCAGGATGCCTCCCGGGGTGCCGAGCCCGTAGCCGAACTCCTCGCACCGCTCCGGATTGACCAGATTGTCCAGGGAGTGTCCCAGCACCGTCACAAGACGACCTCTCAGCGATATCCAGCGAACTGAGGTAAGGCTAACCTAATTCGCGCTGCCGCTGTTCGGGCGGTGCCCCAATCCTGTGCACGAAGGAATCGACCATGTCCCCACGCAAGTCCCGGCGGATCGCGGCGGCGCTCGCGTCAGCCGCCGCCACGGCGCTCGTCCTGACGATCTCCGGCTGCGGCTCGTCCGGATCGGCGGCGTCGTCCGGCGCGACCCGCGTGTTCGAGGCCGACAACGGCAGGGTGACGATCCCGGCCGCGCCGAAGCGCATCGTCGCCACCGGGTACGCCGTCCCCGTCCTCATCGAGGCGGACGCGCCGCTGGCCGGCATCTCCGAGTGGACGCGCGGCGTGCCGATGATGACGCGGGAGGACCTCGCGACCTACCAGAGGCTCACCAAGATCGCGGGCAACCCGGCCGACACCACCAACTACGAGGCGATCGCCAAGGTCAAGCCGGACCTCATCATCGTCGGGGTGCCCAAGCCCGTCCTCGGCGACCTCGACATGAAGCGCCTGGAGTCAATCGCCCCGGTGGCGGTCGTCGGGCCGTCGCTGCCGTCGTCCTGGCGCGAGCTGTCCAGGCGGCAGGCGGACGCCGCGGGACGGGCCGCGACCTTCCAGCAGACCAAGGACGCCTACGAGAAGCGGGCCGCGGAGCTGAAGGCCAAGTACGCCGGCGTGCTCGGCGGCCTCGAGTTCGGGCACGTCGGAGCCTACGGCGAGGGGCAGCAGGGGACCTTCCAGCGCGAGTTCGCCGGATCCTGGGGCACCAACATCGCCACCGACGCCGGCGTCACCTACTACGGCCAGGTCAAGAAGAAGGGCGGCGGCTCCAGGGACGTGAGCGAGTACCCCTCCATCGAGGAGGTCCCCGCCAGCCTCGGCGAGGCGGACGCCATCACCTACACCGTCAACGCCGACGGCTCCGTCCCCGACCCGGTGAAGTACGTCCTGGACTCCAAGCTGTGGAAGAACCTGCCCGCGGTGAAGGCCGGGAAGACCTTCGCCGTCCGCTACACCGAGGCGGCCACCTACACCTCCGCGCTCAAGACCCTCGACGCGCTCGACACGGCCCTCGCGCCGCTGGTGAAGTCATGACCGCGGTCGACCGCAGCGAACCGGGGGCGCGCGTCGCCGCCCACCACCGCGACGGCACGGGCCTGACCCGCGTCCCCTACCCGATCGAGGTCCGGACCGCGACCGTGCGGCGGCGGGAGACGGTCACCCCGAACATTCTGCGGCTGACGTTCGGCGGGCCGGGTACGGCGGGGCTGCACACCTACCAGTTCGACGACCACGTCCGGATCGTCTTCCCCGACCCGGACGGGACTCGCCGCGACCCCGTCCCGAACCGGCGGACGATGATGCTCGACTGGCCGCGCCCGATGCCGCGCACCCGCAAGTACACGATCCGCCGGTACGCGGGCGACGAGATCGACATCGACTTCGTGCTGCACCCGGGCGGGCTGGCCTCCGACTGGGCGCGCCGCGTCGAACCGGGGGAGGAGGCCGTGCTCGCCGGACCGCCCGGCGCCAAGGCGTTCGCGCAGACCTACGACCACTACGTGCTCGCGGTGGACGCCACGGCGCTCCCCGCCGCCGCGCGCTGGCTGGAGGAGTCGCCCGCGGACGTGTCCGCCCACATCGTCGTCGAGACCGCCGATCCCGCCGACCACGCCTACCCCTTGGCCGACCGGCGCGGCGTGGAGGTCACCTGGCTCGTCCACGCGGAGGGCGGGCTCGCCGACGCGGTCCGCTCGCTGGACCTGCCCGAAGCCCGGACGTTCCTCTTCGCGGCGGGCGAGACGGAGGCCGTCAAGCCGCTGCGGGCCTGGAGCTCGGAACGGATGGACGCGCTGTTCACCGGCTACTGGAAACGTGGAGTCTCCGGGCTTGAAGACTGAGTCCCCAACGTCGCCGGACGCGCGGAGGGGACGCGCCGGCCTGCTGCTGGTCGGCGTCGCGCTGATCGCCGCGCTGGCGGTGCTGAGCGTGTGCGTCGGCGCGCAGGCCGTCGCGCCCGGCGAGATCTGGCGCGCGTTCACCGACCACACCGGCACCGACCAGCAGACGATCGTCCGGGACGTCCGGCTGCCGCGCACGCTCCTCGCCGTGTGCGTGGGCGCGGCGCTCGGCGTCGCGGGCGCGCTCGTCCAGACGCTGACCCGCAACCCGCTCGCCGAGCCCGGCATCCTGGGCGTCACGTCCGGCGCCGGGTTCGCGATCATCGTGGGCACGGTCCTGGGCACCGGCGACTCGCAGCTCTCGCGGCTGCTCCTGGCCGTCGCCGGGGCGGTCCTGGCGACCGCCGTCGTGTACGGGGTGGGGCGGACGTACCCGCTGCGGCTCATCCTCGCGGGCGTCGCGGTGACCTTCGTCCTGTCGGGCGTGTCGCTCGGCCTGCGCCTGGTCCACCCGGAGGCGCTGGACCGCCTCCGCTTCTGGTCCGTCGGATCGCTGGCCGGCCGCGCCCTCATCTGGGCCGTCCGCCGGCACGGGACGGCGGCGCTGTGACCGTCATCCGGATCGGGCCCGTGTCCGCGCGGGCCGAGCGGCGGACGCTCGCGGCCACCGCCGCGCTGGGCGCCGTCGCGCTGGTACTGGCGGCGGTCGCGCAATGCCGCGGGGACGTGTTGGGACCCCGCCCGCCGAGGTGCTGCCCGCGCTCTTCGGGCACGGCGACGCGGCGATCGCCGTCCGGGAATGGCGGCTGCCGCGCGTCGCCGCCGCGCTGGTGTTTGGCGCCGCGCTGGGATTGTCCGGCGCGATCTTCCAGAACCTCACCCGCAACCGTTCCTAAGGACTGTGCATAAGTTGCTCAGCCGCGCGCCCCGAACGGTCTTGGACGCACTGGTCCCCGGCGTACTCGACCCCGGGCCGGCGACACGCATCCTGTGCGTGGTCCGTTCCCGGGAGGCCGGTTCCCTACGCGACCTGGCCAAGTGGGCTCGACCAGAGGCGACGGGGAGGCCCCAGACCATCACTCCGGTGGAAAGGGGGC
>NZ_JBHSON010000170.1:0-19695 GCF_042656285.1 Actinomadura rugatobispora | reverse complement strand
AGCGCGACCACCCGGTCCCGCCAGCCGCGGACGGTCGCCGCGCCGGTCAGCCGCGCGACGGTGGGCACGGCGGCGTCCCGGCGGCGGGCGATCCCGGCCAGGCCGGGCGCGTCGCCGGCCACCAGCGCGGTGCGGCCGCGCACCACGGTGAGCGGCCCGCCGTCCCAGATCTCGGGGTCGTCGGTGCGGCCGCGGGACGTGCCGTCGCCGGTGATCGTCCAGGTGCCGGAGCGGGGCGCGAACGCCAGGTGCCGGGTGCGCCGCAGCGGGTCGTCGTCGTGGCCGCGCAGCCGGTAGCCCACCGTGGTCTGGACGAGCGCGGCGCCCCCGGTGGTGGAGACCACCCGCTCGAACCGCTCCCGCCACCCTTCCAGAGGCAGCTTGAGCAGGTTGTCGAACATCGCGGCCTGGGCCTGCCGGTACGGCGCGGGCGCGGCCGCGACCGTGGCCATGAACGCGGTGCGGTCGCGGTCGCGTACGGCGCGGGCACGGTTGGCCAGGACGGCGGCGACCGCGTTCGGGTCGGGCTGCCCGACATCGGGGCCGTCCGTACCGGCCGGGCGCCCGCCGGTCTCTTCGGAGGTGGCGGCGGTGAGGGCCGCGCCGCCGCCCAGGGCGCAGACGGCGGAGCCCGCGGCGATGGCCACCAGGGCCTTCCGCCGCGGGACTCCGCGTGCGCGCTGGGCTTCCATGCGCGAGATCCTATGTGCGCGGGCGCGCGGGCCTATCCCTAGGACTTGGCGTACTCGGGGTAGCCGTAGCCGACGATGGAGCCGGTGGACCGCTCGCGGACCATGACCGCGTTGCTGGTGTTGCCCTCCACGGTCTTCACCGTGCCGTCGCCGTTGTCCTTGATGACCATCCCGACGTGCACGATGTCGTTGACGTCCTTGCTGCCGCCCCAGTTGAAGAAGACGATGGCGCCCGGCCGGGGCTCGGTGCCCCAGCGGTCGTGGTCCTTGAACCACTCGGCGTGCGCGACCGTCCAGGCGTCCATGCCGAGCTGGTCGCTGAGGCCGATCCGGTCGCCGATCCAGGAGATGAACATGCTGCACCACGCGGCGTCGCTGTAGCCCTCGAGGGAGCCTCCGTCGCGCGCCACGGTCTCCTTGGCGCGGTCGGTCGACTTGTACCAGTCCTGGAACTTGGTCTCGCCGCCGCCGTCCTCGGAGATGCCGACCTGCTCGCGGGCCAGCCTGATGGCGTCCTGCGCCGTGGGCCTCTCGCGCTTGGCGGCCTTGGCCTTGGCGGAGCTGGAGGACGACGACGAGGACGACGACTCGGACGCCTTCTCGGCGCCCTTCCGGGTCTCGGGCTCGGTCCTGCTCTCCGCGCCCGCGGCCATCATGGCGGCGGACCGCTGGGGGGACGGGCCGCCCGTGTCGTTGAGCGACGCCTGGGCGGTGGCGGCGGCGAGGCCGACCACGACGGCTCCGGCGACGAGACGACCGGTGATACGGAGGGTGATGCTCGGGGGTTGGGGCGTGCGATGCTTTCCTGCCACTGCGGGAACTCCTCAGCTTCCATGCCGCCTGCCGGGTTAGCTGACGGGTTCGGGCGTGGAAGCTGCCCTACGGCCTGGTGAGAGGCCGATTCACCCCGGATGGGACGTGGGTCCCCGGCTCCGCTTCTCGCGGACTCGGCGGTGGGCGCCCGTCGTACGGGCACCCTGTTTTCGGGATCGGTCAGGTCACCCGGTGCGCACGCGCACCCGGGCGGGTCGAAGGGTTGGGAGGGCGTGGCCGCCCAGAGCTCCTCGTGAACAAGGGGGTCGGGCGTCACGAGGGCAGGGGTCGGGCGGCCACGCCGTGCTTATGGGGGGCGACCCGTGATCGGGTCTCGCCCGCGGCCAGGGCCCGATGGGGGGACCGCCGTGACGCGCTCTCAGCGCCCATGCGCGCCGAACATGCGCTCACGGTGCGGCCGGGCCGGCCGTTGGGAAAGGACGCGGCACCTGGACGGGGCCGAGTCGGGGGTCGGCACCTGGAGGGCGCCGGAGCGGGGACGACACCTGGGGGGTGCCGCAGGGCCCGGGGCGGACATGCCGCGCGGGGCCGGGCGACGCCTGGGGGGCGCCGGAATGGGACACAACATAGCAAAGGTCGACGAGAAGGCAAATAGGGGACAAAAAGCCGCCGGACCAGGAATAACCCGGTCCGGCGGCGAAGCCCTGCTATGGATCTTGTGACGGCGCGTGCGCCGACCGCTACGGAGGCCCTGCCGCACCGGGGGTGCGGCGGGCCGGCGCGTCAGGGACGCCCGGCCCCGAAGTAGTTCGACAGGTAGTAGCCCGAGGTGATGCTCACGACCTCGACGTTCTTGCCGGTCCGCGGGGCGTGGATCATCTTGCCGCCGCCCACGAACAGGCCGACGTGGCCGAGGTTGTTGAAGAACACCAGGTCGCCCGGCTGCAGCGCGCTCTTGGCGACCCGCTTGGTGGCCGCGTACTGCGAGTTGGTCGTCCGGGTGATGCCGACGCCCGCCGCGCCCCACGACTTCATCGTGAGCCCGGAGCAGTCGTAGGAGCTCGGGCCCGCCGCGCCGTAGGAGTACGGCTTGCCGAGCTGGGCGTAGGCGAAGTTGAGCGCGACCCGCGCCGAGCCGCTGGCCGGGCCGGTGTAGCTGCCGCCCGTCCCCCCGCCCGAGGAGGTCGTCTCGCCGAGCTGGGCCAGCAGCTTCTTCTGCTTCTGGACGCCCTTCTCGACCTCGGCCTTCTGCGCCTTCAGGTCCTTGGCCTGCTTGGCCACCTCGTCGTAGGCGGCCTTGGCCTGCGCCTGCTCGCGCCGCAGCCGCTGCGCCGACCCCAGGAACTGGGCCAGCTCGGAGCTGCGGTTGCGGGACAGGTGCTCGAAGACCGCGGCCTGGTCGAGCACGGCCTGCGGGTTGTCGGCGCCGACGAAGCCGGCCACGTCACCGGTGTTGCCCGCCTTGTACGCGGCGGCCGCCATCTGGGCGATCTTTCCCTGGAGCTCGTTGAAGGTGGTCAGCTCCTCCTTGCCCGCCTTCTGCGTCGCCTGCCACTTCTTCTTGGCGACCTTGAGCTTCTCCTGCACCTGGTTGTACTTCTCGACCAGCTGCTCCACCTGCTCGTTGAGCTTGGTGAGCTTCTTGCGGGCCTCCGCCGCGCTGGGGCGCGGGTCGGCGTGCGCCGCGGTCGCGGGAAGCACGGTGACGGGAACGGTGAGCGAGGCCGTCACGGCGAGACAGACGGTCGCCGTGAGCCTGCGGGAGCCGCCGCGTCCTGTGTGTGCGCCCGGGCGGCCGCGCTGCGGCAGGGGGCCCGCCCCGGTGAGATCACTGGCCACGATCCGTTGTGCCCCTCTCGGTCCACGATGTCAGCGGACGACATTAGCGAGGGGCCACACCTGCCACAACCGAATCGTTGGTCTTTGACGCAGTAATTCGGACTTTACGCACACTCGGTGAGATAAAGATCACGAGGCGCTGTCGACACCGGTCCGCCCGTCACCGCCCGCACCGGCGGCGCCACCGGGCGCAGCGGCGCCGCCTCCCGGCACCCCGGGACGGGAACAGAACGCGTGAGAGCCGCGAGGACGCCGAAACAGCAGGTCAGGGCACCTGGATGACCTAGGTGCGGCCCAGACGGCGCAGCAGCAGCGTGGAGGGCGCGGGACGGGCGTTGGCGCGGCGGGCGGCGTCGGCCACCTCGCGGTCGGAGGAGACCACCACGACCGCGCGGCCGGGCGGCTCGGCCCGCACCAGCTCCCCGATCAGCTCGTCGGCGGTCTGCCCCGGCTGGCTGAACAGCACCCGCACCCCGCGCGGCGCCGGGATCGCCACCGGGGCGTCCAGGTCCGCCCCGTCGAACACGCACGTGACCTCGGCCCGCGTCTGCGCCGCCAGCCCGCCCAGCCCCGACAGCAGCCGGTTGCGCTGGTCGGCCAGCGGCAGCTCGCCGTAGCCGGACTTGGTGACGTTGTAGCCGTCCACCACCAGATGCACCTGCGGGAGGGTCAGCAGCCGCTCCAGCAGCTGCGGATCCTGGTCCGACAGCGCCCGCCCCGGCAGCGCGCGATGCGCCAGCCGGTCGGGCTCCACCCCGGCCACCGCGTCCGCCGGGCGCTCGATCGTCGACGGCAGCGCCAGCTCGCGGCGCACGCCCTGCGCCGCGTCCACCAGCGTGTCCAGCAGCATCCGCAGCCGCACGTCGTCGACGTTGCGGCCCTCCCGGGACGCGCGCCGGGCCGCCTCGGCGTCGGTCTCCGCCCGCGCCAGCCGACCGCGCAGCCTGCGCATCTCCTTGTCGGCCGCCGCGGTGCCCTCGCGCGCCGCGGCCAGCTCCCGCTCCGTCTCCGCCGCCAGCGCCTCGGCCCGCTCCTGCGCCGCCCTCGCCCGGGTACGGGCATCGTGCAGCTTGCGGCGCAGCTCGGCCACCTCGGTCTTGGTGTCGCGCAGCTCCGCGCGCAGCCGCTCCACCTCGGCGGACCGGGCCGCACGGGCCACCGCCAGCTCCTCGCGCAGCTCGGCGATGCGCCGCTCGGCCGCCTCGCCCTCCGACACGCTCGCCGACCGCTCCAGCTCGGCGCGGGCGGCCTCCACCAGCCGGATCCAGCCCTCGGGACGCAGCAGGTAGGCGATCACCGCCACCTTCACCGGATCGGCCGCCGGCGGCACCGGGCCCTGCTCCACCGCCTCCACCAGGTCGGGCTGCGCCTCCCGCAGCGGCGCCGCCACCCGCCGCCGGAACCCGGCGTCCTTCTCCAGCTGCGCGGCGATGTGCTGCCCGGCCAGCTTGGCCCGCTTGCGGCGCTCGAACCGCGCGAAGCGGCGCAGCGGCAGCGGCACCTCCTCGGCGGGCAGCGCACCGATCAGCTCAGCGGCCGTCTCCACCACGCCCACCCGGACCGCCTCGGGGAGGGGGCGGGGCAGGCGCTCCTCCGCTTCCGGGCCGCTGTCGATGATCCCGCTCCTTCCGGGCCGTGCCGTCGGTGCGATCGGTTTTCCCGGGTGACACACACCTTAACCAGGGCAAACGCGTGATCAGCCGGTCCCGGCGGGAGCCTCGCGGGACGCCGTCGGCGCCCCCGCCCGCGACGTTCCCCGGGGTGCCCCCCACCCTAGCGGCCCTCGGTCTGTCGGTGGCGTGCTCTACGGTCGCCGCCATGACGGCTGCGCATTCGGACAGCCCGCTGGCGCACGGCGTCCAGGGCACCCTCGACGACCTGGGCACCCCCCTGGCCGAGGTCACCTTCGTGGTGGTCGACCTGGAGACCACCGGGGGCTCGCCCGCCGACTCCGCCATCACCGAGATCGGCGCCGTCAAGGTCCGCGGCGGCGCCGACCTCGGGCAGTTCGGCACCCTCGTCGACCCCGGCGGCGCCATCCCGCCGTTCATCACCGCGCTCACCGGCATCACCCAGGCCATGGTCACCGCCGCGCCCCGCATCGACTCGGTGCTCCCGTCGTTCCTGGAGTTCGCCCGCGGCTGCGTGCTCGTCGCCCACAACGCCCGCTTCGACATCGGCTTCCTCAAGGCCGCCTGCGCCGCCCAGGGCCACGCCTGGCCCGCCTTCCCCGTCATCGACACCGTCGACCTCGCCCGCCGCGTCCTGAACCGCGACGAGGTGCCCAACGTCAAGCTGGAGACCCTCGCCCGGTTCTTCCGCACCGCCACCCGGCCCTGCCACCGCGCTCTCGCCGACGCCCGCGCCACCGTCGACGTCCTGCACGGCCTCATCGAACGGCTCGGCTCCTTCGGCGTCACCTCCCTCGAAGAGCTGCGCGGCTTCGCCAAGGCCCCCACCCCCGAGCAGCGCCGCAAACGCCACCTCGCCGACGCCGTCCCCAGCGCACCCGGCGTCTACGTGTTCGAGGACGCCCGCGGCGAGGCCCTCTACATCGGCAAGAGCGGCGACCTGCGCAGCCGCGTCCGCAGCTACTTCACCGGCTCGGAGACCCGCCACCGCGTCCGCGAGATGGTCGGCCTCGCCGAACGCGTCCGCACCATCGAGTGCGCCACCGGCCTGGAGGCCGAGATCCGCGAACTCCGCCTCATCGCCGAGCACAAACCCCGCTACAACCGCCGCTCCAAGTTCCCCGAGCGGGTCATGTGGCTCAAGCTGACCGTCGAACCCTTCCCCCGGCTGTCCATCGTCCGCGAATGCCGCGACGACGGCGCCGCCTACCTCGGCCCCCTCTCCTCACGGCGGCAGGCCGAAGAGGCCCGCGCCGCCATGCACGAGGCCATCCCGCTGCGCCAGTGCACCCAGCGCCTCACCCCCCGCCTCATCGAACGCGGCCGCGCCCGCACCTGCGCGCTCGGCGACATCGGCCGCTGCGGCGCCCCCTGCGAGGCCCGCGAGTCCGCCGACGCCTACGAGGTCCACGTCACCTCCGCGCGCTCGGTCCTGGCCGGCGACGTGCGCCCCGTGGTCGCCGCCGCCCGCGTCCGCATCGACCGGCTGGCCGCCGGCCAGCGCTACGAGGAGGCCGCCCTGCAGCGCGACCGGCTCGCCGCGTTCGTCCGCGCCGCCGCCCGCGGCCAGCGGCTCGGCGCCCTGGCCGGCTGCCCCCAGGTCGTCGCCGCCCGGCCCGCCTTCGACGGCGGCTGGGAGCTGGCCGTCGTGTCCGGCACGGCCGCCTCGCCGCCGCCGGCACCATCCCGCCCCACGACCCCCACCGCCCCTACGTCGACGCCCTCATCGCCACCGCCGAGACCGTCTTCCCCTGGTCGGTCACCACCGGCGCCCCCGGCGGCGCCGCCGCGGCCGAAGAGATGGAATGCATCCTGCGCTGGATGGACTCGCCCGGCATCCGCCCCGTCGAGGTCGAGGGCACCTGGACCAGCCCCGTCCACGGCGCCGAACGGCTGCGCGAATGGATCGACAACGCCTACGCCGCCCACGAGCCCGGCGAGTCCCGCTCCGGCCGCCCACTAAGGTGACGGGAGAAACCCGGCAATCACCCCCAGGCTCTGCACAAGGACCTCCTCCTCATGGCCCTGCCGCTCTACGACAGCCAGCCCGCCCGGCGGGTCCCGTGGGTGACCTACCTCCTGGTGGCCGCCAACGTGGTGGTCTTCCTGCTCACCCCCATGGCCAACTTCTCCACCTGGTACGGGGAGGGCAAGGCCCGCGAGTGCAGCGCCGCCCGCTTCGCCTTCGAGCACGGTGCCGTCCCCAAGGAGCTCACCACCGGCCGGCAGCAGCCGCTCCCCGCCGAGATCGTCCGCCAGTGCGGTGAGGACTCCTACGACAAGACGCCCTGGTTCTCGGCCTTCACCTCGATGTTCCTGCACTCGGGCGCGCTGCACCTGCTCGGCAACCTGATCGCCCTCTTCGTCGTCGGCATGGGCGTCGAGGACCGCCTCGGACGGCTGCGCTACCTGCTGTCCTACCTCGTCTTCGGCCTCGTCGCCGTCTACGGCTTCGCCTACGTCTCCCCGGACTCCACCACGCCGCTGATCGGCGCCTCCGGCGCCATCGCCGGCGTCCTCGGCGCCTACCTCATCCTCAACCCGCGCGGCCGCATCGTCAGCCTCGTCCCGCCCGTCGTCATCCGGCTCCCCGTCTGGGTCGTCCTCGGCTACTGGTTCGTCATCCAGTGGCTCTCCCTCGGCGACGAGGAGAGCAACGTCGCCTACGTCGCCCACATCGCCGGCTTCGTCGCCGGCGTCGCCTTCGCCGTCCTCGCCCGCCGGGCCGGCCCCTCCCGCCGCCTGGCCGCCCTGAGCAGCGGCTGACCCCGGTAGAGTCGATCACGCCACCGCGTTGCCGACATGGGGGAGGGTGCCGTGGTCACCGCGATCGTCCTGGTGAAAGCCGACGTGGCGCGCATCCACGAGGTCGCCGAGAGCATCGCCGCCCTCGACGGCGTCAGCGAGGTCTACTCCATCACCGGCGAGTACGACCTCATCGCCATGATCCGCGTCCACCGCCACGACGAGCTCAACGACGTCATCCCCGGCCGCCTCAACAAGGTCCCCGGCATCCGCGACACCGAGACCCACATCGCCTTCAGGACCTACTCCAGGCACGACCTGGACGCCGCCTTCGCCCTGGGCCTCCCCGACGCGGATTAATCGTGGAGGGGCGACCCTCCACACCACCCGGTACGGCGCGAAGCGCCTCCTTCGCTCGCCTGGGGGCTCGCTACGGACCCGCTCCCCGCCGCCTGCCCGTCCCTCCACTCCGCTGGCGCTCCGCTCCGGGCCGGACAGTTTTCGCGGTCGCCGTTGCGGTCGCTGCGGGGCTGGGGAGGGCCTCCTTTTAGACGTTGCTCTGCTTGACCCAGGCGTCGAGTTTGGCGGCGGCCTTGCCCTCGTCCACGGCTTCGGCGGCGCGGGTGTAGGCGGCGCCCAGGGCGTCGGTGAGGGTTTCGGGGGTGGGGGCGCCGTCGTAGGCGACCATCAGGGCGGCGGCGTTCAGGAGCGTCATGTCGCGGACGGGGCCGGGTTCGCCGGCGAAGACGGCGCGGGCGACGCGGGCGTTGAAGGGGGCGTCGGCGCCGCGCAGGTCGTCCGGGGCGGCGGGCGGGATGCCCAGGTCGGCGGGGTCGAAGGTGGTCTGGGTGGCGGCGCCGTCGCGGACGACCCACACGGTGGAGGTGCCGGTGGTGGTGAGCTCGTCCAGGCCGTCGTCGCCGCGGAAGACCAGGGACGAGCAGCCGCGCTCGGCGAAGACCCCGGCGATCACGCCCGCCATGCGGGGGTGGAACACGCCCACGGCCTGGGTGGCGGTGCGGGCGGGGTTGGTGAGCGGGCCCAGGAAGTTGAAGACGGTGGGGGTGCCCAGCTCGCTGCGGGTGCGGCCCGCGTGCTTCAGCGCCGGGTGGTAGATGGGCGCGAAGCAGAAGGTGATGCCCACCTCCTCGGCGACCTCGGCGGCGCGTTCGGGCGGCAGGGTGATCGCGACGCCCAGCTCCTCAAGGAGGTCGGCGGCGCCGCAGGACGACGAGGCGGCGCGGTTGCCGTGCTTGACGACCTTCACGCCGGCGGCCGCCGCGACCACGGCGGCCATGGTGGAGATGTTGACGGTGTGGGCCCGGTCGCCGCCGGTGCCGACCAGGTCGCCGAGCCGGCCGGGGATCTCGATCGGGGTGGCGTTGGCCATCATGCCCTCGGCCAGGCCCGCCACCTCGGCGACCGTCTCGCCCTTGGCGCGCATCGCGACGGCGAAGCCCGCGATCTGGGCGTCGGTGGCCTCCCCGGCCATGATCTGGTTCATCGCCCAGGCGGTCTCGGCCCTGGACAGCGAGTCGCCGTCGAGCAGGGCGTTGAGCAGCGCCGGCCAGGTGGTGCGCGCATCCATGAATTCCCCCAGGTTGCGATGGGTCCGAGGGGATGCGCGGGGGCCGGCCGCCCCCTCAGGCCCGGGGGGCTCGCCCCCGCCTCCCCGGCGAGCAGGACTACAGAGCCGGAAGGCGGTTCTCCGTGCGCCAGCGCATGAGGTCGGCGACGGCACCGGCCAGGGCCATCGGGTCCAGGGGCAGGCCGACCACCTTGTCGGCGCGCGACCAGGTCGCCAGCCAGCCGTCGTCGCGGCGGGCGATGATCGCGAGCACCGGCGGGCAGTCGTACACCTCGTCCTTGGCCTGGCGGCACACGCCCAGGCCGCCCGCGGGCTGCGCCTCGCCGTCCACCACGACCACGTCGACGCCCCCCTGGTCCAGCCGCTCCACCACGGCGGGCTGGGTGGCGCGCTCCACGAACTCCACCCGCGGCAGGTCGGCGGCGGGCCGGCGGCCGATGGCGAGCCGGATCTGGGCGCGGGTGTCGGCGTCGTCGCTGTAGATGAGAACCGTCATGGGGTTCTCGGCGCTGTCCGGGGCGGTGCTCATGGCTGAGAAGGTTACCCGGCCGGTGCGGGTCCGGGCACGTCCGCCCGGCCGATGATCTCCGTGGCCGTTCCGTGTCGAAACCGTGGCCGCGCGCATACCGTGCGGCGGACGGGGCCGGTCGGGCGGCCGGGGGCGGCTTCGGGGGCCCTTCCGAAAGCGCAGGTCGGACACGCTCGGGAACCTCTGATGGGGGGTCATGCGTCGATCATCGGACCAGTGACGTAATAATGGCGCCCGTGGCAACAGCATCCGCGATAGAGACAACACCTCACGCTCGGGCGAATCGTCCCAACCTGGTCAGCGTGGGGACGATCGTTTGGCTGTCGTCCGAGCTGATGTTCTTCGCGGCCCTGTTCGCGATGTTCTTCACGATCCGCTCCGTGACGATCGGCCAGCAGGGCGAGCACGCGTGGCCGGGCGCCGAGCTGGACCTTCCGCTTTCCGCGTTCAACACCACGATCCTGGTGCTGTCCTCGGTCACCTGCCAGATGGGCGTGTTCAAGGCCGAGGCCGGCAAGGTCGGACGCGACGGCGGCCTGCTGAACTTCCGGCGCTGGGGACTGCGCGAGTGGTACGTGCTGTCCTTCATCATGGGCGCCTACTTCGTGGCCGGTCAGGCCTACGAGTACTACAACCTGGTCACCCATGACGGCCTGACGCTGTCGTCCTCGGCGTACGGCTCGGTCTTCTACCTGACCACCGGGTTCCACGGCCTGCACGTCACCGGCGGCCTGATCGCGTTCCTGTTCGTCCTCGGACGGACCTACGCCGCCAAGCGCTGGACGCACGAGCAGGCGACGAGCGCGATCGTCGTGTCGTACTACTGGCACTTCGTGGACGTGGTGTGGATCGGCCTGTTCGCGACGATCTACCTGCTCGACCTATGACCCGGGCGAAGCCCGGGGAGTCCGGGGGTCCACCCCCGGAGGCGGCACAGTCCCGGGCGAAGCCCCGCTTGACCAACGACGACACGACCCGAACGGGGATTTCCGTGAAAAGGTTCACCGCATGGCGACGGCGCCCGTGGGCGGGCTACGCCGTCGTGCTGGCGGCCCTGGCGGCGATCGGCGTCATCTACGCCGGTTTCCAGCCCCAGCCTGACCGCGCCGAGGCGGCGAACACGGCCCAGGCCGCGAACGATCTGCAGAACGGCAAGCAGCTGTTCGACAAGAACTGCGCCAGCTGCCACGGGCTGAACGCCGAGGGCAGCAAGGACGCCAAGGGCAAGCCCCTGGCCCCGAGCCTGATCGGCGTGGGCGCGGCGTCCGTCGACTTCCAGGTCAGCACCGGCCGGATGCCCGCCATGAACCCGGGCGCGCAGGTCCCCCGCAAGGAGCCGATCCCCGCCTTCGACACCACCATCTCGACCGACTACCACGACCCCGAGCAGAAGGCGCGGGCGGAGAAGCAGAAGGCCCAGGCGCAGAAGAACCTGGCCGACCTGAACGCCTACATCGCCTCGCTCGGCGGCGGCCCCGCGGTCCCCTCGGCCGAGATGGTCGACCCGAAGAAGGGCGACGTCGCGCTCGGCGGCAAGCTCTTCCGCACCAACTGCGCCCAGTGCCACAACTTCGTGGGCTCGGGCGGCGCGCTGACCGGCGGCAAGTACGCCCCGCCGCTGGACAAGAGCGACGTCACGCCCGTGCAGATCTACGAGGCGATGCTGACCGGTCCCCAGGCCATGCCGGTGTTCAACGACACCACGCTGACCCAGAAGGACAAGCAGGCCATCATCGCCTACATCGTCCAGACCCGTGAGGAGCCCAACCCGGGCGGCAACGGGCTCGGCCGCATCGGCCCCGTCTCCGAGGGCCTGGCGGGCTGGCTGATCGGTATCGGCCTGCTCGTCCTGGCGGCCATGTGGATCACCGCCAAGAAGCCGAAGAAGCTGAAGAAGTCATGACCGACAACAACGACACCACCGGTCCCGAACGGGAGCCGGGCGAGGGCGGGGCGACGCCCGGCCGGGTGCTCGGCACGCCCTCGCCGGCCGCCGAGAAGCAGCTGCTGGCCAGCCAGGACATCTCCGCGCCCGCCGGTGCGGGCGGGGAGCTGGACGAGAAGTCCGCCAAGCGCGCCGAGCGCGTCGTGGCGCTGTTCTTCCTGGCCGCCTTCGCCGGCAGCGTGGCGTTCATCGCCTACTACATCGGCTGGAGCGGCCGCGACGGCGGCATGCACGGCATCCACCGCGCCCGCGAGTCCAACTACTGGCTCGGCGGGATGATGGCGCTGTCGTTCCTGGCGCTGGCCATCGGCATCACCATCTGGGTGCGCCGGCTCATGACCAGCAAGCCGATCGTCCAGGAACGGCACGAGATGGCGGCCGACCCCGCCACCCGGCAGGCCTTCACCCAGGCGTTCCTGGAGGGCGCCGAGGACAGCGGCATCACCAAGCGGCCGCTGCTGCGCCGCACGCTGCTGCTGGCCGCCGCGCCGCTGGGCCTGGCCCCGCTGGTGCTGCTGCGCGACCTCGGCCCGCTGCCGGAGAAGCGGCTGCGCCACACCTACTGGGGCGAGGCGGTCAAGGCGGCCAAGGCCGAGGGCAAGAAGGGCGTCCGCCTGGTCGTGGACGGCACCAACAAGCCCCTCAAGGTCAGCGACTTCGCCTCGCCCGGCGGCATGATCACGGTGCTGCCGGAGGGGATCGAGGAGCACGCGCACCACCCGCTGAACGAGATCGCCAAAGCGGTGACGATCCTCATCAACCTCCCCGAGGACCAGCTCAAGGGCGGGACCGAGAAGAACTGGACCGTCAACGGGATCGTGGCGTACTCCAAGATCTGCACGCACGTGGGCTGCCCGGCGGCCCTGTACGAGCAGACCACGCACCACATCCTGTGCCCGTGCCACCAGTCCACCTTCGACGCCACCGACGGCGCCAAGGTCATCTTCGGCCCGGCGGCGCGGTCGCTGCCGCAGCTGCCGCTGGGCGAGGAGAACGGCTACCTGATCGCCACGGGCGACTTCCCCGAGCCGATCGGCCCGAGCTTCTGGGAGCGCGGATGAGCGAGGCAACCGCCCCGAAGGCGGTCGACGGAACGCTGAACTTCCTCGACGACCGCCTGGGCTCCACCACCTTCTTCAAGCGGAACATGAAGAAGGTCTTTCCGGACCACTGGTCGTTCATGCTGGGCGAGATCGCCCTGTACTCGTTCATCATCCTGCTGCTGACCGGGACGTTCCTGACGCTCTGGTTCAAGCCGAGCATGATCGAGGTGGTGTACGACGGGTCGTACACCAAGCTGAACGGCGTGCGGATGTCGGAGGCCTACGCCTCGACGCTGCACATCAGCTTCGACGTCCGCGGCGGGCTGCTGATGCGGCAGATCCACCACTGGGCGGCGATCCTGTTCATGGCGTCGATCATGGCGCACATGCTGCGGGTGTTCTTCACCGGCGCGTACCGCAAGCCGCGTGAGATCAACTGGCTGATCGGCATCGGCATGTTCACGCTGGGCATGGTCGAGGGCCTGTTCGGCTACTCGCTGCCCGACGACCTGCTGTCGGGCACCGGCCTGCGGATCACCCAGGGCGTGGCGGAGTCGATCCCGGTCGTCGGGTCGTACCTCTACATGTTCCTGTTCGGCGGGGAGTTCCCCGAGGGCAACACCGGTGACATCATCCCGCGGCTGTTCACCCTGCACGTGCTGCTGATCCCGGCGCTCATCCTGGGCCTGGTCACCGCGCACATGATGATCATGTGGCATCAGAAGCACACCGCGATGCCGGTCAAGGAGCAGTCCGAGGAGAAGGTGTACGGCTACCCGTTCTACCCGGTCTTCATGGCCAAGACGGGCGCCTACTTCATGTTCACCTTCGGCGTGTGCGCGCTGCTGGGGGCCTTCGCCCAGATCAACCCGATCTGGCTGTTCGGCCCCTACGACCCCGGGGCGATCTCGTCGGGCTCGCAGCCCGACTTCTACATGGGCATCCTCGAGGGCTCGCTGCGGATCATGCCGAACTGGGAGACCACCGCGTTCGGCCACACGATCAGCTGGAACGTCCTGATCCCGGCGCTGGGACCGCTGGGGATCATCTTCACCGGGGCGGCGCTGTGGCCGTTCATCGAGCAGTGGGTGACCGGCGACAAGCGGCACCACCACGTCAACGACCGGCCGCGCAACGCCCCGGTCCGCACCGGCGTGGGCATGGCCGCGGTCGCCTTCTACGGGATCCTGTGGCTGGCCGGCGCGAACGACGTGCTCGCCGAGCGGTTCCACGTGTCGCTGTTCGCCACGACCTGGTTCTTCCGGTTCGCGATCTTCATCGGCCCGGTGGTCGCCTACATCGTCACCAAGCGGATCTGCCTGGGGCTGCAGCGCAGCAACGCCGCGACGATCGCGCACGGCGTGGAGAGCGGCATCATCGTGATGTCGCCGGACGGCAAGTTCAGCGAGCGGCACGAGCCGGCGCGCGAGGAGGAGCGGGCGGTGATCCTGAGCAAGGAGAACACCCGTCCCGAGGCCCCGGCGGTGGACGCCGCGGGCATTCCCGCGCCGAGCTCCAAGGGCCCGCTGGGGCACGTGCGGTCGCGGCTCAACCGGGCGTGGACCTTCGACGACATCCCGATCGAGGAGCACGCCCACGGCGAGCACGGCGAAGGCGAGCACGAGCTGGAGGCCGGCAACGAGAACGGCAAGGGGAGCAAGCAGCTCAGCCGCTGAGCCCCTTGCACGGCGTTTCGCGAGGCCCGTCACCGGGACACCGGTGGCGGGCCTCCGCTCATGGCGGACCGGTGCCCGGTGTTCCCCGGCCCGGTGCTTCTTGGCCCGGTGTTCCTTAGTCTGGGGAGAGATGACCAAGACCCTCGTCGTCACCAACGACTTCCCGCCCCGGCCGGGCGGCATCCAGGCGTTCGTGCACAATCTCGCGGTGCGGCGGCCGCCGGGGTCGGTGGTGGTGTACGCGCCGGCGTGGAAGGGGGCGGCGGAGTTCGACGCCGCGCAGCCGTTCCCGGTGGTGCGGCACCCGACCTCCCTGATGGTGCCGGAGCCGTCCGTGCTGCGCCGGGCGGGGGAGATCCTGCGGTCGGAGGGCTGCGACTCGGTGGTGTTCGGGGCGGCGGCGCCGCTGGGGCTGCTGGCGCCGGCGCTGCGGCGGCGGGGCGCGGAGCGGCTGGTGGGCCTCACGCACGGGCACGAGGCCGGGTGGGCGTCGCTGCCGGTGGCGCGCGGGCTGCTGCGGCGGATCGGTGAGGGCGTCGACGCGCTGACGTACCTGGGGGAGTACACGCGGAGCCGGATGGCGCGGGTCCTGTCTCCCGCCGCCGCGTCGCGGATGGCGTGGCTGGCTCCGGGCGTGGACGAGGGGGTGTTCCGTGCGGGGGCCGGTGGCGAGGAGATGCGGCGCCGGTACGGTCTGGTCGATCGTCCCGTGGCCGTGTGCGTGTCGCGGCTCGTCCCGCGTAAGGGGCAGGACGCTCTGATCCATGCGTGGCCGAGGGTGCGGAAGGCCGTTCCGGACGCGGCGCTGCTGCTCGTGGGCGGCGGGCCGTACCGTGCCGATCTGGAGCGGCTGGCGGCGTCGCTCGGGGTGGCGGATTCGGTGGTGTTCACCGGGAGCGTGCCCTGGGAGGAGCTGCCCGCGCACTATGACGCGGGGGACGTGTTCGCCATGCCGTGCAGGACGCGCCGTCGCGGCCTCGACGTCGAGGGGCTCGGCATCGTGTACCTGGAGGCGTCGGCGACAGGACTGCCCGTGGTGGCGGGGAATTCCGGGGGTGCGCCCGACGCGGTCCTGGACGGGGAGACGGGCGTGGTCGTCGAGGGCCGTTCCGTGGCCGCGGTGGCGCGCGCGCTGGGCGACCTGCTGGGCGACCCCGCGCGTGCGCGGAAGCTGGGGGAGCGGGGGCGTTCCTGGGTGGAGCAGGAGTGGCGCTGGGAGCTCCAGGCCGACCGGCTCGACACCCTCCTGAACGGCTCCTGACGGGCCTTCCCGCTGTCAGCGGCGGGCGAGGCCGCGCATGGCCTCGTCGATCTGCTCGGGGCTCATGGGCGGTTCGGCGATCGGGTGGGCGGCCTCGGCGCGCAGGCCGTCCAGGACGAAGGCCAGGTTGCGCCGCCAGGTTTCGGGCGCGACCGATGCCGTGGCCTCCACGACCCGCGCGTTGCTCCAGATGATGTAGACCAGGTCCGCGGGGGTGAAGTCGGGGCGCAGGCCGCCGTCCTCGCGGGCGCGGTCGATGATCGCGCCGACGTGGGACAGCCCCTGCGCGCAGGCCTCGGCGAGCTTCTCGGCCCGGTCGAAGCGCATGGACAGGGCGTCGGTGACGGCGCGGCTGCGGGCCTGCAGCTCGCAGGTGCGGGTGACGTACAGCACGAAGCCCTCCCAGGGGTCGGGGTGGGCCAGCGCCTCGCGTCCCGCCTCGATCTGGGCGCCGATGAGGTCGGGGAGGATCTCGTCGATCAGCGCCTCGCGGCTGGGGAAGCGGTTGTAGAGGGTGCCGATGCTGACGCCCGCGCGCCGCGCGATGTCCTCCAGCGGGGCGTCCAGGCCGCGCTCGGTGAAGATCTCCAGTGCCGCGGCCACCACCTTCTCGCGGTTGCGCCGGGCGTCGCTGCGCAGTGCTCTGGGGGGACCGCCGCTGCTCATGTCCCCCATCCTAGTTATTTGAGGGTCGCCTCAAGTTCTGTGCTACCGTGAAGAAAGTTGAGGATGCCTTCAAGTTAGGGGAGTGCCATGTCCGCAGGAACGCCGAAGACCATCGCCGTGTTCGGGGCCGGGCCCGCGCTCGGGCTGGCGGTCGCGCGCCGGTTCGGCCGCGAGGGCTTCCGCGCCGCCCTGGTGTCGCGTACCGCGGCCCGGCTGGACGAGCTGGTCGCGACGCTGGCGGCCGAGGGCGTCGAGGCGGCCGCCTTCCCCGCCGACCTCGCCGACCCCGCCCAGGCCGAGGCCGCCGTGGACGCGATCGAGCGGCGCTTCGGGACGGTCGACGTCCTCGAGTACAGCCCCGGCGGGCTCTCCCTCGGCTTCGCGCCGACCCCGATCACCGAGACCGGCCCCGCCGAGCTGCGCGGCCCGATCGACCTCTTCCTGAACACCCCCGTCGGCCTGGCGCGGCGGGTGCTGCCCGGCATGCTCGAACGGGGCGAGGGCACGCTCCTGTTCTCCCAGGGCACCTCGGGCCGGCACCCCCTCCCGATGCTGGGGAACGTGGGCACGGCCATGGCCGCGATGCGCCACCACGTCCTGACCCTGAACGCCGCGCTGGCCGGAACCGGCGTCTACACCGGCCTGCTCAGCATCGGCGGCGGAATCGCCGGCAGCGAGGTGCACGCGCTGATGGACGGCGCCGCCTCCTCCTCGGACGGCCCCGCCCTGCCCGAGGTGGAGATCCTCGACCCCGCCGACCTGGCCGGACTCCTCTGGGACCTGCACCTCAAGCGGGACCGCACGGAGGAGACCGCGGGGAACTTCGGGGTGTGATCGGCGAACGCGGGGCGGTGATCGGCCGTCCACCGTCATGCCGCGTGCGGAACCCGCTGCGAACAGTGGCAGGATGCGGAGCATGGCGGACGTCGAAGACGCGTGGGAGCCGGTCTCCGGGGAGGCCACGGGCTGGCTGAAGGATCTCGATCCCGACCACAACCACGCGGGCTACCAACCACCGCGGCGCCCGGACGCGGTATGGATCCTGCACTCCATGTACGTGTGGAACGGAGGGCTGGTCACCACCACCCACGACGATGTCTACCAGTCGGCCCGGGCGTCCGGGCTGGCCGAGCCGGAGGCGCCGGGGGAGATCGACCGGGACCTGCTGGAAGGCGCGGTCGTCACCGGCACCCGGCTGGGCCGCGGCGGCCATCCGGGCGCGGGGTGGCGGCGGCTGCGCTGGGCGGAGCTGGCCCGCGGCTTCGGGGAGCCGGCCGTGCCGGAGGGCGCGCTGCCGGGCAACCGCTGCCTGCGCCAGGCGCATCCCACCGGGAGCTGGTCGGCGGCCGTGGAGCCGCCCGCCGAGGGCTGCCTGGACCGCGAGGGCTGGCGCCGGCTGATGTCGCTGCTGGTGCGGCACGATGTCGAGGGGGAGGCCCGGCGCTGCTACGCCTACTACTGCTCGCTCGTCACCGGCGACTGGGACCGGGAGGCCGTCCTGGCCGGGCGGCTGGGGGACGCGGCCGAGCTGTACGACCATCCGGCGATGTCGAGCTGCCCGTCCAACCTGTGGCCCGAGGACCGCTCCTGGATCGTCTACTGCGACTGGGACCTGTGGGGCACCAAGGTCGTGGGGCCGGCGTCGCTCATCGAGTCGATCCTGGCCGACCCGGAGCTGGAGGCGCTGCGGCTGCCCTGGTCGACCTGAGCCGGATCACCCGAGCCGCCGGACCCGCGCCGGTCCGGCGGCCGCGGGTGATGCTCCGAGGGGTTGAGATCGCGCCGGGCACTCCCGGAGACCAGTTCCACGCCGCCCCTGTCGAGGAGGGTGTGATCCGCCGTGCTCCGGCCAGGCGCCCTTTCGGGGGGAGAACCTGGAGGCGGGCGCGTCGTGCGGGACGGCCGGCGCGCGGATCGTCGAGGCGTGGACGGGAGTGCCGGGCGCGACCCCGGCACCGGCGCGCGGTCCTGACGGAGGAGGGGTGGGCCACCCCGCGGAGGTCGATCATCGGGGTACCTCCTCCCGGACCGGCGAACCGATGACACCCCTGACGCTAGGCCGTCGGGACGGCCATGGCACGAGCGTTATGCCTGGCTTAAGGGAAGGCTGAGCCGGGCCTAAGCCGCGCCCGCGGAACGGTCCCGGAAAGCGCCTCTCGAGAATCCGCCGCGCCGGGCGTGAACGCCCCGCCGCCCCCGCACGTACCGCAGTACGTGCGCGAGCACCACCGCCGGCCGGGGCGGACCGTGGAGGCGGTGCCCGGCTCCGCGTGCGGTGAAAGGCGCAACCGCTTCCGGACAGGGTTTCCGGAGGATTTTTTGTCACTGATCCGCATCAAGGGGGCCCCTGGGGCGTATGCTCCGGGGGTGTCGGGCCGGACTCGAAGGTGAGGCGGCCCAGGGTGCGGCAGGAGCGGAGCGGGCTCCAGGCCGCCGCCCGAGACTCGATCAGGAACGCGTTCCGGACCCTCGCGGCCCGGAACGAGACGGAACCTCGGCGTCGTTCGCCGCTTTCGCCTCCTCCACAGGAGAGGGCATGGCGCGACGCGACAGCAGGCATGCGTCCGAGAGCTCGTATGACGCCTTCTGGGCGGATCCGGGACGTCCCCGGTCCAAGCAGAGCTCCCGGTCGAAGCAGCGGTCCCAGCCGCGGCAGCAGGCGCAGCCGGGGCGGTCCCAGCCGCCACGGACGCCGTCGGTCACGGACCCCCGTGACCAGCCCCCGTACCCTGCCCGGAAACGGCCGCGCAAGCAGGCCCGGCGGGATCTCGGGGTCCGGAACGCGGGCGTGCCCGAGCAGGCATGGCCCGAGCCGGCGCGCACGGACCCGCGGCCTCCCGGCCCCGGGCTGCCCGGTTCGGCGCTGCCCGTTTCGGGATTGCCGGGTTCGGGGCTGCCCGAGCCGCCGCGCCCGGACCCGCGGCGGCCGATCCGGACCCGTACCGAGGCTCCCCCCGGTGCCCCGCGCCCGGCCCCACGCGCCGACCCGCGCCCGGTGCCCCGCGCCGACCCACGCGCCGATCCACGCGCCGACCCGCGCTCCGACCTGCGAACCGACCCGCGTTCGGAGCCGGTCTCCGACCCGCGAACCGAGCCGCGTGCCGAGCCGAGGTTCGAGTCGCGGTTCGAGCGGGCCTTCAGCGCGTGGTCGCGGGCGGAGGAGTCCGAGGCCGCCCGGAAGCGCCGCGTCGAGCCCGGCCGCGAACAGCCGGCCCAGGCCCGTGCGGGGGCGCAGCGCGGACGCGGCGCCGTCGCCGCTTCCGGCCGCGAGCCGCAGGCCCTCCCAGACGCTCACCTGGTTGGCGG
>NZ_JBHSON010000169.1:0-13541 GCF_042656285.1 Actinomadura rugatobispora | reverse complement strand
CGCGTCCCGCGCCGGGTCCCGCGCCGCGCCCTACTCCCCGGGGCGCGCGCCGCCACCGCGGCCGAGGCGGCCGCCACCGCCCCGGCGCTGCTGCTGTCGCGCCCGGACGACGGCGCCCCGGCGAAGCGGCCGGCCCCGTTCACCCCGACCGGCACGCCCAGCCCGACCGTGCTCGTCGGCGACCCGATCGCCGTCCGGCAGATCGCGTTCGTCGACGGCGACCGGAGGCTGCTGGCCGCCGGTCTGAGGACCCTCTGGAACTGGGATCTGTCCACGGGCCAGGGCAACCCCGTCCACATGCCCGAGGTGCTCGACTACGGCGCCGACGTGCTCAGCCCCGACGGCCGGCTCGTGGCCGGCGCCGTCGACACCCACATCGCGCTGGCAGACCCGGCCACCGGCCGGACGACCGGCCGCATCGACCTCCCCGGCGACGCCTACGCGCTGGCGCTGACCACCGACGGCGCCACGCTCGCCTCCGCCCGCGACGGCGCCACCGAACTCTGGGACGTCAGGACCCGCCGCAAGATCGGTACGGCCTTCGACGACGGCCTCAACCACCTGGCCTTCAGCCCGGACGGACGGCTCCTCGCGGGCGGCAAGGCGTACAGGGGTCCGATCCGGGTCTGGGACACCGCGGCCGGCCGCTCGCTCACGGAGCTTTACCGCGGTCACTCGCCCATGGCTCTGGCCTTCAGCCCCGACGGCACGATGCTCGCGGGCTCGACCGACCCCGGCGCCGTCGTCCACCTGTGGGACACGCGCACCTGGCGGGAGACCCGGACCCTGCGCGGCCACACCGGCTACGTCGAGGCCCTGGCCTTCAGCCCCGACGGCGGCACGCTGGCCACCGGCAGCAAGGACAAGACCATCCGGTTGTGGAACGCGCGGACAGGCGCGTCCCTCGCCACGCTGACCGTCGACACCGACAGCGTGGACGCGCTGGCGTTCTCCCGGGACGGCCGTTCCATGGCCAGCGCCACCGGCAGCGGCACGATCCGCCTCTGGCGCTTCCCCTGATCAGAGGCCGCGGGCACACCGATGCCCCGAAAAGAGCAATGCGCGAATCGTAGAGGCCCATTCTCCAAATTACAACTTGTTTTTATTCACATCCGGAAATACTGTTCTTGTGACCGGTCATCCTCATTACCGTGCTCGCGCCGACCCCTGCCCGGTGAGCACCCCGGCGCCGATCCGACCACCTCCGGCACGACCGACCGCCCCTCCCACCCCGGAGCGCTGAGGAGAGATCAATGGTGCCCCCGACCAGACGTTTCCCGACCGCGGCACTGGCGGCCGCCGTGGCACTGGCCACGGCCGCGTGCAGTGGATCGTCCGCCATCACCACCAGGGGGCCGGCCGGCGACCCGGTGCTCGGCGGCACCGCCCGGGTGATCATGTACAGCGAGCCGCGGAGCGTCGACCCCGCCGCCATGTCCAACGCCTGGGCGTTCAACGCCGTCCTGGGCAATGCCCTGTACGGGACGCTGATGGCCAACGACGTGCAGACCGGCCGGATCGACTACAAGATGGCCGAGAGCTTCACCAGCGACGACAACGGCAGGACCTTCGCGCTGACGCTGCGCGAGAACCTGGCCTTCACCGACGGCGGCCCGCTGGACGCGCAGGCCGTGAAGTTCAACTGGGACCGGCTCCGGAACCCGGCGACCGCCTCGTCCTCGATCAGGGAGGCGGCGCTCATCGCCTCGACCGAGGTGGTGGACGCCAGAACGCTGAAGGTCACGCTGAGGATGCCGGTCCCGAACTACGCCCACGCGCTGGTCAACGGAGGAATGAACTGGATCGCGTCGCCGAAGGCGCTGGCGAAGGGCCAGCGCGCCTTCGACGCCGCCCCGGTCGGCGCGGGCCCGTTCATCCTGAAATCGTGGTCCCGCAACGACAAGTTCGAGCTCGTGAAGAACCCCCGGTACTGGGACCCGCCCAAGCCCTACCTCGACCGCATCGTGCTGCGCGCCACGCCCGACAGCATGCAGCGGCTGAGCAGCCTGACCAGCGGCGGCGTCGACGTGAGCATCGACACCAGCTGGAAGACCATCGACAAGGCGCGCAAGGCGGGCTTCCCGACCCAGGTCATGCCGCTGAGCGGCGGCCAGGGCGTGGTCATGAACACGCGCCGACCGCCCTTCGACGATCTGCGGGCACGCCAGGCCGTCGCCGCGGCACTGGATCTCGACGCGGCCAACCTCTCCGTCTACAACGGCAAGGGCAAGCGTGCCGACAGGCTCTTCGAACGCTCCTCGCCGTTCTACACCGACATCAGACTGGCGAGGCAGGACAGGCAACTCGCGCAGCGTCTGCTCGACCAGCTGGCCGGCGAGGGCAAACGGCTCTCCTTCACCTTCAGCGCCCAGGCCACCTCGGAGGCCAAGGGACTGTCAGAGAGCCTCCAGACGCAGCTCAGCGCGTTCAGGAACGTCGAAGTCAAGATCAAGACCATCGACTCCGCCGACACCAGCAGGATCTACGCCGCCCGCGACTTCGACATGGTCATCTCCTCGACCATGATGGTGGATCCCGAGCCGCAACTCTGGGCGAACTACCACGGCAGATCCACCGCCAACATGTCCGGGCTCAACGATCCGCGGCTGAACGCGGCACTGGACAAGGGGCGCCTGTCGACATCGCTGGACGAGCGCAAGGCCGCCTACACGGTGGCGCAGGAGCGGCTGGCCGCACTCGTCCCCCAGATCCCCGTCACACGCACCGCACCCGCCGTCGAGACCGCCGGGAACGTCCACGGAGCCAGGATGTACGGCCTCGGGTCACTGATGCCGGAGGAGCTGTGGATGAACCGGTGACACCCGGCCAGGGCGCTCAGCGCACGAGGGACAGCCTGCCGGGGGCCAGGCCGATGGCGATCCGCTGGCCCCACGACAGGGTCAGCCGGTCCGCCTCGATCCCGTCGCCGAAGGCCACCAGGCCGTCGCTCTCGCAGACCAGGTCCAGCGTGTCGCGCCCGGCGAGCCGTCCCTCGGTGCGGGAGGTGCCGGTCGCCGGGGACGGCCACGCCTCGCGCACGAACCAGGCCAGGGACGGCTCGGCGGGGCCGGGCATCGGCAGGCCGCTGCCGCGTTCCAGCCGGACCGACCGGCACCAGCCGGTGGCGCCGGTCCCGGTCGCGACCAGAACGCCCGACGAGGACTGCCGCTCGGCCGCCTCGTCCCCGCGGGCGAGCCGGTAGCGCGCCGACTGGTGGCCCGGGTGACCGACGTAGACCTCGTTGAGCGCGGTCAGCTCCCGTCCGTCGTCGGTGACGGCCCTGGCCATGACCCGCTCCTCGCGCGCCCCGCCGCCGTCCGCCACGGTCCGCAGCAGGTCGGCGCACGCCTCGACGGGATGCGGGACCAGGACGCCGGGGTTGCGGGCGGGATCGGGGTTGAGCCCGACCACCGGCTGCCCGTCCAGGTACTTGGCGGTGTTGGCGACCAGACCGTCCTGCCCGACCACCACCACGACGTCGTCCGGGGCGAACAAGAACCGGTCCAGGTCGGCCCGCTCCACCAGCCCGCGCCGCCAGGAGACCGGGATCGCCGCCGCCACCGCGGCCAGCGCGGCGGCGGTCGCCTCGTGCGCGGCGGCCACCCCGCCGATGTCGCGGCCGCGCGAGCGCAGGAAGAACTCCGCCTGGCCACGGCTGCCGTGCCGCGCCAGCAGTTCCTCGTACTCGGTACGGCGGTGCACGACTACCGCGCGCGGCGCCAGCGTCACGCCCCGCCCCCGTCGGACGAGGGCGCGGCCAGCCCGCCCAGGACGGTGGTCAGCACGTCGGGGGAAAGGTTGAGCTGCCCGATCTCCGGCAGCCGCTCGGCCAGCGCCTGGGCGGCCAGCGCCAGCAGGACGGACGGCTCCATGTCCCGGTAGACGGCCAGGTAAGCCGAGTTGGCCTCGGCCTCGGCGGCACCGAGCGCCCGCCGGGCGTCGGCCTGGACGGCGGCGTCCAGCCGGTTCCGCTCCGCCTGCGCCTCCGCCGCGACCCAGGCGGCGGCCGCGGCCTCCTCCGCGCGCCTGCGGTCGTTGACCCCGCGCTGGGCGACCAGCCGCTCCTCGCGGTGCGCCAGCTCGATCTGGTTCTGCATCTCGTTCTCGGCGATGGCGCGCTCCCGTTCGACGGCGACGGCGCGGCGCTCGTAGGTCGCGCGGTCGGCCTCCTGCTGGACCTGCTCGCGCGCGGGCGTCTGGAGGGCCCGCTCCACCTCGGCCTCGGGACGCACCGCGACCACCCGGACCCCCACGACCGTGACCCCGATGTCGGTGAGCCGCCCGTCCCCGGCCAGGCCATCGGTCACCGCGTCCCGGATCGCGGCCGGGCCGGTGGTGATCGCCTCGCGCAGCGGCATCCCGGTGACCAGGGTCAGCACGTACTGCTGGGCGATCTCGGTGAGCATGGTCGCGACCTGGTCCAGCGGGGCCGACCGCCAGGCGCCGGTGTCCGGGCTGATCGCGAAGTCCAGCCGGCGGGCGGCCAGCACCGGGTCCTCGATCCGGTAGGTCACCGTGGCCTGCGCGCTGACGTCCTGGTAGTCGGAGGTGCGGACGTGGAAGAGCATCGGCAGTTCGCGGTCGTCCACCGGGATCTCGCTGATGACGGCGTTCAGCGGCCGGAACCAGAAGGACACGCCCACACCCTCGTGCACGGTCCTGCCGCGCCGCAGATGCCGCACGTAGGTGGTGGGCGCTCCGCGCAGGTGCCGCAGCAACGGCCGCCGCTGGATGTCCGCCATGATCCCCTCCTCATGTCGCCACGCCGACACCAAAAGGGTAAGTCATTCTCAAACCGAGAACAACACCGCGAAGCCGACCGCGACGATCAGGCGGCCTTGCCGCGGGCGATGTGCCGGTGGTCAGTTGCCGGCGACGCCGTAGAGAAGTGTGTCGATCAATCGGGAGGACAGCGCGTCGGGGTCGTCGGAGGTCTCGTTCGGCGCTGGGGCGTCGGCCGCCGCACCTGAGCCCGCCGGGGCCGGGTCTCCCGACCGGGAGCCGTGCGCCGTTTCGGCGAGGAGCGCGAGGTAGGCCCGCCTGATCCACGACACGTCGGCGTCGGCGGGGAGGATGCCCGACTCCTTGGCGCGCGTGAAGACCAGCTCGCATTTGCCCATGACCTCGGCCTGCGCGGCCTGTGCCCCTGCCGCCAGCGGCACCGGCCGAGCCAGCGTGAAGCGCCAGCCCGACTTGATCTGCAGGATGTTGGCGGTCGCCTGGTGCAGCGCCACCAGCGGCGGGGCGGTGTGCGGGCGGGCGGCGTCGACGGCCTCGGCGATCTCCCGCCAGGCGGTGGTCTCCATGGTCTCGATCAGCGTTTCCCGGCTGGCGAACCTGCGGTGGACGGTCGTTCTGGCGACCCCCGCGGCCTCGGCGATCTGCTCCATCGTGGCCGCCGGGTTCTCGCTGAGCAGCCGCTCCGCCGCCGTCATGATCGCGCGGATGCTGCGCTCGGCGTCCGCGCGCAGGCGTCGCCCGCTCGTCGCAGTCATGGAGTGGAGGCTACAGCATTGACCCGTAAACGCTTCTATCTGATACGGTCTGTTGCACTTAATCTCTGAGACACATCGCCACGATGCAGATTGAGGGAAATCATGAACAAGACCGCTCTTATCACTGGTGCGTCCTCCGGGATCGGCGCCGAGTTCGCCCGCAGACTGGCCGCCACCGGGCACGATCTGGTGCTCGTCGCGCGCACCGAGCACAAGCTCAAGGCGATGGCCGACGAGCTGACCGCGCGCCACCGCATCCGTGCGGAGGTCGTCAGCCAGGACCTCTCCGCCCCCGACGCCGCCGACCGGGTGGCCGGGGAGCTCACTGCCCGCGGGCTCACCATCGATCTGCTGGTCAACAACGCGGGCTTCGGAACGGCCGGACGTTTCGCGCAGATCGCCCCCGGACGCGAGCACGACGAGCTGATGGTCAACATCGTCGCCCTCGTGGACCTGACCCACGCGCTCCTGCCGGGCATGCTCGCCCGGGGTTCGGGCGCGGTCGTCAACATCGGTTCCACGGCAGGGTTCACCATCTCCCCCTACTTCGCGACCTACGCCGCCTCCAAGACCTTCGTGCTCAACTTCGGCCTCGCTCTCTGGAGCGAGCTGCGCGGCACCGGCGTGAAGGTGCTGACCGTGGCCCCGGGCCCGGTCGAAACCCCGTTCTTCGACGTGGTCGGCTCAAAGGAGGCCGCCATCGGGGCGAAGATGAGCACCCCGGAAGAGGTCGTCACCGCGGCGCTCCGCGCCCTTGAACGCGACCGCGGCTACGTGGTGCCCGGCCGCGGCAACCTGGCCATGGCACACCTGATGCCCAGGCGCCCGCGCAAGCTCCTCGCTGTGATCGGGCGGAGAGTCACCAGGCGGGTCGCGGACGCCCTCACGCCCGTGGCGCAGTGACCTCCGCCCGTCCGGCGCAGTGCCGCCGGACACCGTCCGCCCACCCGCCCCCCAGGCAAGGGAGCCCTGGAAGCGCGGTGGTGACGGGCGGCGCCGCCACACGTCGAGCGCGTCCGATCGGACCTGGACGAACGCAACGCATGGCGGCATGGCGCTCACAGCGTGCGCAGCGCCTCGGTGGGCGAGAGGCGGGCGGCTCGGAGGGCCGGCAGCAGGCCGGCGATCGCGCCGATCACGATCGCGGCGCCGATCCCGCCCGCCCACGCCTGGGCCGGGATGACCACCGCCCAGCCCTTCGTGTTCGCGTAGACCGCGGTGGTCAGCACCCCGGCCGCGACTCCGGCCGCCCCGCCGAGCAACGCGAGCATGACGGCTTCGGACAGGAACTGGGTGCGGATGTGTCCCCGGGTCGCGCCGAGCGCCCGGCGCAGCCCGATCTCCGAGCGCCGTTCCAGCACCGAGATGATCATGATGTTGGCGACCCCGACCGCGCCCACGATCAGCGCCACCAGCCCGAGTCCGAGGAACAGGCTGTTGAACGCGCCCTCCGCGGCGGCTCGCGCGGTGAGCGCCTCGGACGGCTGGCCGACGTCGACCTCGCCGGGCGACTCGGGGTTAGCGGTCTGCGCGAGCACCCCCTGCACCGCGTCCACCCTGTCCATCCGGGCCCGCGCGTACACCGTCGTCGGAGGCCCGGCCACCGCCTTGCCCTGGTCGACGGCCGTGTAGCCGAGGTAGCGCTCCGCGGCCGGGTAGCCGATCAGGGCGCTGGTGTCGATGTCGGTCGACAGCGTCGCGGGCTCCAGGATGCCGGCGACGTAGAACCACTGGTTCTTCAGCCAGATCCGTTGCCCGGGGTGGACGCGCTCGATCCCGAGGCGCCGCGCGGCGAGCGCGCCGAGCACCGTCACCGGCCCACGCTCGGTCGCGGTGTTCAGCCAGCGGCCCTGCGCCACGCCGATTCCGATCACTTCGGGCAGGTTGAGGCTGGCGGCCCGCACCCGCAGGGAGTTGGTGTTGACCGCCGGGATCAGCGGGCTGCGGTACACGTTCGCGTCGTCGAGGGCACCGGCGTGCGCCACCTGCTCGACATCGGGCAGGTGGGAGATCCGCAGCGGCGCGGCGGCCGGGAGCTGCGCCTTCTCGCCGGCGACCGACTGGCCGGTGTTCGCGGTCAGCAGGTTCGTGCCGAGCCGGTCGATCTGGGCCAGGAGCCCGGCCTGGGAGGACGCGGACAGCCCGAGCACCGCCACGATCGCCGCGGTGCCGATCGCTATCCCGAGCGCGGACAGGGCTGCCCGCAGGCGGCGGGCCCGGATTCCGATGCTCGCCACGCGCATCTGGTCGGACAGCCTCATACGCCCTCCATCGAACGCGCCCCGCTGTCGGCGACGATCCGCCCGTCGAGGACCTGCAGCTGCCGGGGCACCTGGGCGGCCAGCCCGCTGTCATGCGTGATCAGGACGATGGTCGCCCCGCCGGCGTTGAGCTCGTGCAGCAGCTCGATGATGGCCGCGCCCGTCCCGCTGTCGAGGTTGCCCGTCGGCTCGTCGGCGAGCACGATGGCCGGGCGGCCGACCAGGGCGCGGGCGATCGCCACGCGCTGGCGCTGCCCGCCCGACAGCTTGCCCGGCCGGAAGCCCGCCCGGTCCTCCAGCCCGACCCGGACGAGCGCCTCGGCGGCGCGCTCGCGCCGCTCGGCGCGGCCTGCGCCGCCGTACAGCAGCCCGTCGGCGACGTTCTCCAGAACGGTGGTGTGCTCGGACAGGTGGAACTGCTGGAAGACGAAGCCGATGCTGCGCGCCCGCAGTTGGGCGAGCTGGCGGTCGGTGAGCGACGCGACGTCCTCCCCGTCGATCCGTACCGTGCCGTCGCTGGGCCGGTCGAGCGTGCCGAGGATGTGCAGCAGCGTGGACTTGCCCGACCCCGACGGGCCCACGATCGCGACCAGTTCCCCGCTCCGCACGGTGAAGCTCACGCCGCGCAGCGCGTGGACGGGGGGCTGCGTGCCGTAGGTCTTGGTGACCCGCTCCAGTTCGAGGACGTTCCTCTCGCTCATGTCGACGGCACCACCACGCGGTCACCGGCCGTCAGCGCACCGGAGACCTGCACCCGTCCGCCGGCGTTGTCGAACAGTCCCAGCGTGACCGGCACGATCCGGGTCCGGCCGGTGTCCCCCGCCGCGACCTCGACCGCGTATCCCCCGCCGGCCTGGCCGATCAGCGCGGTCACCGGCACGATCAGCGCCTGCTTGACACCGCCCGTGGTGATCTGCGCCTGGACCGGTGCCTGATCGAGGGTTCCGGCGTCCTTCGGGTGCTTGAGCGCGATGTAGACCGGGAGCGTGGCGGGCCCCGAGCCGGAGTCGTCCTTCTCGGAGGACGCCGCGACCGTGCCGATCCGGCTGACCACGCCGGACGTGGTCCGGTTGTCCGGCAACGTGATCTGCGCCTGGGCGCCCTTCTTGACCGCCGACTGCTGGGACGGGTCGAGCTTCACGATCACCTCGCGCCGGTTCGACGCCGCCTCCATGATCGGACGGCCCGGCCCCGCGCTCGTGCCGTTCCCGGCCGTCACCGTGCCGATCCTCAGCGGACCGGGCAGGAACACCGCCTGGCCGAGGTCCAGCCTGCCCGTCACGTCGGCGCCGCGCTTGTCCTGGAGCTTCTCCAGGGCAGCCGCGGTCCCCCAGCCGAAGTGGTCCCACTCGGAATCGACGTCGGACTTGTCGGCGTAGCCCGCGTCCACCAGGGTCTTGTTCAGCGCCCGGACGTCCTTGCCGTCGTCGCCCACGGCCAGGTCCCGGTACGCGGGCGTGCTTCCGCAGACCAGGATCACAGGCTTCTCGCCGACCTTGTACAGCGTCTCGCCGCAGTCGACCTGGGTGCCCGCCGCCGGCAACCAGGTGTAGGTCCCCTTCGCCTGGTTGACCACCGGGTACGGGGTCCCGTCGGCGCCGCCCGCGTACGAGAGCGTCCCGCTCTGGTTGACCTGCGAGGAGAGCGGGCCCTCCTGGACCGCCGCAAGCGAGGTCCCGGTGCCGGCGCTCACGGCGGGCTCGCCGTCGTCGCCGTACGGGCCCGTCACGGCGAGAGCCACGCCGCCGACCGCGGCCACGGCCGCGAGCGCGACGCCGCCGAGTATTCCGCGGCGCCTGTTCCGCCGCCGCGGCCGGGCGGGCGTGCCTCGCGTCCTCAGGCCCGGTTCGGTCACTTCGGTGCTCATCGAGTCCGTCTCCCTCAGCCGCCGGGGCGCTTGCCGGTACTGCCGGCCTCGAGGTGGCGACAGGCCTGCACGGCCTTCTCGAACTGCGGTGAGTCGCCGTCGATGGTGCCCTTCTTCACCCGGACGCGCCCGTTCTGCGGGTCGGGGAAGTTCGGGACGCCGTTCGTGCGCATGCACTGCGCCCACTTGAGCATCTTCTGCTGGAGCTCGGCGTTCTCCGGCGTACCGGCCCGCTTCTCGGGCGGCTCCAGCGACTGGCATGCCCGCAGCGCCTTCGTGAACTCCGGTGAGTCGCGGTCCGGAAGGTTCTGCGCCGTGCTCTCGTCGCCCTGGTCGGGGTCGGGGTAGCCCGGGAGGCCGTTGTCGCGCATGCACTGCGCGTGCTTGACCCCCTGGTCCACCGTGGCGGCCGGCTTCGCGCCGGACGCGGTGGTCGTGGAGTCGCCGGAGCCACCGCATCCCGCGGCGGTCAGGGCGAGGGCGGCGGCCGAGACGGCCAGCAACATGGAGCCCCTGTTCATCGTTCCCCTTTCCGAGGGGTATGGCTGACGAGGCCATTTCTAGAGAAGGGGCGGTCACATGACGGTGCGAGAGGCTGTGACGCGGCTGTGACCGGGCATCGGGCACGCTGACGGCGATGAGAGTGCTGGTGGCCGAAGATCACGCGGAGCTGGCCGACTCCGTGGCCCGGGTCCTGCACCGCGAGGGGATGGCGGTGGACGTCGCGCTCGACGGCCGGGCCGCGCTCGACCGCACGGCCGTGACCGACTACGACGTGGTCGTCCTCGACCGCGACCTCCCCGGCGTGCACGGCGATGACGTCTGCCGCGCGCTGGTGGCCGGGCCGGGCCGCCGGACCCGGGTCCTGATGCTCACCGCCTCGGGCACCATCGCCGACCGGGTCGAAGGGCTCAGCCTGGGGGCCGACGACTACCTGCCCAAGCCGTTCGCCTACGCCGAACTGGTCGCGCGGATCCGCGCCCTCGGCCGGCGGGCCCAGCCGGCGCTGCCGCCGATCCTGGAGCACGGCGACCTGCGGCTCGACCCGGCGCAGCGCCTCGCCACCCGCTCCGGGCTGCGCCTGGCGCTCAGCCCCAAGGAACTGGCGGTGCTGGAGTACCTGCTCGCCGCGGGAGGGCGCGTCGTCTCCGCCGAGGAACTACTGGAACGCGTCTGGGACGAGGCGGCGGACCCGTTCACCACCACGGTCAAGGCGACGATCAACCGCCTGCGCGCCAAGCTGGGATCCCCGCCCGTGATCGAGACCGTCCCGAAGAGCGGTTACCGGATATGAGGCCGCTCATGCGCAAGGCGCCGCGGACGGTCCGGATGCGCCTCACGCTGCTGTACGGGGCGCTGTTCACCGCCTCCGGCGCGGCCCTGCTGGCCATCACGTTCCTGCTCGTCCGGAGGAACACGGTCTTCAAGGTGCTGCTGCCGTGCGCCGGCATCGACAAGGAGGACTGCCGGTATCGGCTGGCCCGCATGAATCCCGGCACGCGCGATCCGATGCGCATGCTGGAGCAGCAGCATGATGCGCTGCTGCGCGAGTTCGCCGTCCAGTCCGGGATCGCACTGGCGATCATGCTGCTGGTCTCCCTGGCGCTCGGCTGGTTCGTCGCGGGACGGGTACTGCGCCCGCTGCGCACGATGACCACCACCGTGCAGCGCATCTCGGCGCGCAACGTGCATGAGCGGCTGTCCTTCACCGGCCCCCGCGACGAACTCAAGGACCTCGCCGACACCGTGGACGGCCTGCTCGGGCGCCTGGAGGCAGCGCTCGACTCGCAGAAGCGCTTCGTCGCCAACGCCGCGCACGAACTCCGTACCCCCCTCACGCTCGAACGCGCGCTGCTGGAGGAGACGCTCACCGACCGCCGGCCGACCGTCGAGGCGTTCCGCACGGCCTTCGAGCGGATCCTGACGATCAGCGTCCAGCAGGGACGGCTGCTGGAGTCCCTGCTCACGCTGGCGACCAGCGAGCGGGGCCTGGACGGCCGCGTCCCGGTGGACCTCGCCGCGCTCACCGACCAGGTCCTGGCGGCCCGGCCGGAGCCGTCCGACGGCCCGCGCCTGTACCCGCGGATCGAACCCGCCACGACCGCAGGTGACCCCGCCCTGGTCGAACGTCTCGTGGCCAACCTCGTCGACAACGCCATGCGGTACAACGTGCCCGGGGGGAGCGTCGACGTGGCGACCGGATCGCGGGACGGCCAAGCCGTGCTCAGCGTGAGCAACACCGGCCCGGTCGTCCCGCCCGAGCAGGTGGCCCGGCTGCTCGAACCGTTCCAGCGGCTGGACCGGTCCGCACGCGGCGACGGGCACCACGGCCTCGGCCTGTCCATCGTGCACGCGATCGCACTCGCGCATGGCGGAACCCTCAGCGCGCTCCCGCGCCCAGGTGGCGGTCTCGTCGTCCAGGCCACCTTCCCCACCGGCCAAACCGATCAGGCTGGAGCGCGACACCGCAACCCGGCTGGATGATCAACGCTCAAACTCCAGGCCGCACGCCACCGGCCGGCCGGGCCGTATCCGGGACGCCCGGACTTCAGGAGTCCAGGGGCGATGAGTCTCGCCGTGGTCCCCAGTCTGTATCACCGCCATCAACCGCACGCGAGGAGAGCATCATGACCGCTACCTACACATTCGACGTCTTCTCCAGCCTCGACGGCTTCGGCGCCGCCGGCGGCGGCTGGACCGGCTACTGGGGCAAGCAAGGCCCCGAACTCCTCGACCACCGCCTCGCCCTGTACGGCGAGGAGCAGCGGATGGTCTTCGGGGCCAACACCTATCGGGCGTTCGCGCGGATGCTGGCTTCGAGCACCGAGGAGTCCGAGGTGCGTGACCCGTGGGTCACCCGGATGCGGAACCTACCGGCGACGGTGGTGTCGAGCACACTGCGAGGAGCCCTCGACTGGCCGGACGCGACCGTCGTGAGCGGCGACGCCGTCGACGTCGTCGCCCGGCTCAAGGAGGAGTCCGAGGTGCCGCTGCGCTCGCACGGCAGCCTGTCGATGAACCGGGCGCTCATGGCCGCCGGCCTGGTCGACCGCGTCCAGGTGACGCTCTTCCCCGTGATCACCGGTCGGACCGGACTGGACCCGATCTTCGAGGGCGCGGCCGACTTCGACCTCGAACTGATCGAGCACCGGACGCTCGACGACCACATCCAAGAGCTCGTCTACCGGCCCACCCTGCATGCCTGAGTCCCTCAACCCCGTCAAGCAGCCGACCCTGACCGGTAGAAACCGCCACCTACGGCGCTCAGACCCGACAGCGCACCCGTTCTGCCGGGGTCGTTCCACCGTCCGCAGAAGAGCGCCCTTGTGTGGACCAGGGCGGGCGATCGACTGATGAGCGAGCCGCAATGGTCCATCTGCGGGGAAGAGCGACCTGGCGATTGTCCGACTCCGCACCCGGACGCGAGCGATGATCAGCGTGTGGCGGTCGCGACAGCATTCATGCCGCGGCGCACGTCCTTGAGGATCACCTCGTTGGTCACGACCTGGGCAGTAACTTGGAAGAGGCGTGATGCTCCCGCGTCGATCTCGCGCAGCTCTTCGGACTGAGCGTACGCAATCGCCGCCTGCAGACCGTCGAACCAGAGTTCCTCAGAGCCGTCGACATCGAGACCCCACCCCTCGGGCCGCTCCGGCTTGACGGCGAGGTTCTGTGCATAGCTCAGTGAGGCTTTTTCAACGTGATGCGGTTTCGCGGAGGTGGAGGGTGTGGACGGCCTTGGCGATGCGGCCGGCGCGGAAGGGGCAGCACCGCAGTTTGCGTAGGATCCTCCATGCTTTGAGCTGGGCGTTTGCTCGCTCTCCCGGTCCGCGGAGTCGTGCGTGGGCGCGGTTGGCCTCCTTCTGGGACTCTGGCTTGCCGCGCCCTTTGTAGGGCGTCAGGACGTGTTCACCGGCT
>NZ_JBHSON010000168.1:0-13698 GCF_042656285.1 Actinomadura rugatobispora | reverse complement strand
CAACCCTGTCGGTGACCCGAAACGCTTCGGCTACGACCTGTCCGGCACCGCAGACCACCGCGACGCCCAGGTGCGGCACGCCATCAGCCGGTTGCTGCACTGGGCCAAGCGGTGCGGTGTCACCGCGATCGGCATCGAGAACCTGGACTTCACCGCCGACAAGACCCGCGAGAAGCATGGCCGCAAGAAGCGATTCCGGCAGCTCATCTCCGCGATCCCGACCGGCAGGCTCAAAGCCCGACTGGTCTCGATGGCCGCCGAGCAGGACCTCGCCATCGTCGCGGTGGACCCGGCCTACACCTCGATGTGGGGCGATGAACACTGGCGCAAGCCCCTCACCAGCAGCAAACGAAAGATGTCCCGACACGATGCCGCGAGCATCGCGATCGGGCGACGCGCCCTCGGGCACCCGATCCGGCGACGGACGGCACCGCCCCGCGACGACCGGAGTGATCGCCGCGGGCATCGGACCGCCCAGGCCCGACCGGGCGCACGGGAGCGCGAGGGAACCCGCCCACCCCTCACGGAACGTGCACACGATGCACCCAGCCGGACGGGCAGACGAACGCGGGCAACCAGCGCATCCAACACCGTTCGGGATACGCGCAGTACCCAGGGCCGACATCAGATGATGCTCCTGGACACTGTTTAGGAACGGTGAAGCCGAACCGCGGGAACTACGGCCGAGCCGGCGCCGGTGCGCTGGTACGACGGCAGCACGGCGCACGGGCCCAGGGCGAGCGCGGGCCCGCCGTCAACGTGGCAGCGGGTAAGCAGCGCGTACCCGACCGGGGTGCCGTCGGGAGCCGTCGTGACCATGGACAGTCCATCGATCCACGCCTCCGGGTCGGCGCGCAGGCCGTCGACGATGTCGGCCTCCTCGGCGGTGGGGAAGGCGGCCAGGACGATGTCGCGGATGGCGGGCACGTCGTCGGCGGTCTCGGGGTGGGCGGTCCAGGTGGGCATGGTGGTCCTGTTCTCGATGGCGGAGGAGTCGTCGTGGGGGTCCAGAACGTAGGCGGCGTAGTTGTAGTCGCCGCCGTGCTCGCGTCGCATGGTGATCTCTGCCTGCAGATCGGCCAGCGCCTGCGGCATGCCGGGTGCCCGCGGGTCCGCGCGGGCGATGCGCTCGGTGAGCGGGGTGTAGTACTCGTCCCACCAGTCGCTCTCCGGCAGCGGCCAGTGCGCGCGGACCCGGTAGCCGGCGGCCTGGGCGGCGTCGCCGTTGGCGGCGTGGGAGCGCAACGGGTAGGCCGCGTCCCAATAGGCGCGCGCCGGTGCGGCGGGGCGGGGCACGGTCCATTCGATCTCGGTGATGGCCAGGACGCCGCCGGGGGCGAGGAGGCGGCGGAAGGCTCGCAGGGCGATGTCGAAGCCGACGGTGTAGACCGAGCCCTCGGCCCAGATCACGTCGAAGCTGTGATCGGGGAACGGCAGCTCGGTCATCGAGCGGTTGACGACGGTGATCCGCTCGCTCAGGCCCCGCTGCGCCGCCTGGGCCGCGAGGTCGTCCAGGAAGGGCTGGTGCAGGTCGACCGCGGTGACGTGCGCGCCGGCCTCCTGGGCCAGGAGCAGCGCGGCGCGGCCGGGGCCGCAGCCGGCGTCCAGCGCGCGCGGGTGCTCGGGGAGTGGACCGGCCGCCTTCAGCAACCGGCGCGTGGTGGCGTCCGAGCCGGGTCCCTGCCGGGGCAACCCGTGGTGCAGGGCGAAGAACGCCTCGATCAGAGGGGAAGAGTGTTGAGACAACGTGAAGCCCCTTCAACAAGGGCCCCGATCAGCACAGAGCGCAGCCTCCCGGAAGCCGCCACGGCTTCGAGGGAGTGGTGAACGTCAGGTCAGACCAGGGCCCGGGACGTGAGGATGGTCCGGTGGGCGCTGCACACGGCAGCGGCCTTGGCGGCACTCATCAACTCACCTCCCGCTTCTGGTCAGCAGCCGACCCGGTTGTCTCTGCGAGCACGACGCTACCACGTCGCCGAGCGTGGATGATCTTTCCCTTCCTCCTGGCAGGGGTCGGGCGCTATTTGCCAGGGAAGATCCTGGTTGCCTTGGGTTTGTCATTTGATGACCATTTTGGCATTTCCGGGGAAAGAGATGGCCAAATCGGGTCAGGGTGCTCGACTTCGGGCTGGAACGATCGGCGGACTCTCCACTGATCCGGTCGGATGAGTTCGCGTGAACGGAACCGGCGCCCGAAGTGCGCAACCGTCGAAACGATCATGACTTGACAGTCAGGATCCGAGTTCGAGTCAAGATCACTCTCAGTCCTGATGTGGACACAAAGGGGGGTGAATGCCCCTGGATCCCCCGTCGAGCCCGTGGTTACATGGGCCCTGCCCGAGAGGGCGGAGTTGCGACTGAAACGGTTCGCGATCTTCTCCGGGAAAACGGATTCGACGATGGACATGGGGCAGCGGAGATAATTCATGGTGGATTTCAAGTTCAGCATCTTCACGGCCGCGTCGGCCGCGGATGTTGGAGACGATCCTCTTGTCGACGTCCTCATGCGGGCCATCGCGGACGCGCCGGATCGGTGGCGGGTCAGGCGTTCCGGGATCTGGTGCTCGGTCTCCCCGGAGGACGCCAGGCTGCGCCCTCAGGGGTGGAAGCTGCACGTCGCGGCCACGCCGGCGTCCGCGGAGGAGGTGCTCGGCCGGGCCCTGGGGGTGCTGCTGGCCTCCGGTTCGGTGTTCAAGTTCGCCGCCGCGGTCGACTTCGTCGCCGCGCTCAACGCGCGCAACACCTCGCGCGGCCATTCGGGAAAGTTCATTACCGTGTACCCCGGGAGCGACGAGGAGGCCGTGCGCCTGGCCCGCGAACTGCACGAGGCGACCAAGGGGCTGCCGGGGCCGCGTATCCTGTCCGATCGGCCGTACGCGCGGGACAGCCTCGTGAACTATCGCTATGGCGCCTTTGTCGAGGAGCGCCGGCTCACCAATGACGGCTTTTATGCCTGGACGATTCTCGACCCGGATGGAAAGCCCGTCGAGGATCGGCGTACCGGACGGTACGAACCTCCCTCCTGGGTGACATCTCCCTTTCCCGACAATGGGATGAACGGCACCCCGCGGACACGTGGCTCCGGGCCGATCCTGCTCGGGGGACGGTTCACGGTACGGGAGGCGATCCGTCATTCCAACAAGGGCGGCGTCTATCGCGCGGTGGATTCCCGGACCGGTGAACCGGTGGTGATCAAGGAGGCCCGCCCGCACGTCGCCGCCGATCTGGACGGGCGCGACACCCGCGACCGGCTGCGCGCGGAGGCCAGGGCGCTGGAGCGGCTGCAGGGCCGCGGACTGGCGCCGCGCCTCGTCGAGGTGTTCCCGCAGAGCGGGCACCTGTTCCTCGCGCAGGAGATGATCCAGGGCGCGCCGCTGCGGGAATGGGTGGCCGACCGCATCATCGAGGCCGGATGGGGTGAGCATCTCGGGCGCGCCGCGGAGATGGCGCGGCGTCTCGTCGAGCTGATGCGCGACGCGCACGCCGCCGGGATCCTGATCCGCGACTTCAACCCCAACAACATCATGGTCCGCCCCGACGGCACCCCCGTTCTCATCGACCTCGAACTCGCGGTGGCCGACGGGGAGGACGGCCCGCTGCGGGCCGGGACGCCGGCGTTCGGGGCTCCCGAGCAGCTGCGGGGCGCACCGCCGCACGCGTCCGCCGATCACTACAGCCTCGGCGCGACGCTCTGCTACCTGTTCACCGGGAGCCCGCCCTACTTCCTGGACGAGTCCCCGGAGAGCAGGCCGCTGACGGAGCGGTTCGAGGAATGGCTGGCGGCCCGGACCCAGGGCCTGGACCTTCCCGACCCCTGGAGGGCGATGCTCGTCGGCCTGATGGCGGAGGAGCCCGAGCTCCGCTGGACGGCGGACCGGGCGCGCGACACGCTCGTGGCCGAGCACCCGCGCCGGGCGCGGAGCGGCCACGACGACGCCGAGCCCCCGTGGCTGCGCGAAAGGGTCGAGCAGGCCATCGAGGGGATCACCGAGGAACTGCTCGCCTCCATGGACCCGGACGCGTCGCAGGCGTTGTGGCCGGTGTCGTGCGTCCATGGCGCGCCCGACCCGTGCACCCTGCAGCACGGCGCCGCCGGCTGCCTGGGCGCCCTGGTGCGCTGCTCGCAGTCGACCGCCGATCCGCGCCTTCCGGGAGCGATCGCCGAGGCGTCCTGGTGGATCCGCGAGCGGCTGGCGGACGGGACGAACCGGCCCCCCGGGCTGTACTTCGGGACCGCCGGCGCGGCGTGGTCGCTGCTGGAGGCGGGCCTGGCGCTCGGCGACGAGCGGCTGGCCGGGGACGCCGCCGCCGTGGCCGGGGAGCTGCCGCTCGCGGTCGCCAGCCCGGATGTCACCCACGGGACGGCCGGCCTCGGCCTGACCGCCCTGCACCTGTGGGCCCGCACCGGGCGGTCGCTGTTCGCCGAGAAGGCGGACGCCGCCGCCGACGCGCTGCTCGAAACGGTCGAGGAGCGTGCGGGTGGGCTCGTCTGGAGCACACCGGCCGACGTCGATTCCAAGCTGGCGGGCAGGTCCTACTACGGGTTCGCGCACGGCATCGCGGGCGTCGGCTACTTCCTGATCGCCTGCGCGGAGGCCACCGGACGCGACGACTGCCGGGAACTGGCCGTCCGCGTCGGCGAGGAGCTGCTGGACGCGGCGGTCGTCGCGCGGGGCTCGGCGATGTGGGGCGCCGGGGCGGGTGACGCGCCGACGGCCCCCTACTGGTGCCACGGCGCGTCGGGCATCGGGAGCTTCCTGGTCCGGCTCGGCACGGCCACCGGAGACGCGCGCTTCCTCGACGCCGCCGGCCTCGCCGCCCGTGCCGTGACGGACCACGCGTGGCGCGCGGTGCTGGGGCAGTGCCACGGACTGGCGGGCAACGGCGACTTCCTGCTCGACATGGCCGCGCTGACCGGCGACGACCGGCACCGGGCGGCGGCGTGGCGGCTCGGCCGGATCATCGTCGCCGCCCGCGCGCGCCGCGACGGCCGGCTCGTCTTCCCCGACGAGCAGGGCGAGGTCTCGGTGACCTGGGGCGACGGGATGAGCGGGATCCTCGGCTTCCTGCTGCGGCTGCGGTACGGGGCGCCGCGCCTCTGGACCGTCGACACGGCCGCCAGCGCCGCGGCCGGTACGGGACGGTGGTCATGACAGCCGTTCCCGACCTTCCCGAGATCCCCTCCCGGTTCGGCTTCGCCTTCTCCGGCGACGGCCGGTGGGCGACCTGCCTGAGCGCCGTCCAGGACCGCGTGACGCTGGAGCGGTGGACCCTCGGCGGCACCGCGCCGTCCGGGCGCACGCTCGCCGCCGGCGGCGAGGCCGTCGATCGGCACAGCCGTCCGGTCCCGCTGGACGACGGCGAGGTCCTGGTGGCGCGGCCCGCGGTCGGCGACGACGGGACTCCGGCGGGCCACGGGACGGTCATCGCCGTCCGTCCGGGCGGCGACGGCGCCGCGACCGTCACCCGGTCGTGGCGAATCGCCCCGATGCTCGCCGGATACCCGCTGGCCGGGCCGGGATCGCCGCAGACGCTGGTCCTGGTGACCGTGGAGGACGAGCGGCACTCGCGGATCTGGGCCCTGCCGGACTCCGGCGCGGAGCCGGTGGCGGTGGTACGGATCCCGGGCGTGCTGTCGGGCGGCGTCTGGCTCGACGACGGCCGCACGCTGGCGCTCGATCACACCGGCGCCGGGCACCGGACGGACGGGATCGTCGTGGACCTGCGGGAGCGTTCCTGGCGCCGGGTCTGGTCGGTGTCCAGCACGACGACCGACCGGATCGTCGCCTGCGACCGGCGCTCCCGGGTGCTGGCCGTGACGACCGGCGTCCGGGGGATCGGGCTGTGGTCGCCCGGCGATGGCCGGGTGCGGTTCTCCAGGGCCCTCAACCGTCCGGGGGTCGCCCGCACCCCGCTGTGCTTCGACGGCGGCGGTGAGAACCTGCTGGTCTGCGAGGATTCCGGCGCCGCGTCCAGCCTCCTGGTTCACCACCGGGCGAGCGATCGCGTCGAAGCAGTGGCCGGGCCGCCCGGAGTCCTGTCGCCCCCGGCGTCCTGGACGGGCGGGCGCGTTCACCTGCGCTTCTCGGCGCCGCACCGGCCGCCGACGCTGGCGACCGTGCACCGCCGCGCCCGCGCCGGCTGGTCGTTCGCGCAGTCCGCCCAGCCGGGCACCGCGGCGGCCTGGGCGGGCGCCGACCTGATCGAGCTGCCGGGCCCGGAGGGGCCCATCGAGGCGATCGTCTACGGGGGTCCCCGCTGGCACGAGAGCGACCGCGTGGTCCTCGCGCTGCACGGCGGCCCGCTGTCGGCCTGGCGGCTGGAGTTCGACCCGCTCTTCCAGCATCTCGCCGCCGCTGGCATCGCGGTCGTCGCCCCCAACTACCGGGGCAGCACCGGCTACGGCGAGCGGCATCTGCGGGCGGTCGTCGGCGACTGGGGCGGGCCCGACCTGGAGGACGTCGTCCATCTGGGGCGCGCCATCGCCGATCGCCGCCGTGACGCCGTCACCGGGGCGCCCGCCGGCGAGGCGGCGCGGAACCCGATCCTGCTCGGCGTCAGCTACGGAGCCTTCCTGGCGCTGCTGGCGGCCTGCCGCAACCCCGACCTGTGGGCCGGATGCGCGGCGCTGGCGCCGTTCGCCTCCGCCGCGAGCCTGTACCGCGACGCCGCCGCCCCGGTCCGGGAGCGGGTGGCGCACCTGAACCGGCCCGACGGCACGGAGCGGGACGCGCGGCGCGACGTCCTGGCCCTGTGCGGCGCGCTCACCGTGCCGCTCCTGGTGGCGCACGGCACCCGGGACGAGGTCGTCCCGGTCGGCCAGTCACGGGCGCTGCGCCGCCGCCTCCTCGAACTCGGCAGGACCGAAGGGACCGACTTCGACTACCTCGAAGTCGACGGCGACCACACCGCGGTCGTCCAGGCGTGGTCCCCGGTCCTGCGGACGGCTGTGGTCCGCTTCTGCCTCGGCGCGGGGCGGACCTTGGCACCCGACATGGAGAGGAGGTGAACCAGATGGACATCTTCGACGGTGACCTCGTGGCGGAACTGCAGGAACTGCCCGAGACCGACCCGATCGAGATCGACGGCATCCAGCTCGGCGGCACGTGCGCGTGCACCGGCCTGCTGACGCTGCTGAACACCGTGTGCGTCGGCATCTCCTGCTCGTGATGCCGATCGCCCGCGGGCGGTCCGGGGAGTGAGCGGCCCCGGCCCGCAGACACCGGTCACGGGCCGGCCGGAAGACCGGCCGGTCCGTGACCGGACCCACTTCTCACTGTAGCCAATACCCGCCGGGATGGAAGGGAGCCGACCCACGTGGCCCCCACCGACCCGACCGGCGGCGACGCACCCGCCACACCCCTCACACCCGGCGCGCTTCGCGCCGGCGGCCGGCGGTTGCTGCGCGCGGCGGTGCACCGCGCCGGTCCGCGGATGGCGCTGCTGGCGCTGTGCACGCTGCTGCGCGTCCTGGCGACGCTGGCGACGCCGGTCATGCTCGCCCGCGCCATCGACGCCGTCCATACCGGCGCCCCGGTGGGCACCGCCCTGACCGGGCTGGCGCTCGTCCTCGCCGTCGCCGCCCTGGCCGACGCCGGGGAGGACCTGGTGGGCGCCTACTGCGGCAGCCATATCACCGCCTGGCTCCGGCACCGGCTGGTCGGGCGGGTCCTGGAGCTCGGGGTGCCCGGCCGCCGGCGCTTCCCCACCGGGGACGTGCTGTCCCGGCTCACCGAGAGCGCGAGCGCCCTGGCCGCCCTGCCCGTCCAGCTGGTGTCGGTGGCGGCGACCCTGGCGACGGCCGCCGGCGCCGTGATCGCGCTGGCCCTCATCGACTGGACGCTCGCGCCCGCGTTCGCGCTCTGCGTGCCGGTCGCCGTCGTGGTGCTGCGCGTCTTCGTCGCCCAGGCCGGCGAACCGTTCTCGGACTACCAGCGCCACCAGGCGGCGATCGCGACCCGGCTGCTGGACGCCCGCCAGGGGATCCGGACGATCCGCGCCGGCGGCACCGCGGCCCGCGAGGTCGAACGCATCCTGCGGCCGCTCCCCCTCCTGCGCGCGGCCGGGCACCGGACCTGGGCCGCGCAGGGCCAGGTGAGCTGGCGGCTGTCCCTGCTGGCGCCGCTGACGCAGATCCTGGTGGTGGCCGTCGCCGGGCTGCGGCTCGCCACCGGCGACATCACCACCGGCCAGCTCGTCGCCGCCGCGTCCTACGCGTCCATGGCCGTCGGCGCCGCCGCGCTCTTCGACACCTTCGTCGCGCTGCTGAACAGCGAGGTCAGCGCCGGACGGGTCCAGGAGGTGCTCGACGCGGCCCCGGCCGTGGCGCCGCCGCCGCGCCCGGTCGCGCTGCCGGACGGCCCCGGACGGGTGACCCTGCGGAACGTGACCGTCCGGATCGGCGGCCGCACCGTGCTCGACCGGCTCGACCTGACGGTCCCGGCCGGAGCCGGCGTCGCCGTCGTGGGCGCGTCGGGGACGGGCAAGAGCGTGCTGGTGTCGCTGATGGGACGGCTTGTCGACCCGCACGAAGGACGCGTCGAGCTCGACGGCGTCCCGGTCACCGCCGTCGCGCCGCCGGAGCTGCGCCGCGCCGTCGCCTACGCCTTCGAGCGTCCGGCGCTGCTCGGCGCCACCGTCCACGACATGATCGCCTACGCGCGTCCTGAGGCCGGCCGCGACGAGGTGCGGCGGGCCGCCCGGACGGCCGCCGCCGACGACTTCGTCCTGGCGCTGCCCGCCGGGTATGACACGCCGCTCGACCGGGCGCCGCTGTCGGGCGGCGAACTGCAGCGCCTCGGGCTGGCACGGGCCGCGCTGACCGACGCCCGGGTCCTCGTCCTGGACGACGCCACCAGCAGCCTCGACACCGCCACGGAGGTGAAGGTGACCCGGGCGCTCCAGCGGTTGCTGGCCCGCCGCACCAGCCTGGTGGTGGCGCGCCGGCCGGCGACGGCGGCCCGCGCGGACCTGGTCGCCTGGCTCGACGGCGGCCGGATCCGCGCGCTCGCCCCGCACGCCGACCTGTGGCCCGACCCCGAGTACCGGGCCGTGTTCGCCGCCGCTCCCGAACTCGCCTCCGGCGCATGAGCGTCCCGGCCGCGGCCCGGCTGCTGCGCCACCACCTGCGCGGACAGGGGCGGGCGCTGCGCCGGCTCGCCGCGTGGTCGGTCCTGGAGGGCCTGCCCGTGTTCGGGGCGGGCCTGCTGCTCGCCCGGGCCATCGACGAAGGGTTCCTGGCCGGCCGCCCCGGCGTCGGCCTGGCCTGGCTGGCGGCCCTGGTCGTCCTGCACGTGCTCGGCGCCGCGGCGACCCGCCGCGTCTACCCCTGGCTCGCCGCGGCCGTCGAGCCGCTCCGCGACTCCCTGGTCACCGACGTCGTCGCCGCCGCCCTGCGCCGGGCGGACGGCGCGGCGGGCGCGGGCGTCTCGCAGGTCACCGAGCAGGCCGAGGCCGTCCGGGCGCTGCTCGGCACCGCGCTGCGCAACGTCCGGCAGCTGCTCGCGGCCGGGATCGCCGCCCTGGTCGGGCTCGCGCTGCTCTCCCCGCCGCTGGCGCTGGCCATCGCCCTGTCGGTGGCGCTCGCCCTGGCCGTGTTCGCCGCGTTCCTGGGCGTGCAGGTCCGCCGGTACCGGGCCGTCGTGCGGCACGCCGAACGGATCGGGGAGTCCGCCGGCATCATCGTCGAGGGGGTGCGCGACGTGGTCGCGTGCGCGGCCGAGGACCGCGCGGCCCGCACGGTCGCCGCGTCGATCGACGCCCAGGCCGAGGCGCTGCGCGCCTTCGCCCGCTCCCGCCTCGTCCGGCTCCCGGTGCTGGCGTTCGGCGTGCACCTGCCGCTGCTCGTGCTGCTCGCGCTGTCGCCCGCCCTGACCGGGAGCGGGCGGCTCACCGAAGGGGAGGTGGCCGGCGCGGTCGGCTACCTGGTCACCGGGCTGCAGCCGGGGATCGTCCTGCTGGTCGACGCGGGCGGCACCCTGCTGCTCAGCCTGGCGGTGCTCCTCGGCCGCCTCGCCGAGGTCTCCGCCGGCCCCGCCGCCCGCACGGCCCGCGCCGCACCGGCGCTCGTCCCCGCGTCGTCCGACATCGAGCTCGACCACGTCACGTTCGCGTACTCGCCGCGGGCCGCCCCCGTCCTCAGCGATCTGAGCCTGCACATCCCGGAGGGCACGCATCTGGCCGTGGTCGGCCCCAGCGGCACGGGGAAGTCGACCCTCGCGAACGTCCTGATCGATCTCGCACGTCCCCAGCGGGGCAGCGTCACGCTCGGCAAGGTGCCGCTCCCCCGGCTCGACGCGGCGCGGCTCCGGGACGCCGTGACGCTCATCCCGCAGGAGAGCTACATCTTCGCGGGGACCCTGCGGGAGAACCTCGCCTATCTGCGTCCCCGCGCCACCACCGCGCAGCTCGACGAGGCCGCCGGCGCGGTGGGCCTGGACGAGACGCTGCGCCGGCTCGGCGGCTACGACGCCGACGTCCCGCCCGGCGGCGGGACGCTGTCCCACGGGGAACGGCAGCTCATCACCCTCGCCCGCGCGTACCTGTCGGCCGCGCCCGTCGTCATCCTCGACGAGGCGACCTGCCACCTGCACCCCGCCGCGGAGGCCCGAGCCGAGGAGGCGCTGGCGGCGCGCGGCGGGACGCTCATCGTCATCGCCCACCGGATCAGCTCCGCGCAGCGGGCCCACCAAGTGCTGTTGCTGGACGCCTCGGGCCCGCTCCTCGGAACGCATCGCACGCTCCTCGACCTCAGCCCCCTCTACGCCGAACTGGTCGGCCACTGGCAGTCGTGAGGCCGCATCGGTCTAGAACGGTGCTCGGTCCGGTTAGGCTCTGGCAGCGTGACCGATCCCTTGCGGCGTGGTGATCCCCTGACGGTCGGTCCGTATCGGCTTGAGGGCCGGTTGGGCGAGGGCGGGATGGGACAGGTGTTCCTGGGGACCTCGCCCGGCGGCCGGCGTGTGGCGGTCAAGCTGATCCGCGCCGAGCATGCCGCCGATCCGGATTTCCGCGCCCGCTTCGGCCGGGAGGTGGAGGCCGCTCGCAAGGTGGGCGGGTTCCACACCGCGCAAGTGGTCGACGCCGACGCGGACGCCGAAGCACCGTGGATGGCCACCGCCTACGTCCCCGGCCGATCCCTGCGCGAACACGTCCTCGGCCATGGCCCGCTGCCCTCGGACGAGGTACGGAAACTGGGCGCCGCGCTCGCCGAAGGACTCACCGCCATCCACGCCCACGGGCTGGTCCACCGCGACCTCAAACCCGGCAACGTCATCATGTCCCCCGACGGGCCCCGCATCATCGACTTCGGCATCGCCCGCGCCGCCGACGCCGATTCGCTGACGTCCGACGGTGTGGTCCTCGGGACGTACGCGTTCATGGCGCCCGAACAGATGCGCGGCGACCGCGCGGGCCCGCCGGCGGACGTCTTCGCCCTCGGCTGTGTACTCGCCTACGCCGCCACCGGGAACAGCCCGTTCGAGGCCTCCACCGTCCCCGCGATCGTGCATCGCGTCCTCAACGAGGACCCGCCGCTGAACGGGGTCCCCGCCGACATCGCCCGCGCCATCGCCGCCTGCCTGGCCAAGGACCCGTGCGCGAGGCCGGCGCTCTCCCTTCTCCTCGGCCACCTCGCCGACCCGCGGTCCGCTCCTCTGCCGGTCGTGCCGCCCGCCGGCGATGGGGAGGCCACGCTCCCTCCCGGGACGATGGTCGTGACCAGAGAGGAAGGGGCTCGGCCCGGTCCCGCGGGCGGGCGCCGGGTGCCGCGTCGCACCCTCCTGGCGGGCGCGGCCGCCGCCGCCACCGTCGTCGCCGTGGGCGGCGGAGGCGCCTTCCTGGCGACGCGAAGCAGCGCGGGCACGCGCCGCCCGGATCCGGCACCGTCCGCGCGGCAGCCGATCGCCAGCACGCTCACCGGCCACCGGCGCGGGGTCGGCGCCCTGGCGTTCAGCCCCGACGGCAGGCTCCTGGCCAGCGGGTCGAGCTACAACGACGAGGCACGCATCTGGGACGTCGCCTCCGCCCGGCCGCTGCGCGCGCTGGCCGGCGGCGTCGGGGTCATGGAGGTGGCCTTCAGCCCGGACGGCAGGCTCCTGGCGACCGCGCACTTCGACTCGTGCGCCATGCTCTGGGACGTCGCGACCGGCCGCAAGATCAGGACCCTGGACACCGAGAAGTATCCGCTCCTCACCGTCGCGTTCAGTCCGGACGGCCGCACCCTCGCCACCGGCAACCCGGACGTGCGGCTGTGGGACGTGGCGACCGGCCGCCACACCACCCTGGACACGGGCCCCCTGACCCGCGGGCTGGACGGGCCCGTCCACCACGGCGTCCACCGGCTGCGTTTCAGCCCGGACGGCAGGACCCTCATCGCCGCCCTCGACGGTTACGGCGACGGGGACGACCGCGACGCCATCCTCACCTGGGACACGGCGACCGGCCGGAAAGGGCCGCTGACCCGGGTCGAGACCACCAAGAACCTGACGCTGGACATCAGCCCGGACGGGACGCGCCTGGCCACCTGCGGCGGCAGCGAGAACATCTCGCTGTGGGATCTCGCCTCCCGCCGCGTCATCGCCACCCTCTCCGGCCACATCGACGAGGTGTGGGAGGTGACGTTCGGCAGGAAGGGCACCGTCCTCGCCAGCTGCGGCCTCGACCGCACCGTGCGGCTGTGGGACGTGGCGTCCGGCCGTGCGACCGCCGTCCTGGCCGGCCACACGGAGCGGCTCGACACGGTGGTGTTCAGCCCGGACGGCAGGACGGTCGCGGCCGGCGGCGGCAAGGACGACGCGGCCGTCCGGCTCTGGAAGGTCGGGTAGATGCGGGCATTGCGGCCGGAGGATCCGCTGACGGTCGGCCCGTACCGCCTTGAGGGCCGGCTGGGCGAGGGCGGGATGGGACAGGTGTTCCTCGGTACTTCGCCCGGCGGCCGGCATGTGGCGGTCAAGCTGATCCGCGCCGAGCACGCCGCCGATCCGGGCTTCCGCGCCCGCTTCGGCCGGGAGGTGGAGGCCGCTCGCAAGGTGGGCGGGTTCCACACCGCCCAGGTGGTCGACGCCGACGCGGACGCCGAAGCACCGTGGATGGCCACCGCCTACGTCCCCGGCCGATCCCTGCGCGAACACGTCCTCAGCCACGGCCCGCTCGCCCCGGACGAAGTACGGAAACTGGGCGCCGCGCTCGCCGAAGGGCTCACCGCCATCCACGCCCACGGGCTGGTCCACCGCGACCTCAAACCCGGCAACGTCATCATGTCCCCCGACGGGCCCCGCATCATCGACTTCGGCATCGCCCGCGCCGCCGACTCCACCACGATCACCGCCACCGGCGCCGTCATCGGCACCTACGCCTACATGGCCCCCGAGCAGGTCCGCGCCGACCGCGCGGGCCCGCCCGCGGACGTCTTCGCCCTCGGCTGCGTGCTCGCCTACGCCGCCACCGGGAAGAGCCCGTTCGACGCGTCCACCGTCCCCGCGATCGTCCAGCGGATCGTCAGCGAGCCTCCCCGGCTCGACGGCGTGCAGGACGACCTTCGCGACCTCCTCACCGCCTGCCTGGACAAGGACCCGGACCGGCGCCCCTCCCCCGCCCGGATCGGCCGCGGGCTGACCGCGCCGCCCGGCTCGCGCCCGCGCCGCGTCCCGCGCCGGGTCCCGCGCCGCGCCCTACTCGCGGGGGCGGTCGCCGCCACCG
>NZ_JBHSON010000167.1:0-13812 GCF_042656285.1 Actinomadura rugatobispora | reverse complement strand
GTCCGGGTGCTGGCACTGACCGCAGCGATCTGGCACAACGACCACACCGGCCAACAGGTCAAACGATCACTCACCGCTTTTGATCACTGACCGCACCCAAACCCCTTGGAATCAACCGTCTAGTGGCCGCCCTTCTCGGCGGCGCGCTTGAAGGAACGCTCGATCTCCAGCTCGGCCTCGACGCGTCCCACCCAGCTGGCGCCCTCGACGGACTTGCCGGGCTCCAGGTCCTTGTAGACCTCGAAGAAGTGCTGGATCTCCAGCCGGTCGAACTCCGGCACGTGGTGGATGTCGCGCAGGTGCTCCTGGCGGGGGTCGGTCGCGGGGACGCACAGCACCTTGTCGTCGCCGCCGGCCTCGTCGGTCATCCGGAACATGCCGACCGCGCGGCAGCGGATGAGGCAGCCGGGGAACGTCGGCTCCTGGAGCAGCACCAGGGCGTCGAGGGGGTCGCCGTCCTCGCCGAGGGTGTCCTCGACGAACCCGTAGTCGGCCGGGTACTGGGTCGCGGTGAACAGCATGCGGTCCAGCCGGATCCGGCCGGTCTCGTGGTCCACCTCGTACTTGTTCCGCTGGCCCTTCGGGATCTCAATGGTGACGTCGAAATCCAAGGTGTCCTCCGCTCCCTGCACGGTCGCAGTGAATAGTCTTTCCGGAACCCGCGCGGGCGAGGCCGTCCTCAGGGCCCCGGATGTGGGTGTTCCCTTATACAAGGATGTCGCACGTTGGAGAGTGCTGAGTGGGAGAGGGTGGTCGGTCACGTGCCGAAACAGGCCACCGTCCTGGCTTTGATCACGCTGTCCCTCCTCAATGGTTTCATCGCCTCCGCCGGCGTGGCAGTGGCGAAACTCACACCCGAACGGCGTCTGGCGCCCCGTCCGCCGGCCGTGGCCGAGCGCCTCACGGTCCGTACCGGCGCGGTGCTCCCGGCCGCCGACGAGGCCGCCCGCGTCCCGGACCCGGCCGTCCTGGCGCGGCGGCTGACCCCGCTGCTCGCGGACGCCGGGACCACGATCGGGGCGGTCGTCACCGACGCCGCGACCCGCCGCCCCCTGTTCGCCTCGGACGGGGACCGGCCCGCGACGCCGGCCTCGACCACCAAGCTCGTCACCTCGGTGGCCACGCTGGCCGTGCTCGGCCCCGCGCACCGCATCACCACGCGGACGGTCCGGGGAGGTGACGGCGGGGTGGTGCTGGTCGGCGGCGGGGATCCTACACTGACCGCCCGGTCGCCCCGGACCGGGGCCGGGCCCGCGTACGCCTCGCTGGACGACCTGGCCCGGCAGACGGCCGCCGCGCTCAAGGCCGCGGGCGTCCGGGAGGCGCGCGTCGACTACGACGCGTCCGCCTACGCCGGGCCCCGCACCGCCTCCGGCTGGAAGCCCAACTACCTGCCCGACGGCGAGGTCGCGCCCGTCTCGGCGCTCACCGTGGACCGCGGGCTCGTCGCGCCCGGCGACCCCGGCCGCGACGACCGGGTCGCCGACCCGCCCGCCGCAGCGACGGCCGCGTTCGCGCGCCTGCTGACCCGCGAGGGCGTGACCGCCCGGCCGGGACGCTCCACCACCGCGCCGCGGGGGGCCGCGCAGCTCGGCGCCGTACGGTCCCCGTCCGCCGCCGAGCTCGTCGAGCACCTGATGACCCACAGCGACAACGACGTGGCCGAGGCGATGGCCCGCCAGGTCGCGATCAAGCTGGGCCGCCCGGGGTCGTTCGCCGCCGCCGGGCAGGCCGTGGCCCAGGTCCTGGCCGGGCTCGGGGTGCCCACCGGGATCCTGGTGAACGACGGCAGCGGCCTGTCCACCGGCAACCGGATCACCCCGGCCGCGCTCGCCCAGGTCGTGTCGCTGGCCGCCGCGCCCGGCCACCCGCGGCTGCGCGCCGCGATCACCGGGATGCCCGTCGCGGGGTTCTCCGGCACGCTGGACGCCCCCCGCTACACCCTCCCGGGCAGCCAGGCCGGGGCCGGCGTCGTCCGCGCCAAGACCGGCACGCTCGCCGGGGTCAGCACGCTGGCCGGAGTGGCCCACGACGCCGACGGCCGCACGCTCGCGTTCGCGTTCATGATGGGCGACGGGCGCGGCCCGGTCGACCCCGGCCGGCTGGACCTGCTCGCCGCGGCCGTCGCCGCCTGCGGCTGCCGCTGATCGCTGAACGCGGGGGAACCGGCGCTGAACATGGGAGAAAACGTGTGGCACCGGCCGTACGGGAGATAACCAGAACGGTTGTTCGTTGAACCAGCGAGCAGGGCGCTCCGGCGCCGGATACCCGAACGTACGGTGGAGTACATGAGCGCCTCAATGATCGACTGGCACGTGGCCGTCCAGACCGGCACCCGGCTCCTGCGCCCCGGACCGCAGGTCGGCCATGACGAGGCCCGCGAGGTCGTGGAGCAGCTGCGCGAGCTGTCCAGACTCGCCCAGGGGCACGTTCGAGAGTTCACCGGGATGAGCGCGGAGGAGGATCCGGCGCCGGCGACGATCGTCGACCGGCCGGGCTGGATCCGGGCCAACGTGGACGGCTTCCGGGTCGTCCTCGAACCGCTCATGGAGCAGATGGCCGACCGGCGCGGCACCGGGCTGCTGAGCGGCGGCGCGGGCGGCGTGGTCGTCCAGGCCGTCGGATCCCGCGTCACCGGCATGCAGGTCGGCGCGATCCTGGCGTACATGGCCGGGCGGGTCCTCGGCCAGTACGAGCTGTTCCTGCCGCCCGACCCCGACGGCCGCGCGCCGACCGGCCGGCTCACGCTGGTCGCGCCCAACATCGTCCACGTGGAGCAGGAGCTCGGCGTCGACACCCGCGACTTCCGCCTGTGGGTCTGCCTGCACGAGGAGACCCACCGCGCCCAGTTCACCGGGGTGCCGTGGCTGCGCGAGTACGTCCAGGACCAGATGACGCAGTTCCTGCTGGCCTCCGACCTCGACCCGGGCGCGATGCTCGACCGGATCCGGGACGCCGCCGAGGCGGTCGCCGACGCCGTGCGGGGCGGCGAGGGCAACCTGATCGACGCGATCCAGTCGCCCGAGCAGCGCGAGATCCTCGACCGCCTCACCGCCGTGATGACGCTGGTCGAGGGGCACGGCGACTACGTGATGGACGCGGTCGGCCCCGAGGTCGTGCCGTCGGTGCAGCAGATCCGCTCCCGCTTCCAGGGCCGCCGCGAGGGCGGCTCCAGGCTGGACCGCACGATCCGCCGGCTGCTGGGCATCGACCTGAAGATGAAGCAGTACGCCGAGGGCTCGCGCTTCGTCCGCCGGGTCGTCGGCGAGGTCGGTATGGACGACTTCAACAAGGTCTGGCAGTCTCCGGAGAGCCTCCCCACCCACGCGGAGATCAAGGAGCCCGACCTCTGGATCGACCGAGTGGTGGGCCCCAGGGCCCTGGACACCTCCAAGGCCAACGGCGCCTGACCCCCAACCCCCCACCAATGGGGGGCAAGGGGGCAAAGCCCCCAGGAATCCGGGGGGCTAGGGGCGGCGAAGCCCCCCAGCGGGGGGTGCGGGGGGCGGAGCCCCCTGCCAAGGGCCGGGTGCACCCGTAGGGAGCGCCAGCGACCGGAGGGGGTGCGCGGCCCGGCCGTGGGGGTCTGGGGGGTCGCCCCCCAGAAGACAGGGAGTTGCTTTGGGGCCTGACCCGGCTGTCGCGGCTGTGCGGGTGGCGGTTCGGCGGGTGCTCGCCGACGTGCCCCCTGGGGCGATGGTCGTTGTGGCGTGCAGTGGTGGCGCGGATTCGCTGGCTCTGGCGGGGGCGCTGGCGTTCGAGGCTCCCCGGTGCAGGCCGGAGGGGCGTCCGGCCGGGGCCGTGACGGTCGATCACGGGCTGCAGACGGGGTCGGAGGAGCGTGCCGCGTCGCTTGTGCGGACGCTGGCCGATCTCGGCCTTGACCCGGCGGGGTCCGTCGCGGTGGTCGTCGGGCAGGACGGCGGGCCGGAGAACGCGGCGCGTGAGGCGCGGTACGCGGCTCTGGACGAGGCGGCGGCGCGTTTGAAAGCGGCCGCGGTGCTGTTGGGGCATACCCGTGACGACCAGGCCGAGACGGTGTTGATGGGGTTGGCCAGGGGGTCGGGGGCGCGTTCCGTCGCCGGTATGCCGCCCTCGTTCGTGCGGCGGGCCGCCAAGGACGGTTCGGAGGTTCTCTACCTGCGGCCCTTCCTCGACCTGGATCGGGCGACGATCCGGCGTGCCTGTGAGGCGATGGGGTTGGTCCCCTGGGACGACCCCCACAATGTCGATCCTTCCTACACGCGTGTGCGCGTACGGCATGAGGCGCTGCCCGCGCTGGAGAAGGCTCTCGGTCCCGGGATCGCGGAGGCGCTGGCCCGTACCGGGAAGATGCTCCGCGACGACGCCGACGCCCTGGACGAGATGGCCGCCCGCTGCCTCACCCAGGCGCTCTCGCCCCCGGAGCAGGCGGAGAGCCCGGAAGAGGGGCTCTGGCTGGACGTGGAGCGGTTGGCGGGCCTGCCGCGGGCGGTCCGGTCGCGGGTGCTGAGGATGGCGGCGATCCGGTCGGGGAGCCCACCGGGTAGCCTCGCGGCCGTCCATGTCGACGAAGTGGATCGGCTGGTCACGGCGTGGCGCGGGCAGCGGCACGTCGATCTCCCGGGGGGCGTTCGCGCGTTCCGGCGGTATGGCAGGCTGCTCTTCGGCCCGTCCTGATGCCCTGCCGCCGTCAGGGGGACGGCCGCGTCACTTGAGGGCTACGAGGGTGGGGTTTGTGGACGAGAAGGACCTGGGCGCCGACCTGGCGAAGGTGCTGATCCCGGAGGACCGGCTGCGGGCGAAGGTGCGCGAGCTGGCCGAGCAGATCGACGCCGACTACGCGGGCCGGGACCTGCTGCTGGTCGGGGTGCTCAAGGGCGCCGTCATGATCATGGCGGATCTGGCCCGGGAGCTGCACACTCCGGCGTCGATGGACTGGATGGCGGTGTCCTCGTACGGGTCGGGCACCAAGTCCTCGGGCGTGGTCCGGATCCTCAAGGACCTCGACACCGACATCCTGGACCGGCACGTCCTGATCGTCGAGGACATCATCGACTCGGGTCTCACGCTGTCGTGGCTGGTGAGCAATCTGCGGTCGCGGAATCCGGCGTCGCTGGAGATCTGCGCGCTGCTGCGGAAGCCGGAAGCGGTCAGGACCGAGATCGAGTGCCGCTATCTCGGTTTCGACATCCCGAACGAGTTCGTCGTCGGATACGGGCTGGACTACGCGGAGCGGTACCGGAACCTGCCGTTCGTGGGCACGCTCGCCCCGCACGTGTACGGCGGCGACGGCTCCTGATCCTGCGGCGGCCACCGCCGGAGGCATCCGCTCCCACCACGTTCGCTCCCGCCGCCGCGCCTGCTCCCTCCGCAGGCCGGGCGGCTTACGCCTTGGGCGGAACGCCCGTCCGGGAGGGCGTTCCCGGCGGCGGATCCCCGCCGCGGAACGGGATCGCGGGCGGCCGGATCTGACAGCGCGGCGGGACGTCGCCTACCGTGGACCGATGTCCTCCGGCGGATGTCCATTAGCGGGTTCCGGCGCCGTTTGGCAAGTGGCCGGGCGCGCTGATGTGACGCGCAGGGAACAAGGGGACGTACCGGATCGTTGCAAGGGGCGTCGGCGGGTATGTCGTACTCCGGTGTACCGTCGATATCCGGGCTTCGTGTCGGGTAGCCATGAAGGAGGCCGTCGCGGTGGCCGGAGCGCCCGGCGCAGAGCCCGCGGTGCAAGGACCCGGTTCACAGTGGCGCGCGTCCCATGGGGACGGGCGATCTCGCAAGGTCAGGAGGGACGGGCCCCGAAGGGGTAACCGGATAAATGGACGTGAAGCGCTATTTTCGCGGGCCGCTGCTGTGGATCCTGCTGTTCGGCCTCTTGGTCGCCCTCATCATGTGGGGCGTCAACCCCGGTCGTTCCTACGAGAAGACCGACACCTCCACGGTGGTCCGGGAGATCGCCAGTGGGCAGGTGAAGTCCGCCAAGATCATTGACAAGGATCAGCGGATCGAGGTCACGCTCAACAACGGCAAGCAGCAGCAGGCGTCCTGGGTGGACGGCCAGGGCCTCCGGCTCCAGGACCAGCTCCAGCAGCAGGCGAACAACGGCAAGCTGCCCGGCGGTTACAACGTCGAGGTGCCCAAGCAGAGCGTCTTCCTGAATCTGCTGTTCAGCCTGCTTCCCATCGTCGTCATCGTGCTGATCTTCCTGTTCATCATGAACCAGATGCAGGGCGGCGGTTCACGGGTGATGAACTTCGGGAAGTCCAAGGCCAAGCTGATCACCAAGGACACGCCGAAGACCACCTTCGCCGACGTGGCCGGGGCCGACGAGGCCCTGGAGGAACTGGAAGAGATCAAGGACTTCCTGCAGAACCCGGCGAAGTTCCAGTCGATCGGCGCCAAGATCCCCAAGGGCGTGCTGCTGTACGGCCCGCCCGGCACCGGTAAGACGCTGCTGGCCCGCGCCGTGGCCGGCGAGGCCGGGGTGCCGTTCTACTCGATCTCCGGTTCGGACTTCGTCGAGATGTTCGTCGGTGTGGGCGCGTCCCGCGTCCGCGACCTGTTCGAGCAGGCCAAGGCCAACGCCCCCTCGATCATCTTCATCGACGAGATCGACGCCGTGGGCCGGCACCGCGGCGCCGGGCTCGGCGGCGGCCACGACGAGCGCGAGCAGACCCTCAACCAGCTGCTGGTCGAGATGGACGGCTTCGACGTCAAGGGCGGCGTGATCCTGATCGCGGCGACCAACCGTCCCGACATCCTCGACCCGGCGCTGCTGCGTCCGGGCCGGTTCGACCGGCAGGTCACCGTCGACCGTCCGGACCTGGAGGGCCGCAAGGGCATCCTGCGGGTGCACGGCCGCGGCAAGCCGTTCGCGCCGGACGTCGACCTGGACGTCATCGCGCGCCGCACCCCCGGGTTCACCGGCGCCGACCTGGCCAACGTGATCAACGAGGCGGCGCTGCTGACCGCCCGCTTCGACCGCAAGCTGATCGACATGGACACCCTGGAGGAGTCCATCGACCGGGTCATGGCGGGTCCGGAGCGCAAGACCCGGGTGATGTCCGAGAAGGAAAAGAAGATCATCGCCTACCACGAGGGCGGGCACGCGCTGGTGGCGCACGCGCTGCCGAACTCCGACCCCGTGCACAAGGTGACGATCCTGCCGCGCGGGCGGGCTCTCGGGTACACGATGACCCTGCCGATGGAGGACAAGTTCCTCACCACGCGGTCGGAGATGAACGACCAGCTGGCGATGCTGCTGGGCGGCCGTACCGCCGAGGAGCTGGTGTTCCACGAGCCGACCACCGGCGCGGCCAACGACATCGAGAAGGCGACCTCGATCGCCCGCAACATGGTCACCGAGTACGGGATGAGCGAGCGCCTGGGCGCCCGCAAGTTCGGCACCGGTCAGGGTGAGGTCTTCCTCGGCCGTGACGTGGGCCACGAGCGGGACTACTCCGAGGACATCGCCTCCGCGATCGACGACGAGGTGCGGCGCTACATCGAGGGCGCCCACGACACCGCGTGGGAGATCCTGGTCGAGTACCGCGAGGTCCTGGACGACCTGGTGCTGCAGCTCATGGAGAAGGAGACCCTTTCCAAGGACCAGGTGCTGGAGATCTTCGCGCCGATCAGCAAGCGTCCCCAGCAGAACTCCTACACGGGCTACGGCAAGCGGCTGCCGTCCGACCGGCCGCCGGTGCTGACGCCCAAGGAGCTGGCACTGATGGGGCCGCAGGACGTCGCCGACCTGACCAAGAACAACGGCCAGGGCGCGACCGCGGCGGAGCGGGCCGGCGACCCGGCCCACGGCGAGAGCTGATCGAGTTGGCGATCCAGTACGACGACGAGCCTCTGAGGGAGGACCCGCCCGGGTTCGACCACGCCCGGATCGAGCGGGCGGTGCGCGAGATCCTGTTCGCGATCGGGGAGGACCCCGATCGCGACGGGCTCCGCGACACCCCCGCTCGGGTGGCCCGTGCCTACGCCGAGCAGTTCGCCGGTCTGCGGCAGGTTCCCGAGGACGCCCTGAACAAGGTCTTCGAGGCCGACCACGACGAGATGGTCCTGGTCAAGGACATCGAGGTCTACTCCACCTGCGAGCATCACCTGGTGCCGTTCCACGGGCTGGCGCACGTGGGGTACACGCCCAACAAGAAGGGGCAGATCACCGGGCTGTCGAAGCTGGCCCGGCTGGTCGACGTGTACGCGCGGCGGCCGCAGGTGCAGGAGCGGCTGACCAGCCAGGTCGCGGACGCGGTGATGAACATCCTGGAGCCGCGGGGGGTGATCGTGGTGGTGGAGGCCGAGCACCTGTGCATGACCATGCGCGGGGTGCGCAAGCCGGGCGCCAAGACGGTCACCTCGGCGGTCCGGGGTGATTTCCGCGACCATCCCGAGACCCGGGCCGAGGCGATGGGTCTCATCCTGGGCCGGCACTGACCCTTTCTGGACCGCGCCATTCCTGTTGCGTCCGGGCCGCTTTCGGTGGCCCGGACGCATCCTTTTTCCGGCGTTCCGAGCGTGCCCGCAGGCCGTGGCGGCAAGGGTTCCGGGTGTGATCAAGGGCGCGGGCCCGGGGCGTGGCGCGGTCGGCGCCAGGGCATAGGCTGGGTCGCATGACCGGTGCCGATGTTCCGGGCCTGCCCGCGCCGGGGCGGTGCCTTGTGATGGGCGTGGTCAACGTGACGCCCGATTCGTTCTCCGACGGCGGGGCCTGGTTCGACGCCGACAAGGCGATCCGGCACGGGTTCGACCTGGTGGCCGAGGGCGCCGACATCATCGACGTGGGCGGGGAGTCGACCCGTCCGGGCGCGCAGCGGGTGTCCCTGGAGGAGGAGCTGCGCCGGGTGGTCCCGGTGATCGAGGCGCTGGCGGAGGCGGGCGTCCCGGTGAGCGTCGACACGATGCGCGCCGAGGTGGCCGAGGCCGCGGTGGTGGCGGGGGCCCGGCTGGTGAACGACGTCAGCGGCGGCCTGGCCGATCCCGACATGCCCCGGGCGGTCGCGGCGGCGGGCGTGCCGTACGTCGTCATGCACTGGCGCGGCCACAGCCACGACATGCAGACCCGCGCCGTCTACGCCGACGTCGTCCGCGAGGTCCGCGAGGAGCTGCTGCGCCGGGTGGAGGCGATACTGGCCTGGGGCGTCGACCCCTCCATGATCGTCCTGGATCCGGGGCTGGGCTTCGCCAAGAGCCCCGAGGCCGGGCACAACTGGTCGCTCATCGCCCATCTGGACGCCCTGAACGGCACCGGCTACCCGGTCCTGGTCGGAGCGTCCCGCAAGCGCTTCCTGGGCCGCCTGCTGGCCGGGCCCGACGGGACGCCGCGCGCGTTCACCGACTGCGACGACGCCACGGTCGCGATCACGGCGCTGGCCGCGGCGGCCGGGGCGTGGTGCGTCCGGGTGCACCGGGTGCGGCCCAACGCCGACGCGGTACGGGTCGCCGCGGCCGTCCGCGCCGCCGCCGAGGGCCACCCAGGCCCCGGCGGCCCTTCGTCGCACGAGCGTTCTGAGGCCGGTGGGTCGTCGGGGGCCGGGGCCGCCTCCCGGCGCGGCGGGAGCGCGGGCCGGTGAGCAATACCGTTGACCGGGCCCGGCTCGAAGAGGCCAACGCCGAGTTCTACGCCGCGTTCGAGGCCGGCGATCTCGACCGGATGGGGGCGGTGTGGGCCGACGGCCCGTACGCGGCGGGCGTGACGTGCGTCCATCCCGGCTGGTCGCTGCTGCGGGGCCGGGAGGAGGTGCTGCGCTCCTGGGCGCTGATCATGGCCAACACCAGCTACATCCAGTTCGTGCTCACCGATGTCCGCACCGACGTGTACGGCGACCAGGCCGTGGTGACGTGCAAGGAGAACATCCTCACCGCGGACGAGGGCACGGAGGCCGGATTCCTCGCCGGGGGAAGCATCGTGGCCAGCAACGTGTTCGTACGTTCCGGCGGGGAATGGCGGCTTTTGCTGCACCATGGATCCCCCATCCTGAACGGCGCAGAGGAAGAATGAGCCCCAGAGTGAGCCTGGACCATCTGGACCGGATAGAAGTGCGCGGACTGCGCGCCCGGGGGCGGCACGGCGTGCTGCCCGCCGAACGCGAGCTCGGCCAGGAGTTCGTGGTGGACGTGGTGCTCGGGCTGGACACCGCCCCCGCCGCGGCGGGCGACGACCTGTCGCGTACCGTCGACTACGGATCGCTCGCGAGCCGGCTGGTCGCCGTCGTCGAGGGGGAGCCCGTCAACCTCATCGAGACCTTGGCCGAACGCCTCGCGGCGGTCTGCCTGCACGACGCGACGGTGGCGGAGGCCGAGGTCACCGTCCACAAGCCCAGTGCCCCGGTGCCGCACCCCTTCACGGACGTGGCCGTGAAGATCAGGAGGAGTCGCCCATGACAGCGTCCGATCGCATGCCCGACCGCACCGCGACCGGCGGCCACATGCTGGTCGCCCACCGTGTCGTGTTCTCGCTCGGCAGCAACCTCGGCGATCGCCTGGACAACATCCAGGAGGCCGTCGACGCGCTGTTCGACGCGCCCGGGCTCTCGTTCGTCGCGCTGTCCCCGGTGTACGAGACGGCGCCGTTCGCCCCGCCCGGCGAGAAGATCCCCGAACAGGGCGACTACCTCAACATCGTGCTGGTGGCCGACACCCGGCTGCCTCCGGAGAACCTGCTGGAGCGCGTCCTCAACATCGAGACCTCGATGCAGCGGGTCCGCGAGGTCCGGTGGGGTCCGCGCACCCTCGACATCGACATCGTCGTGTTCGGGAACGTGACCATGAACGACCCGGATCTGACGCTGCCGCACCCGCGGGCGCACGAGCGGGCGTTCGTGCTGGTGCCGTGGGCCGACATCGAGCCGGACGTGCTGCTGGCCGGGCACGGCCGGGTCGGCGACCTGGCCGCGGCCAAGACCGCCGCGGAGGGCCCGCTGCGCCGCCGCGACGATCTGAGCCTCCAGCCCCCTGCATGAGCGAGCCGGAGGGGTGCGGCGTCGTCCGGGTCGAGGAGCGAGGGACGAGCGGCGAGGGAAGGCGATGCCTCGAAGCGCCCCGCGGGCGAGCGGGGAACACGGTATGAGCGAGTCTGAGGGGTGCGGCGTCGCCCGGGCGGGGGCGGCGGTATGAGGCCGACGCGTCCCGCGTTCCTCATCGCCCTGGTGGTCGTGGCCGCACTGATCACCTGGGCGGTGATGAAGACCGCGTACGTCACGCTGCCGCCGCTGCCGTGGACGGCCTTGCCGACGCTGCTGCTGCTGGCGCTCGGCGAGGCGTTCACGGGCTGGAACGTGCTGCGGCGGATCCGCCGCAAGCCCGGGACGCGGCCGGTGGAGCCGCTGGTGGTGGCGCGGATGGCGGCGCTGGCGAAGGCGAGCGCGCACGCGGCCGCGGTGCTGGGCGGGGTGTTCGCCGGGTTCGCGCTGGGCCTGTCCGACTCGCTCGACAAGCAGACGCCCCGTGACGACTTCTTCGTCTGCCTCGGCACGTTCCTGGCCGCGGTGGTGCTGGTGGGGGCGGCGTACTTCCTGGAGTACGCGTGCCGCGTCCCCAAGGACCCGGAGGAAGAGGACCGCGACCGCGGCCGCTCCCGCGCCTAGGCGGTCCCGCCCTCGGCGGTCTCCGAGACGTGCTGGAGGAGGTCGTGGACGAACCACGCCTCCATCCGCCGCCCGTCGAGCTGGAACGGTATGGCGTGCCAGTACGCGTTGGGCATCCGGGTCTCCTCCCAGCCGAAGAACGCCTGGGCCTCGGGCAGCAGGACGGACCAGGGGCGCAGCTCGTCCGTTGACCGCAGCGGCTCGCCCGACCTGCGGACGAACCGGCGATCGAGGACGTAGCCCCCGACTTCGGTGTCCATGGTCGTGTGCTCGAGCCAGAAGCCGGGCCAGAGCGGGAGGGCGAACCGGTGCCGGGAGGGCCCGCCGCTGACCGGTTCGCCCAGGATCGCCGCCAGGTCCTCGATCTTCTGCGATTCCAGGGCGTTCCACCGCCCGGCCTCCTCCCGGAGGTGGGCCGGCGGATCGTCGTAGGGCGCCGGCGGTTCCAGGACGGCCTCCGGAACCGTGCGGCGCATCTCGTCGAGCAGGGAGAGCTGGTAGCCCGCCATGGTCAGCGTTCGCGGGGGACGCGGTTCGGGGTCGGCGAACCGCTCGCACGACCAGCACCACCACGGCTCGGGTCCGCCCATGCACGAGCCGGTGAAGTAGATCTCGCGGCGCTCGTGCCGCCGGTACGGCTCGTCGTCGACGGGCATGCCGTACACCACCGGGACCAGCGTCCCGTCACACCGTTCGCACCGTGGGCTCATGATCCCTCAGACGCCGCGGGCCTCCCCGATGTTCGGCCGGTCACTTGTCGATGTCGCCGACGACGAAGAACATCGAGCCCAGGATGGCGATCATGTCGGCGACCAGGTTGCCGGGGAGCAGCTCCGACAGCACCTGGACGTTGTTGTACGACGCGGAGCGCAGCTTGAGCCGCCACGGCGTCTTCTCGCCGCGCGACACCAGGTAGTAGCCGTTGATGCCGAGCGGGTTCTCCGTCCAGGCGTAGGTGTGCCCCTCGGGGACCTTCAGCACCTTCGGCAGCCGCTGGTTGATCGGTCCCGGGGGCAGGTCGGCCAGCCGGTCCAGGCAGGCGTCCGCCAGGTCGAGGGAGGCGTGCACCTGGTCGAGCAGGCACTCGAAGCGGGCCAGGCAGTCGCCCTCGGTACGGGTCACGACGCGGGTGTCCAGCTCGTCGTAGGCCAGGTACGGCTCGTCGCGGCGCAGGTCGAAGTCGACGCCGGAGGCGCGGGCGACGGGGCCCGACACCCCGTACTGGAGGATCTGCTCGCGGGACAGGACGCCGACGCCGCGGGTGCGGGCGCGGAAGATCTCGTTGCCCATGATCAGGTCGTCGATGCGGCCCATGCCGGCGCGGACGTCGCCGACCGCGTGGCGGGCCCGGCCGGCCCAGCCGGCGGGCAGTTCCTCCTTGAGGCCGCCGACCCGGTTGAACATGTAGTGCATGCGGCCGCCGGAGACCTCCTCCATCACCCGCTGCAGCGCCTCCCGCTCCCCGAACGCGTAGAAGATCGGCGTCATCGCGCCCACTTCCAGGGGGTAGGAGCCCAGGAACATCAGGTGGTTGAGCACCCGGTTGAGCTCGGCCAGGAGCGTGCGGACCCATACGGCCCGCGCCGGGACCTCCATGCCGAGCATCCGCTCCACGGCCAGCACCACGCCCAGCTCGCTGGAGAACGCCGACAGCCAGTCGTGCCGGTTGGCCAGCACGATGATCTGCCGGAAGTCGCGGACCTCGAACAGCTTCTCCGCGCCGCGGTGCATGTAGCCGATGATCGGCTCGGCCGCCGAGATGCGCTCGCCGTCCAGCGCCAGACGCAGCCGGAGCACACCGTGCGTGGACGGGTGCTGCGGGCCGATGTTGAGGACCATGTCCTCGGTGGCGAGCTCCTTCGCCCCGGCCCCCACCCCGACGGTCCGCTCCGTGGTCATGGTCGCGCTCCAGGGTTCACGTCTCTCATCGTGTCATGCTTCCGGCTCGCGGTAGCCGGGGCGTTTCCTGTTGACTGGTCGCATAACTTAGTGACTGATCCCTATACAGGCGTACGTGGTGGTACGCGGTTAGACATCCCATGAACCCAGATGCAGTGCGCGGCCCGGCGGCATCGAGTGTGGTCGCCGGGCGACGCGTCGGAGCCACATGAATTCGGCCCACGAGCAGCAGCCGCCCCACCCCGGCCAGCCGGGCCCGCCCGCGGCGCCCGGCCCGCCCGGCCCGCCCGGCCCGCCCCCGCCCGGACCGCCGCCGTCCCCGCCGGGCGCCACCGCG
>NZ_JBHSON010000166.1:0-13940 GCF_042656285.1 Actinomadura rugatobispora | reverse complement strand
CATCGCCGCGGGCCTGGCCGCGCTGGCCGCCACCGGCAGCAACCCCGGGCCGGGCGCGCTCGTCCCGGCCGGCGCCCCGCCGCTCCACCAGGCCGGCGCCGGCGTCGCGGTCGTCACCGCGGTCTACGCCGCCGCGCTGGCCCTGGCCGCCTACGGGCGCGCCCGCGCGGGCGGGCCGCTCAGCTCGTTCACCAGCATCCGAAGGAAGAGCACGTGACTCACCCCGAGAACCTCGAGCACCTTGAGAACCCTGAGAGCCGTGAGAGCCGTGAGAAGACCGAGCATCCGATGACCTCGATGCCGATGGTCCTGATGTACCACTCGGTCGACCACTACGACCGGGACCCGCATCTGGTGACCGTCACGCCCGAGCGCTTCGAGCGGCAGCTCCGCTGGCTCCAGGCGCGCAGGCTGCGCGGCGTGAGCGTGGGCGAGCTGCTGCGCGCGGACGCCGAGGGCGGCACCCGCGGGCTGGTCGGCCTCACCTTCGACGACGGCTACGCCGACTTCGCCACCCGGGCGGTGCCCGCGCTGGTGCGGTTCGGGTTCACCGCGACGGTGTTCATGGTCGCCGGGCACGCCGGGGGCTACAACAGCTGGGACTCCGGACCGCCCAAGTCGCTGATGACCACCGACCAGCTGCGCGCCGTCGCCGACTTCGGCATGGAGGTCGCCTCGCACGGCATGCGGCACATCTCCCTCCCGGGGGCGCCCGCCCAGCAGGTGCGGGACGAGCTGCGGCAGAGCCGGTACGTCCTGGAGGAGGCCGTCCAGCGGCCCGTGACCGGCTTCGCCTACCCCTACGGGCACGTCAGCCCCCGGGACGTGGCGGAGGTCAGGGCAGCCGGGTACGACTACGCCTGCGCCATCCGTCCCGACGAGCCCGGCCGCCACGCCCTGGCCCGCACCTACGTCGGCGAGCGCGACCGCGGCCTGCGGCTGCGCGCGAAGGTGGTCCGGCACGAACTGCAATGGCTGGTCCGCATATGACGCGGGTCCTGCACGTCATCACGGGCCTGGAGCACGGCGGCGCCGAACGGCAGCTGGCGCTGCTGCTGGACCACCTGCCCAAGGACCGCGTCGAGTGCGAGGTCGCGGTCCTCACGCACGCGGGCGCGCTGGGCGCGGGCATCCGCGCCGGGGGCGTCCCCGTCCACGAGATCGGCATGCGGAGCAACCGGGACGCGGCGGCGCTGCCGCGGCTCGTCCGGCTGATCCGCAAGGGCCGGTACGACGTCGTCCACACGCACCTGTACCGGGCGTGCGTCTACGGGCGCGTTGCCGCCTGGCTGGCCCGGACGCCGCGCATCGTCGCGACCGAGCACTCCCTGGGCGACGGCCACATCGAGGGGCGCCGGACGACGCCGGGCGTCCGCGCGCTCTACCGGGCGAGCGAGCGGCTCGGCCACGCGACCGTCGCGGTGTCCCCGAGCGTCACCCGGCGGCTGCTGGACTGGGGCGTCCGGCCCGCCCGGCTGGTCACGATCACCAACGCGATCGACGCCGGGGCGTTCGCGTTCTCCGCGGAGCGCCGGGCCGCGGTCCGCGGCGCCCTGGGGATCGGGCCGGAGGAGTTCGTCGTCGGCAGCACCGGGCGGCTCGTGCCGTCCAAGAGCCTGGACCTGCTGGTCCGCGCGTTCGCGGGCACCGGCCGCACGGCCCGTCCCGGCTCCGGCGACGGGCGGCTGCTCATCGTGGGGTCCGGACCGGCCCGGCCCGAGCTGGAGGAGCTGGCCGAGAACCTCGGCGTCGCCGGCCGCACGCACTTCACCGGCGGGACGGCCGACGTCCCCGGGATGCTCGCGGCGATGGACGCCTACGCGGCCCCGTCCGCCCACGAGACCTTCGGGCTCGGCGTGCTGGAGGCGCTGGCGGCCGGGCTTCCCGTGCTCTACCGGACGTGCCCGGCGATCGACGACCTGCCGTCGCTCATGGCGCCGCGCGTGCAGCGGCTTCCGTCGTGGGTGGCGGCCTGGAGCGCCGCGCTCGACGCCCTGCCGCGCACGGAAGCGCCCACCCCGGCCCGCGCGGCCCCGCCGCCGCTGGTGGGGCACTACGCCGTGGAGGCGCGGATCGCCCAGCTCGTCGACCTGTACCACGAGGGCCCGGCGGCGGTCCGGCCCGTGGGCGGCAGCGCGCTCGTCGCCACCTGACGGCCCCGCTCGCCGCCGCCGCACAGCACCTCGTCCCGCACCACCTCCTCGCGAGCACGTCCTCTCCGAAAGGGCCAAGGCATGCAAGAAATCCGCGTCCTCGTCATCCGCGTCCTGAAGAACTTCGGGCGCCGGTTCGCCCTCCCGATCGCCATCGTGCTGGCGTGCCTGCTGGCGGGGCTCGGGTACGGGCTGTTCAAGGCCCCGACCTACTCGGCGACCAGCTACGTGCTGGTGGTCTCGGATCCGGACGGCGGGCCCGCGGCGGTCAACTTCGCGCAGGCGTACGGGCGGCTGGCGTCGATGCGGGAGACGCTCCAGTGGGCGGCCAAGCCCATCCCGGGCCAGGTGCTCGACCGCTCCCGCGCGCGGATCCAGGCGTCGTCCTCGCCGGACACCCCGCTGGTGCGGCTCACGGCCTCGGCCGGCACCGCGATGCTGTCGGCGGAGCTGGCCAACACCGCCGCCGACGCGCTGGTCCGCTACGGCAACGCGCACCAGCACGACACCGGCGTGCGGGTCGCGCCCATGACCCAGGCGTCGGTGCCCGCGGCGCCCAGCTCGCCCAACCTGCCGCTGAACGTGGCCGTCGGGGTGGCGACCGGGCTGCTGCTGGGCGGGCTGGTCGCGGCCACCGGGGTCGCCTCGCGGGTCCGCCGGGCGTTCGAGGCGGCGCTCGCGAGCGCCGCCGAGGAGATCGCCGCCGCGGCGGCGTCCGAGAACGCGGGCAAGGGCAAGGGCGTGAGCAAGGACGGCAAGGACGCCAAGCCCGCGGCGAAGGGATCCCCGTTGACGGCGGAGGCACGCCGATGACCGATGTGGAACTGGGCCGCGTCCGCGCCGTCCCGTTCGTGGGCAACGTCATCGACTTCGGCTCCGGGGTCGATCTCGGTACCAGGACAGGGACCAGGGGCGGGGTCAGCGACGGCTGCTCGTTCGGCTGGACCGTGGAGCTCCACCGCGACGACACCGCGCTCGACGGCCTCGCCGCCGAGTGGGACGACCTCTACGCGCGCAGCCCGGCCGCCACCCCGTTCCAGTCCCACGCGTGGCTGGCGGCCTGGTGGCGCAACTACGGCAGGCGCGGAAGCCTGCGCCTGGCGCTGGTACGGCGGCACGGCCGCCTGGTGGCCGCCGCCCCGCTGATGGAGGTGCGGCGCTGGGGATGCCCGGTGCTGGTCCCGCTCGCCGCGCCGCAGAGCGACCACACCGACGTCCTGCTGGACCGCGACGAGGCCCAGGGCGCCGCCTGGTACCTCACCCGCGCGCTCCTGGGCGCGTCCGGCTGGTGCGCGCTCGACTTCCCCGAGGTCAGGCCCGGTTCGGCGGCGCACGTGCTGGCGGGGGCGTGGCCCCGGACGTCGTGGCGCACGCCCGCGTCCACCTGCCTCGAACTGCCCGCCGGGGACATCGCGGGCGTCCTGGGCCGGCTGCCCCGCCGCAGCGCGGGGAAGCTGCGCGCCAAGCTCCGCCGGATCGACGCGTACGGGATCACGGCCGCGCCGGTCCCGGCCGAGGACGCCGTGGCCGGCGTCGAGCGGCTGCTGGAGCTGCACGCCCGGCAGTGGCGGGGCCGCCCGATCAACCCGGAGCACGTCCGCCCGCGCTTCGGCCGCCACCTGGCGGACGCGCTGGGCCCGATGATCCGCGACGGGCGGGCCGCGCTGTACGAGTACCGCTGGGAGGGCGGGCTGGTGGCCTCCGACCTGGTGCTGATCGGCCACGAGTTCGCGGGCGCGTACCTGTACGGGGCGGAGCCGAACCTGCGCGACTTCGTCGAGGTGACGCTGATGCTGCTGCGGCAGGACCTGGGCGTGGCGCGGGACGCGGGCGTCCCGGCGCTGAGCATGCTGCGCGGGGACGAGCCGTACAAGAGGAAGTGGCGGCCCGTCGCCGTGCACAACGAGCGGCTGATCCTGGCGCGCGCACCCGCGCTCGCCTCCGCGTACGCCGCCGCCGCGCGCTGCCACGCCGAGCTGCGGACGCGCCGGGACGAGCACCGGCATCGTGCCGAGCACGGCGGGCGCACCGCCCCCACGGGACCGGGCATGGACGGCCGCCATGCGTGACGGGCTGCGCGTCCTGCACGTCACCCAGCCCACAGACGGCGGGGTCGCGGTGTACGTGGCGCAGGCCGTCGCCGACCAGGTTCGCCGGGGCTGGGACGTGGCGGTGGCCTGCCCGTCCGGCGACTCCGAGGGCGCGGGCGGCCCCGGCGGCGGGCTCCCGGCACGGCTGGAGGAGTTGCGCGTGCCGCATCTCGCCTGGGACGCGGAGCGCGAACCCGGCGCGCGCACGCTGCGCGAGGCCCGCGAGCTGCGGCGGATCGTCGACCGCTTCGGGCCGGACGTGCTGCACCTGCACTCGGCCAAGGCCGGGCTGGCCGGGCGCCTGCCGGGCCCGTCCGCGCCGGGCGGCCCGCCGCGTCCCGCGACGATCTTCCAGCCGCACGGCTGGTCGTGGCTGGCCGTCACGGGCTCACGGGCGGCGGCGGTGCTGCGCTGGGAACGGTACGCGGCGCGCAACCGGACGGACGCGCTGATCTGCGTCGGCGCGGGCGAGCTGCGCCTGGGCGAGGCGGCCGGGGTGCGCGGGCCGTACCAGGTCGTCCGCAACGGTGTGGACCTGAGCCGCTTCACCCCTGCCGGGGACGCCAACCGCCAGGCCGCGCGGGACGCGCTGGACCTGCCCACGGGCGCGCCCCTGGCCGTGTGCATCGGGCGGGTGACCCGACAGAAGGGCCAGGACGTGCTGCTGGCCGCGTGGCCCGCGGTCCGGGCCGCCTGCCCGGACGCCCTCCTGGCCATCGTCGGGGACGGCGACGACCTGCCCGCGCTCCGCCGCCGGGCGGACGGGCTGCCGGGCGTGCTGTTCGTCCCTCCGGTGCCGGACACGCGCGCGTGGTTGGCGGCGGCTCACCTGGTCGTGCTGCCCTCGCGCTGGGAGGGGCTGCCGCTGGTCGCGCTGGAGGCCCTGGCGTGCGGCCGCTCCCTGGTGTGCAGCGGCGTTCCCGGGCTCACGGAGGTCCTGCCCTACGGCGCCGGGGCGCTCGTCCCGCCCGAGGAGCCGGACGCGCTCGCCGCCGAGTTGACCTCCCGGCTGTCGCGTCCGCGCGACGCGGACGAGGAGGGCAGGGTGGGCGCGGGCGCCGCCGGGGCGTTCGACCTGTCCGGCACGCTCGCGCTGCTGGCGGAGGTCACCGCCGGACTGGCCGGCCCCGGAGCGGGCGGAGAAGCCGACGGCGATTCTTGGACGGACGAGGTGTTTCCGCCGAAGAGTTCGCGATAGACGGCCGCCGAACGCGGATTGTTCTGGCACTGCCACACGCCGTGCGGGCAATAATCGGCAATGCTTTGGTACATCATGTTGTTCTGCTCCATCCAGTGATACATCCCACGGATGTAGTCGGGATTATCGGAGTTACGGAACAGTCCCCATTCCGGGATGGACAGCCGCTTGCCGTGGACCGCCGCGAACATCGCCTGGTCCCGCAGCCCGAGCGGTTCATGAACATACCGGGCGAAATTGCCGCCCTCCGGCTGGTCGTAACTGTCGGAACCGATGATGTCGACGACGTCGTCACCCGGATAGCACTCGGTCCACGGCACCGCGTCACGGCCCCGCGCCGCCGTGAAGTCGAACCGGAACGCGGTGCCCGGCACCGACCGCATGGTCCACACGATCCGCCGCCAGTAGGCCCTCCACGCCGCCGGGTCGGGCCCGCACCGGTGGCTGTAGGTGGTGCCGTTCATCTCCCAGCCGGGCACCAGGACGGTGTCACCCATCCGCTCCAGCACCAGGCGCTCCGCCAGCGTCCTGAAGTGCCGGTCGTAGGCCCCGGACGCGCCGTTGCGCAGCATCTTGGCGACCGCCCGGTCGGGCAGCCCCACCTCGTTCGGCGCGAGCATCGGGACGTTCAGCACCAGCATCCGCCCCGGGACGGCGTGCCGCCACAGGGACCACGGCCGCAGGATCTCGAACGGCCCCTCGATCGCCTTCCACACCTCGCCGGGCAGGTAGGTGCGGCCGACCGTGACCGGGGAGCCGAGCCAGCGCTCGAACGCCTCGATCCTCTGGACGCCCTCCGCGCCCGACCCCAGAAACGCGCCGAGCGGTATGCGGCGGCGCTTTTCGCGGCGCATTTCCTGGGATGTCGCGGGTGGGTTTCCCGAGGCGGAATCGGGGGATGTTCGGAGCGGTGTTACCGCCCGGGATTCACCGGCGACATGTCCGGTGGATTCGGGGTCGGGCCGGCTCGCGGTGATGGCCGCCACCGTCAGCGCCACGACGACCGTGAGGCCCGCCACAGCACGGCAGAGAAGTCCCAAAGGAGATCTTGCACGCCCATGGCCGAACGGCCCCCGAGCACGATGGTCATCGCCTGAGCTCATGCGTAACGTATGCCCGATGGCGCGGGTGGATGAACAAACGGATCTCCGCACCGAGAGCAGAATTACCGTTTTTTAGAGAAAGCTTCCTTATTATGTATTACCGGCTAAGAGCGCATTTTCCGGCGAAACGGGCGGCCTGACCGATGCAGTCCCCGCCGCCGCCCGCCGCCCCGGGCGCCCGCGCCCCCGAGCTCGACGCCGGGCTGCCGGTGCTGCTCCTGCGCACCGACCGCAACCCCTTCCACCACGGGACGCTGGGCGCGATCCGGTCGCTGGGCCGCGCGGGCGTGCCGGTCCACGCGATCCTGGAAGGCCCCGGCAGCCCCGCCGCACGCTCGCGCCACCTGCACCGGCGCTGGCCGTGGGGCCCCTCGCCGCACACCGCGCCCGAGGCGCTGGCCGAGCACCTGCGGCACATCGCCGGGCTGATCGGCCGCCGCACCCTGCTGCTCCCGCTGGACGACGCCGGCGCCATCTTCATCGCCGAGCACGCTCCCGCCCTGGCCGAGTGCTTCGCGTTCACCGCGCCCGACCCGTCCAGCCCGCGGCGGGTGGCCGACAAGTCGCTGCTGGCCGAGCAGTGCGCCCGGTTCGGCATCGACTGCCCCGAGAGCCTCGTCCCGCGCTCCCCCACGGAGGTGGAGGCCGCGCTGACGCGGCTGGGCCTCCCGCTGGTGGTGAAGTGGCCGCGGCCATGGCTGCTGCCGCCCGGCCATCGCGGCACGGTCGTCGCCCGTACCGCCGCCGAGGTCCACCGGCTGTTCGCCCTCGCGGCCACACTCGGCGGGGCCGCGGCCCAGACGGCGGGCCCGCCGATCCTGCAGCGCCACGTTCCCCCCGAGGGCGGCGACTGGTTCTTCCACGGCCACTTCGACGGCGACGGCGCCTGCCTGTTCGGCGCCACCGGCCGCAAGCACCTCGCCCACCCCGCCGACGCCGGCCACACCGTCTCCGGCGAATGGGTCCTCAACCCGGCGCTGGAACGGCTCGCCCACAAGATCGTCGACCTGCTCGGCCACCGCGGCACCGTCGACCTGGACTTCCGGTTCGAGGCCCGGACCGGCACCTACCACCTGCTCGACTTCAACCCCCGGCTCGGCGCGCAGTTCCGGCTGTTCCGCGACGGGTCGGGCCTCGACCTGGTCAGGATCGCCCACCTCGCGCACTCCGGCCGCGCCGTGCCCCAGGCCCGCCCCCGGTACGGGCGCACCCTGCTGGTGGAGAACCACCTCCTGCACCATGCCCTGACCCGTCCGGGCGAGCGCCGCGCGGCCGTCCGGCGGCTGCGCGAGGCCGGCGAACCGGCCTGGTTCGCCGCCGACGACCCGGTCCCGTTCCTGTCCATGGCAGGGCGGAGCCTGGCGCGCGGCCTGGCCCGCGGCCTGCGGCGCGGCACCACCGGAGGGTAGCGGCCCACCACCATCACGACACGGGGGAACCCATGCACGACTCGACCGCCGACGCGCTCATCGTCGGGGCGGGGCCCTACGGCCTCTCGACCGCGGCCCACCTCAAGCACTACGGCCTGGACGTCCGCGTCATCGGGACGCCGATGGAGTTCTGGGACGGCAGCATGCCGCGCGGCATGTTCCTGAAATCCGAGCCGTTCGCCTCCAGCCTGGGCGCCCCGTTCGCGGGCGCCGCGTTCACCGACCGGCATCCGGGGTGGCGCAATGGGCGGCCCATCCCGCTGGCGACGTTCGTGGAGTACGGCCGCTGGTTCGCCGAGAACCTCGTCCCCGACTGCGAGGACGCCCAGGTCGAGCTGGTCGATCGCCACCGGTCGCGCGGCGACTTCACCGTCACGCTGTCCACCGGCGAGGTCGCGCGGGCCCGCGCGGTCATCATGGCGATCGGGGTGCGGTCGTTCGCGCACACGCCCGTCGTGCTGTCCGGGCTGCCCCCGCACCTGTGCACGCACAGCGTCGAGCACCGCGATCTCGACCGGTTCGAGGGCCGGGAGGTGGCGGTGATCGGCGCGGGCCAGTCGGCGCTGGAGACCGCGGTGCTGCTGGCCGACGCCGGGGCGCACCCGCTGGTGCTGGCGCGTACCGAGCGGCTGGCCTGGAACTCGGTGCCCGTGCCGTCCCCGTCGCTGGTCAACCGCGCCCTGCGCGGGCCGCACTCGGGGCTGGGACGCGGCTACCGGACGTGGCTCTGGGCCGAGCACCCCTGGGCCACGCGCCTGCTCCCGGACGGGACGCGGCGGCACCTGGTCCGCACCACCATGGGCCCGGCCGGGGCGTGGTGGCTGCGCGACCGCCTGGACGAGCGCGTGCAGGTGCTGACCGGCCGGGTGGTCACGGGCGCGCGGGAGTCGGACGGCGGGGCCGTGGTCCGCACGGCGGGCCGCACCGGCGGACGGGGCGAGCACCACGCCGACCACGTGATCGCCGCGACCGGGTTCGTCCCGGACCTCGGGCGGATCGACATCCTGGCGCCGGAGCTGCGCGGGCTCGTCCAGGCCGCGCACCGGTCGCCGGTGCTCGGGCCGTCGTTCGACAGCACGGTGCCGGGGCTGTACTTCACCGGGCTGGCGTCGGCGGCGAGCTTCGGGCCGGTGATGCGCTTCGTGCACGGCGCCGACTTCACGGCCCGCCGGATCGCCGCGCACGTCGCGGCGCGGGCCGCCGGCCTCGCGGCGCAGCCGGCCGTCACCCCGCCCGCGCGTCCCGCGGAAGAGACCGCCAGCGAGGCGGCCAAGGAGGCGGCACCCCAGGGTTGACCGACCGCACGACCTCGCCACGTTCCGGCAAACAGTCGGTAGACCACCAGGCCCAGCACGGTGCCGGGGGCCACGCTGGGGGCCGACGGGAAAGACACGCCAACCGGAAACGAATGCGGGCGATCATTACTCTCAGTGCTGCTATCGTCGCCCAACGTCACACGCGACGCCGTCCCCGAGGAGTTCCGCGCATGCAGCCGGCACCGATCCGCGACGGGGCCCGCCGGGTCCCCGAACCGGTGCCGCACGCCCGCGTCCTGCTGCGCGGGGCGGCGCGGGTCGCGGTGGTCGCGGGGCTCGCGTTCGCGGGCTGGTACCTGCTGTCCGCGCTGGCCGGGTCACCGGCCTCCGCGACCGCGGACCCGGCCGACCCGGGCGGCGCGGCCGGACGGCTCGGCGCGGCGCTCACCGCGAGCGCGGACCGGGCCTCCGGCGACGTGCTCGCGCACACGACCGAGCACGCGACCGAGCACGCGACCGGGCGGCTTCTCGGCCGTCCCTCGTCCGCCGTCACGAGGCTGGTGGACGAGGTCTCCGACAGGTCGGGGCTGCACGAGCTGCGTCCGGCCGGGGCCGCGCTCATCGGGAGCGCCGGGCTGCGGGACGACCAGCGCGCCGTCGACCGCCTGCTCTCCCCGCTCACCGAGCAGCCGCCCGCGCTGGGCACGCTGCCCGGCACGGGCCGCGCCACCGCTCTCCAGGCCGCGCACGACGACGCGGGCGCGCAGGCGTCCCCGGCCGGTGCCCGCGGCGGGTTCTCGGCGGCGGCGCCGGGCGTCGGTTCGGGCGCGTCGCTGAAAACGGGCTGCGGGTCCTGCGCCCGCGCGGGGCAGGGGCCGTCCGCGCCGCAGCCCCTCATGCCCCCGGGGCAGGGCGACGCGAGCGCCGCGTTCCTGCACACCATGTACGGGCCCGGCCCGATGACGGGCACCCTTTCCTCCCCCATCGACGCCACGCCCGCGACCGTGGACGTGCGCGCCCTTCCGGCGGCGGCGATGCAGGACAAGTCCGCACCCGCCCGCCCGATGGTCGTCCCCGACTAGGACGGCGGCGAACTCGGCCCGTCGACGCATTCGCCGTCGACGCGAGCGGCCCCAGCGGCCCACTGCACGAACCCACCGGAGGAGAGGGCGGCCAACGCCCGCCGTTCCCCGGACTTCCCAGCACCTCATCAGCAGCAGGCAGTGCGCGCCTCGCGCCCTTGCCGTTCCCATCCGATCCGCTACACCGCAACGAGGGAGTAGGACATGCGGAACTGGACGAGAAACATCGCCCGCACCGCCCTGGTGGCGGCGGGCATCGCCATGGCCGGCACAGGCCCCGGCACCGCCTCAGCCGACATCACCAGCGGCGAAAGGGGCTCCAACAGCGGCAACCAGATCTTCGCCCCTCAGAACACGCCCATCAACATCTGCGGCAACGCCATCGGCGTCGTCAGCGTGGCCAAGGCGTGGTGCGTCGGCGGCGCCCACGTGCACGGGGGCAAGGGCAACGTCACCTCGGGCAAGCACAGCATCGGGGGCGGCAACCAGATCGACCGGTCCCAGAACACCCCCATCAACGTGTGCGGCAACAGCGTCGGCGTCGTCGGCGTCGCGAAGGGCGACTGCCCGGGCGGGGCGACGGTGAACGGGGGCCACGACCACGGCAAAGGCAGCTCGCAGCACCGCGCGTCGGCGTCCGTGGGCGACGCGTCCGGCAGCAAGTCGGAGGGACCGCTGAGCGGGGTGCCGACGGGCCAGCTGACCGGCACCGACCCGGTGCGGCCCGTCTCCGACCTGGCCGGTTCGGTGGGCCTGCCCGCAGACGCTCCCGCCACGTCCAAGCCCGGCGCGCCCAGGCCGGCCCTGCCCAAGGCTCCCGCGCCCAAGCCGCGGGCCGCCAAGCCGCAGGCGGTCAAGGCGCCGGCCGCCCAGTCCGCGCTGCCGCTGGAGGGCCTCAAGCTGCCGTCCACCGCGCGGCAGAACGTCCCCACCGGCCAGCGCACCCGCGACATCCCCGAGGCAGGCGGCATGCTGCGCGAGGCCGCGGACACGCTCGGCCTGCCCTCGGCCGAGGGACTGCCGGACGCGTCCGGGCTGCCCGGGGCGCAGGGCCTCACCGACACGATCGGGCGCGGGCTCCGCTCGGCGCAGAGCCCGCAGGAGCTGAACGGCACGCTGGCCGGGGCCCCGGCCGCGCTTCCCGCGGCCGGCGCGTCCGCCGGGGAGACGGTCGCCCGGCGGGTCGCCGAGCAGGACCCGCCGGACCCGACGCAGGGCGTGCGCAAGCTGATCGAGTCGCTCGGCGTCGCGATCCGGCCGCTGCAGCAGAAGACGGTGCCCACCCCGGAGCAGGCGAACCAGCTGAAGGAGCTGAAGGACCGGATGGGACAGCAGAAGCAGCAGCAGCCGGGCCGCCCGCCCGCGCAGGCGCCCGCGCAGTCCGCTCCCGGCGGCCGGCCCACCCAGCCCCAGCAGCAGAGGGCCTCCGAGCCCCCGCTGCCGCTGCCGCTGGACGGGCTTCCGATCAGCGTGGGCCGCGGCACGCCGCTGAACCCCTGACCTCCTGATCCGCGGCCCTCAGGCCCTCAGACCCTGAGGCCCGAGGGCCGCGGCACCTCCCCCGGACGAGCGACGGACACGGGAACCGAAGGACGAAGGACACCCGAAGGCATGCGTACACAGGCCGTCATCGGCACCCTGCTGGCAGCGCTGGCGCCGGTACAGGCGGCGGCCGCCTCCCCCTCCGCGACCCGCACCCCGCCCCACGCCCCGACGGCCGTCTCCGCCCCCGCGAAGCCCGCCGGGCGCGTGCTCGCGCGGATCTCGATCCCCCGGCTGAAGCTGAGGCACCGCCCGATCCGCGAGGGCGTGTCACGCCGCGTCCTGGCCCGCGGCATCGGCCACTATCCCGGGACGGCGATGCCCGGCGAGATCGGCAACGCGGTCCTGCTCGGCCACCGCACCACCTACCTGGCGCCGTTCCACGACCTCGACCGGCTGCGCCGCGGCGACCGGATCATCGTGCGCGGCGGGCGCACGACCCACGTCTTCCGCGCCTACGGCACGCGGATCATCTCCCCGCGGAAGGCGAGCGTCCTCGCGCCGGTCCCGTTCCGGAAAGGGCGGACGCCCCGGGAGAGCGTCCTCACCCTCATCAGCTGCCACCCCAAGGGGTCGGACCGCATGCGGATCGTCGTCATCGCCCGCAAGGACGGTGCGCCGTGAACCGGTCGCTGCAGGAACTCCCGACGCCCCCCGCGTGGATCTCCAAGCCGCTGTACGCCATGACCCCCGACGAACTGCGCGACCTGCACGCCGCGCTCTGCCGCGAGACGCCGCCGGACGCGGCGCTGCTGCGCGCCGTCGACAGGTGCCTGGCACTGTTCGCCCCGCCTCCGGCCGCCCTCCCCCGGCCGCCCGCCGCCGTCACGCCGGCGGACGACGAAGAGGACGAGGACGACTCCTGGGCCCTGGACGGCTGAGCCCCCCCGGGACCGGCCGATCAGCGCAGCTGGCCGGCCGGCCTGGGCCCGGCCCGCTCCCCGCCGTTCACCTGCAGCAGGTACTTGACCAGCGACGTCAGCACGCTCTTCGCCGACTCCCGGCTGCGCGCGTCGCACAGCACGACCGGCGTCTCCGGGTTCAGGTCCAGCGCGTCCCGGATCTCCCGGGCGGCGTAGTCGAACCCGTCGTCGAAGCAGTTGACGCCGATGATGAACGGCAGGCCGCGGTTCTCGAAGTAGTCCACCGCCGGGAAGCAGTCCGACAGCCGACGCGTGTCGGCCAGCACGATCGCGCCCAGCGCACCGTGCGAGAGCTCGTCCCACATGAACCAGAACCGGTCCTGGCCGGGCGTCCCGAACAGGTACAGGATCAGGCCGTCCCGGATGGTGATCCGGCCGAAGTCCATCGCCACGGTGGTCGTGGTCTTGCGGTCCACCCCGGAGGTGTCGTCGACGCCGACGCTCTGCTCGGTGAGGACCTCCTCGGTCTGCAGCGGCTTGATCTCGCTGACCGCGCCGACGAACGTGGTCTTGCCGACCCCGAAACCCCCCGCCACGAGGATCTTGACCGCGAGGGGCATCGCGGCTTCGGTGGCGTCAGAGCGCCTCGAGTCCATGGAGCACTTCCCTGAGCAGATGTTCGGTCACGGTCTGGCTCTCCTGCTGCGGGCGCCTGACCGCGATGAGCCGGTGGGCGAGCAGGTCGCCGAGCAGTACCCGCACGACGACCAGCGGCAGCCCCAGGCGGGCGGAGACCTCCGCCACCGAGTGGGGCCGCACGCACAGGTCGACGATGGCCAGATGCTCGGGTCCGATGTCGGGCGAGGCGCTGGCCGGGGTCGCCACCGTAGCGATGATGGCGATCATCTCGAAGCCCTCGCCGCGGGTGCGTGGCCGGGCCCGGCCGCGCGTCAGCGCGTACGAGCGGACGAGGGGACCCGCGTCCTCGTCGAGCCATTCGTTTCCGGGGCCGTTCATCTCCCTGTCACGACCCCTCGTCGAACTCGATGGTCGACTCCGTACGGCCGCGCCGGGTGCCCCGCTGGATCGAGGACATCATCGAGCGCATTTCCTCGGGCGAGCGTTCGGCGCGCGGCGGAGCCTGCTCTTCCGGGGCGGCGTTCTCCCCGGTCGACTCCTCCCGCAACTGCGGCGCGAGGTTGGCCTGGCGGACGCGGCGCGGC
>NZ_JBHSON010000165.1:0-14176 GCF_042656285.1 Actinomadura rugatobispora | reverse complement strand
ACCGCGGACGCCGCGAAGCGATCGCCCGCGCACTGTGGCGGGTGGTGGAGCAGCGCGGCGGGACGCGGCCGTGCGCCGTCCGCCGGGCGGCGCGGCGGCTCGGGAACGGGCTGGGACTGCTGCTGGGCGGGCGCCGCGGCGGCCTGCGCGACCGACTGGTGCGGCTGCGAGCCCGCGGACGGCTGGGCCGGGGTGTGCGCGGAGCCGAAGGCGTCCGAACGGCCGACCCGGCTGGGGATCGGGTTGGACGGCGCCGCGGGCGGCGGCGGGGTGGGGCGCGGCGGCGGTGGATGCCGTCTGTCCCGCTCCGGCTCCGGGGCCGGCCTAGTAGGGCGTGCCTCGTCGAAGCCCGCCGCGATCACCGTCACCCGGACCTCGTCGCCGAGCGCGTCGTCGATGACCGCGCCGAAGATGATGTTCGCGTCGGGGGCGGCCGCGTTGGAGACCAGCTGGGCGGCCTCGTTGATCTCGAACAGCCCCAGGTCGGAACCGCCGGAGATGGACAGCAGCACGCCGTGGGCGCCGTCGATGCTGGCCTCCAGCAGCGGGCTGGAGATCGCCATCTCGGCGGCCGCGACCGAGCGGTCGTCGCCGCGCGCCGAGCCGATGCCCATCAGCGCCGAGCCCGCCCCGGACATGACCGACTTGACGTCGGCGAAGTCCAGGTTGATGAGGCCGGGGGTGGTGATCAGGTCGGTGATGCCCTGGACACCGGACAGCAGCACCTGGTCGGCCGCCTTGAAGGCGTCCAGCACGCTGACCTGCCGGTCGGAGATCGACAGCAGCCGGTCGTTGGGGATGACGATGAGGGTGTCGACCTCGTCGCGCAGCGTCTCGATGCCGGCCTCGGCCTGCATGGCGCGGCGCTTGCCCTCGAAGCTGAACGGGCGGGTGACCACGCCGATGGTCAGCGCGCCGAGCGAGCGGGCCACGTTGGCCACCACCGGCGCGCCGCCGGTGCCCGTGCCACCGCCCTCGCCCGCGGTGACGAACACCATGTCGGCGCCCTTGAGGACCTCCTCGATCTCCTCCCGGTGGTCCTCGGCGGCCTTGCGGCCGACGTCGGGGTTGGCCCCGGCGCCCAGGCCCCGGGTGAGCTCGCGGCCCACGTCGAGCTTCACGTCGGCGTCACTCATCAGCAGCGCCTGAGCGTCGGTGTTGATCGCGATGAATTCGACGCCCTTGAGACCCTCTTCGATCATCCGGTTGACGGCGTTGACGCCGCCGCCGCCGATGCCGACGACCTTGATGACCGCGAGGTAGTTCTGCGGTGCTGCCACGACGAGGGGCCTTTCCGCTCGCTCTATCCGGCCGGCCGGCCCGGTCCGCGGCCCGGTCGGCCGCGGCGTGTCCGCCGCGGCGCCGGTGCCGTGCCCGGTACCCGGTGCCGGCCGTCTGGTGTGTTGTCTGGATGTCTGTGTCTGTTCGGGACGGGCCGGGGTGATCGGCGCCACCCCAAACCCTCACCCTCAACTTGAGGCTTACAGTTATGTCAACCTGAGGACTGATACGGACAGTAGGGCGGGCTTACCGCCAGGGTCAACTAACCTCGCGCCAACGGAACCGGCGTGTCGCACACAGCACCAGATGCCCGGGTTGGTGACGACCACCGCCGATTCACCTCCCGACCGGTCCGTCCGCCGCTACCGCCGTTCCAGCGTGCCCCATCGCGCGTCCGGAAGCGCCGCGACACACGCACCGGAACGGAGTCCCTGCGACCTACCCCGCATCGGCTGCCCCACACGTCCCGGAAAGATCGGATTGATCACCTTGGCCGGCCCGGCCGGTCAGCGCGTGGTGACGACCTCCGGGGAACTGACGTCGATCGTCCGCGCGTACCTCCCCGCGGCGGACTTCTGCAGCGCGTCCACGAGCCGGACCTTCTCCGCGGAGCGCTCGGCGGGGCCCCACACCACCGTCCGGCCGCCCGACATCCGCAGCGTCACCGACTCCGGCGACGGCGCCTCCACGCCCCACACCCGCGCGCTCAGCCGCTCCGGCAGGTCCTCCAGCACCCGCAGCGCCGCCAGCGTCGCGGCGTCGGTCGGGCCGGGCGAGGCCGACGACAGCGCCGGCATCCCCTGCGGGCGGGACGGGCCGTCGGCCACCGCCACCCCGTGCCGGTCGAGCTGGTAGTACCGCCCGGCGCGCTCCACCGCCGCGACCGGCACCCGCTCGCGCACCACGATCCGGACCGTCGCGGGCCAGTGCCGCTCCACCGTGGCCGACTCCACCTCGCGGAGACGCTCCAGGCGCGCCTTGACGCCGCCGGTGCCCAGCCGCGCCATCGGCAGCCCCAGCCGGATCCCGGCGGTCGCCACGATCCGGTCGCGCGGCGCCAGCGCGGTGCCGGTCACCTCCACGTTCCGCACGACCAGCAGGCGCGAGCCCAGCAGCACCCAGGCGACCGTGCCCAGCAGGCCCAGCACCAGCAGCGTGACGCACGCCGCCTTCCACCGGCCGGCACGCCGGTCGCGGGCCGCGGGCTCGGGAGTGCTGCTGCGTTGACGCGTCCCCGCCTCGGTCATGACCACAGCTTGACAGTGATCGGCGCCCAAACCCGGGACCCCACGCCGGGCCGCCCGGGATCACGCCCGCGCGAGCGGGCCGCGCCCGGACGCGGCTCAGGCGCCGGCGCGGGCGGCCAGCAGGCCGAGGATCTCCGGGCCGAGCCGGGTCACGTCGCCCGCGCCCAGCGTGATGACCACGTCGCCGGGAACGGCCAGGCGGGTCGCGGTCGCGGCCGCCTCGTCCCATTCCGGCACGTACTCCCAGGCGGTGCCGTCCGGGACGCGCTCGGCCACCAGCAGCCCGGTCACCCCGGGCTCGGGGTCCTCCCGGGCACCGTAGACGTCCAGGACCACCGCGACGTCGGCCAGCCCGAGCGCCGCGCCGAACTCGGCCGCGAAGAACCGGGTGCGGCTGTAGAGATGCGGCTGGAACACCGCCACGATCCGCCCGGCGGGCCCTCCCGCCGCGGCCTTCTGCTCCACGTAGTCGCGGGTGGCCGACAGGTCGGCGGTGAGCTCGGTGGGATGGTGGGCGTAGCTGTCGAACACCTCGACGCCCGCCGCCTCGCCCTTGGGCTCCAGCCGGCGCATGGCCCCGCGGAACTCCGCCAGGCCCTCGACCACCGCCCGCTCGTCCATGCCGAGGGCGCGCGCCACCGCGACCACCGCCGCCGCGTTCAGCGCGTTGTGCCGCCCCGGGACGCCCAGCCGCACCTCGCCCACGCCGCCGAGGTCGAACCGGGAGCCCAGCCCGCGCGGCGTGAACCCGTCCACCCGCAGGTCGGCGCCCGGCGCCTCCCCGTAGGTCAGCACGGCCAGCCCGCGCCCGCGGGCCAGGTCCGCCAGCTCCATCGCCACCGGGTCGTCGGCGCCCGCCACCAGCGTCCCGCCCGGCTCGACCCGGTCGACGAAACGGGCGAAGTTCTCCTTCACCTTCTCGAAGCCGCCGTAGTTGTCCAGATGGTCGGCCTCGACGTTGGTGACGACCGCGATCGCCGGCGAGTACATCAGGAACGAGCCGTCGCTCTCGTCGGCCTCGGCGACGAACACCTCGCCCGTGCCCTCGTCCGCGCCGAGCCCGGTGGTGACCAGCTGCCCGCCGATGCAGTACGACGGGTCGGCCCCCGCGTGCTGCAGCGCGACGGTCAGCATCGAGGTGGTCGTGGTCTTGCCGTGCGTGCCCGCCACCGCGACCGCGCGCCGCCCCGCCATCAGCGCCGCCAGCGCCTCCGACCGGTGCAGCACGCGCAGCCCGCGCTCGCGCGCCGCCACCAGCTCCGGGTTGGTGTCGCGGATCGCGGTGGACACCACGACGGTGTCGGCGTCCCCCAGGTACGCGGCGTCGTGGCCGACGAAGACCTTGGCGCCCAGATCGCCCAGCTGGGCCAGCAGCTCGGAGTCCCGGGCGTCGCTGCCGGAGACGGCGATGCCGCGCTTGAGCATGATCCGCGCGATGCCGGACATGCCGGCGCCGCCGATCGCGATGAAATGGACCCTGCCCAGCTCCCCCGCCGGCACGACCTCACCTGGACTGATCAGACTCATCGGCCGGCTCGCGTCCCCTCGCTCTTGCCGTCCCCCGCTCGCCTCCGCGGCGCCATGTGGCGCCGCCTTCCCTCCTCGCTCGTCCCTCGCTCGTCAGTCCAGGCGACGCCGCGCCCCTCCGGCTCGCTCACTGGCGTCCCCCGCGGACGACCTCGTACACCATCTGCGCCAGCAGCGCGTCGGCGTCCCGGCGGCCCATCCGCCCGGCCGCCTCCGACATGGCCGCGACCCGCGCCGGGTCGGCCAGCACCGGCAGCAGGTTGCCCGCGATCCACTCCGGCGTCAGCTCGGCGTCGTCGACCAGCAGCCCGCCGCCGCCCGCCACGATCGGCTCGGCGTTGAGCCGCTGCTCGCCGTTGCCGATCGGCAGCGGCACGTACGCCGCGGGCAGCGCCACCGCCGCCAGCTCGGCGCACGTCATCGCGCCCGCCCGGCACATCGCCATGTCGGCGGCGGCGTAGGCCAGGTCCATCCGGTCGCAGTACGGGATCGTCACGTACTGCGGGCCGCCGGGAATCTGCTCGGGCTCCTCGGTGTTCTTGGGGCCGACGATGTGCAGCACCTGGATGCCGGCCTGCCGGAACGCGGGCGCGGTGGCGACCGCGGCGCGGTTCAGCGAGCGCGCCCCCTGCGACCCGCCGAAGATCAGCAGCGTGGGCAGGTCGGGCAGCAGCCCGAAGTAGGAGCGGGCCTTGTCGCCCATCGCCAGCCGGTCCAGCGTGGCGATCTCGCGGCGCAGCGGGATCCCGACGAACCGCGCGTTCGGCAGCGGCGAGTCGCCGTGCGAGACCGCGACGTGGTCGGTGAAGCGGGCGCCGAGCTTGTTGGCCAGCCCGGGCTTGGGGTTGGCCTCGTGCACGATGATCGGCACCTTGCGCTTGCGCGCCGCCAGGTACCCGGGAGTGGCCACGTAGCCGCCGAACCCGACCAGGACGTCGGCCTGCGCCTGGTCCAGGACGGACGCCGCCGCGTTGATCGCCCCGCGCAGCCGGCCGGGGACGGTCAGCAGCTGCGGGGTCAGGGTGCGGGGCAGCGGCACGGGCGGGATCAGGGCGAGCTCGTAGCCCCGCTGCGGGACCAGCCGGGTCTCCAGGCCCCGCTCGGTGCCGAGGCAGGTGATCCCCACGTTGGGATCGTTGCGTCGCAGCGCGTCGGCCAAAGCCAGGGCGGGCTCGATGTGTCCGGCGGTGCCGCCGCCGGCCAGGACAACCCTCATGCTCGTTGACAACTCCTCAGCATGTTCGTATGGCGGTGCCGCAGGCCCCGCCTCCCGCGCCGCGTTCCCGCGGACGAACGGTCGCCGGGCCGATCGGCACCCCCGGTGTGGGGACTCAGCGCCGTGCCAGGCCCAGCCAGCTTAGGGCCCGCGGGACCGGTCCGGGACCCCGCGCGGCCAGCGCCTGGCGCGCCCCGGGCTCGCGTTTGGCGAAGGCCAGCAGCATGCCGAGCGCGATCAGGGTGGGGATCAGCGCCGACCCCCCGTAGGAGACCAGCGGCAGCGGGATCCCCGTGATGGGGAGCACGCCGATCACCGCCCCGATGTTCACGATCGCCTGCACCACCAGCCAGGCCGTGGCGCCGGCCGCCGCCAGCCGGGTGAACGGGTCCTTGACGCGCCTGGCGATCCGCAGGCCCGCGTAGGCCAGCAGCCCGAACAGGCTGAGCACCACGAGCGTACCCACCAGTCCGAACTCCTCTCCGACGATCGCGAAGATGAAGTCGGTCTCCGCGTGCGGGAGGAAGTCCCACTTGGCCCGTCCCTCGCCCAGGCCGGTGCCGAACCAGCCGCCGGAGGCGACCGCGTACAGGCCCTGTGTTCCCTGGTAGCGGGCGCCGAGCGGGTCGCCGGACTGGTCCAGGAACCCGGTGAGCCGCTGCATCCGGTACGGCTCGACGACGATGAGGATCGCCACCAGCAGGCACACCAGCCCGGCCATGCCGACGAACAGCCGGCCGGGGGCGCCCACGACCCACAGCAGCGCCAGGAAGATGGTCAGCAGAATCAGCGTCGTGCCCAGGTCGTCGCCGAGCATCACCAGCAGCACCAGCAGCCCGGCCCCGGGCAGCAGCGGCACCAGCAGCGGTTTCCACTCGGTGAGCTGGCCCAGGCGCTCCTTGCGGGCGAGCAGGTCGGCGCCCCACAGCACCAGCCCCAGCTTCGCGGGCTCGGACGGCTGGATCTGGACCGCGCCCAGGTCGATCCAGCGGGTGGCGCCGCCGGCCGTGCGGCCCAGGCCGGGGACCAGCACCAGCATCAGCGCCACCACCGACAGCAGCAGCAGCGGGTAGGCCAGCGCCCGGAACGTCCGGACCGGGAGGCGCGAGGCCAGCCACATGCCCGGCAGCCCGATCGCCACCCAGATCGCCTGCTTCTGGAACAGCGTGTACGCCGAGCCGGTCTCCTGGATCTGCTTGACCAGGGACGCCGACAGGACCATCGTCAGCCCCAGCGTCAGCAGCATCACCGAGCAGCCCAGCACCAGGTAGTACGAGGTCAGCGGGCGGTCGAGGAGGCCGACCGCGGCGGCGACCCGCTCGCGGGGGCCGGACCGTCCGGCGGGCTCGGCCTCGGACGGCAGCGCGGTGCCCACGCCGTCAGCCGGGCTGCTCGCCGGGGAGGGCGGCGCCGGGCAGGCGCCGTACCGAGGCGATGAACGCGTCGCCGCGCGCCGGGTAGTTGGCGAACATGTCGAAGGAGGCCCCGACCGGGGCCAGCAGCACGGTGTCGCCCGGACGGGCCAGGGCGGCGGCTTCGTTCACGACGCGGTCCATCGCCCCAGTGTCGGTGTCGGCGACGTCGACGACCGGAATATCGGGCGCGTGTCGCGCGAGTGCCTCGGCGATCCGGGCCCGGTCGCGTCCCATCAGCACGACGCCGCGCAGCCGCGGGGCGCAGGAGCGGACCAGGTCGTCGACCTCCAGGCCCTTCAGCAGCCCCCCGGCGATCCACACGATGGACTCGTAGGCCGCCAGCGAAGCCGCCGCCGCGTGCGGCTGGGTCGCCTTGGAGTCGTTGATGTAGGTGACCCCGCCGGCGTCGGCGACGTGCTGGATGCGGTGCGGGTCGGGCACGAAGGCGCGCAGGCCCTCCCGTACGGCCTCCGGCGGCACGCCGTAGGCGCGGGCGAGGGCGGCCGCCGCCAGCGCGTTGGCGACGTTGTGGGGCGCGAACGGCCGCACGTCGCCCAGCGCGGCCAGCTCCGCCGCCTCCCGCTCGGGGTCGGCGGTGAACGCCCGGTCGACCAGCAGCTCGTCCACGACGCCCAGGAGGCCGGGGCCGGGGACCTCCAGGGTGAACCCGGCCCGCCGCCGCCCGGCGCCGGCGGCCAGGCCGCTGGAGCCGGGGTCGTCGGCGTTGTAGACGGCCGTGCCGCACCGCTGGAAGATCTTGGCCTTGGCGGCGGCGTACTCCTCCATGGAGCCGTGCCAGTCGAGGTGGTCGGGCGCCAGGTTCAGGACGGCCGAGGCGATCGGGGCCAGGGAACTCGACCAGTGCAACTGGTAGCTGGACAGCTCCACCGCCAACACGCGGCGTTTTCTCCGACCCCCTGAAGGGGGCCCGCCCCCAACCTCGTGTTTCTCCAGGACGGCCTCGACGATCGGCGTGCCGACGTTGCCGACCGCCAGCGCGTCGTGCCCGGCGGCCTGCAGCATGCACGCCAGCATCCGCACGACCGTGGTCTTGCCGTCGGTGCCGGTGATCGCCAGCCACGGCGCCGCGCCCTCGGGACGCAGCCGCCAGGCCAGCTCCACCTCGCCGTACACCTCGATCCCGGCGGCCGCGGCGGCGCGCGGCAGCGGCGCGTCCGGCCGCCAGCCCGGGGAGATCACCACCAGCTCGGTGCCGCCGGGCAGGGTGTCGCCGTCGCCGAGCCGGACGGTGATCGACCCGCCGCCGTCCGGGAGCCCGCGCGCGTGCTCCTCCAGCGCGGCGGCGTGCGCGCGCTGCTCGTCGCCGTCGCGGCCCTCCACGACGGTGACGCGGGCGCCCCGCTCGGCCAGGACCCGGGCCGCCGCCCGTCCCGACACCCCCGCGCCGGCCACGCACACCGCGCGGCCGGCCCACTCCCCCCCGGTCGAACTCAACTCTTCGGCATCCATTCCAGGTAGAAGAGGCCGAGGCCGATCGCGGTGAACAGCGCCGACATCAGCCAGAAGCGGACGACGATGGTGGTCTCGGCCCAGCCCGACAGCTCGAAGTGGTGCTGCAGCGGGGCCATCTTGAAGACCCGTTTCTTGGTCAGCTTGAACCCGCCGACCTGGATCATCACCGACAGGGTGATCATCACGATCAGGCCGCACAGGATGGCCAGCAGGAACTGGGTGCGGGTGAGGATGGCCAGCCCGACCAGCACGCCGCCCAGCGCCAGCGAGCCGGTGTCGCCCATGAAGATCTTCGCGGGCGGGGCGTTCCACCACAGGAACCCGAACACGCCGCCCAGCACCGCCGCCGCGACCACCGCCAGGTCGAGCGGGTCGCGGACGCTGTAGCAGTTGGGCGCCAGCGCGAAGTCGTAGCAGCTGTTGCGCAGCTGCCAGTTGCCGATGATCACGTAGGCGGCCAGCACCATGCCGGCCGGGCCCGCCGCCAGGCCGTCCAGCCCGTCGGTCAGGTTCACGCCGTTGGACATCGCCGCGATCAGCAGCAGCGCCCACACCACGAACAGGTACGGGCCGATCGAGGGGCCGAAGTCGCGGAGGAAGGACAGGTGCGGGGAGGCGGGGGTGATGTCGTAGCCGTTGGGGAAGTTCAGCGACGCGACCGCGAAGACCACGCCGACCAGGATGATGCCGATCATCTTGGCGCCGCTGCGCAGGCCCAGGCTGCGCTGCTTGAACACCTTGATGTAGTCGTCGACGAACCCGACCAGGCCGAGCCCGGTCATCAGGAACAGCACCAGCATTCCCGACACCGTCGGCATCGTGCCGTCGAACAGGTGCGCGCCGACGTAGCCGACCAGCGACCCCACGATGAAGACCGTGCCGCCCATGGTGGGGGTGCCGCGCTTGCCGTGGTGGCCGGAGGGGCCCTCCTCCCGGATCATCTGGCCGTAGCCCAGCCGGTTGACGATCCGGATCCACACCGGGGTGCCGACCATGCCGAAGATCATGGCGATCCCGGCCGCGATGATGATGTTGGTCACGCGCGCTCACCCGTTCCGCCCGGGCGCGCCAGGAGCGCCTCGGCGACCCGTTCCATCCCGGCGACGCGAGAGCCCTTCACCAGTACGACGTCCCGCGGCCGCAGCCGCCCGCTGAGCGCGGTCACCGCCGCGCCGACGTCATCCACCTGTACGCACTCTCCCGTCCATGACGCCACCTGGTCGGCCCCTTCGGCCATCGGCGCGGCGTTCGCGCCGACGACCACGAGGCCGGCGATGCCGCTGCGCGCGACATGCTGCCCGATCTTGGCATGTTCCGCCACAGAGCCGGTGCCCAGTTCGGCCATCTCGCCCAGGACGGCGAACGCGCGCCCGCCCCGGGCCATGTGGGCCAGCACGTCGACCGCGGCGCGGGTCGACTCGGGATTGGCGTTGTAGGCGTCGTTGATCACCGTGACGCCGTCGGGGCGCTCGGTGACCTCCATCCGCCACCGGCTGGCCGGGCGGGCCCGCGACAGCGCGTCGGCGACGGTGGCGGCGTCCAGGCCCGCGGCGCGTCCCACGGCGGCGGCGGCGAGCGCGTTGGCGACCGCGTGCGCGCCGTGCAGCCCCAGTTCCACCGGGGCCGTGCCCTCGGGCGTGACCAGGGTGAACCGGGGGCGGCCCGCCTCGTCGAGCTCCTCGTCGGCCGCCCGGACGGTCGCGCCCGGGGACCGGCCGAAGGTCACCACCTCGGCCTCGGTGCGCGCCGCCATGGCCGCGACGAGCGGGTCGTCGGCGTTGAGGATCGCGGTGCCGCCGGCCGGCACGGCCTCGGCCAGCTCGCCCTTGGCCTTGGCGATGCCCTCGCGGCCGCCGAACTCGCCGATGTGCGCGGTGCCGACGTTCAGGACCACGCCGATGTCGGGACGGGCGATCCCGGCGAGGTAGGCGATGTGACCGACCCCACGCGCGCCCATCTCCAGCACCAGGTGCCGGGTGCCCTCGTCGGCGCGCAGCACGGTCAGCGGCAGCCCGATCTCGTTGTTGAACGACCCGGGCGGCGCGATCGTGGGCCCGGCCCGCTCGACGACCTGGGCGATGAGGTCCTTGGTGGAGGTCTTGCCGGACGACCCGGTGATGCCGATGACGGTGGCCTGGGGCAGCCTGGCCAGCACGCCGCGGGCCAGCCGGCCGAGGGCCTGCTGGACGTCGTCGACGATCACGGCCGGGCCGCCCACCGGGCGTTCGGCCAGCACGGCCGCGGCTCCGGCCTCGTAGGCGGCGGCGGCGAAGTCGTGCCCGTCGGCGCGCTCGCCGCGGAAGGCGGCGAACAGCGCCCCGGGCCCGGCCTGCCGGGAGTCGATGACCACCGGGCCGCTCACCAGGGGGTCGCCCGGCCCGGGGTTCCCCGGCCCGGGGTTCCCCGGGGCGGGGTCGCCCGGCGCGGGATCGCCCGGCGGGTCGCCCGGCGCGGGGTCGTGCGCGGCCGGGCCGTCCGGTGCGCCGGGGCCGCCGGGCGGGGACGCGCCCGCCAGGGCGCCGCCCGTCAGCTCCGCGATCGTCGACAGCGGAAGTGGGATCACGCCTGCGTCCCGTCCCCTCTCACGTCCTGTCCCGCACGGGCGGCGCGGCGCAGCAGCGCCGCCCGGACGACCTCGCGGTCGTCGAAGGGGCGCATCTCGCCCGCCGCGTACTGGCCCTGCTCGTGCCCCTTGCCGGCGACGACGACCACGTCGCCGCGCCGGGCCCTGCCGATCGCCAGCTCGATCGCCGCGGCGCGGTCGGGCTCCAGCACGATGTGCGCCCGGTGCGGCTGCGGCACCTTCAGCCCGCCCTCGACCATAGCGGCCAAGATCGCCAGCGGATCCTCGGACCTCGGGTTGTCGTTGGTGAAGTAGGCCAGGTCGGCCAGCCGGGCCGCGGCCTCGCCCATCAGCGGCCGCTTGCCCCGGTCGCGGTCGCCGCCGCAGCCCAGCACCACCGCCAGCCGGCCCTCGGTGACCGGCCGCAGCGCCGTCAGCACCGCCTCGACCGCGCCCGGCTTGTGGGAGTAGTCGACCAGCGTGACGAAGTCCTGGCCCTCGTCGACGCGCTCCAGCCGGCCCGGCACGCCCGGCAGCGCGGCCACGCCGTGCACCGCGGTCTGCAGCGGGATCCCGGCCTCCACCAGCGCCACGATCGCCGCCAGCGCGTTGGCGACGTTGAACGGCCCGGCGAGCTGGACGGCCGCGTCGGCCTCCACGCCGCCCGGCCCCACCACCCGGAACACGCTGCCGTCGGAGCCGGTGCGCACGTCCTCGGCCCGCCAGTCGGCCGACGGGTCGCCGCCCGCCGAGTAGGTGGTCAGCGGCACGGTCGCGATCGCGGTCAGCTCCCGGCCGTAGTGGTCGTCGACGTTGACCACGCCGACGCGGGAGTACTCCGGCGTGAACAGCCGGGCCTTGGCGGCGAAGTAGTCCTGCATCGTCGGGTGGTAGTCGAGGTGGTCCTGGGAGAGGTTGGTGAAGACGGCGACCTCGTACACGGCGCCGCCGACCCGGCCCTGCTCCAGGGCGTGGCTGGAGACCTCCATCGCCGCCGCGCCCACCCCGCGCTCGCGCATCATCGCGAAGATCGCGTGCAGGTCGGTGGACTCGGGGGTGGTCAGCGCGCTGGGCAGCCGGGCGTCCTGGATGCGCATCTCCACGGTGCCGACCACCGCGGTCTCCACCCCGGCGGCGCGCAGGCCCGCCTCCAGCAGGTAGACGGTGGTGGTCTTGCCGCTGGTGCCGGTCACCCCGATCAGGGTCAGGTCGCCGGCGGGCTCGCCGTACACCCAGGCGGCGGCCCGGCCGAGGAGGGCCCGCGGGTCGTCGACGACGAGGACCGGGAGCCCGGTCGCCCCGGCCCGCTCGCGCCCGGCGGGGTCGGTCAGGACCGCCGCCGCGCCCGCCTCGGCGGCCTGCGCGGCGAACTGGGCGCCGTGGGCGCGGGCGCCGGGCAGCGCCGCGTACAGGTCGCCCGGCAGCACGGCCCGCGAGTCGTGGGTGATGCCGGTGACCGCGACCCCGGCGAGATCCCCGCCGCCGGCGCCGAGCAGCGCCGCGAGCCCGGAGAGCGGACGGGCCGGGTTGGTGTTCGGGCGCATGGCGTTTCTTCCGGTACGGGTCGAAGGGGCCGGCGGGGCCGCCGGCCGGGACACAGGTGCTGGGCTCACGGCGAGAGAGAGTACTCGCTGCGCTCAGTCGCGGGCGTAGATCTTGGTGATCGGCGGTTTGCTCCCCGTCGGCGGGATCTTGCGGGTCTGCAGCGCGAAGCTCATCACGTCCTTGAAGACGGGAGCCGCCACATCGCCACCATAGTGGCTTCCCTTCCGCGGACCCTGCAGCACCACCTGGACGACCAGCTGGGGGTCGTCGGCGGGCGCGAACCCGGCGAAGGAGGCCGTGTAGCCGCTGCCGTCGTAGCAGCCGCAGCGCGGGTTGACGATCTCGGCGGTTCCGGTCTTCCCGGCCACCCGGTAGCCGGGGATCTTGGCCTTGGGCGCGGTGCCGTCGCGGGAGGTGACCCCCTCCAGCATGTCGCGGATCTCGCGGGCGGTGCCGGGGCTGACCACCCGCCGGCTCGCGGGGCGCGCCGCGGGGGTCAGCGCCCCGTCCTCGCCCGTCGTGCCCTCGATCAGGGTCGGCGGCACCCGCGTCCCGCCGTTGGCGATGGTGGCGTACACGCTGGCCATCTGCAGCGCGTTCACCGAGACCGTCTGCCCGAACGCGATCGGGTAGCGGTCGGTGCCCGACCAGCGCTCGGGCGGCAGCAGCTGCCCGGCGGTCTCGCCGGGCAGGCCGACGCCGGTCTTCTCGCCGAACCCGAAGGCGCGCAGGAACTGGTAGAGGGTCTGCTGCGTGATCCGCTCGCTGGCCAGGATGGTGCCCACGTTGCTGGAGGTGGCCAGCACCCCGCCGAAGGTGAGCCGCTGGGTGGGGTGCCGGTGCGAGTCGCGGAACGTCCGGTCGTAGCGCTTGAGCCGGTCGGGCACGGTGAACACCGTCTCCGGCGTCACCCCGCCCTTCTCCATGACCGCCGCCGCGGTGAGGACCTTGCCGGTCGAGCCGGGCTCGTAGGCCTCCTGGACGATCGGGCTGCCCCACCTGCTGGGGTGGGAGTCGTTGTAGTCGTTGGGGTCGTAGCCGGGCGCGGAGGCCATGGCCAGCAGCCTGCCGTCGCGCGGGTCCATGACGACGACGCTGCCGCTGCGCGCGCCGGTCGCCTTGACCTGCTGCTCGATGGCCCGCTGCGCCTGGTACTGGATGTCGCGCATCAGCGTGAGGCGGACCCCGCGGCCGGGAACCGGTGGCCGCTTCTGGTCCTCTCCCATCGGGATGTGCTGGCCCTCGGGGCTGATCTCGACGCGCTGCCAGCCGCTGCGGCCGGCCAGCTGCGAGTTCATCGCGTACTCCAGGCCGGTGGCGCCCTTCCCTTCGGCGTTCACGAACCCTATGACGCCCGCGGCCAGGGAGTCGTTCGGATACTGCCGCCGGTACTCCGGCAGCGTGCCGATGCCCAGGAACTTGTACCCGGTCACCAGCCGGGCCTGGTCGGGGCGGACGCCGTGCGCGAGGTACTCGAACCGGCTGCCGGGCCTGCTGATGGTCTTCATCACGGACGCCGGGTCGAGCCCCAGGGTCGGGGCCAGCGCGTTGACGATCGCCTGCCGCTTCTCCGGCTTGATGATGTACGGGTCGGCGAAGATCGCGCGGGCCTCGACGGTCATGGCCAGCGGGTTGCCCTGCGCGTCGGTGATGTCGCCGCGGCCGGCGGGCAGGTCGATCTCCTGCAGCCGCTGCTTGATCGCCAGCTCGCTGTAGGAGCCGGACTCGATGGTCTGGAGCTGCACCAGCCGCCCGGCGAACAGCGACAGCACGAACGCCACCACCAGCAGGCCGACGTTGAGCCGCTTGATCGGGTCGCGCCGGTGGAACGGGACGCGGGGGCGCGGCGGCCTGCGACCGGGCGGCCCGCCGCCCGGGCCCCTCCGGCGCTTGGGCCGTTTCGGGCGCT
>NZ_JBHSON010000164.1:0-14470 GCF_042656285.1 Actinomadura rugatobispora | reverse complement strand
CGGCGCCTCCGCCCGGCGCGGCCGTCCGGGCGGAGGCGCCGGTGGGGGCGCGGCGCGGGCGGCGGGCCGCGGCGCCGGGCGCGCCGTTCGGGGTCTCAGCGGTCTCGGCCAAGGCTGACCTCCAGGTTCGTCGGGGTGAATGCGGGGGCGGCGGCCGGGGTGCTCACAGGTCGAGCACCAGGCGGGCGGAGCGGGACCGGGAGACGCAGACCATGAGCGTCTGCCCCGCCTCCTGCTCGGCGCGGGACAGCAGCGAGTCGCGGTGCTCGGCCGTACCGTCGAGGATCTTGACCTCGCAGCTGCCGCAGACGCCCTCGCGGCAGGCCGTCGGCACCGCGATGCCGGCCTCGTCCAGGCAGTCGGCGATCGGGCGGCCGGCGGGCACCGGGACGGTGATCTCCGAGCGCGCGCAGACCACCTCGAAGGCCCGCTCGGAGGCCGGGTCGACGGCGTACTCCTTGGCCTGGAAGCGCTCCAGGTGCAGGGCGCCCTCGGGCCACGCGGCGGCGCAGCGCTCCTCGACCGCGTCCAGGAGCCCGCCGGGACCGCAGCAGTAGACGGCGGTGCCCTCCTCCGGGCGGCCCAGCAGGGCGCCGAGGTCGAGCGGTCCGCTCTCGGCCTCGACGACGACGCCGACCCTGCCGCCGCGGCCGGCGGGGTCGTGCGGCTCGGCCAGCTCGGCCAGGTCGTCCAGGAACGCCATCGTCTCCCGGCGCCTGCCGCCGTAGGCCAGCCGCCAGTCCGCTCCGGCCGCCTCGACCGCGTTGACCATCGGCAGGATCGGGGTGATCCCGATGCCGCCCGCGACGAACAGGTAGCGCTCGGCGGGCACCAGGGCGAAGTGGTTGCGGGGGCCGCCGACCTCGACCAGGTCGCCGGGCCGCAGCTCGTCGTGGACGTAGGCGGACCCGCCCGCCGAGTCCTCCTCGCGCAGGACGGCGATCTTGTAGGTGCGGCGGTCCGCGGGGTCGCCGCACAGCGAGTACTGGCGGACCAGGCCGGGGAGTTCCAGGTCGATGTGCGCCCCGGGCCCCCAGGCGGGGAGCAGGCCGCCCTCGGGGTCGGCGAGCGTCACCGACAGCACCGCTTCGGACTCCCGGCGGAGCTGCTCGACCCGGAGTTCGAGCACTCCCTCGCCGGGGTCGTCCACCGGTTCGTTCACGTCGGCCTCCGTCGGGATCGGGGGTGGGATCACTGTGGTCGGTACTATGTACGGTCTAAAGTACGGAGTCAAGTTGAAGCGTCCTGACCTGCGAGGACGGTGCTCGATCAGGCGTCGTCGAAGGCCGCCTGCGCGGCGGCGGCGTCATCGCCCCGGGCGAGGGCCAGGCTGAGCAGGACGCGCGCCTTCCACGGGCTCAGGTCGCCGGACGCGACGAAGCCCCCCGAGCGGATCGGGCCGTGCGCCACCACCCGCCCCGACCCCGCGCGCGCGGCCTGGCACACCAGGACCCCCGCGTCGGCGGCGCGCTTCAGCGCGGCCCACTCGCCGGGTGTGGGATGGCCCGCGCCCAGCCCCGCGTGGACGATGCCGCGCGCCCCGGCGGTCACCGCCGCCTCCACCAGCGCCCCGTCGGCGCCGAGATAGGACGCGATCACGTCCACCCGCGGCGGCGCGTCGGGCAGCGCGTCCAGATCGAACCGGGCGCGGGGGGAGGAGGGCGCCGGGCGGCGGCGCAGGACCACCGCGCCGTCCGCGTCGGTGAAGCCCAGCGGCCCGAACGCGGGGGAGCGGAAGGCGCCGCGATGGTAGGTCGTCGCCTTGGTCGCGTCCCGGGCCGGCAGGATCGCGTCGTCGAGCGCCACCAGAACCCCGCACCCGCGCGCCCCCGGGTGCGCCGCCACCCGGACCGCGCTGAGCAGGTTCGCCGGCCCGTCCCGGCCGAGCGCCGACGCGGGACGCATCGCGCCCGTGACGACCACCGGGACGGAGTCGCCGTCCAGGACGCGGTCGAGGAAGTAGGCGGTCTCCTCCAGGCCGTTGGTGCCGCAGGTGACCACCACGCCCTCGGACTCGGACGCGGCCCGCCGCACCAGCCGTGCCAGAGCCGTCAGGTCGGCCAGGGTCCACGCGTGGCTCGGCGGGAGCTGGGCGCGGCCGGGGTCCGCCCACGGCACCGCCCGCACCTCCGCGACCCCGGCCAGCTCCGGGAGCCCCGCGAGGATCTCCGCCGGGGTGATCCGGCGCCCGCTCTCGCCGTAGGACACCAGGTCGAGCCGGTCCCGCCCGACGGCCTCGATGGTGCCGCCGGTCGGGATCCACGTCACCCTCGGGGCCATCACAGCACCTGGCCGAGGAAGCGCGCCACCGCCGCGGCGAACAGGTCGGGACGGTGGTCGGCCGAGGGGACGCCGGTGCCCGGCAGCAGTTCGGTGCGCGCGCCGAGCCGTCCGGCCAGGGCGTCCATGTCCGGCCGGGAGAACTCGTCGAGCTCCCCGCACATCACCAGTGCCGGCGCGCGCACCAGACCGATGCGGTTCTCCATCTCGTAGGCGTTGACCGCCCGGTGCCCCTCCTCGACGCGGTCCAGGACGTTCAGCGCGTCCCGTACCAGGCGGTCCAGCAGGTCGGGGCGGTCGTCCGGGTAGTACGGCCGGCGGTTGTTCCACAGGTCGATCAGGTGCGAGCCGTCCGGCCGGGGCGTCACCTCGTCGATGGGCGGCCGTCTCGCGACCTCGGCCCGCCGCGCGGCGTCCACGTAGGGGACCCCCGACAGCACCAGGGCGCTGACGCGCTTGGGCGCGCGGGCCGCCACCTCCGTGGCGATCACCCCGCCGGTGTGGTGGCCGACCAACGCGACCCGGTCCAGTTCCAGGGCGTCGCACAGCGCGAGCACGCCCGAGGCGAACAGCTCGATGCTCCAGGGGCCCGCGGGCCGGTCGGACGCGCCGAATCCCAGCGTGTCCATCGCGATCGCCCGGAAGCGGGCGCCCAGGAGGGGGAGCACGTCCCGGTACTCGTCCCACGAACGCGGTGTCTGGTGCAGGAGGAGGACCGGGGCGCCGCGGCCGTCCCGCACGTAGTGGATCAGCCCGTGCGAGGTCGCCGCATATGCTCTCACCTGCGGGATCCCGGCCGGCGGGCCGGGGGTGACCGCCGATCGCTCGTTCACTGTCGACCTCCGGAGATCGGTGTCGGTACGGATGCTGTCAGTACTTTGTACGGTTCAAAGTAGAAAAAGACCAGGGATTCATCATGGCGCAGCGGCGCGAACGCTCCGACCTCGGTAAATGTCACCCGGGATTCATCGGACGGCCGCCCCTTGACAAGCGTTCTTTGTGCCGTACATAGTACGGCAAGCTCGGATGAACGCCACCGGCACCGGGCCGCGATCCCGCCCCCGGGATCGAGGCGTTCCCCGTCCCTGTCCTTCGGAGGGCGCCCATGACCGCCACGACCACCGCAGCACGCCGGCGCACCAAGGCCGCGCTGGGAAGCTGGGTCGGCACCACGATCGAGTACTACGACTACGCGTGCTACGGCCTCGCGGCGTCGATCGTCTTCGGCGATCTGTTCTTCCCGGCGGACGACCCGCTGGTGTCGACACTGCTGGCGCTGTCCAGCTTCGCCGTCGGATACCTGTCGCGACCGCTCGGCGCGCTGATCTTCGGCCACTACGGCGACCGCCTCGGCCGCAAGACGGTCCTGGTCGCGACCCTCGTCCTGATGGGCTTCTCGACCCTCGCGATCGGGCTGCTGCCCGACTACGAGTCGATCGGGATCGCCGCGCCGGTGCTGCTGATCATCGCCCGGATCCTGCAGGGCGTCTCGGCCGGCGGCGAGTACGGCGGCGCCATCCTGATGACCGTGGAGCACTCCGGCCGCGAGCGGCGCGGGTTCTTCGGCTCCCTCGTCAACACCGGCACCACCGCCGGCCTCCTGCTGGCCAACCTGGTGTTCCTGCCGGTGTTCGCGATGGACGACGAGGCCATGCTGGCGTGGGGCTGGCGCATCCCCTTCCTGCTCAGCGCGCTGCTGGTGATCGTCGGTCTCCTCGTCCGGCTGGCGGTCGAGGAGACCCCCGAGTTCCACGAGGTCAAGCAGGACCGGGCCGTGCACCGGCTGCCGGTCGCCGACCTCTTCCGCGACCACTGGCGGACCGTGGTCCTGGTCGCGTTCGCCATCGTCTGCGCGGGCACCGCCTTCACCATGGCCACGGTGTACTCCCTCTCCTACGGCAAGAACGGCCTCGGGCTGAGCAACGACAGGATGCTCTCCGTCCTCCTGCCGGCCACCGTGGTCGTGCTGGTCTGCGTGCCGCTGTTCGGGCGGCTGGCCGACCGGATCGGGATCCGGGCCGTCTTCCTGGGCGGGGCCGCGTCGCTGGTCGTCCTGCCGTTCGCCTGGTTCGCGCTGCTGGACACCGGTGAGTACGGCTGGATGCTGCTCGGCTTCGCGCTGCTGTTCGTCGGCTACTCGGCCAACTACGCCGTCGTCCCCGCGTACTTCTCCGCCGTCTTCCCCTCGGCGATCCGGTACAGCGGCATGTCCATCGCCTTCACCATCGGCCTCATCGGGAGCAACGCCATCGCCCCTGCCCTCGCCACGTCACTGCGGTCGGCGACCGGCGGCTGGCACGCCATCGCGATCTACATGGCGATCGTCGCGCTCATCTCCCTGGCCGCCGGGCTGTTCCTGCGCCTGCCGGACGAATCCCGCGCCCCCCGCCCCGCCGCCCGGACGGCGTCAGTCCCCCCGGGTTCCTGACGGGACCTGCTTCCCGGACGGCATCCCGCCCGCGGTGGCCCTCCGGCAGCGCCTCCGTGCCGATCGCACGGCCCTGGCCTGAGCCCGCCGGCTCAGCCCAGGGCCGTCCGCGACGATCAGTGAGCGTCGCGGCGGGCGCAGGGGAGCCGCAGGACGAAGCGGGCCCCGCCGCCGGCGGACCCACCCACCTCGAGCGTGCCGTGGTGGGCGTGCGCGATCTCGCGGCAGATCGCCAGGCCCAGGCCGGTACCGCCGCTGTCGCGCTCACGCGAGGCGTCGAGCCGGACGAACCGCTTGAAGATCCGCTCCCGGTCGGCCGCGTCGATCCCGTCGCCGTCGTCGGAGACGATCAGCTCGGCGCCGTCCCCGTCGCGGCGCACCCCGATGGTCACCGTGCTGTCGGCATGCCGCTGGGCGTTGTCCAGCAGGTTGGCCAGCACCTGGGCCAGCTCGCCGCGCGCGCCCATGACGATCACACCGGGCTCGAGCCGCAGCTCGTTGGCGAGCCGGTCCGGCCGGCGGGCGACCTCCGAGGCCACGAGCTCCGCCAGGTCGATCGCCTTGACCTTCCTGCCCCCGTTGCCGTTCTCGCTCCCGGTGGCCTCGAACCGCGACAGCATGAGCATGTCGGTGATGATCGACTCCAGCCGCTTGACGTCCGAGAGCGTGTCCTCGATCAGATCGTCCATCCGGGTCTGGTCCGGATGCAGTCGCGCCTCCTCCAGACGGGCGCGCAGGCCGGTGATGGGGCCGCGCAGCTCGTGCGAGGCGTCGGAGGCGAACCGGCGCTGCCGCCGGAGCGCCTGCTCGAACCGCCCCATGCAGCGTGCGACCGAGCGGGTGAGCCGGGTGACCTCTTCGTCGCCTTCGCCGTGGGATGTGAGCATGTCGTTCTGCATGCTTCGCGGGCCCTCGTCACCGTCGGTTCCCGGCAGTGAGTCGAGCGCCTCGACGTACTGGCGCAATCTGATCAGCTGATCCATTCGGAGCCGTGTCCTCGGTTCGCCCGGCGCCTTGTCCGACCGCGACGGGCGCGTTCTGGTACACCTCGATCCTCGTCGATGGCCCCGTCCCCGCATATCGCACATCCATGCGGGGTTGCCTGCACGGACGCCGATGACCATGGCCCGGCGGCCCCGCGGACGCCTTCCCCGGCCCCCGGGTCACAGGCGGATCAGTCGTCACCGCGGTCGCCCGGGGCCGCCGCCGCGGCGTCGCCGGACGGCTCGGCGCCGGCGCCCTCGGGATCGAGCAGGGAGCGGGCGACGCCGAGCAGCACGCTCACATCGGCCGGCTTCTGGACGTACTCGTTGGCGCCGGCGGCGAGCACCTTCTCCCGCTCCCCGGCGATGACCTTGGCGGTGAGCGCGATGATCGGGAGATCGCCGTACCGGGGGTCCTCCCGGATCGCCCGCATGGTCTCGTAGCCGTCCATCACCGGCATCATGATGTCCATCACGACGAGCGAGACGTCCGGGTTCCGTTCGAGCGCCTCGAGGCCCTCCTCGCCGTTCATGGCGTGCACCACCGACATCCCCGCCCGGCCGAGGACGTGCGTCAGCGCCGTGATCATGCGGGGGTCGTCGTCGACGATGAGGACCTGCGAGCCGGCCGGCGGCCGTGCCGCCTGCTCCGGGCGGGTCCCGTGGGACGGCTGCGCCGCCCGGGCCGCCGCGCGGCGCACGCTTCCGTCGGCCGTCCGGGCGTCGGGCACGGCGGCGATCGGCCGTGGACGCGCGGGCGCGGGCGCGAGACCGGGCTCGGGCTCGGCGGCCTCAGCGGATCCGGCGGCCTCGCCCTCCGAGAGCTCGGCCGGGGCGCCGAGACGCGGCCCCATGGGGACGGGCTCAGCCCAGGCCGCGGCCTCGCCGCGTTGCGCGGGCTGCTCGCCCATGTCCGCCGGCAGCGGCCGCACCACGGGCACGTAGAGGGTGAAGGAGCTGCCGCGGCCCAGCTCGCTCTCGGCCGTGATCTTGCCGCCGAGCAGGCCGGCGAGCTCGCGGCTGATGGACAGGCCCAGGCCGGTGCCGCCGGTGCGGCCGCTGGGGCCGTGCGCCTGCTCGAACGCTTCGAAGATCGTGCTGAGCTTCTCCTGCGGGATGCCGATGCCGGTGTCCTCCACGGTGAAGGCGACGACGTCCTCGGCCGCGATCCCCTCGCCCGCCTCCGTGCCCCGCTCCACCCGCAGCCTGACATGGCCTTCCGAGGTGAACTTGAACGCGTTGGAGAGCAGGTTGCGCAGGATCTGCTGGAGCCGCTGCCCGTCGGAGTAGAGGTCGTGGGGGGCGTCCGGGGAGACCTCGATGTCGAAGCCGAGCCCCTGGTCCGCGGCGATCGGCCGGAAGGTGGCGTTCACGTAGTCGAGCAGCCTGGCCAGCGGGAGGTACTTGGGCCGGATGTCCATCCGGCCGGCCTCGACCTTCGACAGGTCGAGGATGTCGTTGATCAGTTGCAGCAGGTCGGAGCCCGACTGGTAGATGTTGCGCGCGAACAGCTGCTCGTCCGGGGACAGGTTGTCCTCGGCGTTGTCGACCAGCAGCCGGGCGTAGATGAGCAGCGAGCTCAGCGGGGAGCGCAGCTCGTGCGACATGTTGGCCAGGAACTCCGACTTGTACTTGGAGGCGGAGGTCAGCTGCGCCGCCTTCTCCTCCAGCTGCTCGTTGGAGCGCTGCAGCTCGGCCCGCTGCCGCTGCAGCTCCCTGGAGCGCTCCCGGAGCTGGGTGGTGAGCCGCTGCGACTCGCTGAGCAGCGCCTCCGTCCGCGAGTTGGCGATGATCGTGTTGATCGCGACGCCGATGGTGTCGACGAACTGGTCGAAGAAGGCCAGGTGCACGTCCGAGAAGCGGCTGAACGAGGCCAGCTCGATGACGCCGAGCACCTTGTCCTCGAAGGGGACCGGGATGATGACCACGCTCGCCGGCGTGCCCTCCCCGAGGCCCGAGTCGATGGTGATGTAGCCGGGCGGGGCGTGCTCGACGATGATGCGCTTCTTCTCCTGGACGGCCTGCTGCACCAGGCCGTGGCCCGGCATCTCGGCGGTGTCGACGGTCCGTCCCTGCGAGGCGTAGCCGGCGATGTACGCCAGCCCCTTGCCCGCGGCGCCGTCGCCGTCGGTGTCGGCCAGGAAGAAGGCGCCGTACTGGGCGTTGACCAGCGGGGTGAGCTCCCGCAGCACCAGGTCGGCGACCTCCATGAGGTCGCGGTGCCCCTGCATCAGCCCGGCCAGCCGGGTGAGGTTGGACTCCAGCCAGTCCTTGGCGCGGGTGGTCTCCCGGAGGTTGGAGACCATCTTGTTGATGTTGTCCTTCAGTTCCGAGACCTCGCCGCGGGTCTCGACGGTGATCAGGCGGGACATGTCGCCCTGCGTGACGGCGGAGGTCACCTCGGCGATGGCGCGCACCTGGTTGGTGAGGTTGAGGGCGAGCTCGTTGACGTTGTCGGTGAGGTCCTCCCAGATCCCGGAGACGCCGCGGACCTGGGCCTGGCCGCCGAGGTTGCCCTCGGTGCCGACCTCGCGGGCCACGCGGGTGACCTCGTCGGCGAACGCCGACAGCTGGTCGACCATGGTGTTGATCGTGGTCTTGAGCTGGAGGATCTCGCCGCGGGCGTCGACGTCGATCTTCTTGCTGAGGTCGCCCTGGGCGACGGCGGTGGCGATCTGGGCGATGTTGCGGACCTGGGAGGTCACGTTCTCGGCCATCGAGTTGACGTTGTCGGTGAGGTCCTTCCAGACCCCCGAGACGCCGCGGACGTGGGCGCGCCCGCCGAGCTGCCCCTCGGTGCCGACCTCGCGGGCGACGCGGGTGACCTCGTCGGCGAACGCCGACAGCTGGTTCACCATGGTGTTGACGGTGTTCTTGAGCTGGAGGATCTCGCCTTGGGCGTCCACGGTGATCTGCTTGGACAGGTCGCCGTTGGCGACGGACGTGGTGACCTCGGCGATGTTGCGCACCTGGTTGGTCAGGTTGAGGGCGAGCTCGTTGACGCTGTCGGTGAGGTCCTTCCACACCCCGTACCCGCCGCGGACCTGGGCCTGGCCGCCGAGGTTGCCCTCGGTGCCGACCTCGCGGGCCACCCGGGTGACCTCGTCGGCGAACGCCGACAGCGTCTCCACCATCGTGTTGATCGTCGACTTGAGCTCCAGGATCTCGCCGCGGGCGTCGACGTCGATCTTCTTGCTGAGGTCGCCCTGGGCGACGGCGGTGGCGACCTGCGCGATGTTGCGGACCTGCGAGGTCAGGTTGTCGGCCATGAAGTTGACGTTGTCGGTCAGCCCCTTCCAGACCCCCGACACGCCGCGGACGTGGGCGCGCCCGCCGAGCCGTCCGTCCGTGCCGACCTCGCGGGCGACGCGGGTGACCTCGTCGGCGAACGCCGACAGCTGGTCGACCATGGTGTTGACGGTGTTCTTGAGCTGGAGGATCTCGCCCTGGGCGTCCACGGTGATCTGCTTGGACAGGTCGCCGTTGGCGACCGAGGTGGTGACCTCGGCGATGTTGCGCACCTGGGAGGTGAGGTTGGACGCCATGAAGTTGACGCTGTCGGTGAGGTCCTTCCACACCCCCGACACGCCGCGGACCTGGGCGCGCCCGCCGAGCCGCCCCTCGGTGCCGACCTCGCGGGCGACGCGGGTGACCTCGTCGGCGAACGCCGACAGCTGGTCGACCATCGTGTTGACCGTGAGCTTCAGCTCCAGCAGCTCGCCGGTCGCCTCGACGGTCACCGTCCGGGTCAGGTCGCCGCGGGCGACGGCCGTGGTGACCAGGGCGATGTCGCGGACCTGGGCGGTGAGCCGGCCGGCCATCGTGTTGACGGCCTCGGTGACGTCCCGCCAGGTGCCGGTCAGTCCGTGCACCTTGGCGCGCCCGCCGAGCCGCCCCTCGGTGCCGACCTCGCGGGCCACGCCGGTGACCTCGCCCGTGAACAGCGACAGCTGGTCGACCATGTGGTTGACGGTCTGCCCGAGGCGGCGCAGGCCGCCGCGCAGCGGGCGGCTGTCGTCGTGCAGGTCCACCCGCTGGTTCAGGTCGCCCTCGGCGACCGCCTCCAGGACCCGGCTCGCGTTGACGGTCGGGACGACCAGGGCGTCCACGAGCGTGTTCGCGGCGTCGATCGTCGCCGTCCAGGAGCCCTGCCCGGGGCTGGCCGCCAGCCGCTCGTCGAGCCGGCCGTGGCGGACGATCTCGCGGCGGACCCGTCGCAGCTCCTCCGCGTGGTGCAGGTTGCGGTCGGCGATCTGGTTGAAGACGGTGGCGAGCTCGGCCGGGAGGCCCTCCTGGTCGGTCGGCAGCCGGACCCGGAAGTCCCCGTCGCGGAGCGCCTGCATCGCCGCCATCAGCGGATGCAGCTCGACCGTTCGGATCGGATCTGTGGCCATGAGTTTCACGCTATACCCGGAGCTGAAATTTACGTTTTCACTGATGGTGCTTGAAGGAAGATTTACATTTTTGAATTTTCTCTGCCCCGCCATTCTGATTCGGCCGGAGGAGCTTGCGCATCGCACGTTCATGTAGCCTGTGCCGCTCGTCCTCGCTGGTCGGCATGGTGCTTGGAATATTGCGCGCACGCCTGTCGCGATGTGTCATGGACTCATGGGGGTGGACGGGGGGAACGGCCGCCCGCACGACACCGGTGCGGGCCGGGACGCCCCTTTGTCGCGGCCAGGCTGGCGCGGCCGCACCCGTGAATGGCGGCCCATCGCCGCACTCCTGCGGCAGATAGGGGAGGGCCGGGGCGGCGTGGTGCTGGTGGAGGGCCGCCTGGGGATGGGCAAGACCCGCCTGCTCCACGAGGCCGCCGAGGCCGCCGCGCGAGCGGGCATCGAGGTCGCCCACGGCCCCGCCGACGAGTTCGGGCGCCTGGCTCCGCTGGCTCCGCTGGCGACCGCGCTGGGGGAGCCGGAGCTGGCGTCGCCCGAACCGGTGCCGCCGGGATCGATGTGGTCGACCGAATCGCTGTGGTCCTCGGGGTCGCCGCGCTCGGCGCAGGTGCCGGCGGGGGAGGTGCCCGTCACCGGGGCGGCCGACCTGCGGCTGGTGCTGGTGGAGCGGGTGCGCGCCCGCCTGGAGGAGCGGGCCGGCCAGGGCCCGCTGCTGATCATGCTGGACGACCTGCAGTGGGTCGATCCGACGACCCAGCTGACGCTGCGGTCCCTGGTGCCCGAGCTCACCTCCTATCCGCTCGGCTGGATCATGGCCCGCACCAGCGGGATCGGCGACTCCGCCGTCGACGGCCTGTACCGGCAGCTGGAGCGGCAGGGGGCCGCCCGCGTCGTCCTCGGGCCGCTGGACGAACGCGCGGTGGCGGAGGTCGCCGCCGACGTCCTCGGCGCGCCGCCCGGCCCGGACGTCCTCGCCATGGCGGCGAGCGCGGACGGGAACCCCTTCCTCCTCGTCGAGCTGCTGAGGGCACGCGAACGCGAGGGGGCGGCCGGGGCCGCCCCGGGCCGCCCGCAGCCGCCCTCGGCGGGACGGGTCCGGGCGAACGCGCGGAGCCGCCTGATGGCGCTGTCCGCGCCGGCCCGGCAGTTGCTCCAGGTGGCCGGGGTCCTGGGCCGCTCCTTCTCGGTGGACGATCTCGCCGAGATCCTCGGCGAGCCGGTCGACAGGCTGCTGCCCCGGCTCACCGAGGCGGTGCGGGCGGGGCTCGTCGTGCCCGCCGTGGACCGGCTGGAGTTCCGGCACGACCTGCTCTGGCAGATCGCGACCGACATGATCTCCAAGCCGGTGCGGACGGCGATCCAGCGCCAGGCCGGGGAGATGCTGCTGCGGCGCGGCGCGGTCGTCCCGGCGGCCACCTACTTCATGCGCTGCGCCCGGCCCGGGGACGCGCGGGCGCTCGACGGCCTGGAGCGGGCGGCGCGCGCCGTCCTGCCCTATTCGCCGCCCTCGGCGGCGGACCTGGCCGTCCGGGCACTGGAGCTCACCGCCCCGGCCGACGCCGATCTCCACGCACGCGCGGTGACGGCGGTGGAGGCGCTCACGGCCGCGGGACGGCTCGGCGAGGCGGTCGAGTTCGCGCGGCAGGCGCTGCGGAAGGCGCCGTCCGGGCGGTGGACCGACCGCCTGCGGTACGAACTGGCGCTGATCCTGCTGCAGAGCGGGCGGCCCGTCCAGGCGGTGACCGAGGCCGAGGATCTGCTCGCGCGGCCCGACCTCGACCCCGAGGTCCGCGGCCTGGCGGAACTGGTGGTGTTCCAGGGCCTGATGGCCTCGCACGACTTCGGGCGGGGCCGGGCCAGGGCGAACGCGATCCTCGCGGACCGGGCGGGGCACGCCGACGCCGCGGTGATGGGGGCGCTGCTGCTCAGCGCGCACCTCGCCTGGGAGGAGGCGCGGGGCGAGGACGCCTTCCGTGACATCGACGACGCCGTGCGCCTGGCGAGCACGGCGGTGCTCGGGGCCCGCCGCGCCCATCCCCGCCTGTTCCTGTTCCGCTGCCTCTTCGGGGTGGGACGGTACGCCGAGGCCGAGAGCGTCCTCCAGGACGCCGCCGCGGACGTCGAGGCCGCGGGGCCGATCGCGTTCGCGAGCGCCCCTGCCTTCTTCCGGGCCTGCCTGGCGCTGGCCGCCGGCCGCCCCGACGACGCCATGACGGAGGCCGAGTCGGGGCTGAAGGCCGCCGACGAGCTGGGCGCCCACGCGTTCGCGCTGTTCGGACTGGCCGTCCTGGCGATCGTCGAGCTGCGGCGGGGCAACGTGGAGGTGGCCGTGCGGCACGTCGAGCGCGCGGAGTCCGAGCAGCGGGCGGCGCACGGCGCGATGTACGGATCGTTCTGGAGCACCTGGGCCGCCGCCACGGTCGCCGAGGCCCAGAACGGTCCGGAACGGGCGATGGAGGGGTTCCGCAGCGTCTACGCCGACGTCCGGAACCGCCGCTGGATGCTCATGCTCGAACCCAACGCGGCGGCCTGGATGACCCGTACCGCCCTGGCCGCGGGCCGCCGGCCGGCCGCCATGGACGTGGTGGAGACCGCCCGGCAGATCGCGCACGACAACCCCGCCCATCCCGTGCTCTCCGCCGCGGCCGCCCACGCGCACGGGATCCTGCACGGGGACGCCACGGCGCTCGCCGAGGCCGGGGCCCAGTACGGCGACCCCTGGAGCGTCGCCTCCGCCGCCGAGGACCTGGGGGTCCTGCTGATCGAGGACCGCAAGGCCGCCGTCGAGAAGTTCGACGAGGCGGCCGAGGGGTACCGGGGGATCGGCGCCCTCAGGGACGCGGCCCGCGTGCGCGCCCGGCTGCGGAACCTGGGCGTACGGCGCCGCCACTGGGCCTACGCGGAGCGGCCGTCCACGGGCTGGGACAGCCTCACCGACACCGAGCGCAACGTCGCGTGCCTCGTCGCCCAAGGGCTGACCAACCGCCAGGTGGCCACCCAGATGTTCCTGTCCCCGCACACGGTCTCCTTCCACCTGCGGCAGGTCTTCCGGAAGCTCGGCATCGCCTCCCGGGTGGAACTGGCCCGCATCGCCCCGGAGGAGGCGCCCGGCGACGTCACCGCGGACGAGGACACGGCCGACTGACCGCGCCTCACTCCGAGCCGAGCGGAACGCGCCTCACTCCGAGCGCAGGGCCGCCGCCGTCCCGATCCTGGCCGCCCGCCCGGCCGGAATCAGCGCGCCGAGCAGCGCGATCGCCACGCCCGCCAGGACGGACAGGACCATCAGCGGCCAAGGGAAGATCTCCAGGAGGCCGTAGGGGAGGATGAGGCCGCCTGTGCCGGTCATGGCCGGCAGCACCACCCGGTGGGCGGCGACGCCCAGCGGCAGCCCGACCAGCCCGCCGGCCAGGCCCAGCGCCGCCATGGAGGTGAGCACCACCGTCAGGACCTGCCCCGGTGTCGCGCCCAGCGACTTCAGGACGCCGAAGTCGCGCGCCCGGTCCCGGGTGTTGAGGATCACCGTGTTGAACACCCCGAGCCCGGCGACGGCGGTCAGCCCCAGGGTCAGCAGCGTGACCAGCCCGAGGAGGACCACCCGCCCGGCCTCGATCCCCTCGGCCGCCGTGGTGGCCTCCACCCCGTCCCGCTTGAGCGCGGCGACGTAGGCGTCCGGAGACGTGCCCGGAGTGAGGGTGACCTCCAGGATCGAGAAGGCCATGCGCGCGTGCGGACCGGGGCCCGGGGACTCGGGCGCCGTCGTGCGGGCGGTGAGCGGGGTGAGGGACGCCCAGTCCGTGATGACGGAGTCGCCGCCGTCCACGAGCGCGGTTCCGACGATCCGCAGCGTGACGCTCCTGCCGTCCTTGGTCACGACGATGCTGTCGCCGATCTTCTTGCCGCCGGTCTTCAGGAACGGGTCGCCCACGACGGCCTCGCCCGGCCCGGCCAGCCAGCGGCCGCGCACCAGCCGGTGGCCGTGCCGGTCGGTGACGGAGCCCTGGTAGGCCTTCATGTGCACCGCCCGGTCGAACCCGGGCACGTGCACCTGCTCGAACCGGGTCAGCGCGACCTTCGCCGTGCCGGGCCGCCCGTCCAGCGACACCGGCCGGCCGAGATCGTTGGGGACCAGGACGTGGACGGTCTCGGTGAGCTCGGCGTCGGCGAAGTAGGAGCTGACGGACCGGTCGAGGCCGTAGGCGAACGTCACCGCCGCCACCCCGAACGCGACGGCGCTGACGGTCAGCGCGGTCCGTCCCGGCCGGGCGAACGGCAGGCCCAGGCCCAGGCTGACCGGGCGCCGCACCCGCGTCCGCGCCAGCGCCCGCTGCATCCGCAGGGCCCGGCCGCGGCGCGGCGCGCCGCCCGCGCTCACCGCGACC
>NZ_JBHSON010000163.1:0-14643 GCF_042656285.1 Actinomadura rugatobispora | reverse complement strand
GATCCAGTAGGTCAGACGGACGATGGTAGAAGATCACCCGTTCTACTGGATCTCCGTTCCCACGTCTCCAAGATCCACCAAACCCCTGGACAACCAGCCCACAGGCCTAACTACCCGGCATTGCGGTTAGCCCGGGGGGCCGGTGGTGATGCCGGCCATGACCAGGGTGAAGAGGTGGTCGCGGCGGTCGGCCAGTGAGGGGGCCTGGTCGGCTAGCCAGCCGATGGCGCTGACCAGTGCGAGCAGGTCCACGCGGTCCACTTCCGGGCGGACGTGGCCGGACTTCTGCGCGCGTTCCAGCAGGTGCGCGACGGCCTCGCGCATGCCCTGGCACGAGGTGTAGAGCGGCGAGGTCTCGTCGTCGAGCGTGGCCATCATCGACGCGGCCAGGCCGCGGTAGGCGGTGCTCCCGGCGAGGAAGTCGCGCAGCCATTCGGCCAGCGCCTCCTCGGGCGGGCGGGTCTCGGCGAGCGTTCGGGCTTTCGCGGCCAGGTCGTCGAAGCCGCGGCCCAGCAGGGCCTCCAGCAGCGCGTCCCGGGTCGGGAAGTGCCGGTAGAGGGTGCCGAGGCCGACCCCGGCGTGCCTGGCGATCTCCCGTAGCGACGCCTGGGTGCCCTGCTCGGCGACCACGGTCCGGGCGGCGTCGAGGACGCGTTCGCGGTTGCGCCGGGCGTCGGCCCGCGGCGGGCGCGGCGGTACGGGGTCGGGCGTCATGGGACCCAGTATCCCTGAGTTGACAACCGGAGCACTGCTCCGCTTATTATCTGGAGCAGTGCTCCGGATATGGCCGGAGTCTGGCGAAGGGTGATGGCGACGATGAAGGCTGTGCAGGTGCACGAGTTCGGCGGGCCCGAGGTGCTGGTGTACGAGGACGTCCCGCGCCCGGTGCCGGGCCCCGGGGAGGTCCTGGTGCGCGTCCACGCGGCCGCGCTGAACCCGCCCGACTGGTACCGGCGCGTGGGTTACACCAACTTCCCGGAGGATGTGCGGCCGCCGGCGCCGCCGCTGCCGTTCATCCCGGGCTCGGACGTCTCGGGCACGGTCGTCGGGACGGGTCCAGGGGTCACCGCGTTCCGCGAGGGGGACGCCGTGTTCGGCCTCGTGCGCTTCCCCACGATCGACAACGCCGCCCGGGGGTACGCGGAGTACGTCACTTCGCCGGTGGAGCATCTGGCCCTCAAGCCGGAGACCGTCGACCACGTGCACGCCGCGGGTGTGCCCATGGCCGGGCTCACCGCCTACCAGTTCCTGTTCGACCACGTGCGGCTGGGCTGGGACAAAACGGTGCTCGTCAATGGCGCGGGCGGGGGCGTCGGCCACTTCCTCGTCCAGTTGGCCAAGACCAGGCGGGCGCACGTCATCGGCGTGGCCTCGGGGCGGCACGAGGCGTTCCTGCACAAGCTGGGCGTCGACCGGTTCATCGACTACACCACCACCTCGGCCGGGGAGACCGTCCGTGATGTTGACCACGTGTTCGACACCGTCGGCGGGCCCGACGGCCACCGGTTCCTGCCGGTGCTCAAGCGCGGCGGGACGCTCATGCCGGTCTTCTACGGCGACTACCACCAGGACCGCGCCGATGAGCTCGGCTTCACGTTCCTGTCGGGGCAGGTGCGCTCCGACGGGGCGCAGATGGCCGAGCTGGCCCGGCTGATCGACGACGGCCGGGTCCAGGTCGGGATCGACGCCGTCTACCCGCTCGCGGACGCGCCGGCGGCCCACGAGCGGGCCGAACGCGGGCACATCCAGGGCAAGATCGTTCTGCGGGTCGCCGAGGACTGACCCGGGGCGGGTTTACTGGTGTGAGGCCGGAAGCGGCCGCCCGGAGGGCACGGCGTCGGTCAGTCGACGGGAAGATGTCTGTATCTGTTAACCCTGTCGTGTAATGCTGGCCATAAAAGCCTGGTAACCAGCGCCGTTGCACCGGTGAGGAGCCTTACGTGGCCGTGAAGCATGTGGAGATCGAGCGCAAGTACGACGCCGCCGCCGATTTCGCCGTCCCCGAGCTGACCGTCCTGCCCGGGGTGGCGTCGGTCAGCGCGCCCGAGACGCACCACCTGCACGCCACGTACTTCGACACCGCCGACCTGCGGCTGGCCGCGCGCGGGATCACGCTGCGGCGGCGCCGCGGCGGGACGGACGCGGGCTGGCACCTGAAGATCCCGGCCGGTCCCGACAGCAAGAACGAGCTGCGCGCCCCGCTGGGCCGGGCGCATGTCGTCCCGGCCCGGCTGGCGGGGCTCGTCGCGGCGTACGCGCGCGGCGCCGAGCTGCGGCCGGTGGCCACGCTGGAGACCGACCGCACCGTGCTGCGGCTGCTGGACGACTCCGGCGAGGTGCTCGCCGAGGTGGCCGACGACGCGGTGACCGGACGGGTGCTGGACGAGGGGTCCGGCGACGCCTGGCGGGAGATCGAGGTGGAGCTCGCCGCCGGCGCCCGCGACCTGCTGAAGGCGGCGGGCAAGCGGCTGCGGAAGGCGGGGGCGCGCAAGGCGTCCTCGTCCTCCAAGCTGGGGCGGCTGCTGAACGGGCAGATCGCCCGTCCCACCGCCCAGGAGACCGGGCGGCAGGCCCTGGCCAGAATCGCCGCGCCCGCCCCGACCGCGGGCGACGCGGCGGTCGCCTACCTCGCGGCGCAGGTGGAGGCGCTGCTGGCGTACGACCCCAAGGTGCGGCTGGCCGAGTTCGACGCCGTGCACCGGATGCGGGTCGCGACCCGGCGGATGCGCAGCGTGCTGCAGAGCTACCGTCCCGTCCTCGACCGGGAGCGGACCGATCCGCTGCGCGAGGAGCTGAAGTGGCTGGCCGCGGTGCTCGGCGAGGTCCGTGACCTGGAGGTGCTGCGGATGCGCTTCACCGAACGGGTCGAGGGCCTGGAGGGCATCGGGGAGCCCGCGTGGCTGGAGGAGCTGGCCAAGCAGGAGCAGGCGGCGTACCGGCGGGTCAACACCGCGCTCAAGCTGCCCCGCTACTACGCGCTGCTGGACGCGCTGGAGGCGCTGGTGGCCGACCCTCCGCTGACCGCGCGGGCCGGGCGCGACGCCACCGCCGAGCTCCCCCGCCTGGTGGTGCGGGCGTGGAAGCGGCTCGCCGACGCCTACGACGGGGTCGCCGCGTCCGAGGACCCCGAGCTGACCCGGCACGAGGTCCGCAAGGACGCCAAGCGGGCCCGGTACGCGGCGGAGGCCGCGGTGGCGGTGCTGGGCGACCCGGCGAAGCAGACGGTGAAGAACGCCAAGCGCCTCCAGGAGGTGCTCGGCGGCTACCAGGACGGCGTGATCGCCAGCGAGCACCTGCGCGGGGCGGCGGAGCGCGCCCGCGACACCGCCGACGCGTTCACCCTCGGCGTCCTGTACGGCATCGAACGCTGCGAGGCCCAGGCCGCCCTCGACCGTCTCGAAGGCACCTGGGCCGACATCCCCGCCCCCGCCTTCTAGCGGCCCTCGCCGTAGGCGCCGTGGCGTTCCAGCGCGGAGATGGCCGGGGCGCCGTCGTCGCCGCCCGCCAGGTGCGCCACCCAGAACGAGCCCTTGCGCAGCGACGGCTCGTCGGGGACCTTCTCGCCGAGCGTGCGGCACAGCCCGGTGATCAGGTCGGCGACGATCTCGCCGTGCGTGCACACGATCACGGGGACGCCGTCGTCGGCCAGTTCCAGCAGCCGCTCGCAGGCCCGTTCGGTGTCGGTCTCGCCGATCGTGAACGCGGTGTCGGTGACGGCGGGGGCGCCGGTCCGCCGCGAGTACGGCAGCACCGTCTCCGTGCAGCGGGCGGTGGCCGAGGAGATCGGGCGGGCCGGGCCGTAGGCGGTCAGCAGCCCGGCCAGCCGCTGCGCCTCGGCGCGCCCGCGGGCGTCCAGCGGCCGCAGCTCGTCGGGTTCGTGCCAGCGGGTCTTCTCGCCGGCCGAGCCGTGCCGCAGGATCACCAGCGGCCAGGTGTGCGGGGGCCCGGCGGCGAACTCGCGCAGCAGGTCGACGTCGTGGGAGTAGGACAGCCGCGCCTCCGCCTCCCTGACGGGCAGCCACGCGATCCGGTCGACCTCGTCGTTCGGCACCGCGTGGCCGTCGGAGGCGCCGAGGCCGCGGGCCGTCCAGTAGTCGACCCGCTTGGTGCGGTCGTCCTTGGGATAGGTGCTGGAGGGCAGGCGGCGGCCCAGGCGTGGAACGATCCCGGTCTCCTCCTCGACCTCCCGGACGACGGCGCGCAGCACGTGCTCGCCGTTCTTGAGCTTGCCCTTCGGGAAGGACCAGTCGTCGTAGCGCGGCCGGTGGATCAGCGCCACCTCCGCCTCGCCGGGCTCCGGCCCGTCACGCCACAGGACGGCCCCGGCCGCGCGGATCAGGTCGTCCTGCGCGCCGGGGCGGTTCTCGCGACCGCGCCGCTCAGGCATCGACGGTCCTCCAGCGCCGGCTCCGGACGAGGTGGGTCTGGATGTCCAGCAGCGGCGCGTCGGTCATCGCGGAGCGGCGGGTCCAGGTGCCGTCGCCGTCCAGCCACCACGCGTCGGTGCCGTCGTCCATGGCGAGGGAGATCAGGTCGACCAGCTCGTGCCGGTGGCCGCGGTCGGTGACCTTGACCAGGGCCTCCACGCGGCGGTCCAGGTTGCGGTGCATGAGGTCGGCGCTGCCCAGCCACACCTCGGGGTCGCCGCCGTTCTCGAACGCGAACACCCGCGAGTGCTCCAGGAACCGGCCCAGGACGCTGCGCACCCGGATCGTCTCCGACAGCCCCTGGACGCCGGGGCGCAGCGCGCAGATCCCGCGCACCCAGACGTCCACCGGCACGCCCGCCTGCGCGGCCCGGTAGAGCGCGTCGATGACGACCTCGTCGACCACCGAGTTGCACTTGAACCGGACGTGCGCGGGGCGGCCGGCCTCGTGGTGCTCGATCTCCCGCTCGATCCGCTGCACCAGGCCGGGCCGCAGGCTCTGCGGGGCGACCAGCAGGCGCTTGTAGGAGTTCTGCCGGGAGTAGCCGGTGAGGTGGTTGAACAGGGCGCTGACGTCCTCGCCGACGGCCGGGTCGGCGGTGAGCAGGCCGAAGTCCTCGTAGAGCCGGGCGGTCTTGGGGTGGTAGTTGCCGGTGCCGATGTGGCAGTAGCGGCGCAGCGCGCCGTCGGCCTCCTGCCGGACGACCAGGGCGAGCTTGCAGTGCGTCTTCAGTCCGACGAACCCGTACACGACGTGGCAGCCGGCCTTCTCCAGCTTGCGCGCCCAGGCGATGTTGGCGCGCTCGTCGAAGCGGGCCTTGAGCTCGACGACCACCACGACCTGCTTGCCCGCGGCGGCGGCGCCGACCAGGGCGTCCACGATCGGGGAGTCGCCGCTGGTGCGGTAGAGGGTCTGCTTGATCGCCAGGACCCGGGGGTCGTCGGCGGCCTCCTCGATGAGCCGCTGCACGGTCGTGGTGAACGAGTCGTAGGGGTGGTGCACCAGGACGTCGCGCTCGCGGACGGCGGCGAAGAGGTCGGCGTCGGCCGGCAGCGCCTCCTTGGACGGCACGAACGGCGGGTACTTCAGCTCGGGCCGGTCGAGGTCGGCGATGGCCGACATCCCGGCCAGGTCGAGCGGGCCGTCCAGCCGGTAGATCTGCCGCTCGTCGATGGCCAGCTCGGTGGTGAGCAGGTCCAGGACGCCTTCGGAGATGGAGTCCTCCACCTCCAGCCGGACGACCGGGCCGAAGCGGCGGCGCAGCAGCTCGCGCTCCAGCGCCTGCAGCAGCCCCTCGCTGATGTCGTCGTCGATCTCCAGGTCCTGGTTGCGGGTGACGCGGAACGCGTGGTGCTCCACGATCTCCATGCCCACGAACAGCTGGCCGAGGTGCTGGGCGATGACGTCTTCGAGGGGGGTGAACCGGTTGGGCGAGGCCTCGATGAAGCGGGGCAGCACCGGCGGCACCTTGACGCGCGCGAACATGGTCGCGTCGTTCCCCGGGTCGCGGACGATCACCGCGAGGTTGAGGGAGAGCCCGGAGATGTAGGGGAAGGGGTGCGCGGAGTCGACGACCAGCGGGGTCAGCACCGGGTAGATGCGGTCGCGGAACAGCCGGCGCATCCGCTCCTGCTCGGTGTCGGCCAGGTCGTCCCAGCGCAGCAGCTCGATGCCCTCCTTGGCGAGCGCCGGGAGGAGGTCGTCGCGGAAGGTGGTGGCGTGCCGCAGCATCAGCTCGCGGGCGACGCCGGCGGTGCGCTCCAGCACCTCGCGGGGCTGCCGGCCGCTGGCGGACTGGACGGCCAGTCCGGTGGCCATGCGGCGGGTGAGGCCGGCGACCCGGACCATGAAGAACTCGTCGAGGTTGCTGGCGAAGATCGACAGGAAGCGGACCCGTTCGAGGAGCGGCAGCCGGGGGTCCTCGGCCAGTTCCAGGACGCGCTGGTTGAACCGAAGCCAGCTCTCCTCGCGGTCCAGGAACCGGTCGTCGGGCAGCGCTTCCGCACCGTGAGGGATTTGTCCTGGATTGACGCTCATACGGTAATAATCCCTGCTCAAGATGAACGGCAAACGAACGAAGGCGTCGCGGATGTCTCGGATCTGTCAGCCCCGAGTCAGACAGGCGGATGATGCCCGCGGTTCCCGCTGATCACTCGAACGACCGGGCCCGGGGCCGTGCTCCGGGACGCGATCGGGCCGCGAGTGCGGTCCGTGATCGGCGGGACGCGGGAATCCTCCGCCCGGCCGCCCCGGCCGGGCCGATGGTCCATCCCCCATATGCCCCCATGTCTCCAGATTACGTGCCAGGGATCGCACCAACCCGATGAACGACCATGCCGCACGGGGGTACAACGTTTGACGTGACCCCTACCGAGATATCGCGGTCGTCCACACTCGCCCCGATTTCGCCCTCTCCGTGGCTGCCACTCGGGCGCACCTGGCCGAGATGCGGCGCGGAGGACGGATGCACGGAACGGGCCTGCATTCCCTATCCCGCCTGCCTGGCCCACCTCACCCCGGACGAGCTGGAGCGCATGCTCGCCGGGCTCAACCCCGGGGCCGACATCGACCTGCGCGGGTCGACCGTCCCGGAGCGTGTCTTCGCCGCCCTGCTGAAGGCGGTGACAGGCCCCGACAAGCATCCGCACCTCGGACGCAGCCGCTTCGACGGGGCCGTGCTCCCCGCGGGAGCCTCACTGAGCGGGGTGTGCTTCGAGGGGGACTGCTCGTTCGACGGTGCGCGCTTCGACGGCGGGGTCTCGTTCTATGACGCGAGGTTCCTGGGGCACGTGTCGTTCCGTGGGGCGCGCTTCGCGGGCAACGCCTCGTTCCACGGGGCGCGCTTCCAGCGGCACGGGTCGTTCGACGAGGCCGTGTTCGCCTGCGACGCGCTCTTCGGGGAGACGGTGTGGCGGGCGGACGCCTCGTTCAGCCGCACGGTCTTCGTGGGAGCGGTGGCCTTCGACCGCGCGCACTTCGGCCGGGACGCGGTGCTGGAGGCGGCGCAGTTCGGCGGGGCGGCCTCGTTCAGGCGCGTCCGGGTGGCCAGGCACGCGCGCCTCGACCGGACCAGGTTCCGCCAGGACGTCTGGATGGGGCCGCTGGCCACGCGCGGACGGCTGTCCCTGACCTACGCCAAGGCCCACCGCGGGCTGCGCGTGGACGCGGTGGCACGGCAGGTCGACGCCAACCACGTCGTGGCGCACGGACCCGCCGAGTTCAGGCTGCGTCACGCGGACCTCGACCTTGAGGACGCGTACTTCCACGCGGGAGTGACCGTACGGTCCCTCTCCCGTCGGTTCCAGTGCCTGACCGAGGACGACTTCGACGGGCGGCACGGCCCCGTGCGCCTGCTCTCGGCACGCGGGCTGTCCGCGCCCAAGCTGGAACTGGCGGACGTAGACCTGAGCCGGTGCAAGCTCCTCGGCCTGGAACACCCGGAGGGGCTGCGCATCACGGGCGACTGCACGTTCGCGACGCTGCCCGCCCGCCGCCGCGTCCGGGGACTCCGTGGCCGCCAGAGCCCCCGCGACCGCCAGGGGTGCGCCGTGCTGGTGGAGGAGCTGGCGGGCTCGTACGGCGGCCTCGCCGTCCTCTACCGGCACCTGGCCGCCGCCGCGGCGGAGGCCGACCCGGACCTGGCCCGCGACCTGCGCTACCGCTCCTTCGAGGTCCGCCGCCGCGCCGATCCGCGGACCGTGCGGCGGTGGCTGCTGCACCTGTCCTGGCTGATGTGCGGGTACGGCCTGCGGACGGGACGGCTGACGACCTGCATGGCGGTCCTGGTGGTGCTGCTGGCGAGCGGCGCCGCGTACGCTGCGCGTCCATGACCGACAAGATCGGCACGAACGGGTTGTTCGTCTACGGCACGCTGCGCTTCCCCGAGATCCTGGAGATCCTCCTCGGCCGCGTGCCCCGGCTCGCCCCGGCGGCCGTCGCCGGATGGCGGGTGCGGGCGCTGCCCGGCGTCACCTACCCCGGGCTGGTGGCCGATCCGGACGCCACCGCCGAGGGCGTGCTGATCAGCGGGCTGACGGAGGCCGAGCAGGGGCTGCTGGACGACTTCGAGGACGAGTCGTACGAGCCGGCCCTGCTGCCGCTGGCGGACGGCTCGGGCCGGGCGCGCGCCTACGTCTGGCGCGGGCCCACCGAACCGTACGACTGGGATCCCGGCCACTTCGCCGAGCACGCGCTGGCCGACTTCGCGAAGGGCTGCCGCAGCTGGCTCGGCGGGCGGCTCTGACCCGCACCTCACCTTCATCTTCACGGTTTGCTTATATAAGCCACGACAACAATAATGAGGTCATGCACGCCTTCGACGTTCTCGGGGATCCGGTCCGGCGCCGGATCCTGGAGCTGCTCGCGGACGGCGAGCGCGCCGCCGGCGAGATCAGCGCCGTGGTGCAGGAGGAGTTCGGCATCAGCCAGCCGGGCGTGTCCCAGCACCTGCGGGTGCTGCGCGAGAACGGGTTCACGACCGTCCGCGCGGCCGGCACCCGCCGGCTCTACTCGGTGGACCCCGCCCCGCTCCAGGAGATCGACCGGTGGCTCGACCGCTACCGGCGGTTCTGGACGCAGCGGCTGGACGCGCTGGGCACCGAGATCGCGCGCGGCAAACGAGAGCGTCGGCACACGAGTCCCGGGGAGGACACGGAGACATGACCGACATCGATGACGCGATCAAGCCGACCCACCGCGAGATCGGCGAGCGGAAGATCGAAGGCTACGACGCCACCGGCACCGTCGTGCTGCGCCGCGCCTACGACACCACCGCCGAGGACCTCTGGGACGCCGTCACCGACCCGGCCCGGCTGGCCCGCTGGTTCCTGCCCGTCAGCGGCGACCTGCGCCCCGGCGGCACGTATCAGATCGAGGGCAACGCCGGCGGCGAGATCCTGGAGTGCGCTCCGCCGCGCCTGCTGCGGGTGTCCTGGGTGTACGGCGACCTGAACAGCCACGTGGAGGTGCGGATCTCCGCCGAGGGCGGGCAGGCCGTTCTGGAACTGGAGCACGGCGGCGTCCCCGAGGGCTTTTTCGAGGGCATCGGCGGCGGCTGGGATCCCGCGGTCTGGGCCCTTGACCAGCACCTTCGCGGACTTCTGCCGGAGGATCTCGCCGACCGGATGAAGGCCGGAGAAGTGCCCCCGGTGCTGCAGGAAATCTTCGCCAGGACCGCCGAGGAGTGGCACGCGGTCGCCGTCGCGGCCGGCAAGGAGGGGTTGAAGGGACCGGGCGCGGACACCGATTCCTGATCTCCCCGGGATCGCCCCGGGATCGTCCCGGGGGCCGCCTTCCGAGGGGCCGCCGGCCATTCGATCGATATCCGCGGATGAATTGTCAGACCCTTGGGGAATCATTCGTGGTATGAGCAGAGACTCCCATTCGGGGTTGCAGTGCCCGCACTGCCGCACGCATCTCGCGCTCGTCGCCGCGCCCGACTCCGCACCCGACCCGAAGACCGCACCCGCCCGGCCGGCCGCGGCGGTGGATCAGCCCTTCCTCGTCCGCGAGGAATGGTCGCCGCCGCCGGTCGGCGAGGTGCTCGCCCAATACGCCCATCTGACCAAGGACACCGCCACCGCGCTGCGCGGCGCCGCCCGCGTGCGCGACAGCCTCAACCGGGCCCGCCAGGCCGCGGCCAGAAAGCGCACGGAACAGCGCGCGGCCCGCAGCGCATGACCGCATGACCGTCCGGGCGCGCGACGCCCGACCGGCCGCCGGGCATCCGGGCGACCCGGCGTTTCGCCGTTCCCGCGCTCCGGCGTTCCGGCACTGTGACGGCGGCCTTACGGAAAGGGGTTGAGGGCTTTTCGGCCGATCGTCAGAGAACGGCCGATCGCCAGGGAAGGGTGGGCGACCACCGCGTCCCGCGGCGCTCGATCAGCATCCGCGCCCGCCGGGACACGCTCGGCGGAAGCAGCGCTTCCATCGCATATCTCCAACCCCGCGGGTAACACCTGGCCGCCAGCATTACCTCACCGCCGGGTCAGCCAATCCAGACCATCGAGCCCGGCTCGATCCCCCGAACGCGGGCCATAGCGGGGCAGACCCTTGACCCGTCCGGATTTCAGGCGCGGACGGGCGCGGTCTCGCTCCCGGAATCCCGCCCGGCACCGGATTCACCCCCGGCCCCGGCCACGGATTCACCCCCGGCCGCGGAATCGTCCTCGGCCGCGGAATCTTGCTCCGCATCGGGCGCGGACCCCGGAATGCCGTTCCAGTCCAGGCACACCACGACCGCGTCGTCCACCTGCTCGGCGCCCTGGTGGTAGGCCAGGAAGTGGCGGATGAAGGTGCGGACCGCCTCGGACGGGTTCTGCAGGCGGGTCTCGCGGAGGGCCTGCAGCAGGGCCAGCGTCCCGTACAGTTCCCCGGCGGGCGACTTGGCCGAGTGCACGCCGTCGCTGACGACGACCAGCCGGTCACCCGGCTCGATCATGAACTCCTCGGTCGTGTAGTGCGCGTCGCCGAACATGCCGAGCGGCAGCTGGGCCTCGAAGTCGAGGATCTCGGTGGTGCTTCCGCGCATCCGGTAGACCCGCGGGGAGCCCGCGTCGATCGCCAGCACCCGGCCGGTCGCCGGCTCGAAGTCCAGCAGCAGCGTGGCCAGGTGCCGGGTGCCGCGGTGGTGCGCGTACAGGGTCTGGTCGGCCAGCGCGGCCTGCTCGGCGATGTCGGCGCCGGAGCGGCGGGCGTTGCGCAGCGCGCTGATCGCCAGATGGGTGAGCGCGGCGGCCTCGGTCCCGGTGCCCGTGCCGTTGCTGACGGTCAGGGTCAGCCGGTCCTCCGACACCGACCAGTCGAAGTTGTCGCCCCAGACGGCGTAGGCCGGTTCGAGCTGCCCGGCCAGGTGGAACGTGCCGGTGTCGCAGGCCCGGCCGGGCAGCAGGTCCCACTGCATCTCGGCGGCGAGGGTGAGCCGGGTGCGGCGGCGGATCCGGCGGTAGAGATCGGTGTTGGCGTCGGCGATCTTCAGCGCGCGGGCCAGGACGACCGCGGCGGACTCCATCCGCTCCTCCCAGGGCGGCCCCTCGCCGTTCGCCTCCCTCAGGTCCTCGTCCGCCTTGGCGGACGGGCGCACGCTGAGGACGCCGAGCCGGTCGCCGTGCACCGACAGCGGCAGGTGCAGGACCGGCTCCCCGTCGCGCTCGCCGCGGACCACCCGCTGCGCCGCGAAGGCATGGCCCTCGGGGGTGTTGTCCACCCGGACGGGGTCGCCGCCCGACACCGTGGGGACCAGGTACGCCTGGCGGTAGTCGGCCAGCAGGATCTCCACACCGGCGGCGTCCGCGTGCTCCTCGAACGCCGCCCTGGCCCTGCCGATCAGCTCGTACGGCAGGGCGTCCCACAGGGCCTGTTCGAGATCTCGCGACTGGGCGGAACGCATCGTGTCCTCATCTGCATGTATCGCCCGCCCGGGCGTTCCCGGGCGGATCACTAGGTGGGGGACTCGGTGGGGGAAAGGTGCCGCGACGGACGCGGTATGTAACAGTGGAGGGCATGGTCGACACGCCGGGTCAGGGAGCCGCCGAGTCGGCCGCCGCGCTGGACGAGGCGGCCGGCACCCTGATGAGCGTATGGGCTCGCGCCCATAACGGCCCCGACGTGCCGGTCCCCGCGACCCAGCTGCGCGCGCTGTTCGTGCTCGAACGGGGTCCGGTCAACATCAGCAGCCTGGCGACCGAGCTGGGCGCGCTGGTCTCCTCGGCCAGCAGGCTCTGCGACCGGCTGGAGGCCGGGGGGCTCCTCCTGCGCGACCCGGGCCGCGACCGCCGCGAGGTGACGGTCCGGCTGACCACGGAGGGCCAGGCCCTGCTCGACCGGCTCCGGGTACGGCGCCGCGAAGAGCTCGCACGGGTGCTGGCGACGATGTCGTCCCCCGCCCGCGCAGCCCTGCTCTGGGGGCTCGCCCAGTTCCACGAGTCGGCCACTGCTTCCTCGGACGGCAAGGATACGTCCTCGTTCTCCATGCCCGCCTGACCGTCCCGCTGCACCAGGTGCCCGCGGCCAGGGCCTCGATGTGGCCTCGGCCACCGCGCGAGCGCGTTACCTGGGCGGTGGTGCGATGCCGGAGGCGAGCGTCACCGGCCAGATCGCGAAGCGATGCCGCGCTCGCACAGGCCCGGTGAGGAGCGAGCCGCCAGGCGAGCGCCGTAGGCCGGGACTTGGAAACACAGGATTCCCCTCCCGGACTTCCCAGCCCGTCGCCGCGCCTTTCGGGCGTGATGCCTCCGCCGCCGGCCATCGCATCACCCTCCCGACGATAGTTGTCATGCGGCAAATGTAGCGTGTGCCCCCGGTTCGTCGCGCCCGGCCACCCGGAAAGGCCGTACGGGTAGGCCCTGCGGGCGCGGACCGCGCCGGCGGCCGCCCCGCGGCGCCGCGACCGGCGCACACTCGCCCGCCGACCCGCCCGCCGGCCGGCTCCCGGATGGTGCACCTTTTTCCCGTTGTCGCTTTTGCCCGGCACCGTGGAATTGCCGATGAAATCCGGTGACGCGGGCAATGCCGGTACCCGGCGAATGCACCACGGCAAAGAAATCAGTTCGTTCACCGGAGTTCTGGACGCGCCCCCGCCGCCCGGCGCTAGCATCCCGGCGAACGGTCACCGCCAATCGCATTCCACGGGGGAACGGAATGCGCGACATGCCACGGGGGGCATTTCTGATGCATCGTGCACGCGCCGCGCGCGCCGTGGTCGCGGTCGCCGCCGCGGCCGCCACGGCGCTCCCGGCCGCCGCCTGCACGGGCTCGGCCCCGTCCGCCACGTCCGCCGGCAGGGAGCGGTCCGGGGAGCCGCCGGTCGGGATCCCCGCCGAGCTGCCCGAGTCCACCACCCACACCACCGTCCACGGCGCGCCCAGGGACCGGGCCGCGCACGCGGCGGCCGCCACCGACGGGCTCGTCGTCCGGGCGACCACGGACAGGACCGTCCTGGACGCCCCGGGGGGCCGTCCCATCGCGACCCTGCCCGCCCGCCAGCTCGGCGGCCCCACCTGGGTCCCGGTGGTGAGCCGCTCCGGCGCCTGGCTCCAGGTGCTGCTGCCGAGCCGCCCCAACCAGGCCACCGGATGGATCTCGACCGCCGAGGGCGGCCTCCGCACCGCCCGCACCCCGTACCTGGTCCGGGTGGACGTGCCGCGCCGCCGGCTGTCGCTGCTCCGGTCCGGCCGGACGGTCGGCCGCTGGCGCGTCGCGGTCGGCGCGCCCGCCACCCCGACCCCGATCGGCCGCACGTTCCTGCTGGCCCTGCTGCGGCCGTCCCAGCGCACCCCGAGCCCGCTGCTCATGCCGCTGGGCGCGCATTCGGCGACCCTCGACACCTACGGCGGCGGCCCCGGCACGGTCGCCCTGCACGGCTGGCCCGACCGGACGGTCTTCGGCCGGGCCGTCACCCACGGTTGCGTGCGCGTGCCGAAGGACGCGCTGCGCGCGCTGTCGAAGGTCCCGCTCGGAACCTTGGTGATCATCACTGGCTGACCGGCGGGCCCGACCCGCCGGAGCCTCCCAACCGCGAAAGAGAGACACCGTCATGCGCTCCACGAAGTTCCTGCCGGCCGTCGCGCTGCTCGCCACCGCGACCGCCACGGCCACCGCCGTCACCGGCCTGGCCGCCGTCCCGTCCAGACCTCCCGTCCCGGCCCAACCGGAGGGCGCCGCCTACGGGGTGGCCGCCACCGGCCCGGTCAGGCTGCCGGCGACGCCCGCCGTGGTCTCCCGCGGCGCGGAGGTCCGCAAGAGCCTGGCGCATGAGAACCGCACCAAGCTGTTCAGCGCCACCGCGATGGACACCAGGGCCGCCTCCCGGCACGCCCGGTCGACGGTCAAGGACCTCAAGGTGCCCGGCGCCGCGCTGTCGGCCGACGCGGTCTCCGCCCGGTGCCGCGGCGGACGCGGCTCGGCCCGGCTCGCCAACACGGTCATCGACGGCAAGAAGATGGGCGTCAGGCCGCGCGCCAACAGCGTCGTCCCGGTGAAGATCCCCGGCGTCGGCACGGCGCAGGTGACGCTGAACAAGCAGCAGCGGCTCCGGGACGGGCGGCTGGCGGTCACCGCCGTGGAGGCCAAGGTGCCGATGGGCAGGCGCGGCACCGAGACGATCAGGACCGGCGCCGTGACCTGCGGCCGCGCGACCCACAAGCACGGCGGCCCCACCTCGCCCAACTCTCCCGGGGCCCCGGCCGGGCCCGGCACGCCCGCGAAGCCGGTGGCCCCG
>NZ_JBHSON010000162.1:0-14966 GCF_042656285.1 Actinomadura rugatobispora | reverse complement strand
CTGTGGCCAGCGGCCACCGCCCGGTTTTCGTTTGTCCTCACAAACAACGATGATCACGCGGTGGCCGTCCTGCTTCCAAACGCCCTTAACCAGCAAGATCGCGATCTACAGCTGGAGTACTAGGGGTCGGGTGGCTTCGTGGATGCTTCGTTGCTGAGGTCTCGCCGTTTCCAGCCTGGGTGCGGCTCGATGCGCAGGCTGCCTGCGATTCAGGTCATTGGCCGGGGTGCGGATTCCGGGCTCGTGAAGGCGACGACCGAGGTCAATGGCTCTCGAGGCGCCGGCGCTGCGCTGACCGGTATGCCCGTGATCGTATGAGCAGCGGCGATTGAGGGAGACTGGCAAGGCGATACGGGGTTGCTGGTTGTGATGGCTTATGCGAGTTGTGAGTGATTCGCTGATTCGTGTGCGGGTTCGGCGCGCGGAGTGCCATCTGTAGGTGACTTTGCTGAAGTCGCTCTGCCGCAGCGGTCCGGCTTTGGGTGTTGGTAAAGACCTGATGGTGATCCGTGTGTCGCCTTCTGGTGGGCCGTCACGCCCCTGCGACCGGCGGAACTCGGTCCAGATTGTCGGGTCGCGCTGGGTGAATGAGCTTCCTCGGGTAAGAGGCATGCCGTCGTGCCGTGGGGTGATCATCACTGGCCTTTACCCGGCCGATGTCAGAACAAGAGAGTGCGGCGGGGTGGGGGCCAGCCTGGAACGCCTTTACTCACTCTCTGTAATTGCCTGAATACGGTGAGGGTACGTGACGTGCGAAAACACGGGCTCGGTGCCCTTACTTCAGGAGGAAGCATGAAGATTCCGACTCCGCTGCGCATGGCTGCACTGACCGGTGCCAGCATGGTCGCGGCCGCCGGCTTCGCCGCGTTCGGTCCCGCCACCATGTCGAGCGCGGCGCAAACCAACGCCGCCCAGGCAGCGACTTCCCCCACGTGCTCGTTCGCGCAGGACTGCGACGGCGAGCACGGGGAGCACGGTTATCACGGCCAGTTCCTCGGTCATCTCCATGGTCTTCACAGCCAGGCATTCGAGGAGTTCTTCGGTCAGCACGGCAAGGGCCCCGAGGGCGACAAGGGCCACGAGGGCGACAAGGGCCACGAGGGCGACAAGGCTCCCCAGGGCGACAAGGCTCCCCAGGGCGACAAGGCCCACCAGGGCGACAAGGCCCACCAGGGCGACAAGGCTCCCCAGGGCGACAAGGCTCCCCAGGGCGACAAGGGCCGCGACGGCGACAAGGGCCTCCAGGGCGACAAGGGCCAGCAGGTCGTCCACGAGGGTCAGCAGGGCGGCGACAAGGCCCAGGGCGAGAAGGGTCTCCAGGGCGGCGACAAGAGCCAGGGCGAGAAGGGCCTCCAGGGCGGCCACAAGGGGCAGCAGGGGGGCCACGAGGGCCTCCAGGGCGGCCACAAGGGGCAGCAGGGGGGCCACGAGGGCCTTCAGAGCGGCCACGAGGGCGAGAAGGGGCACCACGCGGGGCTCAAGGGCCACGAGGGCGCCAACAAGGGCCAGGAGGGCTACGACGGGAGCTACGGCGACCAGGACGAGAACTACGAGAGCTACGAGGACGGCGACATCTAGGGATCGCAGTGTGGGCATCCGCCGTCTCACCAGGTTCGGGTGGGGCGGCGGATTCCCGCTTTTCGGGCGGGTGACCGGTGCCTACCAGTGCTCTCCCCAGGGGTCCGGGGGCTCGTACATTTCCTGTCTGCGTTCGTCGGCTCGGCGGGCCAGGCGGTGTTGCGGCAGGTGGTCCTGGATCTGCCACCATTCCAATCTGAAGAAGCGCCGATCCTCCCCGGCCACGATGAGCGGCCCATGGTCATGGGTGTGGAAGTAGGTGTAGAACCCGCCGCTGCGGGCGAGCACCGTTTCCGGGGGCGGATCGGCGGGAGCGTATCTTCCGCCGTCGAGGACGTAGACCCGGTGGGCGTCGGCTGCGGTGATGTCCCGGTCCGGGGTGAGGACGAGCGGCCATTGATCGGGGTTGTCGGAGTCGGCGACGTCGTCCGGTAGCGGCGGGGGCTCGTCCGCCAGGGCCTGCACCGTCCATTCGTTGAGGAAGGTCGCCCGGCAGATCTCGTCCAGGGGGAGTCCCAGGCGGACGGAGGCCAGGGCCAGGTTCTCCGTTTCGGGACGGTCACCGCGCTCGCGCTCCGCTGCTCTGGCGGCTTCACCGGCCAGCCGGAGCCAATGGAGCGGGGTCTCGGGTGCAGGGTCCCGCAGATGTTCCGGGCAGCGGCTTCCGGGGCCCGCGGGGGCGATGTTCGGGCAGAAGGCGTGCCCGCACATCTCGACGACGCGTTGCGTACCGAGGTCCGGGACGAACACCGTGCACGCGCGGAAGGGGCGCAGGGGGTCGCGGCCGACGGCGGTGAAGGAGCGGATCCGGTCGCCGTGGTCGCCGCGTTCGACCTGGAACGTCCTCACCTCCCATGCGCTGAGAACGTGGGACGCCATGGCGATCGCCAGGGCCGGGAACGGCCGGAACGGCCGCGTTGCCGCTTCGTCCAGGGTCGGGATCTCCGCGATGGGCCGCCGGGTGTCGTGGTCGTTCAGGTGCCGGATGGCCGTCGCGAGCAGTTCGGCGGCGTCGACGACCGTGCTGTCGATGTCGGTCATGGTCCTCCGTGGGCGTTCGCCTGCACTTTGCGGGTCTGCAGTGCCTCCTTCGCTGAGGCCAGGCAAACGGCTGCTTGCCGGAGAGTGCCGTCCGCGGATGTCGCCTAGGGCAGAGGGCGGCCGTTCAGCCCGACCAGCCGCATCTCGCCCTCGGCGAGTTCGACCAGCTCGTAGAACCCGGACCGGGAGCCGAGCTCGTTGACGGCGTAGGCGGTCTGCCCGGCGAGCGGGCCGTCCAGGCGGAGCGCCGTGCGGAAATCGACCCTCGGCCCGTGGGAGATCGCGTCGAGTTCGTCGTGCCGGAGGAGTTCCTCGTCGACCAGCTCGGTGGCGTCATCGGGCAGGAGCAGCGGGTGGCGGCCGTCGGCGCCGACCGGCCCTCCGATGCGTTCGGCCATGATCCATGATCTCAGATCAGGCCGGGAGCGGGGTCAGGTCGAGGCGGTCGAGGCGGGACGGCTCGGCGATGACGTCGATCTCGGTGATCCGGTCGCCGTCGAACGTGAAGGCGAGGACCAGGGACAGCCGGCCGCCCGGGGCCATGGCCAGCCCGGCCGAACCGTTGATGAGCGCCGTCCCGGTGAAGCGCGCCCGGCCCGTGGCGGCCATCGCGCCCTCGGCGACGCTGCCGGCGCCGCGCACCACGATGGGACGGGGCGTCGGGACGACGGCCGCGTCCGCGCGGAGCACCACGTCCGGGTGCAGCAGCGTGACCAGCGCCTGGAAGTCGCCGCCGCGGGTGGCGGCCAGGAACGCCTCGACGACGCGGCGCTGGCGGGTCAGGTCGGCGCCGGGAGCCGGAGTGCCGCCCTTGACGCGGCGGCGGGCGCGGCTCGCGAGCTGCCTCGCCGCGGCCGGGGACCGCTCGATCATCGGGCCGATCTGGTCGAAGGGCACGGCGAACATGTCGTGCAGCACGAAGGCGAGCCGTTCGGCCGGTGCCAGCGTGTCCAGGACGACCAGCAGCGCGACCCCGACCGAGTCGGCCAGCAGCGCCTCCCGCTCGGGGTCGGCGCCGGCGTCGCGGGCGGCGGGGGCCTGGTCCGGTGCGAGCGACTCGATGGGCTCCTCGCGGCGTGAACGGCGCGCGCGCAGCATGTTCAGGCACACCCGCGCCACCACCGTGGTCAGCCAGCCGCCGAGGTTGGCGACGTCGGAGGTGTCGGCGCGGCTGGCGCGCAGCCAGGCCTCCTGCAGGGCGTCCTCGGCCTCGCTGAGCGAGCCGAGCATCCGGTAGGCGACGGCTCGCAGATGGGTCCTGTCCGCCTCGAAACGCTCGGTCAGCGATGCGTTCTCGTCCATCTGTCACATTCCTCGCGGGCGGCGTTTCAGAGAGGCGGGACCCCGGAACCGGTGGTCCGGCCGGGCGGGAGCCCGGTCCGAGAGCGAGCTCTGGAGAAGGCCATGACATCATCCGTCCTGATCACCGGCGGCACCGGCACCCTGGGACGCCACGTCACGCCGCTGCTGCTGGACGCGGGGTGCAAGGTGCGGGTGCTCAGCCGCCGCGGCGGGGACCCGTCGGACGGCGTCGAGCACGTGACCGGCGACCTGCTCGCGGGGGAGGGGATCGAGGCCGCGGTGGACGGGGCCGAGACCGTCCTGCACCTGGCGGGCGGCCCCAAGGGCGACGACGCGGCGACCCGCAACCTCGCGCGGGCCGTGTCGCGGGCCGGTGCGCGGCACCTGGTGCACATCTCGGTCATCGGGGCCGACCGGATGCCGCTGGGCTGGTTCCGGACGCAGCTGGGCGCGGAGGAGGCCGTGACCGGCTCCGGCGTCCCGTGGACGATGCTGCGGGCGGCCCAGTTCCACGACCTGGTGCTGGGGGTGGTGCGGAAGATGGCGGCGCTGCCGGCCGTCCCGGCGCCGGGCGGGCTACGGTTCCAGCCGGTCGACGCGCGGGACGTGGCGTCCCGGCTCGCGGAACTGACGCTCGGCGAGCCGGCCGGCCTGGTGGACGATCTGGCCGGGCCGGCGGTGTACGGGATGGCCGATCTCGTCCGCGAGTACCTGCGGGTGCGCGGGAAGCGGCGGGCGATGGTGCCGGTCCGGATCCCGGGGAAGGTCGGACGCGCGTACCGGGCCGGCGACAACCTGACCCTCGAAGGGGCCGACCTCGGCGGGCGGACGTGGGAGGACTTCCTGGCCGAGCGGCTGGGCTGATCCGAGCGTGCGCGCCTGGAGAGGGCTCCGTTGGACCGCGCCCGGTCCGGCGGTTTTCGGTTCGCGTACCGGGCGATACTGGGCGCATGGAGCACGGGCGGCCGGTGGACGACGCCGGGGACGGCGGTCGGGTGGTGCTGCGGCGTACCTCGGCCGATGACAGGGACGAGTTCATCGGCCTGGCGAGGGCCAGCGGGGACCTGCACCATCCCTGGGTGTGGGTGCCCACCACGGAGCAGGGGTTCGAGGAGTACCTGGCCCGGTTCGACCAGGTCGCGGCCGTGGGGTTCGTCGTCTGCCTGCGGAAGACCGGGGCGATCGCGGGGTTCGTCAGCATCAGCCGGATCGAGCGCGGCTCGTACGAGAAGGGCGTGCTGGGGTACGGGGCCTTCACGCCGCACGAGGGGCGCGGCTATATGACGGAGGGCGTCGCGCTGGCGGTCCGGCACGGGTTCGAGCGGCTGGGGCTGCACCGGCTGGAGGCCGACATCCAGCCGGGGAACACGGCGTCGCTGAGCCTGGCGGCCAAGGTCGGCCTGCGCCGGGAGGGATTCTCGCCGAAACTGATTAGGATCGAGGGGGTGTGGCGGGACCATGAGCGCTGGGCCATCGTCGACGATCGGAGCTAGCGCACGTGGCCTCGTACGTGGGCGGACGAGGAGTCTGGTGCGCGGCGCCGCGCTCGAATCTCACTGAGGAGGGCGAACGTGGCCTTCGACGTTGAGTTGCCTACCCACCGCCCGCGGCCCGAGTGGCCCGACACTCTCGATGTGAGGGCCCTCCTTGAGGAGGGCTGGCGGCCGACGCCGTTCCGCGAGTTCGTGCTCAAGATTCACAGCCGCTGCAACCTGGCCTGTGACTACTGCTACATGTACGAGATGGCGGACCAGGGGTGGCGACGCCAACCACGGCGGATGAGCCGTCCCATCGTCGACCAGGTGGCGCGCAGGATCGCCGAGCACGCCAGGTCGAACCTCCTGCCCAAGGTCGACGTGATCTTGCACGGCGGTGAGCCGCTGCTGGCCGGGGTCGAGCACGTGCGCTACACGGCGAGCACCCTGCGCCGGGCCATGCCCGAGATCGACGTCGGCCTGCATGTGCAGACGAACGGTGTGCTCATCGATGCCGAGTTCCTCGAGCTCTTCGATGAACTGGACATCATGGTCGGGGTCAGCATGGACGGCGACGAGGAAGGCCATGACCTCCATCGGCGCCGCGCCAACGGGCGGGGCAGTTTCCAGGCGGTGCGCGCCGGCGTCGAGGCGTTGCGGGCGCCTCGGTACAAGCGGCTGTTCGGTGGACTGCTGGGCACGATCGACCTGAAGAACGATCCGGTACGGACCTATGAGGCCTTGCTCGACTTCGAGCCGCCCGCCGTGGATTTCCTGTTGCCGCACGGGAACTGGGACTCGCCGCCTCCGGGGCGTCCCCCGGACGACACCACGCCGTACGGCGACTGGCTCATCAGCGTGTTCGACCGCTGGTACGGCGCGAAGGCCAGGGAGACCCGCCTCCGGCTGTTCGATGACATCATGCGCCTGCTGCTGGGCGGGCATCCCACCGCCGAGGCGGTCGGGCTGGCGCCGATCGCGCTGGTCGTGGTGGAGGCCAACGGTCAGATCGAGCAGGTGGACTCGCTCAAGTCGACGTTCGAGGGGGCTGCGGTCACGCCGCTGCACGTCTCGCGCGACCCGTTCGACGCGGCCCTGATGCTGCCGCCGATCGTCGCCCGCCAGATCGGGCAACGGGCCCTCGGTCCCCATTGCGCGAGTTGCCGGATCAAGCGTGTGTGCGGCGGCGGGCACTACGTGCACCGTTACCGTTCGGGAAACGGCTTCCGCGACCGCTCCATCTACTGCAATGACCTCTACCGGCTGATCACGTACATCCACGGGGTCGTGTCCGCCGACGTCGAGGCCCTGCGAGGCGCGACGACCTCCTAGATCGGGGGCGGGTCGAAGCCGACGTTGATGCGCCCGCCCTCGAGGAAGAGCGCCGCGCTGGGATGTTCGAGGCCCAGCGTCCGGTGGTACGCGGCCCTGGTCTCTTCGAAGAGACCCATGGCCTCCTCTTCCTCGCCCAGCACCTTCAGATCCGATGTCAGATTGGCGGCGCAGAGGAGGGTCATGGGGTGCTCGGCGCCCAGGACGGCGCGCAGCCGCCGGAGGGTGCCCCGCCCCAGGCGGCACGCGTTGTCGTGGTCGCCCTGCGCCGCCAGGTCACTGGCGAGGTTCGTCGCGACGGTCAGGGCATAGTGGTGGTCGCGGCCCAGCTTCGATTCCAGCCCGGCCAACGCCCGTTCGTTGAGTTCACGTGCGGAGTGCGGGTCGTCCCGGACACGGTGCATGATGGCGAGGTTCCCCATGCAGCCGTAGTTGTACGGGTGGGCGGGCCCGTAGACCTTGGGATAGCGCCGTACCGTGTCCGCGGCCAAGTCCAAGGCCTCCGAGATGTCGCCACGGGTGCGCAGGAGATTGGCCAGGCACATCGCCGCGGCGAGGGTGTCCGGGTGGTCGAGGCCGAACTGCCGGACGCATCGGACGTGAACTTCTTCGGTCAACTCGGCGGCACGATCGAGCTCGCCCAGCAGGCGCCAGGCAATGGACAGGTCCTTGCCGGTCCGGAGCGTCCGGGTGTGTTCCACCCCCAACTCCTCGACGCTGTAGGCGTAGGCGTCCTCGCCCAGGTCGCAGGCTTCCGAGTAGTCGCCGCACAGCCGGACGGCGCGAGCGAGCCCGCTCCAGATGGCGATGTGGGTCAGCTTGTCGAAGTTGTTCGCCTCCAGGGCGAGGCAGGCCTGGTAGGCGTCTTCCAGCACTTCCTTGGAGCGGACGTAGGCACTGCTGAGCCCGTAGTCCAGCGCCACGTTGTTCGCCGTTCTGATGGTCCTCAGGTCAACCTGACCGAACTTGGCCTCGTAGCGGCGCAGGAGTTCCTCGTCGCGTTCGAGCGCACGCTGGAACTCGCCGTGGGCACGGAGGTCGGCGCCCTCCCCGCGCAGGAAGCGCAGCGTCAGCTCGTCATCGGGACCAAGGGTCTTCTCGGCCGCCTTCAGGGTGTTGAGATTGAGATTGGACGAGGCTTCGTAGTCGCCGAGGTCCCGCAGGATGTTGGCCTGTTCCATGCGGAGTTCGATGACGTCCGAGTGCTCCTCACCGGAGTCGGCGATCCACTTGGTGAGGAAGCTCTCCGCATGGTCACGGGCCGACTCGAAGTCGCCCGACGCGTACAGGTACCGGACGATGTCGATGGAGAGGCGTCGGGCGTCGGGCACCTGACTGAAGCCGACCTTCGCCGGGACGATGTGGCCCAGCAGCTCGGAGTAGCGCTTCCAGCTGCCGGGCTCCCGGGGGTCGCCGGGGGCGTACCCGGCGAGCAGCAGGTGGACCTCGTCGCGCAGCCGGCCCTGCTCGTCCGGCGGCAGCTCCTCGCGCAGCAGCGCCTGGATCAGCCGGTGGACCTGGATGGTGCGGTGGGGTATGTCCAGGCGCGCCAGGGCGTACCGGCCCAGCTCGCCGATCACCCGGCTGAGCAGGATGGGGTCGCGGACCAGCCCGGCCAGGGGGTCGCCGAGTTCCACGCGCGGCTGGCTGAATGCGTCCCGGGGGATCGGCTCGGGACCGAAGAAGGCGCAGCAGCGGAGCAGGGCGATGGCCTCGGGAAGCTTGTCGTTGAGGCTGGCCACCGACAGCCCCCACGCGGCCGTCATCGGCACGGGGTATTCGCTGGGCTTGCCCTCGGCTAGCAGCTGGCTGGTGCGCTCGGCCAGCAGCCCGAGGTACTCCGACACGCTCATGCCGGTCTCGGCCTGCAGCGCGCCGGCCTGTTCGAGCGCGAGCGGGAGGTCGCCGAGCTCGTGCGCGAGCCGGTCGGCGTCCTCGTCGGTGATGGCCCGCGGCACCCGCTTCCGCAGGAACTCCAGGCTCTCCTCGCGGCGGAACACGTCCACCGCGACGGTGTCGACGACGCCCTCCCAGCGGTGGTTGCGGGAGGTGATCAGGACGTGCCCGGGGCCGTGCGGGATGATGTCGTTCAGGTCCTCGGGCTGGTCGGCGTTGTCGAAGATGAGCAGCCACCGGTCGTACGGCTCTCCCCGCCGCAGCGCCTCGAGCACGGCCTTGGCGGCGTCCTCGATGCCGCTGGCGGTGGGCGTCGGCAGCCCGAGGGACGGCGCCAGGCTCGCCAGCGAGGAGCGCACCAGCACGGGCTGGTCGGCGGGGATCCACCAGACGACGTCGTACTCCGAACGGAAGCGGTAGGCGTACTCGACGGCCATCTGGGTCTTGCCGACGCCGCCCAGGCCGTGCAGCGCGTGCGGCACGACCGCCGTGACCTGCCCCGCGATGCCGTCGTGGAGCCGGCCGAGCAACTCTTTCCGGCCGGTGAAGTTCTTGTTGCGGGGTGGGATCCTTCCCCATACCTCGGGAACACGTCCGGCCGGTCGCGTTGCTCCCGGGCGTGGGTTGGTCATCCGAGCCACCTCTGCATAGGTATCGACCAATGCACGCAATTCTCCGTACTGTCAAGCGGAGAGACAAGTCCGATGCGGCGGGCGGATCGGCCATTCCCTTTGCGTGAGCGGGTTCAGGGGATCATCTCATCCGACGAGGCTCTAATTTTGGGCTCCAATAATTTGGATTATTGATGTCCTAAACTTGCGCTACGGGCACGGGCTTCGGATGGAACAGCCCGGCGGCGTCGCCTGCCGCAGGGCGGCGCGGCCATGTCGATCGGGTGGCCGGGTATAATGATGACCAGCAGTGTCCCATGCCTGCGACCAGGGAGAGTGCATGACACAGGCGAGTTCCGATGTGCACGCCGGTCCCCAGGCGAGCCTTGAGCTCATCGACACCTCCGGCCTGTCGTTCTCTCGCCTGACCACCTCCCCTGAGTCGCCGCTCATGCGGGCCTTGTTCGAGACACTGGATCCGGCGCCGGGGTCGGGCCGACCGGGTCGTGGCTTTTCGAACGATCTGAGCGGCTGACTCCTGGTACCGACGGTCGGCTCTAGTTCGTGTTTCGGATGACTTCTGGCCGAATCGGTCTTCTCTGAAGACATTGATTGTTTTCAGGCTTGCGCAATAGCCGATTTCGTCGGCTTGTGCCGTTATCGGTCTGGTCCGTCGTCTCCCCAGGGTGTTGGCCGCTGTGCTGAAGCGCCCTGTTCGCGAAGAACTGCTCGAACTCCGGTAGAAGCGTCGGCCGGCGTCCTGCGCGCGGGCGCCGTGCTGTTCGCGTTGGTGGATCTGGCGTTGGGGATGGCGCAACTGGCGGGGGAGCGGGAGCGGGTGGTGGCGGCGCTGCCGGTGGAGATCGCCGGTGTGATCCCGCGGTCGTTCAATGCCCGGTCCGACACCTACGAGATCATCCGCACCTGCCTGGACTACCCGGGCGGCCTGCAGGCGCTGCTGGGGTTCCTTCAGGGGTTCGGGGGCGAGTCGCCGGCGTTCGGCGAGTTCAGGCGGGCGGTCGTCCGGCTCCTGTACGGGGGCTGAGCAGGGCGGATCGGGCCCCTGGACGGTGGCTCCGGCCGGTGGCTCCGGCCGGTGGCGCGGCGGGGTGCGGGCGTCACCGTGCGTACCGGCGTGTGTTGCCTGACGCTTGAACGGGCATCTAGGTTTACTTGACTGCACTGTTTTTCTTTTGGTCTGTTATGCGGGCTGGGGTGGTCGGAGCGCGGAGGTGCGCGGCGAGCCGTGGCCGGAACGGTCCATCCGCGAGGTGCGGACGGGCGTCCGGTGCAGAGAACGAGACAGAAGGACGAGGAACATGCCGGAGGAACACGTGAAACCGGACAGCAAGGGCGGTGAGGAGGTCCTGGGCACGTCGGCCGGGCTGAGGGGAGCGCTGCCGCCCCGGACCGACTGGATCGTGTTCGGCGTGACGGCGGTGCTGACCCTCGCCTTCGTGGTCTGGGGCGCCACCGCCACCGACTCGCTGGAGGAGGTGTCGACCTCCCTCCTGACCGGCACCATGCACAACCTGGGCTGGGCGTTCGTGCTGGCCGCCTCCGGATTCGTGGTGTTCGCGCTGTGGCTGGCGTTCAGCCGGTACGGGAAGATCACGCTGGGGCAGGAGGGGGAGGAGCCGGAGTTCCGGACGATCTCCTGGGTCGCGATGATGTTCAGCGCGGGCATGGGCATCGGGCTGATGTTCTACGGGGTGAACGAGCCGCTCACCCACTACGCCGACCCGCCGCCCGGCACCCACGACACCGTTCCCGCGGACAAGATCGAGACCGCGATGGCGACCACGCTGTTCCACTGGACGCTGCACCCGTGGGCGATCTACGCGGTGGTCGGCCTGGGCATCGCCTACAGCTGCTACCGCCGGGGCCGGCGGCAGACCATCAGCGCGGTGTTCACCCCGCTGATCGGCGAGAAGCACGCCAACGGCGGCACCGGCAAGGTGATCGACATCCTGGCGATCTTCGCCACGCTGTTCGGCTCCGCCGCCTCGCTGGGACTGGGCGCGCTGCAGATCAGCAGCGGCGCCAAGGCGGCCGGATGGACCGACGAGATCTCCGAGGGGATCCTGGTCCTCATCATCGTCGTGCTGACGCTGGCGTTCGTCGCCTCCGCCGTCTCCGGCATCGACAAGGGCATCCAGTGGCTGTCCAACACCAACATGGTGCTGGCGCTGATGCTGGTCGTGTTCGTCTTCGTGCTCGGCCCGACCGTCCAGATCCTGGACCTGCTGCCCACCTCGATCGGCGCGTACCTGCAGGACCTGCCGCAGATGGCGGCCCGGACCGAGGCGACCGCCGGGGACAACATCGCCGAGTGGCTGTCGAACTGGTCGGTGTTCTACTGGGCCTGGTGGATCTCCTGGACGCCGTTCGTGGGCCTGTTCATCGCCCGGATCAGCCGGGGCCGCACCATCCGGCAGTTCGTCGGCGGCGTGATCCTGGTGCCGAGCGTGGTCAGCCTGGTGTGGTTCGCGGTGTTCGGCGGCACGGCGACCCGGCTGGAGTCGCAGGGCGCCGGGCTGACCGGCGGCGACGCCACCCCGGAGGGGCAGCTGTTCGCGGTGTTGCGGGAGTACCCGATCGCGGGCGTCACCGGCCTGCTGGTGATGATCCTGGTGGGGATCTTCTTCGTGTCCGGCGCGGACGCGGCCTCGATCGTCATGGGGACGCTGTCGCAGCGCGGCACGCTGGAGCCCACCCGGGCCGTGGTGGTGATCTGGGGCGTGCTGACCGGCGCGGTCGCGGCGATCATGCTGCTGGTCGGCGGCGGCGGTGACGCGGCGCTGACCGGGCTGAAGAACCTCACGATCCTGGTGGCCGTGCCGTTCATGCTGGTGATGGTGGGGATGTGCGTGGCGCTGATGCGGGACCTGCGGCACGACCCGCTGATCCTGCGCGGCGAGCGCGGGGAGCAGGCCGTCGAGACGGCCGTCATCACCGGGCACGAGCTGTACGACGGCGACTTCGAGCTGCGTGTCGTCCCGGGCAACGGGACGAACGGCAAGGACGGCTCCGACCCCGGCCCGGAGGCGGCCGTCGACGGGGAGGGCGACGGCGGGCCGGCGCGCGAGGAACCCGTGGCGACCTGACCGGCGGCCGGGGGATCAGTCGTTCAGGAGGTCCTCCGGTACGGCGTAGCCGGGGATCGACGGCCACCGGACGGTCAGCACGACCGACTCCTCCTCGGCGTACCAGGAGTGGTCCACGCCCGGCCCCCAGACGACGTAGTCGCCCTGCTTGCCCAGCAGCACGCTCCGGCCCGGCAGCTCGACCCGGAACCGGCCGCTGATCAGCACCAGCAGGGCGGTGCGCCGCTCGCCGGTGGCCCACTGCGCGCGCCGGTCGCCGGGCCGGTGGGTGCCCCACTTGATCTCGACGTCGTCGCTGTGCCTGGGGTCGCCGGGCGGTTTGAAGTGGCCCAGCAGCCAGCCCCGGTCGCCGGGGGCGTCGACTCCGGCGTTCCCTACGTAGACGTTCACCACAGGCGGCGACGTTAGCAGCCGCCGGGCGTCCCCGGACGGGCTCAGCCGGGCCGGCAGGTGTAGCTCACGCTCGCCTGCCCGCCGGGCGAGAACGCGACGCTGCCGGTGCCGCCGCCGCGCGTGTAGCAGCGGATGGAGGGCCGCACGGTCACGGTCACCGAGGTGGACCGGCCGCTGGACAGCGTGCCGCCGCCGGAGGCGAACACGCCCGTCCCGCTGACCGAGGAGACCGACCAGCGGACGGTCCCGCCGCGCGCGGTGAGCCGGATGCTGCACCGTCCGCCGAGCCCGGCCGCGGCGACCGAGCGGCAGCCGGAGTCGCCGATCACCAGCCGGGGGCGTCCGGACGACGCGGGCCTGGTCGTGGTCCGCCGCTCGGGCTTCTTGGTCTTCTTGGGCTCCGGGGTCGCGGACGGCGCGGTCGCGGACGGCGGCGGGACGGGCGGCGCGGTGGTGCCGGGCGCGGCGGCGGCTCCCGCCGGGGGCGGTCCGTCGTCCGGCATCTGGGCGATGATGAGCAGGCCGGTCAGTACGACGGCGGCGGCGCTCCCGACCGCGATGAGCAGCAGCCTGGCGCGGTGCACGCGCGGGGAGGGCTCGTCCTTCTTCCGGTGCGCCTCCCCCGCCACAGGGGTCCCGTGGGGAGTGGCCGGTTCCGGCAAGGGCGCGGCCTGGTGGGCGTCGAGGGCGGTCGGGTCCGGCTGGGGAGTGGCGAGCGCCACCAGGGCTTGGACGGGGTCGTCGGTCGGCCCGGGATCCTGCGGGTTCGAGGTTCCTTCGAGGGCCGCGGCCGCCATGAACTCCGGGGGCATGTCCGGGGCGGGCGCCGCGAAGGCCGTCCGGCCCTCGCCGCCGTCCGGCCGCGGCGGCCCCACCAGGACCGACGACTCGGCGACGGGCAGGTTCCGCTGGACGGCCAGCGCCAGTGCCCTCTGCTCGGCCGCGCCCGCCGGCGGCGTGACCGTGGGGGCGGCCCCGGTGGACTCGTCCTCGAGACGGCCCAGGCACTCGTCCTGGACGAGGCCGTACAGCCAGGTGCGGAACCGCTCCGGGCCGGGGACGGCGTCCGGGCCGTCGCGCCCGGCGAGCAGCGCGGCCCGGACCGCCTCCACGGCCAGGTCGCGATCGCCCAGCAGGCCGTGCGCGTACTCGAACAGCTGCGGCCCGTAGACGTTGTAGACGTGCCCGACGGCGCCGGGGCGCCGCTCGCGCAGCTCCTCGGCGAGCCGCCGGTCGTCACCGTGCGGGGGATCTGGGTGTCGCGGCACCGAACCTCCAGCGAACCGTGCGTCGTCGACGGGGATGCCCTTCCGTCCGCGGACGGAAGCCAACGGATTATCGCGGAGCGCCGCGGGCCTGCACTGTCGCGCGGGAGCACGGATAATCGGCCCGCTTTGTCAGCCAGGTGAGTAGCCAGTGAGAATCATTTCCCATTCGAACCCGGCCGGGAGGGTTTCGACACATTGCCGAAGCGCTGTGTTTCCGCTCGATCACATCGGGAACTCTTGATCTATCGACGGGGAATGGAGGGTGCCATGGAGGTCGTGATCGAGATGACCTTGCCCCGGGACGCCGAGAGCGCGCCACTGGTGCGGCATACGCTCGACGCGTCCCTGCGGGGCTTGGGAGTGACCTCCGAGATTCGTGCCGACATCGCGCTGGCTCTTGGCGAGGCCTGCGCCAACGTCATCCAGCACGCCGAGTCGAGCCGTGAGTACGAGGTCCGCGCGCATATGGACGGTGTGCGCTGCGTCGTGGACGTCATCGACGGCGGCCGTTCCGGCGACATGGCGCTGTGGAAACGCGAGCGCCGCGCTCTGCCGATCGCGGAGAGCGGGAGGGGGCTCCAGCTGATGAGAGCCTTCACCGAAGACCTGAACATCACCGGTCGCGCCGACAGGAACGGCGCGATCGTTCATTTTGAGAAGTCCCTGGCCAGCTGACCCGGGCCACCGACCGGCGTGCGCACGCCCCCGGCCGGCCGGCCGGCCGGCTGGCCGGGCGGGACCGGGGGCGTGCGGCCGCGTCGTCAGCCGGTGACGGGGAGGTCGCCGTCCACCGGCGTGGGCTTGGGGGCCCTGGCGGGCTGGCCGGCGGTCGCGGCGCCCGGCGTCGTGGCGCCGCCGCCCTTGCCGTGGCCTCCGTGACCGCCGGGCGCTCCCGCGTGACCGCCGGGCGCCCCCGGGTTGGCGGGCCTCGCGGGGCCGCCCGGAGCCCCCGGGGCCGCCGGG
>NZ_JBHSON010000161.1:0-15043 GCF_042656285.1 Actinomadura rugatobispora | reverse complement strand
CGACGCCGCCGTCCTCCTGGAAACGACCGAGCCGCGCGCGAGACGCCTCCTGGACCACCTCCTGGACGTCCACCTCCTCCAGGAGCCCGCCCCGAGCCGGTACCGCTTCCACCCCCTGATCCGAACCCACATCACCACCCGGCTCACCGCCCAGGACTGAGGGCACGCCAGGGGAGGACGTGCCTTCTCGGGCCTCGGTTCGCGCTGAACGCCGTGAAGGCTCAAGATTCTCGTTCTTCGTTCGGGGGAGGGAGCGCGCCCAAGTGGACGTTCTTCGCCTGGATCGCAGTGCCGGACACGGGTCCGCCTATCGTGTTGTGAACGCTGCCGGGCGTGGCGCGTTGTGCGTCATCATCCCTGTCCTCTCGCCTGGACGAGATCAGGCCGAATACAGCGACTCCGAGCCCCGCGAGCCCGATGAGCGCGCCGAGCGAACTGGCTATTTTGTCGGCTCTATCGAGGCCGACGATCACAAAGAGGGCGGCGACTGCGACGATGGCGATCACCCCGACGATCAGTCCGCACCAGCCCAGCACGCGTCTCGACATGCTGCCATCATCGGCCGTAACGCGGAATGGGGGAAGTTGATCGCTTGGATGGGCGGCGGCGCGGCAGGTACACCGGATCTCCGAGGCCCGGTACCAGGAGTTCTCACAGGCCGGACGTGCTTCGTCAGGAAGCGATCTCGTTGATCGTATGCAGCCTTATCGCGATGGACTCCGCCTCCGGCACACCCAGTTCTTCAAAGATCTCCAGGGCCTGGCGCCAGTGGATGCGCGCGGCCTGCTCGCCCTCCAGGTGGAAGATGGTCGCGGCGATGCCCTCATGCACCTTGGCCTGCTGATACGGAGCGCTGATGTCGCGGGCCATGGCAAGGGCTCTGTTGTAGTGGTCGAGAGCGACCGGGTAACGGCAGCAGGACTGGTGGGCGTCCGCCATCCCGCGCAAGGCCCGCACCCGCTGATACCGGTCACCGACCTCCTGGGCGGTGTCCTCCGCCTGTTGGTGGTGGACGAGTGCCTCGCCGGGGTGTCCCATCAGCAGATAGGTGGTCCCGATGCTGTTGAGCGTGTCGGCGACGTTCCGCCGGTCGCCGATGTCGCGGAAGACCGTGATCGCCTCCCGGTAGAAGCGCAGTGCGGTGGTGTAGTCGCCCTTGTACTGGTGGACGCCGCCGATGTTGTTGTTGAGAATCGCCTGTTGCTGCACCCCGCCGATCTTTTTGAAGATCGCACTCGATTCCTGGTAATGGCGGATTGCGTCCCGGTGGAATCCGCGCTGCCGCTGGACGTCCCCGATATTGTTGAGCACCATCGCCTCCCGGCGCCGATCTCCCAACCTCCGAAGCATGGCGAGAGAGAACTCCAGATGCTGCAGGGCTTCCCCATAGCGGCCGAGATGCCACAGCACGATGGCGGCGTAGCCGAGCGAGTCCGCCTCGCCGTGCGCATCATCGGCCTGCCGGTGGAGATCCTGCGCCTCCTGATGGTGGGCCAGAGCCTCCCGGTAGCGTGCCGTGGTCCACAGGACGATGCCGATGCGGTCCAGGGTTTCGGCTTCGGCCGCCCGATCGCCCAGTGAACGAAAGATGGGCAATGCCTCAGCGGCGTGGTCCAGCGCTGCCTTGTGATCACCAGTGCGGAACCGCGTGAAGCTCAGTTCGAAGAGTGCCTGGGCCAGCGCCTCCGGGCTGCACGTCTCCCGTGCCGCCCGCACGGCCGCCTCCTGACCCCGGCCGGCGTCTTCGCGTTCCCCCTGTGTTTCGAGGTACTGAGAGAGCGTATGGATCAGCAGTGCACCGCTCTCCTTCATCTCATGCTTGATGGAATGTTCGGCCAGTGCCAGGCAGTTGCGCCATTCTCGTTCCAGCCACGCCGCCGCGTCGGCGGGGTGCACCAAATCGTGCACCCGGTCGCGGTCGTGAGAGGTCGGTGCGTTCCCGCGGACCTCGGAGAGATCGCGCCTGCGCCGGTGCGGATAGAGCACGCGATCGGCACTGTCGGCGCGTCGCAGGTAGTGGTGCACGAGCCGGGACAGGACGCGTCTGCGCTCACCGCCGGAATCCTCGTCGAACGCCCGCGCGCGGGCGAAACCGCGCACGATGTCGTGCATGCGCACTCGTCCCGGCGCCTGCTCGTGAAGGAGATGGTGATCGATGAGGACGTCGAACTCCGCCAGTACCTCTCTTGTGGGCCGGGCGACGAGCGCCGCCGCGCCTTCCGCCGTGATGTCCGGGCAGGGGCTCCATCCCAATCGCCGAAACAGGCATTGCTGCTCTTCGGTGAGGTCGCGGTAGGAGCGATCGAAGGCCGCACGTGCCACCGGTTCATCCAGTTCGTCGCTGTCGTCCGGTGTGGCCCCGGCACTCCGGTACAGCCGGTGCCGTTCCCCTCGGTGCACGTCGGCGCCGGTTTCGGCAGCCCTGGCGGCCTGTGCCGCGGCGAGGCGCAGTGCCAGCGGATGTCCACCGCTCCGGCGTACAACTTCGTCGACGGCGTCCGAGCCCAAGCCGTCCCCGGTGACGTGGACCACCAACCGGCGTGCCTCCCCCGGCGGGAGGACGTCCAACCGCAGGTACCGCGCGCCGGGCAGTCCGGCCAGCTTGCGCCGGCTGGTGACCAGGACACGGCAGGTCGGGATGCCCGCGATGACGGGACGGATGTGATCCAAGCCGATGGCGTCGTCCAGGACCACGATGGCACGCCGTCCGGACATCTCCCGCCGCCACAGCTTGGTGCGCTCGACGCGGGAGACCGGAATGCGATGCGGCGGAACGCCGAGCGCACGCAGCAGTTCGGTCAGGACGGCACCGGCCGAGAGCGGCGGTCGCGCCTCGTCATGCCCGCAGAGTCGCACGTGCAGCGCCGCATCGGGGAACCTGCCGGTCAGTATGTGCGCGGCGCGGAGGGCGAGGGCGCTCTTGCCGATCCCGCCCATGCCGGTGACGACGTCGACCATGGGTTGCGGCGCACCCGCATCGGCAGGAGCGGTGAGGACCTCCAGTTCGCGCACACGTCCGGTGAAACCGGCGGGCGCTTCGGGCAGCGAACGCGGTCGCGGCATTCCGCCGCCCCGAAGGAAACGCGGTGTCACGCCGAGATCCGGGTCGCGCCGCAGGATGCGTTCGTGCAGATCCCTTAACCGCGGACCGGGGTCGGAGCCTTGCTCCGAAGCCAGCAGGCGGGCGGCGCGTCGGTAGACCTCGAGCGCGTCCGCCGCTCGGTCAAGCCGGTAGAGGGCTGTCATCAACTGGGCGGTGGCCCGCTCGTCCATGGGACGCTCAGAGGTCAGCCGCTGCAGTTCGGCGATGACCTCACCGTGCCGTCCCAGCCGAAGTTGCAGGTCGATGCGCTCCAGCCGCGTACCGTGCCGCTCCTCTTCCAGGCTCTCCCGCAGTGCCCGGATCCAGTCCCCGGTCAGGCCAGCCAGTGGCTCGCCGCCCCACAGCTCCTCGGCTTCGGCCAGGAGCGCGACGGCGTGCTCGTCGTCCCCGCTCTCGGAGATCGCGCGCGCCTGGCGGCGAAGCCCACGGAACCGGTGCAGGTCGACCGACTCCGGGTGCAACGTCAGGCGGTAGCCGCCATGACCGGACTCGACCGGGGACGGTCCGCCCGGCTCCGCTCCCGTCCGGCCGCGGAAGCGACTCCGCAGCCGGGTGACATAGCTCGTGAGTGTGGTGCGCGCCTGTGCGGGCCGGCGCTCACCCCAGATCCGTCCCGCCAAGGTGTCCGCCGAGACGACGCTGCCGCATTCCACCGCGAGAATCGCGAGCAGACAGCGTTCCTTCGGCGATCCGAGCTCCTGCGAGACCCCGCCCGCTCGCAGTTCCACGGCACCCAGAAGCTTGATCTCCTCCATCTCCGCTCCCCGTGTACAGCCCCGATTTTGGATATTTGGGAGTGTTTCATGCGGTTTGTCGTATTACCAGCCGCTGGACCTTGAGTCGAACGTGAGAGTGTCCTCACTTCCGCGAGGAGGTGCGAACGTTCTTTCGAACAATGATGGTGCAACTATTGAAGGTACAACGAAAGGGTCGGACCTATAGCAGAGGCTGCTGGCGCCCGGTGGGTCATAAATCAAGATTGTTGTGATTTGGGAGACATGATCTACTTGCCTGACAGGCCTGGTCTAAACTGTGGCGCGTGCCTTGATCGGGGCGGGAGTTCCGGATTGGGGAAGTGCTAGTCTGCGTGTGCATCTGCATGCGCAGGTGCACGGTCACTTGCGTGGCTCTTAATGTTCGAAGAGGCAGAGAGATCAATATCGATGCACAGGCGCATTCATGAGATTCTCAGTTTCATCGTCAACACGGGCTTTGTCGTCCTGGCGGTGATGATCTTCATGGTCTGACGTTTCACACGCGCCGGAGGGCGGGACCGGTTCCGGTCCCGCCCTCCGTTCTGCGGCAGGTGAACCGCGGTGTGCAACATCTTCGTCCCGTCCGGTGCAGGCGCCCCGTCCACATGCCCGACCCATCGTGACACCACCGGCGGCCCGCTGCGGGCCGCGACCGTCACGTTGCGGGAGGCGCGATGCCATCTGAAGGTTGGTCCCCGGGGCCCTACGGACTGGACGCCGCGAAGGGGGCGACCGTCCGGACGCGGCGCACCGTGCTCGCGGTCGTGCACCACCTCACCGCGGTAACGCGGCTGAACGACGTGCTCACACTGGTGGAGCCGGACCAGCGCGTCCAGACAGTGCACACGGTGGCGCCGTCGTCGGTGTTCTCAAGAGGGGTCGTCGATCATCTGCGGGCGACGGGAGCGTGCCTGGTCCCCTTCGACCACGCGACGCAGATGCCATGGGACCTGGCGGTCGCCGCAGGCGACGGAGCGCTGGAGCGGCTGCACGCTCCGGTCCTGCATCTCCAGCACGGAATGGGCCCGACCATGCTGAGCCGGCGCTGGGCCGGCGCCGGAGACGCGGCGTCCCGGCCGGTCGCGGGACTGCGGCGGGAAGCGTTTGTGGCCGGCGGCCGGGTCATTCCCTCGACGATCGCCCTCGCCCATCACGATCATCGGAACCGTCTGCTGGAGGTCTGTCCCGAGGCCGGGTCCGCCGTCCGGGTGGTGGGCGATCCCGCCTTCGACCGCCTGTCGAAAAGCCGTCCGTCACGAGCGGCCTACCGAGAGGCGTTGGGCGTCGCCGGAGACCGGCGCCTGGTCCTCGTCTCGTCCACCTGGGGGCCGCGCGGCCTCTTCGGCGTGGATCGCGAACTGATCCGTCGACTCGCCGCGGAACTGCCCCCAGAACGGTACGCCGTCGTGGTGGCCCTCCATCCATCCATCTGGTCCTGGCATGGCCGACGGCAAACAATTGCTTGGTGTGCGGCCGGGATGCGGGCCGGCGCCGATCTGCTGCCGCCTCATGAGGGCTGGCGTGCCGCGCTGGTCGCCGCCGACCTGGTCGTCGGCGATTACGGGACGGCAACGTACTTCGGGGCCGCGCTCGGTACTCCGGTACTGCTGGCGACCTTCCCCGACGGCGACGCGTTCCCTGCCTCCCAGGCGGAACTGCTTGGCCGCCTCGTTCCGCGCCTGGACCCGGAGCGGCCCTTGCTCCCGCAGATCGAGACGCACGCCGGACTCCGAGCCCAAGGCGGGCCGTCCATCGGCGCCGTCCTCCGAGACAGGCTCACCTCCGAGCCGGGGCGCTCAGCCGTCCTTCTGCGCAGGGAGATCTACCGGCTGCTGCGTTTGGAGGAGCCTCCGGACCCCCCTCTCCTGGATCCCGTGCCCATGCCCCGGCTTCTCACAGGCCCGTCCGACTTGGAGGCGGTACGTTGAGCGCCGTCTTCGTCCAAGCCCGCATCGTGCGCGATGACCTCACGCACACCGCGCCCGGCTTGGGAGTCTCCGCACTGGCCCCGGACGCCTCAGATCCGGTCGGCCTGGCCCGGACTCCGCACCAAGGGCCGGTACACGTCACCGCTAGGACCGGACATGGAGTGATCAGCGTGACGCTGTGCGCGCTACGGGCCTCGCGAGTCCTCTCCGGACTGGAGGGACCGATGTGGCCGTCAGGCCAGGTGATGGACGAGCACGTGGCGGTGCGCCAGGTCGCTGATCAAGGCCGGAGCGCGGATCGCTTGACGTCCATCGCCGACGTCACCGTCCGGAGCACTGGCGGTCCCCACACTGCTTCCGCGCGCACATCGGGCGCCGCGCTGGTCGCTTGCGTCACCGACCTGGAGGCGCGAACGTGCGCCATCACCGCCCGCGATGAAGCGAGCGTATGTTTCACCGCCTGCGACACACCCGCCGAGCAGGTGGCTCCTGACGCCGCGACCGCCTTTGCGTGGGCTGCTTCGTTCGTCCACTGCCTGCTGGTGGGCGGGCACACGCTGGGTGAGCTGCGGTCGGCGCGGCTGGTCATCCGAGGCTCGGGGGACGGGGGCGTCGAACTCATCCCGCACGGGCGGCTCACCGATCTGGAATGACCCGCGGTCGCTCCGCACCGCCATCGCGAGACCCGATCTCGGCTAGGCGATCACGTGTCTCCGTGGCCTGCGGAGCCCCCAGCGCCTCGAAGACCGCATGTGCTTGCTCCAGATGAGCGTGTTCCGAATCGGCGTCCCCGTCGTGCCTCGCCAGGCGGGCCAGCGCGAGGTGAGCGTTGCCCTGCTCGTGCCGGGCACCCGCGCGAGTGGCGGCTTCCAGCGCGCTACTCAGCCTGTCGCCGGCGTCCCTCAAGCGGCCCTCCGCGGCCAGGGCGCCGGCGATCCCCATGAGGATCCGGGCGCGGTTGTAATCGTCTCCTTGCTCGTCGAAGTAGCCGAGCGCGCGCGAGAGGTGGTCGATCGCCTCGGATGTGCGGCCGTCCCGCGCCAGGGCCTCGCCCAGGCGCCGCGTCATCATCGCGACACCACGCTCGATCCCGATCTCCCCCTGGATCTCCCGTGCCCGGTTGAACGCGTCAATGGCACCGGCGATGTCGTCTGTTGCGAGCCGGGCGACACCAAGACACTCGAGTGCGACCGCTTCGCCACGTGCGTGTCCTGCTTCACGTTCGAGTTGCAGCGCGCGCACGGAGAGGTCGGCCGCGGTGCGGAAGTCGCGCAGATTGAGGTGGGCAGAGGCCAGTGCCTCCAGCATGCGTGCCTCGGCACGTGGATCGCCAAGCGCGGACGCCGACGCGGCCCCCGCCTCATGCGTCCGGATCCAGGACGCGTAATGCTTCCGGAAGGTGAACAGCCCCCACATCGCCTCGCACAGTTCCCAGACCTCGCGGTGCAGGCCGAGGTCATGCGCGGTCGTGACCATGTCGACGAGGTTGGGCAGTTCCCGTTCCAGCCAGTCGAGCGCGTCGGCGGTATCAGTGAACGACGCCGCAGAGGCGGCCTCATAGTGGCGGCCGAGGTGCCAGCGACCGGGGATGACCGTCCGATCGGCGGCCACGGCGATTCCCAACCTGCTTTCCAGCAACCGCTCGAAGGCCCGTACACGACTGTCCTCGGTCTCCTCCCTGTTCGCCATATCGCGGGCGTGGAGCCTTGCGAGGTCGTGGAAGCGATGACGGCCGTCTGGCTCCTCCTCCACCAGGTTGGCATCCGCCAGCGTCTCCAATGGCCCGGCCACCTGCTCCGTGGACGAGTCGACGACCGCCGCCGCGTCGCTCACGTCGAAGTGCACGCCTGGATGGACGCTGAGCAACCGATACAACCTCGCGGCATCCGCCGGCAGGTCGCGGTAGGTGACGTCGAAGACCAGTCGCACCGAGATCTCGCCTTCGTCTCCGTGGCTGAGCGAGGCGAGCCGGCCACGCTCGTCGGCCAGTTCTCCCACCACACGCGAGATCGGCCAGTTCCCCCGGATGGCGAGCCGGGCCGCGGACGTGCATAGCGCTAGTGGCAGGCGCCCGCACAGCGCCGCGAGGGAGCGGGTGGCCGCGGGCTCGGCGCGGGTGCGGACGCCGCCCAGCATCCGATCCAGCAACTGGACGGCACCGTCCTCGTCCAAGGGACCGAGTGGCAGGAACGACGCGCCGTCCAGCGCCAGGCCCGGGAGCCGCCGCCGTGAGGTGACCAAGACCAGCGTCGGGCCGTGTCCCGGGAACATCGGGCGCACCTGCGCCGCCGAGGCGGCGCCGTCCAGCATGATGATCAGTCGGCGTCCCGCTGTGAGCGAGCGGAACAGCGCCGCCTGCTCGCCGAGATCACTGGGAACCACGTCGGGAGGCACGCCCAGGGAGCGCAGAAAGTATCCCAGTGGCTCGCCGGGGGTGACCGGATCCGCACCGGAGAAACCTCGCAGATTCGAGTAGAGCTGGCCATCGGGGAAATGTTCCCTGACCCGGTTCAACCAGGCCAAACCCAGCGAGGTCTTTCCCACTCCACCCACCCCGCTGATCACTACGGTGGCGGGATCGCCACTTCCGGTCACCGCGTCGCTCACCTGGATGAGTCGCTCCAACTCGGCCGTCCGGTCGGCGAAGTACGGGCGTGGCGGCAGCAACTGCGCCGGCGCCGGGAGTGGCCAACCCTTGGGGACGACCTGGTGCAGGTGAACGCCCCCTTGGACCGTTCCCGCCTGGATAATGGAACCGACGACACTGCCAGACATTTCGTTCTGGGATCCCTGGCCTGGGTATCCGCTTTCTCTGGAATCTCCGCGCCGTCCACCGCGTTCCCTCACGAGCCGCCCACTTCATGAAGTCCTGCAACCGAGGTCCTTTACAGTACCGTGGATCAAAAGTCAGGACCATTTCATGAATGTGTATACGTTTCACTTACCATGGTTCGCGGGAGTATGGAGCTTCTCTTCGGTCGCCGAACACGGGCTCCGACCGCCGAAGCCGAACCGATGGACGGACTCAGACGACACTGAGACTTGCCGCCCCGGTGGTCCGGGCGGCGGATCGCGCCTGTCCGTCCTTGCCGGTCTGTGCGGGGAGGAGACGTTCTACGACCCGGCCGCTGAGCTCTAAGGCTCGATCATGACCACCTGGCGGGTGCCCGATGGCCGTCACACGGTCCCTGTCTCGAACACCTAGCCCTGTCACCCGCGGTCTCCCGCGCGAGAGCAGCCGCCAATGAGGATGGAATAGATCACCAACACACTGCTCTCCAAGCAATATTCGTGTAACTCGTTGTAGCGCTTCCCTGGCGAAGGTGGATGACGATGTTTCTGATTCGCCCCCGGCTCGCCCGGAGTGTCGCTCACTCGCAGCATCAACGTTCGAACGCTGCTTCAAGATGCCGTGGGTATTTCATCGCCTACCCTCCTGAACAGCTTCTTCTGGCCTATGGTCACGAACCGCTTGCGACACATCACCGGACCGATCAAGGTATCTTAGTATCGTCCTCCCTGTGTGAGTAGAACTGTTTAGGAACAAACAGAAAGCGTGGGCGAGTAGCGGCTGAACGCCACTTTCGGAGGGACGCCATCCAGGTGGATCGTGTGTTCGGAAATGTCGGAATGCGGTGGGCGAACCCGTGGCGGCGGAGCGGCGATGCACCCGGGCCCCGGCTCCCGGCCCGTCCGGGTATTCAGGAGGCGGCGCGAGCATCATCGAGTCCTCCGTCCACGGGACGAGCCTGCGGATCGGCCAGGAGGGCGACGACGTCGACCTCGACGGCACCACCTGATGGTGTGGAGGACACGTTCTCCGAGGACACCGATCAGTCGGTCTCCGGCTCCACCGCCAGGCGGGACATGATCCAGGGTCAGCGGGTCGATGGGGCGTCCGGTTCGGCGCCGGCCCCGGCTGGACGACGCCGGAAACGGATGGTCGTGACCACGGCGCCGCCGGAGTGTTCGCGTTCACCGAACGGGGACGCCAACTGATCTCAGCGCGCTCGGGTCCTGAAGTCACCTTCAAGCCTGTTGACGACCAGTGTGGCCAAGGCTGGACAACGACCGACAAGCAGGACCCGCCGCCGGGCCCTATCGACGACCGCCGTTTACGGGCGTGGCTTGCAGACCATCACGCCGTGCGGGCCGGGGCATCGGAGACGCGATGGTCAATCTGTACGATCTCCTGGTCAGCCGGTCGTTGTCGCTGCGGGCCGCGACCGCCTCCCGCCAGCACCACCAAGGTGCGGACCCGCCCCTTTTGCACGGTGCGGCTCGTCCAGTGCCCTTTCATCGTTACCAAGGCCGCTACACCAATCCCATCGCCCAGGCCGAGAAGTGCGATTGCACCTGGAAGGTGGAGGTCGAGTGGCTTTATGGTGCCGTCGTAGCGCCTGACCAGCAGCCATCGCTGGAGATCGGCGGGATCGCTCTCGAGGCGTGGGGCCAGCGTGGCTATGGCCCAGTCGTACAGGCGCGGACCTTCAGACAGGCGCTTCCATGCCTGCTCGGGCGCTCCCGTGCCAGAATGTCGGCCCGGAAGCCCGACCGCGGACCCGCCGAATGGCTCCTGGGGACGGCGACCATGTGCCCGATCTGGCGTCTCTCCAGGCAGAGACGGAACTCGTGGTCTTGTCCGTAGGTCTGGCCTCCGTAGCCCAGCGGGCCGGAAACTCGCCGCCCTCCAGCATCGGCCGCGCGAGCGCGGGCTTGCTCGTGAACGCGGCCTGGTCCGGGATGCCAGCCCGGGTACATCGCTGCCGGTCCGCCAGCCACGACGCAGGCAGAAACACCCGCCCGCCGTCCCGGAGTCTGCTCCCTCATGAGGAACCCGGTCCCATCCATGATCAGCACACCCGGCGGGTTCCCCGAAGACGTACTCCCGCAGGTCATTCCGTATGCCATGGGGGTCCCAGCGGGCCTGGTTCAACAACCGCTGCATCCGGCCCGGAGCTGCATCACCCGCCAGCCGTTCTTGCGCTCCACCGGAGCGAGCAACCCCACCACGTACGCCCGCGCCTGCCATCGGGGAAACCGGCCCGCCACACGGGCGAACAGGTCATCCAGGCAGAGTGGCTAGGCGAGGTCCATGCGGAGGAACTCGGTGATGCGGAGCATCCTCGGTGGGCGTGCCACCTCGTCGGGGAGGACCTGGAACGCCTCGTCCCTCCCGATGAGGCGTGGGGCGGCGAGTTCCAGCTCCCGCCCGTCCACCCGGAGCCGCGCACGGTCGGCTGCCAGGACGTTCCGCACCCAGTCCGAGCCCGATCCGTACACCAGGACGAACAGGTAGCCGCCGTCGACAGGGTGCGCGTCGAGCGGCGTGCGGTACGTCGCGCCAGAGGTGCGACCCACGTGAGTCAGCACCGGCCACTTCCCGCCCGCGACCGCGCGCGGGTTGAACACCCGCTTGTTCACGTGCCCCCACCACCTCGGCATCGGCATCGGGATCTCCTTCTCCCGCCCCGGCGGGGCGCGTCGGTCGAGACTTACGCTCGTAAGGATGACTTACGCCTGTAAGCTTGGCAACCCGCCCCTCCCTGGAGCCGCCTTGTCACCGTCACCGCCCCGGCGACCACTCAGCCGAGACCGCGTGCTGGAAGCCGCGATCCGGGTCGCGGATCGCGGCGGCGTGGAGGCGATCACGATGCGCCGGGTGGCGCAGGAACTGGGCGTGGAGGCGATGTCGCTCTACCACCACGTCCCGAACAAGGAAGCGGTCCTGGACGGCGTGGTCGACGCGGTCTTCGCGGCGATCGAACTGCCCGCAGAGTGCGCCGACTGGCGCGACGCGATCCGTGCCCGCGCTTTCTCCGCGCGTGCGGTCCTGTCGCAGCACAGCTGGGCTCTCGGCCTCATGGACTCCCGGCGCGACCCGGGGCCGGCGACGCTGCGCCACCACGACGCCGTCCTCGGCGTCCTCCGGAAGGCGGGGTTCACGCTGCCGATAGCCGCGCACGCCGTCTCGCTCATCGACAGCTACATCGGCGGGTACGTCCTCCAGGAGGCGAACCTGCCGGTGACGACGCCGGACGACGTCGAGGAAGTGGCCGGCGGCATCCTCGCGCACCTGCCGGCGGGCGAGTTGCCGTACCTCACCGAGATGATCGTCGACCACGCCCTGCAGCCGGGCTACGACCACACGAGCGAGTTCGGCTACGGCCTGGACCTGATTCTGGACGCGCTCGAAGCCCGTCGGAGGTAGAGCCGGAGGTCAGGTGCGCCGGCGCAGCCGGTACCACTGCGGCGAGGTCCTGTTCATGGGCCAGCCCAGCCCCGCGGTGTCGGCGGGCTGGACGTCGAGCAGTTCCCAGTCCGGAAACGCGGCCTCGACCTCGGCCTGGGAGACTCCTCCGATCCGGGAGCGCAGCCGGGTGAGGCCGAAGGCGAGCATCAGCAACGTCGAGTCGGGGTTGGCCAGCGCGGAGACGCCCCGCCCCTCGGCCCGCCGCTGCTCAGCGTCGAAGCCCTGGAAGCAGCCGATGTCGAGGAAGAAGTCGAACGTCCCCAGGCCGGCCGACGGCAGGTCCGTCACGTCGCCCACGACGTAGGTGACGCCCTCCGCACCCTGACGCTCGGCAGCTTCGATCGCGGCCGGCACGTAGTCGACGCCCACCGCTTCCCAGCCCCGGCGTCCGAGCTCGGGGGTGAACTGGCCACGGCCGCAGCCGAGGTCGAGGGCCCGGCCGAGCGGGCGGGAGCGTCCGGTCTCCTCGCGGTCCAGCAGGGCGGCGATGCTGGACGCCGCAGCCTGTCCGTAGCGCTCCCAAGGGGTGACGCCGAAGCGGTACATACGGGCGTAGTTCGTCATTTGATGAGACCATCTCACGGCACATCCACGAGGCCGCAGCGGGGCCCGTCGAGCGGTCGTCAGCCGGGGAAGCGGGCGGACTCGGCGGCCCAGTCGTCGGCGGCGGCCAGGAGGTCGGCCGTGGAGAGGCGGGCCGGGATCGTGTACGGGTCGCCCGCTCGGATGTGCTTGCGCCAGGGCGGCGAGAACTCCAGGTCCAGGCCGATGCGCAGGACGGTCTCGTCCGGTCCCCGCGCCGTGAGGGCAAGGGAGAGGTTGGGCTCGGTGAAGCGCAGGGTGTCGCCGGCCTCCGCGGTCCGCAGCCAGGCTGCCAGGTGGACGGCGTCCGGCGGGGTCAGCGCCTGCCAGCGGAACGACCAGGACCCCTCGGGCCCGTACGCGGTCCCGGCGATCATCAGCCAGCTTGTGCGGAGCCGCTCGTCTTCGGCGTCCGGGAACTGGTAGCCGTCGATCCGCAACTCGATCCCGTGCCCGTCCCGTCCCACCAACCGCATCCGCTCACCCTAGCCCCGGACCCGCTGGACGCCGCCCCAGCGACTCCCAGTGATCATCCGTAAAGGGGAGAACGAACCCGAGTCAGATACGCCGCAAACTCCGCTGAAGCACCTGCGAAACAGGTCACCTCGGGGGAGTTATCGCGGTCGTATCCGGCTCGTGTGGGCGTGGGTGCTGATACCGATTCGAGCTTGAGTGAAGGCCGTGGGCGCTGTTAGCTTCACCCGGTGGACCACATGCGTGCACAGGCGGAGGCCATCGCGGACTTCGCGGCGAGCCTGAGTGAGCTGCGCACATCGGTGGGCAACCCGTCTTTCCGGGAGATGTCCGGCAGGTCAGGGGCTATCTCGCACACGACATTGCATGAAGCCACAAAGGGCAACAAACTCCCGAGTTGGGGGACCACCGTCGAGTTCGTCAAGGCGTGTGGAGCGGACCCGGCCGCGTACCGGGAACGGTGGGAAAACGCGAACCGGACGGTCAGATCGGCGAGCGCCGAAGGGGCCGCGACCGTCGCGGGCACCTCGGCGGCCCGTTCGCCGGGTGGGTTCGACGCCTCCGCCGCGGAACGTCCTGCCCTGCACACCGCCATCGGCGCGCAGGCGCCCCGGTCGGTGGGCGAGACCTCGCCGGCCGTGCCCCCGCCGCCGCCGGACGGGAGCGCGGGTGACGGCCGGCCGCCGGGAGGCCGCGGGCGATCCAGGCTGACCCGCCCGGCCGCGGTGGCGCTCGTAGTGGCGGCCGTCGGTGTGGGGACGGTGGTCGTGGTCGCCGTCAGCCGCGGCTCCGGGCAGGAAGGGGACGGCCCGAAACCGTCCGGCGGCCCGTCGAAGGCCGCGCTCTCCCCGGCCGACTGCCCGGTGCGCGTGTTCAACCCGGCGCCGGCCCCACCGGCGCACCAGGGCGACAAGGCCGTGTTCATCGCGGACATCACGCTGCCCGACTGCACGCGCGTCGGCGCCGGCACGACCGTGACCAAGGTATGGCGGCTCAAGAACACCGGGACCGTGCCGTGGGAGGGCTACTCGCTGCGCCGCCTTGACCTCCCGCAGCGGGCCGACCAGTGCCAGACCATCTCCGACGTGCCGATCAACGACACGCGGCCGGGCGCGATGGTCGACATCCGGACCGACATCACCACGCCGAGGAAGCCGGGCCTGTGCTACGTGCGGTTCAAGATGGTGGACGCCGCGGGAAAGGTCGCCTTCCCCGGAAACCGGCCGGTCAACTTCCAGGTCATCGTTGAATGACTCTGGTTCCCCGCCGCGGAGGACACGGCGGGGAACCGGAGGCGGGGTCAGGAGAGAACGATTCCGCTGTAGTAGGACTTGAGGATGCTGGAGTGGCTTGAGCCCGCGTTGGCCTTGTCGCGCGAGCCGTACTGCGACATCCAGTCCCCGGTGACCCACCCGCCGCACGCCGTCGTCGTCGCGCAGTAGTGGGCCTGCAGGATCTTCCCGTCGCGGGTCATCCTGGTGCCCCAGGTCGCGTCCACCGCGGCGTTCGTGGACGCCGTCGCGGAGCCGGGCCTGTAGACCTGGCTCGACGTGTTGTCGTAGACGTCGAAGCACTGGCCGCTCGACGTCTTGCGCGTCGAGTGCAGCGCCCAGTGCCAGCCGTAGCTCTTGACGGCCATCGCCCCAGCCCTGAGGGACTCCCTCGGCCAGCTCGGCACCCACTCGTTGGGCAGGACGTCCTTGACGTAGGACTCGAACGGCACCCGCTCCACGCGGTTGAGGGACACCCGGTACACCAGGATCGTCGTGGGCGGCTTGCTGTGCGTGCCGTCGGTCTTGCACCCGGTCGGCGGCGTGGAACCCAGGAACTGGTGGGAGGCGTTCTGGTTCTTCAGGCCGGCGTTGAGGTTGCCCTTGGCGCCTGCTTTGAAGTCCTGGTAGGTGCCGCCGTAGTTGCTGTTGAAGTGGACGCGGACGGTTTTGGTGCT